>NZ_JBZTYL010000023.1:0-30902 GCF_058536225.1 Mycolicibacterium arcueilense
AGACGGCGATCAACACACCGAAACGGAGGTCGCCTGAAACACCCCGATCCACAGGTATTGACAATTGCTCATCAGTACCTAGCTGCGCCGGGAGCCTGGAGGGGAACCTGATTGTGTTTCGGTGACACTCACGGCTGGTACTACGGAAGACCGAGTTTCTCGATGCGGGCCGCCCGCTCTGTGGCATCTGATTGGGGTCACTCGTGCAGGCGCGGGAGAAAGCCTCGGCAGGAAGCAGTCATAGGGCGAGCGCCTGTCACTAGTGCACCTACCGCCGGGGCTGCGCGGTGAGCTTGCGTTGTGCGTGCCGGGTACGCCCCAGTGAACTCCGAACTTGGCCGCTGGTGCGCGAGCTCGTCTCGCCAGGGTTGAGAGAGATGGACAACGAGTCTGGGGTGCCACTCCCCCGTCGTGGGTGGGCAGCAGGCGGGATGGCGCTGCGGCTGATGTAACAGGAGGTTCGCAGTTGGACCAGGCGAGTCGCTAGCGCTTGTGCTTGGAAAGCGTCACTACGCTGGGGACATGCAGTCAGGATGCGGCAGAGTTGCGCCCCCAGCGTGTCGTGACTGCAAGCCGCATTCGCCGTGCGTCGACAGCCTGAATGCAAAGGTCCGAATGAGAGCCGAATCATCGCCGGTCGCTAGACCTCAAGCCAGCCAACTGGTGTCACGCGAGGGAAGCACCGAACATAGGTGCGTTGCATGGGCCTCTGAGACGGTGAATGCGAGTGGCGTTCCGAGACGCCCCAAGTCACACGTTGCGAAGGTGTTGTCTAGTGGTATGGCAAAGGGCGTGACATCGCCCGCAAACACGCCGCATGCGGGCGGTGTTCCTGAGCGCGTGACCAGACCCATGGCAAAGCGTCTGTGTAGGAGCGATGACAGTTTCGCTGCAACGCGCTTTGCAAGGCGGCAGTGTGGGAGCCTGCGTACGGGCCTGGTCAGCGGGCGATTTAGGGGTAATGCGACGAGGCTAGCTAAGCGTATCGATATGCGCTTAGCGATGCGGCTAGCGTGCCGACTGCAGACGCCGAAATGAACACGCGAAGGCAAGCGCAGCGGATCGCAGCAGCAAACGAGCGTGATTCAGCGTTAGGGAAGGCGTATAGGTATCGGCGATGCATGAACGATTGGAAGGCGTATGCCACCGCGCCACGAGTGAGGGTATGGAAGGTGGGTTGCAAGACGCTCTATTACACCGCTGGTGAGCAGTGCGTAGAGGCGGAAGGCATAGCTGCTGGGTATGGGCCGGGCAAGGAGCATCAACAGGCGCAACTCGTAGCACCGGGCATGCCGGCTAGCGAGGGGGATTGCAGGGCTGACAGCCACACCTCTCGATAGGGGTGTGTAAAGAATCGATAACAAGTGCATAGGTAAGCGCATAGCCAGGGGTGTCTGATGTAGCATTGCTATGTGACTACAGCCGTCGGGGTACTGCCCCCAAGGGTGCTTGTCGCCACCGGCAAAGGTGGGGTCGGCAAGACATCGATTTGCGCGAATGTGGCCGTGGCGATCGCCAAGAAAGTGGCCGACAAAGGCAAGCGCGTCCTAGTGCTCGATTGCGATCAACAGGCGACGCTAACCAAGTTTGACCTGGGCGTTCCCGAGGATTACTGGGATAAGGGCCAGTCTCTGGCGGCAGCGATGCAGTACGGAGCTGAGCTGATGCCTGTCACTCAAGTGAGGCCCGGCCTTGACGTGGTATGCGGAGGCCCGAGCCTGTCGCTAGTGTCAGCGTCTGCGGACGTCGCCGCTCAAAACGGGATCGATTTGGCGGCGAATTTGGCCCGCTCTGTTGAGCGACTGTGCCACCGCAATCCGTATTATCTGATAATCATCGACTCGGGCCCCGGCGACTCTGTTCGCATTCTTCAGCCCCTACTGCAAGTCTCCAGCCACCTGGTCGTGCCGACCAAAGAAGACAAGGGATCGATCGACGGCGTCGCGAATGTGGCTGCACGGTACAAGCTGGCCAAACGCAACGGATCGCTGATCAACCTTCTGGGTGTCGTACTTTTTGACGCAAATCCAAACGCCACCAAGCGGAACAAGGCGACTTTCAAGACGATCACCGACATGCTGGAAGGGTCAGGCGCTGACAGCTTCGAGAGCGTGATCCCCTCCAGCAAGGCTACTGCGCTTGATCAGCGCGAATGGGGTCTAACAGCCCAAGAACTGATCGACGTATCGAACTCGGAACCCTCGACGCTGCTCTCAACGATTCGAAACGGTGTGTCGCTGGAGAAGAAGCGTATGTGGAGTACCAATGTTGGTCCGCTAGCGACGGCGTACTCCCAGCTCAGCAACGAGATTCTGCAGCGGGTCAGACGGTCCGCGACGGCGTCAAGCTAGCCAAGGAGGCACGAAGAAAATGGCTAAACAAAAAGGTGTGTTCACCGATGAGCTCGGCGATATCGACGTCGACGACCTGCTGCCCGCCAGCATTCCCAACCCTAACGAAACCGTGCCAGGCTTGCCCCCGGCGCCGCAGACACCGCCAACGGCAGCGCAGCCTGTTGCCCAGCCCCAGGCGCCGTGGTCACCGCCAGCCACTGGCACTGGCCGGGTAACGGCGGCGGAGCAGGCCGCCAGCGTGCCCAGCGCTCAAGTCGACCCGGCGATTCACGATCGCCTGGTCAAGCTCACTGCCAAAGAGCGAGCCCGCAACACTACGACGGCGCGGACTTTCGCCCAGGTGGTGCTCGACGCCGTGGAGAAGCACCAGGCTGAGCTCGCGGACTTCTGGGTGAATCCGACCGAAACGCAGGGCTCCGGCCTGTTCCGCCGTCAGAAGGTCGCGACGTCACCCAAGCGGCGGCGCAAGCATGAGAAGCCGCCGGCCCGTATCCCATTGGGCGGCATCGACCCGGTGGATTTGGCGACACTCGACCAACTCGCCCTCGATTGGAACGCCGGGTCGCGCAGCGCCCTTGTAGAGCAGGCTCTGCGGTTCGAGTTCAAAATGTCCGCGGCGTCTTAGCGTCTGGAGTCCTGCGTGACCAGGCGTTACTCGGCCCTTAACCACCCCAATTCGGCTAATTCCTGCCTCAGGGCGCCACTGACGGCCCGTGCCATGCGCTCGGCGGGAGAACCATTGGGGGAGCGGCGTTCGTGCGCCAGCGGGGCTGCTGGCGCATTTACCGAGCGTGCGGGCGGTTTTGTCCGACCAGATGCCGGTGTTGGGGCGGTTGCTCGGTCTTGCCGCGCCGCTGCCGGCGGCAGCTGCCAAGCAACCGCACGGACGAAACCAAGTCCGCGCATTCAGTCAACCAAGCAGAGCCCCGCAGTCGCCACAACCGTCAACCCTGGCCCGCAGCTGATCACCGCGAAGGAGGGGAGGCTATGAAGTACTTGCCGGCTGTACTGCTCGCGTTCCTCGCCGCCGGAGCAGGCTGCATCGGCGGCGTGCTGCAATGGCTCGGGGGACCCGGCACCCAACCGGGACTCACCATCACGCATCTGGCCGCGGCCATCTTCATCTGCGCACTAAGCGCTGCGATTATGGGGTCGCTCGCGGGTGACGATCGAGACCGCCAGACACCATCACTGAAGGCGTACATCACCGCCACTGACGGCATCACAGTTATCCCGATGCTCGGCCCCTACGAGAACGAATCGATCGCGCTCGTCGACCTGCCCCACGCCAAGGCGCAATTCGACACCGAGGGCCGGTACGAATGGACCGTCCAAACCGCTGCTGTAGACACGACTCTCACCGGCGTCGGAAACGAACACTTCAACCCGGCGTCAGCTGCTAGCCCGTGAGGAACCACGGCGCCCCGGGGCGGCGTTGGCGCCGTTTACCTGTGGCCGGCGCGTCGAGGACTTCCCGTGCCCTGATAGGAAGCGGCCGGCTGACATCGCCCGGGCCACTGTCTGATGCCCAGGCGAACGGAACGTCGTCTGCTTGACCCGGCCAGACACCCAAACTCGACTTCGTGGTGCACCGTTCGACTAGCGGTGCCGTCGCCCCAAATGCCGCCCCAATGTGAACAGCGAGGTTGCGTACTAGGACTGACCTACAAGCGCGCCCACCTGCATGTTTACGAAACATTGGGTGTGGCTCTGACGCTCGTCGACGGCACAACCACGACCTCGCGAACCCGCCCAATCTGGACTTCGAAGCCGCCCCAAAAGAGCCTTTGGCGGCGACGTCGACAAACCCCTTGGCGAGTGACTTCATTTGCTCGTAGGCGGCCGGGCGGCGCGAGCCAGCCCGGGCCGCCGCCCCGCGGCGTAGCTGTGAGGGCTCAGAACGTCGGTGACATCGAGCTACGCTGCGCTGTCACAGCCCAGACCCAATGTGGTGACAGCTCTTTCGTCCACAGATCACGCAGTGCCGGATAGGCTTCGCGAATCTCCTGAGCGCAACGCGCTCGGAGCAGCCGTATCGTGCACGAGTGCGTTCAGCGCCTGTGATGTCCGCGGGCACCTGAGGCGGTGACGGTGCGCTTGCCGGCGGATGTACATCACGATGTCCGACTCCTTGCCATTCAGCGCCAGCCGAGCGAGGTGGACGCGCACGTCGCCGTCAACCGATTCCTTCGCCCACCCCGGGTCCGCTATGCCCTTTGACATGCGTATTCCCATCCATACCAGGTGGACTAGATGTGGTGTCTGTTAGGCAGGGTCGTCATCGGATCGGGATCGGGATCGGGAACCTCGATGGGGGAGTGGTACGGCCCGGTCGCAGCGGATCTCATCCGTGGCGTACGTAGATGAACGTGTGGTCAGCCAGCCCAGCGCCGGTGATCCCGGTGGGAAGGTCAGGTGTCTGCGCGGGAGTGTCGACGAAGATCACCCGGTAGGGCTTGCCGGCGAGATTGTCGCGATTTGCGCTGTGCCGGGCCGAGTTCTGGATGAGATTGGCTTGGTCGAGGGCGTAGTCAGAGATAGTCGCCCAGTGCAATCGGGCCGGCCCATTCTTGTCGCGCCGGGAGTTGTCGAGGCAGTGGGGGAGCCACTTCATCCATTCCCACTCCTGTACCTCTTGGGTGATGATCCCCAGCTGCAGATGCCGAGGGGCGTGGTTGTCTGCCAGGGAGCAGACCATGGCCCTGGCGGCCCCGAGCAGCTTGTCGGGGTCACCAGCGCACACGATGAATGGTCTCGTGAAGATATCGACTCCAATAGGGCAGTCGGGGATGACGTTGTGGGTGCGAATGAACCTCATGTAGGCCGCAGCCTGCACGGGTTCGTATGTCTCAGGGGCGTCGTTGGCTGTGGGCTTGATGTAGGGGTCCATGCGCCGATATCCGATGCCCACGCGGGCGGTTCCCCAAGGGTTGTTTTGCGCTGATTCGGCCAGCTCGCGGTCATTCAGTCCGGTGGAGACCTGAGTCTCTGTGGGAGGGGCGGTCGTCCACATCAGCGTGCTATCTCCGCACCGGCCCTCTAGCGTGGCGGGATGGGGGTAAATCGCTGTCTGGGTGTCATGGATGTGTCGTCCCAGCGCGTGGGCGTTGCTGCGTTGCTCGCGCAAATGAACGGCGTAGTCCTGGCATTCGATGCTCAACTCACCTTGCGGGTTGTTGCCGCCGAATAGGTGGCCACCACCGCCGATCATGCCGATCATGCCGATGATGCCGAACATGCTCATGATCATCATCGGATTGAACTGGCGCACACCGAGAAGGATCATCACCCCGATAACGCAGAGCACCAGGGCAATGACGAATCGGATAAGGATCGTTCGACTCATCGGCGTCGGCGGCTGCTTCTTGAGCTTCCCCGGCGAGTTCACGTCGACAGAGACCTCTTCGCCGTTGATCTTCGTACCGAACTGGATCGGAACCCGGGGTACGGGGCTAATCGGAGTGGTCATGAAAGTCTCCTGTCAGATCACTGGTTGTCGGGCTTGGGGGCGGCCTTTTGACGCAGATCCGGACCTGAATTCTCGTGTAAGACCAGCGCATCGGACTTCGATAACGTCGGCCCCTGTCCATAGAGCTTGGCGATGCTCCATGGGATGAGAAGCGGCGGCTTTTGGTTGATCCCGAGGGCCTGCACCGTCCCGTCGTAGCTGTTGCCATCGAGCCCGATCGCATACCGGACACCCTTGTCATCGATCCACAACAGCTGCTCGCGTGCCTCAGAGGTGCGGTTTTCACCGGTGACCCGCACATACCAGCCTTTCCCCGGAGCGGTGAAAGCCTGCTGGGCCTGCTCGACTCCGGTCGCCTCAAGCAGCCCGACGATCTGTGACGCATCGTCTGGCGCGATGGGAAGTTGGTCGCCGATGGTGAGTTTGGTTGTCGCGGCGGCATCGGTGGCCCCACGAGTCCACGTCCAGCAGATCACCGGCGACTGAACGTATACCGGCGCCTGCGACGGAAAGGCGTCAACATCGACGTGCTGCACGCGCGGAGCTTTCAGCAGGTCTGTCGCCGGCGTTGTCGTCACCGTCGAACCGGCCGCCGAAAGCAGATCAGCGACAAACTCGGGGACCTCCTGGACGCCGTCACCGTAAACAACGGTGAACACGTCGCTACCCGACACTGTCTTCGATCGCGCGATGTCACCGTTCTTCATCCCCGCAACAGCAGCGCTAGGCTGCCCGCGGTCGGCGATGAACGGCGCGGTGATCGGGGGAGCGGGTGTGATCGCATTGAGCAACCCTCGCGAGATTGGCGCGGCTTTGCCCATGACGGCCGGGGTCAGACCCAACACCGTCTGAGCCGCTTTGTCCTCACCACTGACGGTCGCGCGCCGGTTACCCCACAGCACCCACACCTGACCAGGTGTGTCAGGGTCGCGCATCGCCACTGCCGTGGGCACCCCCAACTCTTTCTGCCCCCTGAGATCGCTCACACCGGCGATAAGTGTCGTCTTGACAGATTGGTTGGTGGTCAACGAAAGCGAAGCGCTGTGAGCGTCACAGACCGTCCAACGGGCAGTGTCGTCCGCGCGTGGTGCCAGCATCTCCGCGCCGTGCAAAATACCCATCGTTTGGCCGCGTGGGCGCGTGTCCAAGACGGCGTCCTTGACCGGTTTGGCGGTCTGCGGGGACCCCAGGATCAACCGGGCAGAGGCCAGGTTGAGCACTGGGTGCAGCGACCCGCCGTATTCGATGTACGGGCTGCCTGAAGCCGTCACGACGAACTTGGCATCACGCTGGTTGGACTGAGGGCTGATCTTGGCAACAATGAACCCGACTACACACAGCAGCACCATGGCCGCCGCGCCGCTCCAGATCGCCATGGACTGATTGCGGTGCGGTGTTTCCAAATCTTTGGTGTCTCGCCGAATCATTGCCTTCTCGACCCGAGCTGTCTGCCAGCGCGTTCCCCACAACTGCGGTTTGGTCACCAGAAAACGCATTAGGCTGCCTTCCCCCCGAGCGGCTTTCGTGTCAACACGTCGAATGCTCTCTGGACGGCGGACACAGTGAGCGTCTGCAAGGCCTGGTCATCGACATCGTCGCCCAGGCAGTCATCCATAGTCTCGTCGAGAGCGTTCGCTGAGGCGGCCTCCATCAGATTCCGGATGAACCGACCATTGCCAAGCTCATCGATAACGAGACGACCAGACGGCCCGTGATCGGCGTAAAGCGCCTTCGATTTTGATCGCAGGAACTCCACAGCCTCCTCCGGCAGGACGTACTCCTCGGTCTCGCACCACAGCTGAGCAAGCGCAATCAGCTCCTCGATGCTGTACGAGGTGAAATCGAACCGGGTGGTAAACCGCGATGACCATCCTTCGTTGGTTTCCAACAGGCGGTCGATGTCATCGGCATAGCCAGCGATGATCACCACAACTCGATCACGGTTGTTCTCCATGAACGCCAGGATCTCTGTCACGGCTTCGGCGCCGAACGAATCCTTCGAACCGGCCGTGCCAGTGTCGGCAACCAGCATGTACGCCTCGTCGATAAACAGCACACCGTCGAGCGCTTCCGCGAGCTTGTCCTTCGCTTTGCGCGCGGTCCACCCTGAGTACTCCCCGACGAAATCAGCACGGCTTGTAGAGACAAACTTGTCGGTCGCGATGATCCCCAGCCCGGCGTATATCTTGGCGACGACTCTGGCGACTGTTGTCTTGCCAGTCCCAGGGGGCCCCGTGAACGCCAGGTGCGTGGAGGCCTTGTTGGCCCGCAGGCCGCGTGCCTCACGCAGCTTTAACCCGCGCACATAGTTGCAGTGCCTCTTAATAGCCGCTTTGAGCGAGTCCATACCAACGAGCGCGTCGAGCTCTGCCAACCCCTCCTCGAGCAGTCCTCCGCGCTTGGTGGCCATCTCCAAGGATTGAGCTTCTGCCAGAGTCGGTTCGGTCTTGACATCCCAGGGATCGGTGCGGCGGTCGATGAGCTCGGCTCTTGTTAGCCGGAGCCGAATATCGGTGTTGTCCAATGCTGTTTGGAAGCGAGGTTGTGGTGACAGCGACAATGCGCGCTGCAGGTACTGGGAGGCTGACTGCTGGTCGTCTTCTTCGCGCCACGTCAGCGCGATCCAGTACGCCGCCTCGGCCGCGGCCTCGGCATCAACAAGCCCCGCATCGGTCGGCAACAGTCCTACCAGGTGATCGCGAGAAGCGTTGAAATTGCCCAAATGAGCGTGCGCGATTCCGGTGAGCAAACGCGCATACAAGGCCATGGCTTCCGCTGACGAGCTGACCACGTGAGCAGCCTCACGTAGCACGTCAGGAAAACGGGAAGTCGTGTGGTGCAACCACGCTCGAAGTAGGTAGGAAGCTTCATCGTGAATCCTGGAAAGCGCAGACTCGGCCTGGCTGTACTGCTTGCCGAGTACCAGCGATGCTGAGTGAGCCAAGTCGATACCAGCGGGGGTTGTCAGCGGCGCCCGCAGACCGGCGAAACCCAACGGAAGGTGAGGATGCCGGTCGAGAATCACCTGCATGTACTCAGAGTCGAGCTGTGTAAAGCACGTGTCGAAGGTGTTCTTCGTCGACACGATCCGCTGAAGCAGATCAATGTCCACCGCTCCGCCGCGGCTGGCGGCAAAGGTGATCCAAACATCGCATTGCGTCGGGTCAATCGATGCGCAATAGCGCAGGGTCGCTTCAGCGTTGACCGAATCGCCATCGTGGATGAACCTGATTGCGCCTGCCAGGCGGGTCAGCAGTTCTGTCATGATTCTGCTCGCTTCTCGCTTTCCGGAACGTACTTGAACTGTCTGTGATAGAGCTTTTTACCGGGGCACCCCGCCTGCGGGATATCCGTTGATGGTGATCGTCGATATAGCGAAAGTGGAGTTGATGTCCTCATCGCTAGGTCCATTGTCCCCCTCAACTGGAGGGGGAGGAACGGTCTGGAAAATCTTCCCGGTGACGACTTGAGTGGCGACACAGGGAATTTGGACAGTGGCACCCGTGTGCGCTGACGGATCGATGTCCTGCGGATACGTCTGTCCACCGACGCGCCACATGATGCGGGTGACGATCCGATGTTCATTCCATTCGTTGCGGCCGTTGTTGTCGACGTGCTCGAAACCTGGAATGACGAAAATCGAACAGACCACGACCGGCTGGGAATAGACGATGATGATCGTCTGCAAATCGGTGTTGAAAGCGCGCACACACACCCAGGCGGTCTCCTTCTTACCGTCGAACGCGTTGGCCGCCGGCTGTGACCGTGCTGGGCATCCCGGTGCCTTGACATCGTCGGGGGGCAACGGTGCAGCTGCTGGCCCTGCAGGCGGGGCGGCAGTGTCGACAATTGGATCGGCCGGCTTCACCTCGGGCGGCGCGGTGGCCGAGGAACCAAACATCAAATGGCCGCCCCAGATGGTCAGCGCGACAACAACGCCCACCGCGACGATCTTCTGAACAATCCCTAAGGGCGCCCAAAGCCGCCGATGCTGATCCTTGAACCACTGGGAGATTGCCCCGGGGTCCGCTCGATCGGGTTCGGGATCCACAACGATGGAACCGGGGTCGTAGGTATCTGAGTCCGATCCATGCGTGCTTTCCCACAATGATCCGGGAGGCGGTACCTCGTCGTCATCATCGTCATCACCGTCGGGGCCAGCGGGGTCTAGGCGGTCGTCAGCGTGATCGGCGCCGCCCTCGTAGATATGAGGGAGTTCCTCGGTGTCGTCATCGTGGGTGGGTTGCGCACAGGAGAACCCGTCACTCTCGTGATCACCGTCAGGCGATAGTTGACGCGGTGGGGTTGCGGGAAAACCGGAAAACGGTTCATCGCCGGAAAATGCACGAGTGACATCGGTCGCCGCGGTTGACGGAGGGGCCGACGGATCGCCGTCAAGTGGCCACGCCTCGGCATCGCTATCTGTCAGCTCGTCATCGTCGAAGATATTCCGCGGATTCGACGTAACGGCGACAGGCGCATCAACGGCGTATCGGCGCTGCACTGATTCCTGATGAGCCTGCTCGGCCTCTGAGGACCGCTGATCTGGAGTCCTGCCATCGCTGCCGACTGTGTCGCGCTCAACGGCGTCAACGAGCTGATCCAAACCATCGCCAGTAGCCAGGAACCGGCGAAAGCGGTCGTGGTGATCGTCGGCTTTGCGGACTGTTCCCTCCTCCTCCAAGGCAGGTTGTGCCGGCACGGCGGATCCGAGTTGAGGCAATTGAATCCGCGGGATACGGAAGTCTTCACGCGACACTTGGCTCTCCTGACGGCAGTAAAATTCTCTTATGCTCAAATTCCTCGACCCCAGCCGAAACCGTTACGCGGGGCTGATTTTCGCTGTCTTTGTGCTGTGCGGGCCCGTCGCGCTGATCGTCGCCGGCTGGGCTGCATGGAATGCGCATTCCAAACAGCCCATGTCTACTTCCAGCTACATCGGACTCAACACAACGACCGCTCAGATTGAGCTTTTCGCCGACCAGGTGGTGCGGCTGAGTCTCACTGGGGTGGGGGAGCAGAGCCGTAGAACGCTGGCGTCCATGCTGGTCGATCCACGCGCGGTTTCTCTCGCAGAGGATCCCTGGAATGTGACGAGTACGAATGTGAAGACGATCAAACGCGTAGCCGAAGAGCCAGATTCGGCTGAGTGGGAAGTGGAAGTTGAGGTGGGGTACTCCGCGCCGGGATCTGGGTTGGTGCAGTTCGGAAATATGGTCGTCAACGTTCTTTCTTCCGGCGGGGCCTACAAGGCGACCGCTCTCCCACGGTTTAGGAATCCGGAGGTCCGCTCCATGCAGGTTGGGCCGGGTTACGCCAGCCCGGTCGATGTAAGCAGCGCGCTGGGGGAAACCATCGCTAACTTTGCGACCGCCTACTTTGTTCCGGGGTCCAGCCTGGACATGGGTCGCTATGTGACGGGGAGCTTTCCTAAAGACGAAAAGCCGTTGGCGTCGAGTCCTTTCACGTCGGCAACCGTGCAGACGATCCTCTCCAAGGAAGCTCTGCCGGTGGAGTCCGCTCCTGGCGACGCCGTCGACGTATTGGTCACAGTCCACGGTGGAGCATCTGAAAAGACGTGGTACACCATGCAGATCCCGCTGCGAGTGGCGGTCACCGATCAACACCAATGGGCGGTCAGCGCCATCCTTGAAACCGTTGATGTCGGCAAAATCATTCATCGCTAGCCGTCCGCCCGATCGCGAAAAGATCCTCGGGTGCGCCACGCTCTGCAAACCGGGCCCGCAGGTTGGAGACAAACGAGGACGATATCTGGCGCATCTGTCGATGAACTTCCTGCAACGCCTCCATGTCACTCTCGCTCAAGGGGAACCGCATTGCGTCGATGTAGCGGGAAAGCTCGCGTCGCTTGCTCTTCGGCACGCTACGCAAGATGTGATGCGCTCCCATGTGCGCTGCATGCGACCGCTCATAGCTATCAGCTTCGAGGAGCGGACGCGGTTCGTAGGAAAGTAGATCGATAACGGTGAACCCACCGAAGGTGTAGCAGCCGCCAGACAGCTTCCCCTTCGTCCCATCGGGCTTGATCACCGTAAGAGACTGTCCCTGAATTCGATGCTTCACAATCAGTGTGATGCTGACATCGTCCTCATCCGAAACCGATATTTCTTTTGTCGACAAAGTCAAAGATGGGTTGCTGATTGTTGAGTCCCAGTCTGGCGCCCACCGGATTCCAGCCTTATTAATTCGAACATACCCGGGTGTCCGTGACTGATGAATATAAGCGTAGCTGGAGCGATCATTGAGCATCCACATGTCGGGCTTTGGTGAATGCGCACTGATCCAGACGGAGCTGTTCTGATTGAGCACTCCGCGGTTGGTCAGATCAGAGAGATCAATCAGCGCCTCAGTTAAAGACAGCGGCGTGTCCCCGTTGTCCTGAGAGTAGAGGTAAGCCTCCAAAAAACGCTCCTGACCCAAGCTGAACCCGAGGGCTGTTACCCAGTGATTGTAAGTGGCCCGGAGGTCGACCTGTCCGCTTGCAGACGATTGCCCAAAGCTGCTTTCGAAGGACATTTTGGGGCGCTATCAAAGCCAGAATTGGGGAGTGCATGAGGTCACAATTGGGCCAAAAGCGGCTATCGAAGCGACCCCCGAGAATCGTAATACCGCAGGTGGGCCCGTTTTTAGGATGGACCTTCGGAAGGTCGGGGCGAGCTGCCTTGGGTGAGCAATTGGGGCAGCCGAACCCGGAGCGGAACTCCTATGGGAGGGGCGATGTTTGGGGCGCGGCGAGGACTGGACCGCCTTCATCCGAACCCATGTGAGTGTCAGAATTTCGCCGTCCATCGACGTCTAGGCCGTGCCCATGTGGCCCCATGGGCTACATGTTTCCAAAACTGATACATCGCCTGGTTCGCACGTCGTGCAACGCAGGCGGAGCAACAGATTTCGTAAACCGTGCACAGGGCAGTTGGGTTTAAGCGGACTGATGCCCCGAAGGCCGTGCGAGGATTGTTCCACGTGCTAGACGGGAAGGATTTCAATGCGGCGGATCTGGTTCTTCACCGCACGACAACGGCCACCGTTTGAGTGGTCAGTGCTGGGAACCCGCATTGGAGCCTTCACCGGTTCTATCGGCCTGAGCGGATTTGCCGCGATGTTCGTTCTGACCAATATTGACCACACGCTGGCCGGATGGATTGTATGCGGCATTACGGTCACAGCCGCACTCGTCACCGCGCGTTGGCTGACGGCAATGGCACCTCCTCGTCCGGGCATTGTATTAAGGGAAGGAACACAGTTGGGACTTCTGCGCAGGCGTCTGAAGGATCCCGAATGGTCAAACGAGCGAAAATGGCCGTCGCCGATATCTGCCCGGCACGGCAACATTGTGATCCTGAAAAATGGTGACGCATGGGTGAACTATCTGGTCGAGGGAATCAACTTCACGAGACATGACATCGACTCGGTGGAGTCGGGGCAGCGCGCAAACGCACGTCTTCTCGCCAAGCTGGCTGGTCTCGGCTTCATCGGCGAGGTGTATGCGCGTGGCGTCAAGGTGAAGGTGCCCGCAGAAGTTTTGACCCGCCGCTGCATCGACCACGTTCCCAACTGGGCTCAGTATGAGAAGACGTGGTATCGCGCCGCGAATGAAGGGCTGAACCACTTCAACAACATGTACAAAACGGGGGAGCGCAACAGTTTCGAACGCCCGTTCTGGCTGGGAATGAAAGTCGGGTCGATCGACCTGAAACTCTATGAGCGCGTCCTGGACTCGGTTGGGCTTGCTAGTCCGCAGGCCGGCGTGGACACCCAAGAAGTTCAATCACGGGAACGGCAGATCTTCGAGGCGATACCGCCTGAGTTTCGGCCCGTTCGCACGAATCCTTCCGACCTGGACTGGCTGCTGGAACGAGCGAGCACATTGGGGTTGAGTGGTTCCACTGTGCCGGTCATGCCGGCTCGGACTCGAACCCCGTCGATGGTTCCGGGGAACAACAACTTTCGGCTCGTGACGCTCACAACTGGTCACGAGGCCGACTCAGTGACCGACATGTTCGTCGAGAGTTGCACCGAACAATCTTCGGGAGACCCTAAGCGGCTGCAACGGGTTTTCCGTGACGGGATTGTGCACCGGTATCGGTCTTTGCGTCGGGAGAGCAGTGTCGCGGTGCACACTCCGGGCCGGCGAACTGCCGACTTGCCTGACGGGTACACCACCTACCAGACGATGCTGACCTTGGCATCGGGGCCATCCATGCAGGGTTCCTACGCGATTCAGAAAATGACGGGGATCGTGGACGGCTTTCACGGGCTCGACGGCGATGTGGTGATCCGCGTTACCTTCACACCGCTGCCCGGACGCAAAGCGGCCAAAGTGCTCGCAAAAGCACAGCGACGCAACGATGCTGACGACGAGGCACTGTCACGATCAGAGTTCGACGCTGTTGAGTACGCCGAGAAGGACGCGCAGCTTCGAAACCTGTATCGCCCTGCCAGCAGTGAGAACATGCTGGCCAACGTTCACCTGAGTTTCGTTTTCGGCGCAGCCAACCACCGGGCCCTTGACCACAAGGTTCAACGAGTCATCGACGAGATGGCTTCTTCCGAAGACGGCAGCGACGACAGCTTCCAGCTGTATCGACACGTGGGCTCGCAGGTCGAGCTGTGGCAGGCGATGCTTCCGTGCACAACCGCCACCGGCCTGATCGACGACACGCGACTCAGCCTCACCCCTGCACTGCTGGGCGCGGTGATGCCGCTTCGTCGCCAAACACTGGGTGACCCCTACGGCTGGCCGATCGGAGTGAACAAGGAGAACTCACTGGGCCAGGTTGTGTACAACGATCTGATCAATCCCACTGCCGGCGGAGACGGCTCCATCCTGCTTTTCGGGGAGCAAGGCGTCGGCAAATCGGAATTCATCAAAGTGCTCAGCGGCGCCGTCCACGATCTTCTCGGGGAAGTGTGGTCTATCGACCCAGTCGGCGAGATGGTGGTCTTCGCAGCGGAGTTCCCTGACTCGATTCCCGTTGACCTCATGGCGCCAAAGGTTTCGCTGGATCTGCTGAAATGTCTGCCGGCTGAGGAAGCAACCCCAGCGTGGCTGGACACGTGGTGCCCGCTGCTCGGTGTGGAACTCAACTCCCACGAGTACGAGCGCCTGGCTACCGTCATCGCACCCGCCTACCGGGAAGTGCACTACAGCCCGCTGAGCACTGCCCCCGGACTGCGAACGACCCGCCAGGTTTTCGAACACATCGCGCACCAAAGTGATGAAGTCGCCGTCCGGCTGCGTCGAGCATTCAACGCCATCAAGGCACTTCCCGGGGCTGCCTGCTTGCTCGACCCAGTTGACGTCGACAGCGGAAAAGTCAAAGATCTGCCGGCATTCAACGCCAGCCAATCGCGCTTCGTGGTGTTCAACACCCGCCAATACCTACTCCGCGACGGCGAGACCGCAACCGCAACAAGCAGTCGCATGGCCACGGCGGTTTTCACGACGATCGCCGCGCTGGCCAAGTTCTACTTCGACCGATCGCAGCGAGTCAACCTGTTCACTCTCGACGAGGCTCACTCTTACGACGCGCCGATCATCAAGCGCAACATCCTGTCCGATACCAATAAGAAGGGGCGCAAGTTCAAGAACATCGTGCTGGTCGGCACCCAGACAGCCCAAGACCTCGGCGACAGCCTGGACTTGGTGACAAAACGGGGGAGCTTCCGCCAACGCTCTACTGAGAACGCTATCCCCGCGCTGGCCAAAGTTCACGTCCCGCCGACCCCCCGGGCACTGAACCTGATCGCACATGACCTGTCCCCAATCGGTGACGACCCTGAACGCCCCAACCAAGTTCGGCCTGGCCGCGAAGGCGAACTGCTGTGGTACGACGGGGCGCGCGTGGGCAAGATGCAAACGTTCCTACCTTTCATTCCCAGACGCGTGACCGCCGCGGACACCAGGCCCGACAAAATCGTGCGCGTCGACGATTTAGGGTCGGCCAGCATCGAAGGTCGCCACCGTGTGGGCTAACTGGGTCCTGGCCCCCCTAAACCTCATTGACCGCAACGGTGCAAAGGCCGCGCACTACCGGCTCTTCCTGGACGGGGGATGGGGCCCGGGGGAATTCTTCGCCTGGTTCACCAGCGACATCATGTACCTGTTCGTCATCGTCCCGTCGGCCTACTCCTCACAGCTGCTGGATTTCGCGATCAATCCGGGGGGATGGCTAACACCCATCGAAAAAGCCTGGACCACAGTCACAGGCGCAATCTTTGCGTTCATCTCGCCGACCGTGCTTCTGGCGGCAGTGTTCCTTGCTGCACTACTCGTCATCGCAATCCGAGCTCGCAACACCGACGAGGCACTCAAAGCGATGGCCCAGCGCACGGTGGCTTCGCTGGGCATGTACGTTCTCATCCTCGCGCTGCTGTACAACCCGGCCGGCACACTACGCAATGTTCTCACCGGCTGGGTCAGGCTTCTGGGAGGCTTCAACGACGACGCCGCGGCCATCGCCGGCTCAACTCCCACCAGCGAGGCCTCCCAGGCACCGGCAATCGAGGTCGGCGATGTCGTAGCCGATGGAACAGACAGCTCGGTGCTGACCAACTTCCTGCGACCACTGACCTGGATGCTCAACTACGGCTCGCAACTGTCCCCTGAGTGCGCCAAGCAATGGGCCAGACTCGTCGAACTCGGGGAACCGATGTCGTGCCTGACGGACGAACAGATCCAAGCATCGCAAAGCGTCGGAACTACTTTCCTGATGACGCTATTTGCCCTGATACCGGTGTTCATCTTCTTCCGATTCGGCGTCGTTGTCGTCATCACCTTCGCCACCCACCTGATTCTGGCGATCGCGCGGTTCGCCGCGGCTGCCGCAATGGCAGCCGCATCCCCGTGGCAAGACCGACCCCTTGACGAATTCATGCGATTCATGGTCTCGGCCGTGGCGAACCTGCTCATCGCCTCAGGAATCGTCACCCTAGCGCGACTGGGGCCGCAAGCAGCGGTTGGAATCGCCGAAGCAATCACCAATTCGACACTGGTGCATTTCGCCGTCCTGGTGGCGGCCTATCACCTGCTGACCACCTTCGTGTGGGCGCTCGAAAAGAAGTTCGGCCCGATCCGCGACTGGCTGCTCAAGGCGGCAACCAACGCCACTCCGTCCGCACAGGACCCCTCCTCACGGTGGTGGTCACTTGCGTTCCCCGGTGGCTTGAACCCCCAAGCCACGGCCCTGGACCGAATGATCTCCACTGTGCGGCAACGGGGATCGCAATGGGCCACCCAAACACGCGAGCAGGTCAAGCAAATGGCGAACGACAAACTTCTGTCCAGCACAGCGGGCAGCCCCGCCGCGGGATCGACCAGCGCAGCGGCAATGCCCGGCGCCATCCCTGATACCCCACAGACTCACGGCGCAATGGCTGTGGTTGACACCATCGGTGACCACGCCGGCCAACCTCTCGCCCCATCACTGGTGACCAAAGTGCAGTCGATTCTGAATCGGCTCACGGCGCGAAGCCCAAGCCGGCCCCAGCTTCCAAGCGCTCCGCAGAGCCTCCAGCTGCCCTCGCCGCCGAACTCGCCCCAGCCCGACTCCCAGACCTCCGACAACGGAGCCCTCCCAGCGCAGTCGACAACCGCGGCAGCCGACTCCGCCGCGGCTTTGCCGCCCCAGAGCGACCCACATGTCCTCGACACCCGCCAACGCTGGCGCGCACGCCTGAGGCAAGACGCCAGCGACCTCGTCACGTCCACCTCATCGCCGCAACTTCTGAGCAGCCCAGACTTCGATAGCCAACGACAACAGACGGTTTCGACATTGTCGGACCCACGAGGCAACCCGCTTGAGCCCCTCGATCCCACGTCGACACCAGCGACATACCTGGCGCGCATTTCGTACATGGAGGTCATCATGCGGGCCATGGGCTGGGAGGGAACTCTAGATTCTCATGCGTTACTACCCGCCGGTACAACGTTTTTCACCTCAGGAGTTGATGAATCCGGCAACTGGGTTACTGAATTTCACAGCTGAACCGCTTACTTCGAGGAGATCGATGATGCCCCAGCACGCAGACCCCAACGACCCAAACCCGAGCGTCGGTTCGACGAACGAACCGCACAATGCCAACCCACACAACGGCGGCCCTGAGACCAATGCAAACAGCGGGACCGCTCATCAGCCACAGGCGCCGTGGTCAAACGTGCCGCCTGCTCCCGACTTCGAAGACCCATCTTTCCTCCGGCAGAGGCAACTCAACCCGCACGTCGACCCGTGGGAGAGAACAGAAATCAACGTGCCGGTCGCAGACAAAAGCCGCGGCGCCCCGGTGCCTCCACCACCAGCTGTAGAACAGGCTCGAGCACCCTTTCCCCCGCCAATGCAGATGGACGTCGATCCGGGCCGGTGGGACAGTGCTGAGTTTCGCCGGCCCGGCCCCGCCGACGGCCGCCGACGGCCTCCGGCGCCAGCACCGAACTCTCACGCTGGTCCATCCGGGTACCCCAACATCCCTGATCACTTCTACCCTCCGGCCGCGGCTTCCACTCAAAGTGACGAGGCAGCCTGGCCGCCAGCAGAGGCAGACTCCGCCCCGCAAGAGCCCGCCCCGCAAGGACCCGACGAGACAGCCTGGTCCACCGCGGCCGCCGAACGAACCGGGCCCAAGCAGGGTTGGCGTGGCGGGGTGGCCAAGATCGGCATCAAGCTGCCCAAGTCGGCACGTGAGCTCGACTACGACCGCGACGTGCTGCGCATGAAGAGGAAACTGGCCTACCCGCAGAACGTCGTCGTCGTCAGCCTCAAGGGCGGAGTGGGCAAGTCCACTTCAACCATCGCGATCGGCTCCACGCTGGCCCACCACCGCGATGTCAGTGACGTCGTCGCATTCGACAGCGCCACAGATGGCTCGCTTCGCCGGCGGATGCCCGTCGAACAGAACCGAGCCGTCACGTCCGACACCCGGCTGTTCCTGAGTTCGGTCAACACCCGCAAGCTCTCGGGCAGCGAAATCCAGGTTCAGCTGTACTCCAACCCCGCCGGCCTTCAAGCGCTCGTGGCTGCCCAGCACTACCAAGACTACGAACTCGCTGCAGACGAATTCGGAACAATCTTGGGTGCACTGCACAGGGAGTACATGGTCAACCTGGTCGACATGAGCCCAGACCGTCGGGTACCGACATTCTGGCCGGCAATCCAATCAGCACACGCGGTGGTACTGGTCACCACACCGAACTCGATCAGCATCGACAACGTCAAACGCTTCATCGACCTTCTACGCGACTCCAAATACAAGTACCTGCTCACCCGCACGGTACTGCTGTGGAACGACGCAGCCCCGGGCAAAGAAGTCGTCATCAACGTCAACGCCACCAAGAACGTACTCGTGCGCGAACTATCGCCACAGAACGATCCATCGACCTGCTTGGTTGACATCCCGCTGGATCCCCATCTGGCCGCCGGGGGAGAGATCAACCTGTCTCTGCTGCGCAAGGACACCAGGCGGCAATTCGAACGAGCCGCCGCACTGCTGATGGACAAACTTCCCGACCGAACTGCCCAGCACTGAACACACCAAAGGGAGCGAAGATGGACATCGAAGCGTATATGCACGAAGTGCGTGACCGACTGGGTGGCGCTGCCGGCCGACGGGACCAGATTCGATCGGCCACCCTAGGGCCACTGGGTCCGATACAAGACCGGATCACCGTCGCCACAGAGAAACTGCGCAACGTCCGGGAGGACGTCAAGACGCAGAAGAAACACGCCTTCAAACAACTCGCCGACGAATCCAGACAGCGCCGTGCCGATGCTTCAGAACAGGCAGCCAAGATCTTGGCAGACGCGGACGCCAAGGCAAAAGAACTGCGCCGCAACGCCAAAGAACACAATGAGAACGAACGTTTGCGTGTGCAACAGCAATACAATGGGCTTCTACACGATCAGACCAGCGAGCTCGAAGAGGAAATCGCATCCCTGCGCGAACAGGAGTCCGCAGCATTGACCGAGCTTGATGACGATCTCGCCGGCGCCGACAGCGAGTACCGGGACGAGTACGACAAAGTGCTCGCCGAACGGATCATCACTCGAAAAGCGCTCGAAAAAATGGGATTTGAGGCGCCACCGGTCAGGCGCAAACCCAACCACACCAGTGCCGAACAGGAAGCCCACTGACAGTGTCAACAACCCTCAACGATGAAGACAGAGTGAACGTGTCAGTGACCATCCCACGTCACTCCATCGACATGACATTGCCGTTGCACACGACAGTCTCGGCAATCATGTCCGACTTAGTCACGAACTATCGCGACGCTCTGAACAAGACCGGCCGCGAAACCAACTTCTTTGCCGAACGCACAGTGGCCTGGCACTTAGAGCGCTTCGGCGGACAGGCGATTCCGGCCGACGGGACTCTCAACGACGCCGGAATACGTTCCGGCGACCGGATATACCTCCACAAAGGTAACCCCACGGAGGTCTACCCAGAGCTGATCGACGACCACGCCGAGTTCATCGCCAAACTGCAGACATCCCAGTTCGCGGCCTGGTCGGAACGCTACTCTCGGCCCCTGTCCACAGTCGTACTGCTGGTATGCGCCGCCTTGGCCGTGACAGGCCTGGTTACCTACGTCGCCCACAACCCCCACATGCCGGCATTAGCTCGATACAGCATCGTCGGGGGCCTGGCCGCCGTGGCCGCGCTGGTTTTTGCAATCACCTTCGTCTGCGACTACGGCGACGATCCCCAAACGGCATCAGTGCCGCGCTGGGGCTTCTGGCTGGGATACGGACTGATCGCCGGCGCCGCAGCGACGGCGATCCCGCGAGCACTATCGATCTACACGATCATCTTGGCTTCCGTGGTGCTGGCCACGCTTTCAGTGATCATCTATGCGGCAACAAAACGCTACCCACTCGTGCACGTAACCGTCGCTTCCGCAGCGATACTGGCGGCAGTGGCACCGCTGCTGTCATGCGCCTACACCTGGCCACACATGGTCATCGCAGCCCAATCCATGGCACTGGGGCTGCTGGCGTTGGCGTTCTCATCCCAAATCGCGCTGGGCCTGGCAAAGATCAACCTGCCCTACATCGCAGCCAACGGTGAGTCCTACATCAAGAACCTCAAAGGTGACGTATCCAAGCTTCCGCTGATGACCAGCAAGGACGAAACCCTCGACTCGATCTTCCATCAGAAAGAGCGGGTCGCCGCGTCGCGCTACGCGATCTTGGCGGTCACCATCGGATTCTGCATGGTCATCGCCGGATCGGCCTTCTTCGTCGGCCTATATCCACACGGATCATGGTGGCTCACAGCTATTTTCGTCGTGCTGGTGGCCACTGCACTGATGTTCCGCGGTCTGTGCAGCGGCGACGCGCTGCTGCAAACCGCCTACTGGATCGCTGCGACAGCCACGGCCATCGCCTTTCTGGCAGGCTCAGTGACCGCTGCCGGCCTGCACCTCAACGTGGCCATCATCCTCGCGGCACTGACCCTGACGGCTGCTCTAGCCGTCATAGTCTCAATCCGCCAGGTATCGCTGAACAGCAACAGCACCAAGCGCGCAATCGACATCTTCGAATGGTGGGTGTACTTCACGCCCTATGTCATCCTCGGATACTCGTTCATGGGCCTGTTCAGCATCTTCCGGGCCTGGTGACGGACGTGAGAAAACTACTCGCCGCCGCCACTGCGGTACTGGTGGCACTCGCACTGTGCGCACCTGGGCTGGCCGAAGCGACCACCCCCTGGTCTTTCGACCCCACCGCCGACATCGCCCCACCCGACACCGAACCCGCGCCGGTGTACCCGATGAAGCAAACTCACGAATGCGGGCAGTCGGCAATCCTGGAAAACTCCCAGTTCGAGACCATCCCAGCCCAAGAGGCGTTCAACACCACTCAGCTGCACACCTTCGCCCGCGGCGACGGGCAGACCGTCGCTGTCATCGACTCCGGAGTGCAACGCGTCACCCGAATTCCTAACCTGATTCCAGGAGGGGACTACGTCGGAACGACCGACGGCCTGCAAGACTGCGACCACCACGGCACCCTCGTCGCCGGAATCATCGCCGGCCAACCCTCGGTCAACGACGGGTTCGTGGGCATCGCTCCCGGAGCCACGATCCTGTCAATACGGCAAACCTCAGGCCAATACGCCGTGGACAACACACCTGAGACCCAAAACCTCACACCCGCGGACAAGAGCGCGGCCAACCTGCTCACCCTGGCCAAAGCGATCGTCCACGCAGCCAACCTCGGGGCCACCGTCATAAACATGTCGCTGACAGCCTGCGTGGACGCCGGTCACCTCCCAGACCTGCGCACCTTGGCTGGCGCACTCTACTACGCGGCCGTGGTCAAAAACGTGGTCATCGTCGCGGCCGCCGGAAACACCGGAGGCAGCACCTGCAAACCAAACCCCGAATACAACCCGAACGAGCCAGCCGACCCACGCAACTGGACACAAGCCCAATCAGTATCAATACCATCGTATTTCGACGCATTCGTGCTCTCAGTGGGCGGAACCAACCTCACCGGCGATCCCTATGCCAACTCCATGCCAGGACCCTGGGTTGGCGTCGCGGCTCCTGCCGCCGAGATCGCGTCCCTCGACCCCACCGAGCCGCAACCCGGAGCGCTGGTCAACGCTCTAGTCCAAGACGGCAACCCAGTCCCGATCAACGGCACTAGCTACGCAGCGGCCTACGTGTCCGGTCTGGCAGCGCTCATCCGTGAGCTGCACCCGCAACTGACCGCCAACCAGGTCATCGCCCGGATCAAACGCACAGCCCACAGCCCAGCGAACACCATCACCAACATCTTGGGTACAGGAATTGCTGACCCGGTCGCAGCCCTAACCAACAAGCTCGACCCAGGTCCGATCGTCGCGGCCGGCATCCCGCCCAAAGCGGCCGAACCCTACGCGCTCCCACCGGCGCCGGACACCCTGGCCCGCACGGTAGCTATCGCCGCGATCGCCGTGGCCGCTGTCGTACTGGCCGCGGCCTACATCGTCGGACTGGCCCGCCGCAAGAAAGCGAAATAGCAATGCACTTCGGACTCACAACGCCCACCGTAGGCAAAGCGATCACCGTCATGGCCGCAGCGACAGCATTACACTTCGCACTCACCGCAACAACGCACTGGCCCTACACCGGCTACCTCACCGCTGCCGCAGCCCTCGCCTCGCTGGCAGCGCTCATCATCACCTACCGAGACCGGACCATCGGAGGCTGGCTCTCCCACCGGCGCAGCTGCACACAACGCATACCACGACTGACCCAGATCCTCTCCCACAACAACACCGCAATCCTGTGGGACCACACCACCGGCCACGCCACCATCCTCATCGAAGTCACCCCGAAACCCTTCTCCGCCAACATCCTCGACGAGAACGACGTGTGGTCATCGCCAACGCTCGACCTCGATCCGATCCGCCACGAACTGCGCCAATTCGACATCCAGCTGCACGACCTCACCTGTGTCACGATCGGCTACACCTACGCTCACCAAAACGACCTAGCCAAGGTCGCTTTCACCACCACCGGCCCGATCAACGCCATCGCCTACGGACGCACCTACCTACGCGTCACTCTGGACACAGCAACATCGGCGAACAGCATCGCCGCCCGCCAAATCGACACCTACTCAGACCCCCGAGCAACATTGGCATCCGGCATGGCCCGCGCCCTGCAGATCGCCTCCTCACGCGCACACAGAGCAATCGCCCTACAAGGCTTCGTCGCGCGAAAACTGTCCAAATCGCAAGCAGCGCAACTACACCGACACATCGTCGCACTACTCGGCGCGGATGCTATCGCAGAAGAGGGATTCACCCACGCCGGCAAAGGCGCCCCGCACCTGGTCGCATTCACCCCCACTGCACAATCCACCGATCGCACCCACGGTGACTGGCTACGAGCCACCACCGAAGTCTGCGTGAACATCACCAGGATGACCCCGGCCAGCCCCAGTACCGACCACATCGAACGGTTCTACTGCAACCGCGTAGAGCGCCTCGACACCGTCGACCTCGCCGAAGCTAGCGGTCTGCGCCGGGAATACGGCCAGCACGCGGCGATCGCGACCACCGCAGTGCCACTGGCAGTGCCCCCACCCGTCACCGCAGTCCCCAAAGCGACTGTGCCCGTTGACGCCGTCACCACCGCGCACACAACCCCCGGCGGCGTCGGCATCTACCTCGGTTACACGCTCGACGGCGCCAAGCGCGTATGGCTCGACACCACCGTCGCCTGCGACGAACCACTATGGATCGTCGGCTCACGCCAAGCAATAGAACTACTGCTAGTCAGGTCCGCCACGCTCGGCCTACGCGTCGACGTGCGCGCCCCCGAATTGGGGCCCATAGCTCGTGGGCTACGCCACGCGGGCATCAGCACGCACGAGCGCCCAGACATCACCATCACCTCCCTCGGCGACGAGCGCCACACAACCGCACCAGTGCGCATCGTGTGGACCGAATACATGATCGAACAGCGTCCTCGCTACCTCATCGACGCCAGTTCAACCCCAGGCATCTTGCACGTACGCACTGGAGATAACGATGTGAAAGTGCGGTGGGAGTTCAACTCCGCCGAGAAGGCGCTCTTGGCGCAAGCGTTCGCCCGCCGATGAATCGGCTCCTCGCCACACTCAACCCCTTGACGTTGGCACTACGGTTGGGCCGCGGCGCAGCCGCGCGACTGTTCGTCGTTCTGCGGTTCAAACTGCTCCTATCGGCTGCAATACCTTTCGCCGCAGCCCTAGTCGCATTGGCAGCGATATACACCATCACCGCCCCCCTTGACGCTGCGCGCCAGCTCGCGTCCTACCTTCGCGGCGGCGCACCCAACTTGCCGGCGCAACGCGCTGAGTGCCTCTCAGGCTCAACGGCTGTCGTCGATCGGCGCTACACCCCCGAAGCGCAGCGGATCATCGCCGAGATACCGCCGAACGCAACAATCATGCCCGCCTCGGCCTACCTGCTCTACCGGTGGAGTCACGTGCAGGAACTCTGGCAACCCTCCTGGCCAGAATGGGACGGCTATCTGCGTGACCACATGATCCGCCCCACAGCCTCTGACATCGAGATCGCTCAAAGTGTCGACCCCCAAACTGATTACACGCCCTACCTAGTCGCCGCGAGATCCACCGTCATCGATCTGGCCAGTAGCGGCCCCGTGGTCACCGACAAAAAGCAGGTGCAAGCACTTGCCGTGGAGGTCTACAACGATTGCCGTCGCCGCGACAATGAGGTAAAAGCCAAAGGCAGCTCCCCGTAGCGCCCCGACTTTGCCTGGTGATCGCAAGCGGACTCGAGGTGCAATCCAACACTTAGACTTGGGAAAGATCTGCCGCTATTGATGTGACATCACCCGAGACGGAGCGTTCTATGACCTCGGCATTGGATTCAGACAAAACGCGATACCTGGTTGTGAACAAGCAGGGAATTCTCACTGCACCACCACAATCGGAAGTTGCGGCCGTTGACGGGATGTCGCGTTCGGCCGCCGAAGCCTTCGCTCGGAGAATGGCCCGATACCGCGAGGCCAATCCTGGTGAAGCCATTATCGACACCGAAGCACTGTCGAAGAACAATCGCGACCTGCGTTTGTCCGAACTCCTAGGCATTGACGACCTGGATAACTTTTCACCAGAAGCGCTGTGGGAAAGACGCAGATTCGACCCGCGTATGGAGGTGCCACTGGGCACTCTGTACCGCGACGGCACACCAACCGGCACACCGTATATACGTGACCTGGGCTCCGGCAACTACGGCGGCGAAGGTGTCCACGGCGCATACCAGGGGCAGTCGGGATCCGGAAAATCGATCTGGCTGGAAAACTTCGTGCTGTCCACCTGCGCTTGGCATCCGCCGGACAAAGTCAACTTCATGATCATTGACTTCAAAGGCGAGGCATCATTTCTCGGGTTCCACACCATTCCACACATACGCGGAATGGTCAACGACACAGGCGATCCTGAGATCCTCGACCGCCTCGCGGCGACACTGCTCGGCGAAATCGAGCGACGCAAGCGATTGCTCGCTGCTGAGCAGCACCGTCTCGGCATCGGCTTGCCGGACGCAGGAAAATACCTGCAGTTCCGCGAAATGCCGAAATATCGCAACGAACTCAAGCCACTGCCCATCCTGATCGTGCTGATCGACGAAGCTTCGATCTTCAATGACCACTACGGCAGTGAATTCACCAAAGTGTTCACCTACATCGTCAAACAGGGCCGCTCCTGCGGTGTGTGGATTCAGTTGGCGTCACAGGAACTGCAGTTCCTGCAGAACCAGCCCGCGCTGTACGCGGAGATGAACTTCAAAAGCTCTCTGGTAGTCAACAGCCCCACTCTGTCCCGCATCGTCATCGGCGACGAGTCGGCCGAGGACAACGTCGTGAAGCAGCGCGTGAAGAACTACGTCAAAGGCGGACACATTTTCTGGAAGTTCTCCGGAAGTGACCCCGTTCATCTGCGTGCGGCCAACAACCTCGCCGAGTACCGCAAACCCGGTGCGCCAAAAGCCAGTACCGGACCAGCTCCGTCCGGTTCGCTGAGCGCCTTCACTCTTGCTAACGAATGGGACAGCGACGATGACACGTCATCGTCGGCACCAACACCTTCAAACACTGGGCCCGCCAACGATGGTCAGATCCGGACTGACAGGTCAGAAATCTCACTTCTCGTCAAGGGACTTTCGGTCCCGGTCGATGTCGATCTGCACGACATGTGGACGCCGCCGTTGCGCAAAACGGTAACTCTGCACCAGCTCAAGGCCTTCGGTGCATTGCAGCCGGCAAGCGGCCTGACCGACCTGATGTTCCCGCTCGGCGTTGTCGATCACCCCATGGATCACACTCAGTCGGTGCTGAGTACCGATTTCACCACCAACGCAGGCAGCGTGGTTGTCTCGGGCACCGCCAAGTCAGGGCGCACGGTTGCACTTACCACGATGATCGTCACCTCGGCGCTGCGCCACGCCCCACGGATGCTGTCCTGGGTGATCGTCGATCAAGGTGGTCGACTCGCGCTGACTCGTGATCTACCCAATGTTGCCGGATACGCTAACCGCGGCAACACTGACATGCGTGAACGCATCTTCTCGGAGATCCAACGCGTATTCACCCTGCGTTCAAGGCTCTTCGCAACGCACTCGCTAACCTCGACAGCAGAATACCTCCAATGGCGCGAGAAGAACCCCCAACCAGCCGACCCCTACGGCTATCTGTTCGTCGCGATCGACGGCTGGATCTCATTGCAAACCGAACTCAAGCAAGACCAAGCGACTCACGGATGGGTCACCGGTCTAGGCAGCCTCATCGAAGCCGGCCCCTCATTTGGCGTGCACTTCGCCATCACAACCGACAACTCCGCTATCGACCTTCCCCAGGTCGCCCAGAAAGCCGTCAGCCCGTTCTACCTGCGCGGCGCCGAACAACTACCGGACGCCGGCTCTGAAGCCAAAAAGATCCTCAAGGCCTACCCCGGCAGCCAGCCGGGACTCACCCTGTCCCCCCGCACACACAACGGATCCGGCAAACACGACGTTCTAAAGGCGCGTTTCGCCGTGCCGGTAACCCACGACATTCCAGAGCCCACCGTCGCGGAGATCGAACACCTAGAAGCCCGCGACTATAGCGACGACATCAGCGAGCTCTGCGCAGGAATCAGTCAGGCCGCCACACCAGACCAACGAATCCCCGTCCTCAAGCCTCTGCCTACTGACCTGCCATTCCAACAAATGTGGCCCGCATGGCGCCAGACCCAAATGCGCAAGACGCCACTGCCCGGCCGCCCACAACGCAACATCGAAATCCCACTGGGCCTCAACAATGTCGACATGACCATCGCCGGACTCCCATGGAATCCGCACCCAATGCTCTACTGCCCCCACTCACTCGTCCTAGGTCGCCCGCAGTCGGGGCGAACAACATTGCTACGCACGATCATCGCGGGCATTCTCGGATCGTTCGCGCCCCACGAAGCCAAGATCATCATCCTCGACGAGCGCGGGGGACTGGCTCGCGAACGCCGATTCCTCGAACGCGAGCACTATCTGGGTGCCTACGGCGACCGCGAAGACACCCAACGCATCCTCAACGCAGTGCTCAACGAAGCCAACCGTCGGGCCGAATCCGGCACAGACCTCGACGAAACCGTCGAAGAACAACAGACCTTCTTTGACGGACCCACACTGTTCGTCCTCGTCGACAACATCGACGGATACCGCGACAACCAAGGACCCTCACCAAAAGCAGCCAGCCTGCTCGCCGAGATCATCAGACTCAGAACCCGTGTCGACATCCGCGTCATCGCGACCGCAACCCACCGCGGATACAACGCCGATAGCGCGCGTACGGCGTCACCGATCGCCGCCCTCGACGAAGTGCGGGCGCACATCCTGTCCCTGGCCTGCGGCGACGACAGAATCAAGATCCGCGACGTCCGCACAGCGAACTTCCTGGTCCCCGGCCGCGGCTACCTGATCTCAGATCTGGTCCCCCCGGCCGCCAACGGTAGCCCCCCGGTGATCCAAGTAGCACACTTCAACGGCCTGAAACGCCCATAAACGTCGACGCAATCCGATGCAAACCCTGCAGCCATAAGGCTGGAACGGAGCTGATCGTCAGTGCAA
The DNA here is from genome assembly GCF_058536225.1 of Mycolicibacterium arcueilense. Classification (NCBI taxonomy): domain Bacteria; kingdom Bacillati; phylum Actinomycetota; class Actinomycetes; order Mycobacteriales; family Mycobacteriaceae; genus Mycobacterium; species Mycolicibacterium arcueilense. Next base: position 28,441 of record NZ_JBZTYL010000023.1, read on the forward strand.
CAAGAAAACCCACCGGAAACCGCACAAGCACTTTCTTTCGAAGCCCTCGGGATCTCTCAAGACCTCCCGTTCGTCCCAGGCCCACTCGGAGGCGATGGCCCCCACCGGAGCCTGCAAGGCTACTTGCGTCCAAAGCAGTTGATCGCTGAAGGAGTCGCACCGCGACGTAATCCGGAGCATGGCGGGCTATTCCAGGTCAACGGATCCTAAAGTGGCGTGAAGCGCGGCAGTAAGTCGCGCGTCCCTGAGCCGGCTCCTTGTCGGGCCACCCGAGGCCGAGGGGAAAGACGGGTCGAGGAAGGACACGACCAACGGGGCTCGATGCCCTCCTTGCGCCGCCACGTGGCCCCACGGCACCTGTGCTGGCCGGTGGGCGCGCCCCACGCGGTAGCGCGACGGCCCGGGGCCGCGCGGAGAAGCTCTGCCTTGTCGAAGCCCGCCCGCCCCCGAGCGCCAGGATGTCGACGAAGTCCCGCCGGCGGGTGCTGGCGATGCCGCGGAATCCTGTGTCGGCGCGACCGAGCCACCCTTGTCCTTGGCTGAGGGGGCAGCTCGCCGCGGCTTGCCATTGCGTCGGAACTTGCATTTATGCAGTTCAAGGCCTATGCAGGTGCAAGAATCGGCAGATTCTCGTATCATCTTGCAGAGAAGGAGGTGAGTGTTGATGCCCACTAGCTACGATCGCCGCGGCGCGCAGAACGCCCGTCGATCCTTGCTGGATTCCCGTAACCAATTCTGGAAGACGACCGACATCAACGCACCAGCTTCGACTACGCAGCACCTGCTCGCTGAGCTGGTTCGTCAGGGTGAACTGCGACATATCCGCAAGGGCCTGTACTGGCGCGGAACCAAGACGCCGCTGGGCATGGCCCCGCCCTCGCCGGCGGCGCTGGCAGCGCAGCTGACCGGCCAAGCAGGTATCGGGCCGGCCGGGTTGTCGGCCGCTAACGCCCTGAGGCTGTCCACCCAAATTTCCCGCCGGGCCGAATACGCTGTGCCCGCCCGCCCGCCAACCGACGCCGAAACAGTGCGGTTCGTGGACCGTTCGGCTCGCCACGGCCGCGCTGACTACGAATTGAGCCAAACTGAGGTGGCGGCCCTGGAAGTGCTCGACGGATGGGACCGCGTCATCGAAACCGGACCACAGCAGGCCATGGACAGGTTGCGCGAGCTGATCAGCTCGGGCGGCATCAACGCCGCAAGGCTCGCTGATGCCAGTGGCACCGAGCCCCCCTCGGCGCGGGCGCGGCTGAGCCACCTTCTGCGTCATGCCGGGCTGGCGGAGCTAGCCGAGAAGGTTCCTACCGCCGATCCGCGCACCGAGGCGCGGGCGCTGGTGGGTCTGGCTACCTGACCGTGGCGTTGTGGCGCGGCGAAGATCCCGAGGTCTTCAGCGCGACAATCGCTGCCGCCGCGGAGCGCCTGGGCGTGCAGCCGCTAGCCGTGGAGAAGGACTACTGGATCTGCGAGGTGCTGCGCACGATCGTGGCCCGCCACGGGGAAGAGGTCGTGTTCAAGGGCGGAACCAGCTTGGAGAAGCTGCGCATCATCGAACGGTTCTCCGAAGACCTCGACCTCCTGGTGGTAGGTGAGTACCCGTCGAAGAACGCTGCCAAGAAGGCGCTCAAAGCCATGCTGGACACCGCGGCGTCCACCACCGGCGGCCTGTGCACTGGCCGGGAATCGGGCGGCCACCTCGGAACCTTGCACAGCCACGCTCATCTCACGCTGCCGATGGACTACACCGACAGCGCCGAGGGTCTTGCTGACCCGACAGCAGTTCTCATCGAGTTAGGCCAATCGGGCGGTCCCAAACCGTCACTGGATGCCACAGTAGAGTCACTGCTGTCCCGGGTGCTGCAGGGGTCGGTCGACGGCGAATGGGATGACCTGGAGCCGTTCGCAGTGACAGTCCTGCACCCGGGCCGCACCCTCATTGAGAAACTGTTGCGGGTCAACAACTTTGTAGTCGATCCCGCCCGCCGCGACACACCCCACGGGTTACCGCGGATCGGCCGACAGTTCTACGACATCTGGGCACTGCTAGGCCAGGACATGGTCACCGCATTGCTCGCCGACACCACGAGTATCGGCGACATCCTGTCGAGCGTGTACGAGGTATCGCAGCACTTCACCCCCGACCACCCGGTCCCCGCCGAGGGGTTCGCTGCCTCGGTGGCGTTCGATCCAGCTGGCGAGTTCGCGGCAGATCTGCGAAGGGAACACGACACAGCGATGGACACCCTCTATTACGGAACCAACCCGCCTGCATTCGACGACGTGATCAATCGGATACACGATTGCGCTGAGTTGCTCAATCCCAACAGATGAGCGGCGCCCCGTGCGCGACCTCGATGATGGTGACCACCTCAGCGAAACGGTGAATTCCTTTCCGAGCAATTGTCAATACCTGTGGATCGGGGTGTTTCAGGCGACCTCCGTTTCGGTGTGTTGATCGCCGT
>NZ_JBZTYL010000024.1:0-13020 GCF_058536225.1 Mycolicibacterium arcueilense
AGACGGCGATCAACACACCGAAACGGAGGTCGCCTGAAACACCCCGATCCACAGGTATTGACAATTGCTCTCCAGTGCGGCCACCGCCAGCGAGGACTTCATCCGTGAGTCGATGGAGTAGCCCACAATGCGGTTTGAGTACACGTCCTTGATAGCGCACAGGTAGAGCTTGCCCTCATCGGTGGGGTGCTCGGTGATGTCGGTCAGCCACACTTGGTTGGCGGCCTGGGCGCTGAACAGCCGCTCCACGAGGTCGTCATGCACCGGTGGTCCGGATCGACGATTCAGACCTCGTTTCTTGGCGAAGACCGACCAGATGCGCTCCTGGGAGCACAACCGCGCGACACGGTTTTCGCCGGCGGTGATCCCGCGGCCGGGCAGTTCGTCGGCGATGAACCGGTACCCGAAGGCAGGGTCATCGGCATGAATATCACGGGCAGCGTTGATCAGGTGCGCATCGTCCCAATCCCGCTGCGAGAGAGGTTCTTTGCGCCACTTGTAGAAAGCTTGGGTGGAAAACCCCAGAACCCGGCAGGTCACCGTGACGGGCACGCCGTCAGCGGCAAGGTCGAGGACCAGCGGGTACATCATTTTGGGTTGGCGTCCCGAGACAGGTATCCGACCGCGCGGCGCATCACCTCGGCTTCCTGTTCGAGAAGCTTGATCCGCTTGTGTGCTTCGCGCAGCTGCGCGGCCACGTCGTCCGCGGCGGCCGGCGACCCGGCTCGGTCAACACCGTCTTGGCGGTCAGCGATCTTGAGCCAGCGGTGCAGGCAGGCCTCCGAGATCCCGAAGTCTTTCGCGATCTGGCGCAACGGCGCCTCGCCCTTGCGGGCCACAGCGATGACGTCAGCACGGAACTCGGCAGGAAACGGTTTCGGCACGAGATTGATCCTTCCAGCAAGGACGAATCCTCACAGGTCAGGAGTCAACCAAACCGGGGGCAGTCCCTGATCCCCATCAGCCCATTCGGATGTGCGCACACTGACGCTTGTCTGCCAACCTCAATGAGATTCAATGGCAAAGTCGTACGCTGCCCGATCAAATGAGAAACCTGCCAGATCACATGAGACCGGACAGAGGATGAGCGTGATTCATCTGGTGAAAAAGGAGTACTTTACTGGTAACCCTCAGTATTCGATTCAGCCGTAATCCGGTGATTGTTGATATCGATAGGGTCGGCAGTTTCGGGATGGGCGGCTGGCAGCAGCTGTGATGGACTCACACTTGGCAAGCCCTTTGGGCTCTTGGTTAACCGTCCACGGAATGTTTGCTGGCGACTGTTTCGCGCCGCGCCCGTACATCCCATCTCGTCAAAAATCGATATGCGTGCAGCAGGGAACTTCTGCCACAATCTGCCGATGGCACAGTCCAGAGTGCGACTCCGCTCGGCGACCGCTGACGATCACGCTTTCGTCGTCGAGATGGCCCGCCATGCCTGCATTATCGAAGACTGGCCACTTCCTGACCCCGGTGACGGCGAAGTGCTCGAATTGCTCCCACCTGTTGGCATCGTGCCGATCCTTGCCGAGGATCACAGCGCGATCGCTATCGGTGCGGTGTGGACGTACCATAGCAATCCGCCATTGCGCACTGATGCGGCCGGGTCGCCATTGCCGGAACTCTGCATCGCTGTCGCACCAGGCTCGCGGGGAGCCGGCATCGGCGGCTTGCTTCTGGATGCACTGTTCGCCGAGCTTTCGCCACATGCAGAAGCAATGTGCACTAATGTCCATGTTCGCAATCCGGCCAAACATCTGTACGAGCGCAAGGGATTTCGCGTGGTGGGCCAAGGCAATGGACCCCTCGGCATCGCTATGATCAAAGATTTGCGATGAAGGGCCTACGCGTGGATGCCGCGTTCTCGTTGGTCTAGGTTCGGATTTTGCGCGATGATGCCATGTGTGCCGACTTTGATCCCGCCGGCGATATCCGCTGTCTCCTCATCCGTCGTTGTCGGTGGGCTCTATTGCGTTGCTCCGACCGTGGCGACTGTCTGACGCTCGCGCGGTCGTGGACGCCTTCAATGACCCCGAGATCCAACGCTGGCATGTGCGGCGCGCCGATTCTGAGGACGAAGCGCGCCAGTGGATTAGCGAGTGGCGTGACGGGTGGACTGCAGAGGCTCAGTTGAATTGGGCGCTGGTTGACCGCACCAGCGATTCATTGACCGGCCGTATTTCGCTCAAATGCGTGGATTTGCACGATGGTTCAGCTGAAGCGGCGTACTGGATGGCGCCAGCGTGGCGTGGACGAGGACTCTGTTCTCAAGCCCTTACTACTTTGTGTCAGTGGGCATTCCGTGAAGTCGGTTTCCAGCGGATTGGGTTGGAGCATTCGGTCGCCAACCTCGCCTCTTGTCGGGTTGCGGAGAAGGCCGGGTTTCGCGTGGAGGGCATCCGGCGGAGTGCTGCGTTGCACGCTGACGGCTGGCACGACATGCACGTGCATGCGCTTCTGGCCGGTGATACGCAGGACCGCCGGTGATGAGCGCTGCTTTCGGTCGAGTGGATGCGTTGGACTTCGTCGCGGCGCGGATTCCTGTCTTCGACGGTCAGCGTTGCCCGAGGATCGCGATCGACGGGCCCGACGGTGCCGGCAAGACCCATTTCGCGGACGCACTAGCCGAACTTCTACGAGACCGACAACGACCAGTCGTCCGAGTATCACTCGACGACTTTCACAACACCCGCGAGGTTCGGTACCGGCTGGGCCGTAGTTCGCCTGAGGGGTTCTGGTCAGACTCCTACAACTATCGCCAGTTCTATACCGATGTCCTTGTCCCGTTTCGGCCCGGCGGATCTCGGCGATACCGCACCGCCTGCCATGACGTCACCACTGACACGATTCTCATGCCGGAGCCGCAGCTGGCCGCCCCGGGCACAGTGCTCGTGGTGGACGGAATCTTCCTGCACCGCAACGAGCTTGCCACTAGCTGGGACCTATCCGTGTTCCTCGATGTTCCCTTCATCGAAACCGCACGAAGGATGGCCTTGCGAGATGGAAGTAACCCAGACCCGGACCATCCCACCATGCGGCGCTATGTTGAAGCGCAGCGCCGCTACTTCCGAGAATGCAAGCCTCAGGATCGAGCGACGATCCTGATCGCAAACAGCAACCACGAATCGCCAGTAGTACTCCGCGGGTAACCAAACGAACTGCGAGCACGCGCACCCCCCGCTGCCTTCAGAGGTGATCGGGGCCCAGTGGCTTGTCCACAGAACGGGCAAGGTGTTAGCAGTGTCGGCTCTCGACCAGATATCGAGTCCTACCGATCGAAAGGTATTTTAGACTGGTCTCGAGCTGCCTGTTCGCCGTGAGACAGTGGTGTCGTGGGGGATAGTGCGGGTGAAGGTACTCGCTCGGCTTTTGTTCGTTTTTGGGTGGCTGCGGCACTCAGTTCCATCGGGTCGGCGATCTCTGCGGTCGCGATGCCCGTCTTGGTCGTCCAGTTGCTCGGTGCCAGCCCATTCGAGGTTGGCGTGGTCAACGCCGCACAGTTTGTTCCGTACGCGGCCCTTGGACTTGTCGCCGGGGTGTATGTCGACCACTGGCGCCGCAAACCTGTGCTGGTGTGGGCCAGCGTGGGGCGTGCTCTGAGCCTGGGGCTGGTTCCAGTTCTGTGGTTGGCCGGCAGTCTGCAGATGTGGATGCTGGTCGTCGCGTTGCTGGCGTTCGGGGCGTTCTCGGTATTCGGGTTCGCCGCCACGCAATCATTGCTTCCCCGACTGGTACCGACGGGACAATTGGTTGCGGCGAACGCGCGTCTCGATCAGGCCGACGCTGCCGCCCAAACCCTCGGCCCGGCGATGGGCGGTGGACTCGTGGGCCTCTTGGGCGCTCCCGCGGCCATCGTCGTCGACGCGATCAGTTACCTCGTCGAGGCTGTGCTGATTGCGAGCGTCCATGCCCCCGAACCCCAACCAGAACCACGCTCGCGCCACCTCCGTCACGAGATCGGCGAAGGCCTGAAATGGACTTACCGCCACCGGACTCTCGGTCCGCTGGCAGTGTCGACACACATATGGTTCCTCGCCAACGGGGCAGCGATGACAGCGCTTTCCCTGCTGGCCCTGCGCTCCATGGGGTTCACCCCCTACGCATTCGGAATGCTATTGACGGTCTTCGGTGTCGCGAGTCTGATCGGGGCCTCGTTGGCACCGTCGACCGGTGACCGAATAGGGGTGGGACGGGTGATCATTCTGGCGCGCACCGCATACCCGATCACGTGGCTGCTCGTGGCCTGCGCCCCTGAATCCAGTTTGGGCGATGCAGTGATTTTCGTTGCGTTGGGATTCCAAGGGATCGCAGCCGGCATCGAGAATGCCAACGAGATGGGCTACTGGCAGACGCTTACACCGGACCGGCTGCTCGGGCGCGTGAACGCCACGAGGCGCTCCATTAATCAGACGATGGGCGCTTTGGGAGCGGTCCTGGGCGGCTTGTGCATCGGCGCCTTCGGTGAGCAATTCACGCTCGCTACCGCTGTCGCTGGTTTCGCGGTCGCAGCGGCCATTGCCGCGTCATCAGCGCTTCGAAGACACGGCAGCTAGGTGGAATACGTCTCACACCAATGCAAGTCGCGCCTCGGTGGGGTGATTCCGCTGTATTCGGTGCGATCGGTCTGTCTGCTGGATCGGCGCTCAGAGATGGGGTCGTGGAAGGCTCGTGGAGTCATCGATGGGTATCGGCGGCTTGGGTGCGGCTTGAGGTCGTTTACGGTGTCAGCTAGGAGATCGGGATTTCGGATTCATCGCCGTCCTCGACATCGTGAATTGTCGCGTTATCGTCCTCGCGTAAACGTCGAGCCCAGCGTTGATAGGCCGATTGCTGCGAGATACCCAGGGCCTCACCTATTTTCGCCCAAGATACGCCGGCCAGATGCGCCTGGAGCACTACGTCGGTGAGCTGCGTTTTGGCTGCTTTAGCTGTCGCGCGCGCCTGACCGAGGGCGTTCGTGGCCACCTGGACCGCGCCGCGGGCGTCGTCGAATGCGGCCGCCGCGGCTCCTAGTGACTCAATGTGGACGTCGTAGGGCCGAACCGGGGGATCGAGGTCGAACAACGTGGGCTCGGAGGTATCCGTGTCCGGTTCGTCTTTGTCGTCGGTGGGGCAAACCTGCGGAGAGTCGGTCGTCATGGTTCGTCCAGGTGGTGTTGTCGGAGTGTGCTTCCGATCGGTGGCGGATGCGTACTGCGCCCAGGTGTTGCCGGCTTCGGCGGCGTGTTTTTGGGTGACTTGGTCGCTGTAGCCGAGCATTTCGGCGACGACCGGTGGCGGTATTTGCGATACGAGTTCGCGAAGGGCTCTGTTGCGTGAGCCCAGCAACTCGATGCCGAGCCATCGAAGCCGATGCATGATTGATTGCGGGTCGAGGTGACGGCCAGCCCGGCTGCTGGGAAACAGCCAGGGCGTGGCGATGGCTCCGCCGGTGGTGCGTTGATTGGGCCGGTTGTAGAGGTGATGGTGCAGCTGGGAGGCGAACGGCTCGGGCACCGGGGTGGGTTCTTTGCCCAGCGCGATACGGGTCTCGGCGCCTACCCGGATGACAGCGGTGGTCTGCAGGCCGGCGATCTTCGTCAACGGCTGCGCGTAGAGCAGCAGCAGGATTCCAGCGATCCGGTAGGGAAGACTCTCGGAGTCGCCGGTGAGGAGTTCTTTGAGCCACGCGAGGCGCTGGTCTTGGGTGATGGTCGGGGATGTTCTGGCTTGTCGGTGCTCGATGGTGATTGAGGTGTTGATCTTGCTGCGTTTGGCCCAGACGAAGAACGTCCGGATCGAATGGCGGGTGGTCGGACCTGAGGCCAGGTATTCATCGACGTCCTGCTGGCTGCAGGTTGAAGCGGTGCGGTCGTGGGTCTGCTCGAGCCAGGTCAGGAATTTGATGGTTTCGGTGATCTCTTGTTGTGCTGCGCGTTTGGGTCCGTCGGTTCCTTGGCCGGGCTTGGACTCGCTGCGCAGGCGGCGCAGGTGGTGCCAGGTGGCGAACTGCTCCACGGGTCCTCGCACTGTCGGGGAGTCGATGGCGTCGAGTTTGGTGGCGAGCCAGCGTTCGAATCGTGCGAGGTGTTCGTCGCGTGGTGGGAGGAGGTGGTGGTGCACCAGCATGCTGCGTAGGTGTTCGATGTGTCGGCCCGGGCCGGCGGTGTCGAGGCCGTCGTGGGTGAGGGGTATTGCGCCGGAGGTGATTCCGCCGAGGAGCTGCAGTACCTGGATGTTGCGCTTCCAGGTGAGGATGCTTTCGGGCCGGTCGACGCCGCAGAGCACTTCGAGGAGGGTTTCCATGGCGGCCGGGTCGGCGGGATGGTGCAGCAGGATTTTGCACAGGTCGTCGCGTAGAGCGCATCGTGCGCATTCGCCGCGGCGGTGGATTTCGCCTTCGTGGCCGCAGGTGCGGCAGGCGTAATCGCCGGGGATGGCGGCGCAGGTCAGGCAGACCGGCCGTGGGTCGGTGCGGTTGAGGCGGCCGGGAAGGACGCCGTCGTGCCCGCAGTTGGGGCAGATGCCGTGGGTGCGCATCGCAGTGTAGAAGCAGCTGTGGCACAGCTGATCGCCGGGCCAGTAGACGCGCAGTGTGTTGGCCTTGCGATGGCAGCGGCTGCATTCGTAGTGACCGGTGGTGACGGGTGGGCGTCCGCGGCGCCTGGATCGTGGCTTGGGATTAATCGGGGCCATCGGTGATGACCCGCGCCCGCCGTGGCCGGACCGACTTGTTGAGTTCGACCACGTTCGGCGGCGGGGTAGCGGCTGCCCCGGATGCGGTCTTCCGGCGTCGGACGTCGGTGGCAGTGACGGTCACCAGGTCCTCCACGCCACAGCCGAGGATGTCGCATAGCGCGGCCATCAGTTGCAGCGAAACACGTTCGGGCCGTTGGTGGACAACACGGTAGACCTGGGGTCGGGAGAGCTGAATGCCACGTTCGGCCAGGCGGGGGATCAGGTCAGTGCTGTTGTGCATGCCATGCGCGGCCATGAGCTCGGCGAGGCGCCAGGTGTAGTCGACTTCGCGTTTCATGATGATTCTTCCCCGAAGGAGAGCGCATCTTTGACGGTCTGATCGAGCATGCGGCGCAGTGTGCGGGTGCGGTAGTCGCTGGATACACCGGTGTAGAGGGATGTGGTGCTGGCGACATCGTGGCCGGCCTGGTCTTGGACGAATTTGGCGTCCCAGCCGTCCTCTATGAGGTGGGTGATGTGCGAGCGGCGAAACGAATGCAGATCCAGTCCGGCCGGCAGATCCAGTTCGTCGCAGTAGCGCCGGAAGCGGCGCAGCAGGGTGGTCTCAGCGATCAGGCTGCCGCGCTCGCTGGGGAACAGGTCAATGCTGTCGTCGATATACGGTTGGCCGTGGGTGAGCCAGTCGGCGATGACTTCGGGTGTCCAGTCGAACACCGTGAACACGGTGCGCCGCTTCGGCGGTGAGCCTTTTTTGGCCTTGCCGTACCGGATCAGAACCGCGCCATAGCGCCCGAATTCGGCGGCGTGCGGATTGCGCGAGAAGTCGACGGTCTGCAGGTGTCGCAGTTCATTGAAGCGCAGCCCGTAGGAGTAGGCCACCTTGAACATCACCGAGTCGCGGTAAGCCGGCAGCCAGCCCTTCTTACGGGCATTGGCAATCAGGGACACTTGCTCGTCGGCATGATCGAAGAAGTCCTGCAGCTCCTTTTTGGTGAAGGGCCGCTTGAGCGGATTCTGCTCGTTGTCTTGGACGTGGGCAGCGGTGTTCCACTCGAAGAACACTTGCGCAGGGTGAGTGCCGAAGCGCTGCTCGCATACCCGATCCCAGCCGTAGTCCGGATCAGCGATGTACGAGCAGAACAACCGTAGGCCGTTCTGGTAGCCGCGCACGGTCGATTGCGCCCGGCCTTTGATGCCGCGCAGATCGGCGAAGAACTCTTCAACCATCGCCGGTGTCCAGGCCCAGGGGTACTCGTTGCAGTGGTCGATGAAGCGGCGCACCAGGGCGATGCGCTTGCTGATGGTCTCGTGGTCGAGGTTGCGGCACAGTTGCTGGTTGCGCCAGCCGTCGAGCATGTCCTCGACGGTTTGGGCCTCCGGATGCAGCAGCGGAACTGACCCGACCAGAACCACGCGACCGCTCTTGTCGACGGGCAATTCAGCCTCCCAGGACGTCTCATCTGATGCATCATTGAATCATCTAATGAATCATTACCACATCGCCGCAGGTAGGTCCATCGCAAAACGAACGTTCGCCGATGCGTGTCGCGGCGGCCAGCCGGAGAGGGGGTCATGCATACTCGTTCGCATCCACCGAAAACCCCTGGTGTCCAGGCTGTTTCATCCATGGGTACCGGGTCGGTAGGCGAGAGTCACACGATTGCTGCGTGATTCATCGGATGAAAATGCAGTGATTAGGTTGACGTAAGATACGTTATCGGCCTTTAAGGCATGCGAGTTTCATTTAGTGAAAGAACTTGCACCCCTGGACGACTGGCTCGATTGTCCTGGTTGTGACGGGTGTCGGTCGCCGCTGCAGCGCCCCTGATCGACCTTGGGTCTTGCGCAACGGGCCAGCTCGACGTAAGTTTCAATCACTTAATGATTGATTCGGATGTTAGGTGACGACGTTGCGAGCTTCAACGAGCGACCACTGGCATCCGGTCGGTGTGAGTTGTTTTGCGGCACCGCCCCCGCCACTGCGTGGACCGGGGTTATTGCGTCACAGTGACGAATTGCGTTCGAGGGCAAGACTATTCGGATCGCAACTCAAGTCGTCGCCAAGCCGGTTGCCGAGATCGTTCGACCATCGTCATGGCTGAGGAACTGCCCGGGTTCATTCCCCACATCCTGCGTGCCGACGATGTTTCGCTCCTGCGTGCCGATGAGACCGTGTTCAATGCGATGGTCGATGGCTGGCGGGCGCAGATGCTGGCCCGAGGCTTGGCCGTCGACACGATCATGACGCGCGGTCGACTGATTGCCCGGTTCGTTGAGTTCACCAACGAGTATCCGTGGCGGTGGCGCCCAATTGACGTGGACCAATTCCTGGCCGAATTCCGATCGCAGGAAAGACCGATTGCGCTATCTACGTTGCGGACCTACAGCAATACGATTTCGATGTTTTGCTCGTACGTCTGCGACAGTAGATACGGCTGGGTTGCATTCTGCGAGAAGCAGTTTGGCGATGTTCCGTCGCAGATATGCTTCGAGTGGAACACTCCGCAACACACAACCGATGATGCTGTTCCACCGGGCCGCCGAGCGTTCACCAAGGCCGAGTTGCAGCACCTATTTGACGTCGTAGATGATTTTGTCGACGAAGCGCACCGCACAGCGTCCAAGCGGTGGGTGACGGCCCTGCGGGATTCGATCGCATTCAAGGTCGGCTACGCCTATGGGCTGCGCCGCCGCGAACTGGTCATGCTGGACCTGACGGACTTCGGGCCCAACCCACACGTACCCCGCTTTGGAAACTACGGCGCGCTGACCGTGCGCTGGGCCAAAGGCACGAAAGGGTCCGGGCCACGTCGGCGGACGGTGCTCACATCGCCTGAATTCTCTTGGGTTGTCGAGCTTTTGGAATATTGGTGCAGCGAGGGACGCCAGCTGTTCGCCACCGCGGACCGCTCCCCCGCGCTGTGGCCCAGCGAGCGTGGTTCCAGATTGACGCTCGGTGCGCTGGGCCGCTCCTTCACCGCATTTCGCAAACGAGCCGGGCTGCCACCAGAATTGAGTCTGCACGCACTGCGGCACTCCTTCACCACCCACCTTCTGGAGGCTGGCTACGACCCACTGTTCGTGCAGGAACAGCTCGGGCACTCATTTGCATCGACCACCTCGCTGTACACCTCGGTGTCGTCAGACTTCAAACAAAAGACGATCCAACAGATGATCGCTCGACGCATCCGAATGGAGGAAGATCAGCCCGATGGCTGAACAGCGCCGCATCGGCTTCCACTGGCATCTGCGCCGGATGATGGCCGCCCACAACCTGTGGAAGTCCACCGAGCTGCGACCGCTGCTCAAATCGCGCGGAATCAACCTCTCCGACGCCCAGGTCTATCGCCTGGTTACCGGTGAACCCCAACGCATTCCGTCAAGGACGTTCGCTGCCCTGTGCGACATCTTCGACTGCACGCCCAACGACCTGTTCGAGCCGTACGTCGAGATGCAAGCCGCGAAAACTGCCAACGCACCACGGCCCAGTGACCTCGGCCTGAAACCGGGAAACCCCGTCGCCAAACGGATTCGGATCGTCCAGGACGACGATGGCCCGCCCGCGCAAACCTGACGACCCCGAGCGGTGGCCGGTGCCCTGCGACCGGTGCGGCGGGCACTACATGGTGGTCGCGAACTGGCCGGGCGAATCGGTCTGCGGGTATTGCTACCAGGCCGCCAAACGTGTCACCGGGATCTGCGCTTGCGGCCACCAGGGCGTTCTCCCCGGGATCATTGATGCTCGGCCCGCGTGCCGCCGATGCACCGGGATCACGCTCAACGTCGACTGCGTTGCCTGCGGGGACGAGGCCGAACTCTATAGCGGCGGCAAATGTCAACGCTGCGTCCTCGGCGAGACTGCTACTCGCTTCCTGACCAACCCCGACACCGGCGTGGTCGCCTCGCAGTTGCAGGTCATCATTGATGCGCTCACCGGAATGCAACGCCCCAATAGCGGCCTGACCTGGATCCGCCAACGCCATGTCGAACGCGTCCTGCGCGAACTTGCGTGCCATCCGACGCTCACCCATGAGCTTGTTGACCTGCTTCCGGCGGGCCGGACAACCAATTATGTTCGCGGCCTCCTCGTGGCTCATCAGTCGCTGCCGGCGCGCGACGAACGGTTAGCGCGGTTCCTGGGCTGGGCGGCGACCGCGCAACAGCGCATCCTGACGGACGAGCACCGCAAGGTGATTGCCCGTTTTATCCGCTGGGGCTTGGAAAGACGGCTCCGCTCGATGGACGCCGTCACCGACTCAGCATTTCTGCGCGCCAAGCAGACCACGACCGTGACGATCGAGTTCTGCAACTGGCTCACCACCGAACACGACACCTATGTCGAGAACGTCACCCAGGCGCACATTGACCTGTGGCAGTCCACCGGACCAACTACCCGGGAGCACATTCTGCGATTCGTCCGTTGGGCCATCAAAACCAAACTGATCCCCGCGGATCTCGAGGTGACCCCGCACCGGCGCGGTACCGCACCACGGCTACCGATCACCGAGCAGAACGCCGTTATCGAGCACGTCGTACATCAACAGACCCTGCATCCCCGTGACCGGTTCGCCGCGATCTTGATCATCGTTTTCGCTCAGCGCGTCGAGGATATCGCTGCCCTGACCTGGGAGCAGGTGACCATCACAGCGGACTCCGTGAGCGTCAACCTGGCTGGCATGCCCATCGATATCCCGCCGCCGCTCGATGAGCCCATCCGACTACTCGCGGCAGTCAACTACAACGGTCAAACTGCTGCACATCCCAACTCGCCCTGGGTATTTCGCGGGTATGGACCCGGAACTCACGTCACTCCGACGCACCTTCGTAACCATCTGCGACCTGTTCTCGCTGCCCTCGAAGCACGCCTTGGCACACTCAATGAACTCACCCAGACCACGCCAATCGCGATCCTGGCCGAAACACTCGGCTACAGCCCGCAGACACTCGAAGCCCACGCGAGAGCATCGGCATCAACATACGCCCGATACATTGCGACACGACTCGACTGACACCGGACAGGGGTCTGTCAACTTAACGGTGTAACTGGTTGTGGTGGTTCTACTTTCGTCCGGCGGACAGGCGTCCGTCGAAGGTGATGTCGAAGGCATTCAACGCTTCTTTCCAGCGGTTGGTCCACCGTTTGCGGCCACGTCCGGTGGGGTCGAGGCTCATGACCGCCAGGTACACGCACTTCAGCGCGGCGGCCTCGGTGGGAAAGTGGCCCCGCGCGTTGACCGCTCTACGGATCCGGGCATTTATGCTTTCAATGGCATTGGTCGTGCAGACCACGCTGCGAATACTGTTGTCGAACTGCAGGAACGGCACGAATTCGGCCCACGCGCCATCCCACAGCTTGGTGATCGCCGGGTACCGATCACCCCAAGTGTCGGTGAACGCCACGAACGCCTCCAACGCGGCCGATTCACTCGGCGCGGTGTAGATCGGTTTGAGGTCCTTGGCGATCGCCGGCCAGTGCCGCTTGGAGGCGTAGCTGAAGCTATTGCGCAGCAGATGCACGACGCACGTTTGGGTGATCGCCTGCGGCCACACGGTTTCGATCGCTGCGGGCAGGCCCTTGAGTCCATCGCAGACCACCATGCAGACGTCCTGGGTACCCCTATTCTTGATCTCGGACAAGACCCGGGCCCAGAACTTCGCCCCCTCCCCGTCGCCGTGCTCACCAGCCCACAACCCCAGGATGTCGCGGGTGCCCTCCACGGTCACCGCCAGCGCCAGGTAGATCGGCCGGTTCGCGACGTTGCCGTCGCGAATCTTGACGTTCACAGCGTCAATGAAGATCACCGGGTACACGGCATCCAAGGGACGGGACTGCCATTCCGCCATGCCCTCGATCACCCGGTCGGTGATCGTCGAGATGGTCTGCTTGGACACGCTCGCCCCGTACACCTCGCCCAGGTGCGCGCAGATCTCGCCGTGGGTTAATCCTCGGGCCGACAACGAGATCACCAGATCATCGAGCCCGGTCAGGCGCCGCTGACGCTTCTTGACCAGCTGTGGCTCGAAGGAACCATCCCGGTCGCGAGGCACCTCCAGCGCGACGGGTCCTGCTTCGGTCAACACGGTCTTGCCGCGACGGCCGTTGCGGGAATTGCCGCCGTCACGCCCGGTGGCGTCATGCTTGCCGTAGCCCAGGTGATCATCGAGCTCACCTTCGAGCGCGGACTCCACCACCCTTTTGGTCAACTGGGAGAGCAACCCGCCCTCACCGGTCAGCTGCAACCCCTCCGCGCGGGCCCGCGCGGCCAGCTGCGCCGAGCAATGATCAATACCTGTGGATGAGGCCCGAGGAGGCGGCCTGAAAGTGGGCGCACCTTCCCGAGG
>NZ_JBZTYL010000025.1:0-227727 GCF_058536225.1 Mycolicibacterium arcueilense
TAAGCCTGCCAGCGCCGATGATACTACCCTCCCGGGTGGAAAAGTAGGACACCGCCGAACACAAATTAAGAATCGCCCCCCACGTTTTACGTGGGGGGCGATTCGCTTTTATTCACCAATTCTCGATATCGAATTCAGTCGATATTCGAGCGATTACTCGCTGCGTCGGCGCTCACATAATTATGTCGGCCGTGGCTGCTGCCAGTATCCTTTGCGGGAAGGGCGGGTAGAAAGGCACACGTGGTCGGAGACAGACAAGGCGACGCAGAGCGGCGCCCGCGGCGTGCATCCAACGACCGCACATCCAGCAACAATTCGGGTCCTCGGCGGCACTACGACCAGCGGGGGCGGGATCAGCGCTCCGGCGCGCCCCGGACTTCCGGACCGGGTCGGGCCCGGGCGGCGCAGCCGACAGCTGATGGTGAACCCAGGACCGAGGGCCCGCGATTGCCGGCCGACGTCGAGGCCAAAGAACTGGCGCCCGATGTCCGTCGGGAACTGGTGACCCTGGACAAGACGACCGCGGACTTCGTCGCCCGCCACCTCGTGATGGCCGGCAAGCTGCTGGACGAGGATCCCGAGACGGCACTGGCCCACGCGCGTGCCGCCCGCAACCGGGCCGGCCGGATCGCGGTGGTGCGTGAGGCGGTCGGTATTGCGGCGTATCACAGCGGAGACTGGGCCCAGGCGCTCGCCGAGTTGCGTGCGGCCCGGCGAATGGGCAGCAAGTCGGCCCTGCTCGCGATGATCGCGGATTGCGAGCGCGGTGTCGGACGACCCGAGCGGGCACTGGAGCTCGCTCGCAGTGACGAGGCCACCGCGCTCACCGGAGAGGACGCCGACGAATTGCGCATCGTCACGGCCGGCGCCCGGTCAGACCTCGGACAGTTCGAGCAGGCGTTGGCGATCCTGTCTTCTCCGCCGCTGGACCCGACCAGTGTGGGACCGACTGCGGCCCGGCTGTTCTACGTATATGCCGACACCCTGCTGGCGCTCGGGCGCAACGACGAGGCGCTTCAGTGGTTCGTCCATGCCGAGCAGGCCGACATCGAGGGAATCACCGACGCGGAAGACCGGATCACGGAGCTGTCCTGACGTGACCACGCTTGCACGGCAACATGATTGCCTGCTGCTCGACCTCGATGGCACGGTGTTTCGCGGCCATGCGCCCACTGAGGGCGCGCTGGAGAGCTTGGCCGGGCTGGATGCACGGCTGCTGTATGTCACCAACAACGCGTCGCGCGCGCCTGAGCAGGTTGCCGAGCATCTGCGTGAACTCGGCTTCGTCGCCGACGCCGATGATGTGGTGACCAGTGCTCAAAGTGCGGCGCACCTTCTGGCCGCCCAGCTGCCGGCGGGCTCGACGGTTCTCGTCGTCGGGACCGATGCCCTTGTCGACCAGGTCGGCAAGGTCGGGCTGCGGCCGGTTCGGACGTTCGACGAGGGCCCGGTCGCCGTGGTGCAGGGACACTCGCCGACTACCGCCTGGCCGGATCTGGCCGAGGCGGCATTGGCTATTCGGGCCGGCGCGTTGTGGGTGGCGGCCAACGTGGACCTGACGTTGCCGTCGGAACGAGGGCTGTTGCCGGGCAACGGCTCGATGGTGGCGGCACTGCGCGTGGCGACCGGTCAGGATCCGCTGGTGGCCGGAAAGCCCCAACCGACCCTGATGAACGACGCCTTGAGTCGGGGGACGTTCGCCGCGCCGCTGGTGGTGGGGGATCGGCTCGACACTGATATCGCCGGAGCCGTCGCAGCCAGGTTGCCGAGTCTCATGGTGCTCACCGGCGTCAGTACCGCGCGTGAGGCAGTCCATGCCGTACCCGCGGAGCGCCCGGGCTACCTGGCGGCCGACCTGCGGGGCCTGCACACCGCCGCCGACGCGCTGCGCATCGGTCCTGACGCGGCCTGGCGGATCGACGTCGACACCGACACGGTCACGGTGCACTCCACCGGTCAGGAACCGGTCGATGACCTGTCGGTCGTGCGGGCCACGGCACACGCGGTGTGGGGTACGGACCTGGACCCGGCTGCGGTCACAGTGGCAGCCGGCGACGACACAGCGTGCCAGGCGCTGCAACGTTGGTCGTTGCTGTCGGTGCCGGTCGATTAGTGCGTCATCGACTAGCGTGAGTGTCGATATGAGTACCGATCCCGACGAACTGCGCGCCCAGGTCGCTGCGGTGCTGGCCGGCGTGCCGGATCCCGCGGTGGATCCGTCCGCACTCGAGGCCATGGACATCGACGTGGTGGCTGCCCGGCTCGAGCAGGCCCACGATCTGCTCGTGCAGGCCCTCGAATCCGTCGACAGGGGGCAACCGGGCGGACCGCAGGCGACCGGAAGGTGAGCGTCGGTGGCGCGGCGCGCTCGCGTTGATGCCGAGCTGGTGCGACGGGGTCTGGCCCGGTCCCGCCAGCAGGCGGCCGAGATGATCGAGGCCGGGCGCGTCCGGATCGACGGTATGCCCGCGGCCAAACCGGCTACCGCGGTTGCCCCGGACACCAACATCACTGTGATCGCCACAGCGGAACGGAGCTGGGTCTCGCGAGGTGCACACAAGCTGATCGGTGCGCTGGACGCGTTCGACGTCGCCGTCGACGGCCGGCGCTGCCTCGATGCCGGGGCCTCGACCGGGGGCTTCACCGAGGTGCTGCTCGACCGCGGCGCCGCCGAGGTGGTGGCCGCCGATGTGGGCTACGGGCAACTGGCCTGGCCGCTGCGGTCGGATGAGCGCGTGCACGTGCTGGAGCGCACGAATGTGCGGGAGTTGACTCCGGAGGCGATCGGCGGGCCGGTTCAGCTGGTCGTCGCCGACTTGTCCTTCATCTCGCTGGCCACTGTCCTTCCGGCGCTGACGGCCTGTGCGGACGCCGACGCCGATATCGTTCCGATGGTGAAACCGCAGTTCGAGGTGGGCAAGGATCGGGTGGGCGCCGGCGGCGTCGTATCCGATCCAGAGTTGCGCATCGATGCCGTGTGCACGGTCGCCCGCAAGGCGGCCGCATTGCAGTGGCATGCTGTCGATGTGACGGCTAGCCCGCTCCCGGGGCCATCGGGCAATGTCGAGTATTTCCTGCACCTGCGTGCCCAGACCGAGCGTCCGCTGGCCGGCGAGGCGCTCGAACATGCAGTTCGGCAGGCGGTCGAGGAGGGACCGCAATGACGTCTGAACGCACGATCCTGCTGGTGGTGCACACCGGCCGCGACGAGGCGACCGAAGTCGCCCGCCGGGTGGAAAAGGTGCTCGGCGACAACGGCATTGGTTTGAAGGTGCTCTCGGCGGAGGCCGTGGACCGCGGACCTCTGCATCTGGCGCCCGATGACATGCGCGCGCTCGGGGTCGACATCGAGGTGGTCGACGCCGAGGAACGCGCGGCCGAAGGTTGCGAGCTGGTGCTGGTCCTCGGCGGCGACGGTACGTTCCTGCGGGCCGCCGAGCTCGCGCGCAATGTCGAGATCCCGGTGCTGGGAGTCAATCTCGGCCGGATCGGGTTCCTGGCCGAGGCCGAGGCGGAGGCCATCGACCACGTGCTCGATCGCGTCATCGAGCGCGATTACCGCATCGAGGAACGCATGACGCTCGACATCGCGGTGCGGGTGGGCACCGATGTGGTGAACCGCGGGTGGGCGCTGAACGAGGCCAGCCTGGAGAAGGGGCCGCGACTCGGGGTGCTCGGTGTGGTGTTGGAGGTGGACGGTCGCCCGGTCTCGTCCTTCGGCTGCGACGGAGTGCTGGTGGCAACCCCGACGGGATCCACCGCCTACGCGTTCTCGGCAGGCGGCCCGGTGCTGTGGCCGGACCTGGAGGCGATTCTGGTGGTACCCAACAATGCTCACGCACTGTTCGCCCGTCCGATGGTGACGAGCCCGCTGGCCAGCATCGCGATCGAGATCGAGGCGAGCGGCAACGATGCGCTGGTGTTCTGTGACGGTCGCCGCGAAATGATCGTGCCTGCCGGTGGCCGCTTGGAGGTGACGCGCTGCGGCACCCCGCTGAAATGGGTGCGGCTGGATTCGGCGCCGTTCACCGATCGCCTGGTGCGCAAGTTCCGGCTGCCGGTCACCGGATGGCGGGGGCAGTAGATACCTGTGCTGTCGGAGATTCGGATCGAGTCGTTGGGCGCGATCAGCGCCGCCACCGCGGAGTTCGACCGCGGGTTGACCGTGCTGACCGGGGAGACCGGTACCGGCAAGACGATGGTGGTGACGAGCCTGCATCTGCTCGGCGGGGCACGGGCTGACGCGACCAGGGTGCGTTCGGGATCTGACCGCGCGGTGGTGGAAGGCCGTTTCAGCACAATGGAACTCGGCGAGGACGTCTCCGGCCGGGTCGAGGAGATCCTGGACTCCTCGGGCGCCGAGCGTGACGACGATGGCAGCGTGATCGCGGCCCGCTCGGTCAGCCGGGCCGGGCCGTCTCGGGCGTATCTGGGTGGGCGCAGTGTGCCGGCGAAATCCTTGAGCAGCTTCACCGCCCAGGTGTTGACGTTGCACGGCCAGAACGACCAGTTGCGATTGATGCGGCCCGATGAGCAACGGGCGGCACTCGACCGGTTCGCGGAGGTGGACAAGCCTCTGACCCGCTATCGACGTATCCGCGACGAGTGGCTGGCGGCGCGTCGTGACCTCACCGACCGTCGGCGGCGGGCCCGGGAACTGGCCCAGGAAGCCGACCGGCTCAGCTTCGGCATCCACGAGATCGACGCGGTCGCACCGCAACCCGGCGAGGATGAGGCGATCATCGCCGACATCCGGCGGCTGTCGGAACTCGATGCGCTGCGGGAAGCCGCGCACTCCGCCCGCTTCGCGTTGGCGGGCGAGCTCGATGAGCCCACGACGGAGTCGACCTCGGCCGCCGACGGGGTGGGCCGCGCGCAGGCGGCGCTGGAGTCCACCGATGACTCGGCGTTGCAGGCACTGGCCGTCCGCTTGGCCGAGGCGATGGCGGTGATCGGCGACGTCTCCGGCGAGCTCGGTGACTACCTGTCCGAATTGCCGAGTGATGCCAGCACTTTGGAGACCAAGCTGGCGCGGCAGGCAGAGCTGCGCACACTCACCCGCAAGTACGCCGCCGATGTCGACGGGGTCCTGGAGTGGTCACGCGACGCCGCTGAGCGGTTGGCGCAGCTCGACGTGTCCGAGGAGAGCCTGGCTGCGCTGGACAGCAAGGTTGCCGAGCTCGAGGGGCAACTGGTCGCGGCGGCAGGCGAACTCACCAAAGCCCGGTCCAAGGCGGCCAAGGGGCTGGCCAAGGCGGTGACCGCGGAACTGGCCGGACTGGCCATGGCCAACGCAGTATTCACCATCGGTGTGGCTCCGATGCCGGCCCGGGCCGACGACTCTGCGCCGGTGACCATGCCCGACGGCGAGATGCTGCATGCCGGCCACGACGGCGTAGACGCGGTCGAGTTCGGGTTCACCGCACACCGCGGCGCGGATGTGCTGCCGCTGGCCAAGAGTGCCTCCGGCGGTGAGCTGTCCCGCGTGATGCTGGCCCTCGAGGTGGTCCTTTCGGCGTCGACCGCGGGCACCACGATGGTGTTCGACGAGGTCGACGCCGGGGTCGGTGGCCGGGCCGCAGTGCAGATCGGCCGCCGGCTGGCCCGGCTGGCGCGTACCCACCAGGTCATCGTGGTGACCCACCTGCCTCAGGTCGCGGCGTTCGCCGATGCGCACCTCCTGGTCGACAGTGGTAACGGTCGGGCCAAGTCCAGCGGCGTGCGCCGCATCGACGACGAGGACCGGGTCGCCGAATTGGCCCGGATGCTGGCCGGACTGGGGGAGTCCGACAGCGGGCGGGCTCATGCCAGGGAACTGCTCGAGGCTGCGCAGCAGGAGCGCGGCGCACCCTAGTCCTGATCGACGATCGCGCCCGGGTTGGCCGGCGACAGCTCGGCCGAGCTCCATCGCAGAGGACTGACGTGGGTGAGTTCCACCACCTCGTCGATCGTGAAGTCCACCGCGCACTGTGCACCGGCATCGGGATCGGCTTCAACCCAGTTGATTTCGGCGGTTCCGGTGAGCTGGAGCGTCGATCCGGAGAACCAGTCGATCACCAATATCCCGCACCTCGGGTTCGCGTCGATGTTGCCCAGCGTCATGAACATCGAGTTCCCGCGGTAGTCCGGCCACCGTAGCCGGCGGGGCGAGAGCACCTGCAGGAATCCGGGATTGCCGCCCCGGTGTGATGCGTCGGTATTGCCCGCGGCGTCCGCCGACCCGATGAAGAAGGCGTCGGCCTGGGTGATGACCGCTTGCTGTTGAGCGGTCAGTGCATGCCCACGGTGGACGTCGGGCAGTTTCGTCGAGGACCGCACCTCGGCGACGTCCCGGCGCGAAATGTACTTCGGGCAGTTCGAATACACCTGATCGGGGTGGATCCGCAGTCCCGTCCCAGCGGGCTCGGCGGAGCCGTTGACGCGCATCCGCCGCCGGGTCTGCGGTTCGATGGCGATCATCCCGATCTGCCGTCTGCCGCGCAGCACATCACGGACCGGATCGCCCGGCGCGGGTAGTGCGTCGACCAGGACCGTGCGCGGATCGTCGGCATGGACGAAGCCGGGCGGACCAGCGAACAAGCTGGTCCACACCCGGCCATCGTCATCGGCACCGGCGATCACGATCATCGGCTGTTCGGCGAGGAACGCGGCGGCGGCCGCGGGAACTTCGGTACGGATCATGCGGCCGACGCGGGTGGCGATCGCCTCCTGCCCCATCCGCCGCTGCACCGCCAACTCACCCGAGTGATACATGTTCACCGGCCCGGCTCAGAAGAATCCGCAGGTGGGGGCCGCCCCGCCGGGTGCGGGAGCGCTCTGCGCCCCGTTGGGCGCGTACACCTCGAGCCGGGTTCCGTCCGGGTCGGTGAAGAAGATGCCGCCGGAAGACGTTCCCTCGCCGTGCGCGACGACACCGTCGTGCGCGAACTCGGTGCCCAGCGCCTTCAGCGCCGCCTCGACGGTCCGCACCTCGTCGATGCTGGCTGCCTCGAACGAAAGATGATGCAGGCCTGGTGTTTCCGTGGAGAACCGGCCGTTGCTCTGCTGCCACAGGGTCAGCCGGAGCGTCCCGTCCGTGCCGAGGAAGGCGTACCGGTGCTCGCCCTCGCTGTTGACGGCGAGCGGTTCGAAACCCAATGCGTTTCGGTAGAAGGCGACGGAGCGGTCCAGGTCGGTGACGTTGATGCCGACGTGTCCGGCGGCGAGCTGTGGCGGGGTGGTTACGGGCATGCAGTCCTCCTGGGTAACTGGTGAAACGACTTACGTAGGTTAGAGCTGAAGAAGCTCCGCCGTCAACCATCTATTTATATTTCGATGGTTAGTTCGGCGGGTGGCTCCTGCCGTCGTGGGCGCGTGGTTACCCTCAGGTATGCGTGATCCGCGCCCGCATGTCGGCGAACCCCTTGCGCTGGATCTGCTGAACACCCGATGGATGTCAGCGGATGGGCCGCAGGACCTTCTCGCCGACGTCGACGGGCTCCACATTTGGTTGCTGGCCAATGGGCTGGACGACCGCTGCGAGGCTGACGAGAAGTCGCGGGTCGCCTTGATCGCGGCTCGGGAGGCGATCCTGCGGGCAGTGCAGGCGGGTTCCGTCGACGAGATCAATGACGTGCTGGAACGAGGCCGGATCCGGCGCATGCTCACGGCATCGGGCCCTGCCGAGGCTGTCGAGGTGTCGCAACCGGAGTGGCTGGCCGGCTGGCTGGCCGCGGGGGACCTGCTGCGGTTGCTGGGCGAGGCACCCGACCGGATCAAGCAGTGCGCCCACCCGCACTGCATTCTCTGGTTCCACGACAGTTCCAAGAACGGCGCACGACGGTGGCACTCGATGGCCACGTGTGGGAACCGCGCGAAGGCCGCACGGCACTATGCAGCGAAGCGGGATTGAGACCGCAGTGCTGTTACTGATGTGACAAAAGCCAACTTGTGGGGCTGGTGTTACGGCGCGCCTCCGCCGCCCGACCGGCGAAGCCCGACAGAATCGGCGCATGAAGATGTCCACGCTGCTCACTCGCAATGCCAGTACGCGTCCGGGAGTGACCGGCACTGCCCGTGTGGACCGCGACATCGATCGGCTGCTGCGCCGCGTCGGCCCTGGCGACATCGTCGTCCTCGACGCTCAGGATCTGGACCGGATCACCGCCGATGCGCTTGTCGAGGCCCAGATCGCCGGTGTCGTCAACGCCTCGCCGTCCATCTCGGGGCGTTACCCGAACCTTGGTCCGGAGGTGCTCGTCGCCAACGGTGTGGTGCTGATCGACGAGGCAGGGTCGGACGTCTTCAAGAAGATCAAGGACGGAGCGCGGATCCGCCTGAACAACGGCGGCGTCTACTCGGGTGACCGGCGGATCGCCGTGGGCACCGAGCGCAACGACCAAGAGATCCACGAGCTGATGCACGACGCCAAGAGTGGTCTCGTGGCGCACCTGGAAGCCTTCGCGGGCAACACCATCGAGTTCATCCGCAGCGAGAGCCCGCTGCTCATCGACGGCATCGGGATCCCGAACGTCGACGTGGACCTGCACCGCCGCCACGTCGTGATCGTCGCCGAGGAACCCGACGCGGCCGAGGACCTCAAGGCGCTCAAGCCCTTCATCAAGGAGTACCAACCGGTGCTGGTCGGTGTCGGGGCCGGCGCGGACGTGCTGCGCAAGGCCGGCTACCGCCCGGCGCTGATCGTCGGCGACCCGGACAAGATGAGCGTCGAGGTGCTGCGGTGCGGCGCTCAGGTGGTGCTGCCCGCCGACGCCGACGGCCACGCCGCCGGGCTGGAACGCATTCAGGACCTCGGGGTCGGTGCGATGACCTTCCCCGCCGCCGGATCGGCGGCGGACCTCGCGCTGCTGCTGTGCGACCACCATGGTGCGTCGCTCATCGTCACCGCCGGTCACACCGCCTCGATCGAGGAGTTCTTCGACCGCTCGCGCCAGCGCAGCAACCCGTCGACGTTCCTGACCCGGCTGAAGGTCGGGGAGAAGCTCGTCGACGCCAAGGCGGTCGCGACCCTGTACCGCAGCCGGGTGTCCGGCGGGGCGATCGCGCTTCTGGTGCTGGCGATGCTGGTGGCCGTGGTGGTCGCGCTGTGGGTGTCGCGCGCCGACGGGGCCGTGCTCGACTGGGTCGTCGACTACTGGAACCGCTTCACCCTGTGGGTGCAGGGCCTGGTCAGCTAGCAGGGCGGTGAGTTGTGATCACGCTACGCGCGCACGCCATTTCGCTGGCGGCAGTTTTCCTGGCGCTGGCAATCGGGGTGGCCCTGGGTTCGGGGCTGCTGTCCAACACGGTGCTGTCGGGCCTTCGGGACGACAAGAAGGACCTGCAGCACCAGATCGAGGCTCTCAATGACGGCAAGAATGCACTGAACGAAAAGCTCAATGCCGCAGGAGAATTCGATGCTCAGATGGCGCCCCGGATGGTGCGCGACGCATTGAAGGACAAGTCGGTGGTGGTGTTCCGCACGCCGGACGCCGCCGACGGTGATGTCGACGCGGTGTCGCGGTTCGTCCGCGACGCCGGCGGCACGGTCACCGGGAAAATCTCACTCACGAGCGAGTTCGTCGAAGCGAATTCGGCCGACAAACTGTTGTCGGTGGTCAATTCGCCGATCGTGCCGGCCGGCAAGCAGTTGAGCACCGCGGCGGTGGACCAGGGGTCCCAGGCCGGTGACCTCTTGGGGATCACACTGCTGATCGACCGGAACCCGGCGGCGGCGCCCGTCGATGACATGCAGCGTCAGACCGTGCTCACCGCACTGCGCGACACCGGGTTCCTGACCTATGACGATCCACACATCGGCGCGGCCAACACCGCGCTGATCGTGACCGGAGGCGGGTTGGGTGCAGACGGCGGCAACCGCGGCGCAACCATGGCACGTTTCGCTGCCGGGTTGGCCCCACACGGCACCGGAACTGTGCTCGTCGGCCGTTCAGGATCGGCATCTGGAACCGGTCCCGTGGCTGTGACCAGGTCCGATGCCGGCCTGACTGCCACCGTCAGCACCGTGGACGACGCCGATTCCAGCGCCGGTCAGATCACGGCCGTCCTCGCGTTGAGCGACCTCGCGGGCGGCGGGAAGCCGGGCCGGTACGGCACCGGGCAGGGCGCGACGTCGGTGACCGTCCCGCAATAGGCGCGCTCCGGCCACCGATTTGCCCCGGCGCATGCGGCGCGTCAGCGACGCCTTGTCGGCGTCGGTGTTAAGGTGAGATTCCGTGGGTCGGCAGGCCACAGCAGTTTCTCGATTCCCTGCCAGTCGTCACGGAGGATGCTTTTGCCCGCCTTACGCAAGCACCCGCACACCGCCACCAAACACCTCTTCGTCACCGGTGGTGTGGCGTCATCGCTCGGTAAGGGGTTGACCGCATCGAGCCTCGGTCAGCTGCTGACCGCGCGAGGGTTGCAGGTCACCATGCAGAAGCTCGACCCCTATCTGAACGTCGATCCGGGCACCATGAACCCGTTCCAACACGGTGAGGTGTTCGTCACCGAGGACGGCGCCGAGACCGACCTCGACGTCGGCCACTACGAGCGGTTCCTGGACCGCAACCTGTCCCAGTCGGCAAACGTGACCACCGGTCAGGTGTACTCCACGGTGATCGCCAAGGAACGCCGCGGCGAGTACCTGGGCGACACCGTTCAGGTGATTCCCCACATCACCGACGAGATCAAGAGCCGGATCCTGGCCATGGCCGAGCCCGATTCGTCCGGGCAGCGCCCCGACGTGGTGATCACCGAAATCGGCGGCACGGTGGGCGATATCGAGTCCTTGCCGTTCCTGGAGGCCGCCCGCCAGGTGCGCCATGAAGTCGGCCGGGACAACTGCTTCTTCCTGCATGTGTCGCTGGTGCCCTACCTCGCCCCGTCCGGTGAGCTCAAGACCAAGCCGACGCAGCACTCGGTGGCCGCGCTGCGCAGCATCGGCATCACCCCAGATGCCCTGATCCTGCGGTGCGACCGTGACGTCCCCGAACCGCTCAAGAACAAGATCGCGCTCATGTGCGACGTCGACATCGACGGCGTCATCTCCACCCCTGATGCACCGTCCATCTACGACATCCCCAAGGTGCTGCACCGCGAGGAGCTCGACGCGTATGTGGTGCGCCGGCTCAACCTGCCGTTCCGCGATGTGGATTGGTCGGAGTGGGACGACCTGCTGCGCCGGGTTCACGAGCCACAGGAGACGGTTCGGATCGCCTTGGTGGGCAAGTACATCGACCTGTCCGACGCCTACCTGTCGGTGGCCGAGGCGCTGCGCGCCGGCGGCTTCAAACACCGCGCCAAGGTGGAGATCCGCTGGGTCGCCTCCGATGACTGCGAGACCGACGCCGGTGCCTCGGCGGCCCTGTCCGATGTCGACGGAGTCCTCATTCCCGGCGGGTTCGGCATCCGGGGTATCGAGGGCAAGCTGGGGGCCATCGGGTTCGCCCGCAAGCGCGGCCTGCCGGTGCTCGGACTGTGTCTGGGGCTGCAGTGCATCGTGATCGAAGCGGCCCGCTCCGTTGGGATCACCGGAGCCAACTCGGCCGAGTTCGATCCGAAGACAGTGGACCCGGTGATCTCCACGATGGCCGATCAGGAGGACGCCGTCGCAGGCGAGGCCGACCTGGGCGGCACCATGCGGCTCGGTGCCTATCCCGCCGTATTGGAATCGGGATCGATTGTGGCGCAGGCCTATCAGGCCACCGAGGTGTCCGAACGGCACCGGCATCGCTACGAGGTCAACAACGCTTACCGCGACCGGATCGCCGAGAGCGGGCTGCGGTTCAGCGGCACCTCGCCCGACGGGCACCTGGTGGAGTTCGTCGAGTACGACTCGAACATCCACCCGTTCCTGGTCGGGACGCAGGCCCACCCTGAGCTCAAGAGCCGGCCGACGCGCCCGCACCCGCTGTTCGCGGCATTCATCGGCGCGGCGCTGGATTACAAGGCTGCAGAGCGGTTGCCCGGCATGGACCTTCCCGAGCATTTCGCCGAGGAGTCCGAGGACGTCGAGGACGGCGCGAGTCCGGTGGACGAAGCCGCCTCTCTTGGCTGAACACGACTTCGAGACGCTGGCCAGCGAAACCGTCTACGTCGGAAACATTTTCGCGCTGCGCGCGGACGAGGTCAGCATGCCCGGCGGCGGGTCGGCCCGGCGTGAGGTCGTCGAGCACTACGGTGCGGTCGCGGTCGTGGCCCTGGACGAGGACGGCAATGTGGTACTGGTGTACCAGTACCGTCACCCGCTGGGACGTCGGCTCTGGGAACTGCCCGCCGGCCTCCTCGACCTCGGCGGGGAGCCTCCCGAGGTGACTGCCGCGCGCGAACTCGAAGAAGAGGTCGGGCTGGCCGCCGCGCACTGGCGGGTGCTGGTGGATCTCGATTCGACGCCGGGGTTCTCCGACGAGAGTGTGCGGATCTACCTGGCCACCGGGTTGACCGACGTCGGGCGTCCCGAGGCCGAGCACGAGGAAGCCGACATGGTGGTCGAGCGGGTGCCGCTGGCAGACGCCGTGCGGAGGGTGTTCTCCGGCGACATCGTGAACGGCATTGCGGTGGCAGGCATCCTGGCCGCACACGCGATGCCCGATGCGGAGGCGTTACGGCCGGTCGACGCGGTGTGGACCGACCGGCCGACAGCGTTCAGGCGGCGCAAAGGTCTGTTATGACCACACCGTCACCCCTCCGATCGGCCCTCGACGACCAGCTGCAGGGCTACCTCGATCACCTGACGATCGAGCGGGGCGTGGCGGCCAACACGTTGAGCTCCTACCGGCGCGACCTGCGTCGCTATGCCGAACACCTGACCCAGCGGGGAATCGCGGATCTAGCGGAGGTGGCCGAGGCCGATGTCAGCGACTTCCTGATCGCGCTGCGTCGGGGGGACCCGGAATCGGGAGTGACCGCGCTGTCGGCGGTTTCGGCCGCGCGGGCAGTGGTCGCGGTCCGCGGACTTCACCGGTTCGCCACGGCCGAGGGCATCACCGCACTCGACGTCGCCCGCGGGGTCAAACCGCCCACGCCGAGTCGTCGGCTGCCCAAGAGCCTCAGCCTCGACGAGGTGCTCGCGCTGCTCGAGGCCGCCGGTGGGGAGAGCGAGGCGGACGGTCCGCTGACGCTGCGAAACCGGGCGCTGCTGGAACTGCTGTACTCCACCGGCGCCCGCATCTCCGAGGCCGTCGGACTCGACATCGACGACATCGACACGCACGCGCGTTCGGTGCTGCTGCGCGGCAAGGGCGGTAAGCAGCGGCTCGTGCCCATCGGGCGCCCGGCTGTCGCCGCGCTCGACGCGTACCTGGTGCGGGGGCGTCCGGACCTGGCCCGCCGGGGCCGGGGCACCCCCGGAATCTTCCTGAACGCCCGCGGTGGCCGACTGTCCCGCCAAAGTGCCTGGCAGGTGCTGCAGGATGCCGCGGCGCGGGCCGGCATCGCGTCGGCGGTCTCACCGCACACGTTGCGGCACTCGTTCGCGACCCACCTGCTCGACGGCGGTGCCGACGTGCGCGTGGTCCAGGAACTGCTGGGCCATGCCTCGGTGACCACCACGCAGATCTACACCATGGTTACGGTGCATACGCTGCGCGAGGTCTGGGCAGGGGCCCACCCGCGGGCGCGCTAGCCGCCCAGGTACGCCGACTCCAGCACCAGATCCGGCAGCAGCGTCTGGTACTCGGCATGGGTCTTGTGGTGCTTGGTGTCCCACTGCGAGCCCTGATGCGCGCTCATGTATGCCAGGTACTTCGGCGCTCCCGGCAGCTTCACGTTGTCGGCCACCACGATCGAGCCCCGGTGCAGCCAGCCACGGTCCAGCAGGCTCTGCAGGTCCGTCAGATAGGCGTTCTTCTCGTGATCGAGGAACACGAAATCCAGTCCGCCTGCGTCGAACCCGGCCGCCGCGAGCGCATCGAGCGTGCGGCCGCCATCGCCGATGGTGCCGACCACACAGGTGATCCGGTCGGCCACCCCGGCGTGGGCCCAGATGCGTCGGGCGATGTCGGCGTTGGTGGGGGAGAACTCGACCGAGAACACCCGAGCGGCCGGCGCGGCCCGGGCGATCCGCATCGCCCCGTAACCGCAGTAGGTACCCAGCTCGAGCGCCAGACGTGGGTCGGCCCGCACGACCGCGGCGTCGAGCAGCGCACCCTTCTCGTCGCCGACGTTGATCAGGAACGACTTCTCGTAGGCGAACTTGTCGATGGTGGTGATGACGTCGTCGAGGTCGCCGGCGCGGGCGTTGGCCACCACATAATCGGCGGCCGCGGCCTCGCGCCCGTCGCCCCACTGCCCGGTTTTCGAGAAGTGCCTGGCGCCGATTCCCATCCGGATGAACGACCATCGCAACAGCGGCAGCCGCTGTTTGAGACTCATGACGCACACCATATGCGCCTGTTTGCCCGCGGGTCTGCCCGTTCTGGCTGCATGACGACGTTAAACTTGCCGGGATATGTGCGCCGAGACTGCGGGAAACCTGACCAGTAGTGGTGGGGTATGAACGACGACAGCGCACACGACGGCCTCTTCGAGCACAGCTCACCCGAGCTCGGTCTGACCGGGCGGCCACCGCGTGACATTCCCGAACCGCGGCCGCGTTCGACACATGGTCCGGCCAAGGTGATCGCGATGTGCAATCAGAAGGGCGGGGTCGGCAAGACCACCTCGACCATCAATCTGGGTGCCAGCCTGGCCGAGTACGGCCGCCGGGTGTTGCTGGTGGACCTGGACCCGCAGGGCGCATTGTCGGCGGGTCTCGGGGTGCCGCACTACGAACTTGCGCACACGGTGCACAACCTGCTGGTCGAGCCGCGGGTGTCGATCGACGACGTGGTGATCAAGACCCGGGTCAGCGGCATGGACCTGGTCCCCAGCAATATCGACCTCTCGGCTGCCGAGATCCAGCTGGTCAACGAGGTGGGCCGCGAGCAGTCGCTGGCCCGGGCCCTGTATCCGGTGCTGGACCGCTATGACTACGTGCTGATCGACTGCCAGCCGTCGCTGGGGCTGCTCACGGTCAACGGACTGGCCTGCGCCGACGGTGTGATCATTCCCACCGAATGTGAATACTTCTCGCTGCGCGGGTTGGCGCTGCTGACCGACACCGTGGACAAGGTGCACGACAGGCTCAACCCGAAGCTGTCCATCAGCGGCATCCTGGTGACCCGGTACGACCCGCGCACGGTCAACGCGCGTGAGGTCATGGCCCGCGTGGTGGAGCGGTTCGGCGACCTGGTGTTCGACACCGTGATCACCCGGACCGTGCGCTTCCCGGAGACCAGCGTGGCGGGCGAGCCGATCACCACCTGGGCGCCCAAATCGGGCGGTGCCGTCGCCTACCGCTCGCTGGCCCGCGAAGTCATCGACCGGTTCGGCGCGTGAACGATGTCTTGAACACCCCGGCCACTCCGACCGGCGATCCTGCCGAACCAGCGGCCGCCGTCGGGGATGAGCCGACCACCGGTGATCAGCAGAACCGATTCCAGGTTCGGCTCACCAACTTCGAGGGACCGTTCGACCTTCTGTTGCAGCTGATCTTCGCGCACCGCCTCGATGTCACCGAGGTGGCATTGCACCAGGTCACCGACGATTTCATCGCCTACACCAAAGAGATCGGCGCCCGGCTCGAACTCGACGAGACCACGACGTTCCTGGTGATCGCGGCGACGCTGCTGGACTTGAAGGCGGCCCGGTTGCTGCCGTCGGGCGAGGTGCACGACGAGGAGGATCTCGCCCTGCTCGAGGTCCGCGACCTGTTGTTCGCGCGACTGCTCCAGTACCGGGCGTTCAAGCACGTCGCGTTGATGTTCGCCGAACTGGAGGCCGCGGCGCTGCGCAGCTACCCGCGCGTGGTGTCGCTGGAGGATCGCTTCTCGGAGCTGCTGCCCGAGGTGATGCTCGGCGTCGACGCCGGCAAATTCGCCGAGATCGCGGCCGCCGCCTTCACCCCGCGCCCGGTGCCCACGGTGGGCATCGACCACATCCACGCGCCCAAGGTGTCGGTGCCCGAACAGGCGCACCGGATCATCGCCCTGCTTGAGCAGCGCGGGATCGGCGAATGGGCAACTTTCTCCGAACTCGTGGCAGAGTGCACCGACGGACTGCAGATCGTCGGCCGCTTCCTGGCGCTGCTCGAACTGTTCCGAGCCAAGGCGGTAGCATTCGAGCAACCAGAACCGCTTGGAGTGCTCCAGGTTTCGTGGACCGGAGATCGGCCGACCAGCGAACATCTGGCAACCGCTGATGCGGAAGAATAGCGAGAACAATGACTGACGAGATCTCCGATTCCGGAGAGCGGTCCGATGATGCCCCGGGTGAAGCGATCCCGGTCGGAGATGACCTGGGCATCGACGTGGCGACGGTTCCCGAGCTCGAAGACGGTGAACTTGGTGCTGTCCTGGAGGCGTTGTTGCTGGTGGTGGACACGCCGGTGACACTGGATGCGCTGGCCTCGGCGACCGAACAGCCCGCCTACCGGGTGATGGCCAAGCTGCGGCTGATGGCCGATGACTTCGCCGCCCGTGACAGCGGCATCGACCTGCGCGAGGCCGCCGGTGGCTGGCGGATGTACACCCGGGCGCGCTACGCCCCGTATGTCGAGCGGCTCCTGCTCGACGGCGCGCGGTCCAAGCTGACCCGTGCCGCCCTCGAGACCCTGGCGGTGGTGGCCTACCGGCAACCGGTGACCCGGGCGCGGGTGAGCGCGGTGCGCGGCGTGAACGTGGATGCGGTGATGAGGACTCTCGTGGCGCGCGGTCTGATCACCGAGGCAGGCACCGATCCCGATTCGGGTGCGGCCGCGTTCGCCACCACCGAGTTGTTCCTGGAGCGGCTCGGCCTGACATCCCTCTCCGATCTGCCCGACATCGCGCCGCTGCTGCCCGATGTCGACGTGATCGACGATCTGAGCGAATCTCTCGGTGACGAGCCGCGTTTCGCCAAACTCAACGGCGGCGCGCCCGGTGGCAACCAGCCGATGGCCTTCGATGTGGACAAGGACTGACATGGCTGAAGAAGGCGTACGGCTGCAGAAAGTGTTGTCCCAGGCCGGGATTGCGTCCCGGCGGGTGGCCGAGCGGATGATCACCGACGGCCGCGTCGAGGTCGACGGACGGCTGGTGACCGAGCTCGGTACCCGGGTCGACCCGGATACGGCCGAGATCCGGGTGGACGGCTCCCGGGTGGTCATCGATGACACGCTGGTCTACCTGGCGATCAACAAGCCGATCGGCATGCTGTCGACGATGTCCGACGAGCGGGGCCGCCCCTGCGTGGGAGATCTCGTGGAGCACCGGGTTCGGGGCAACAAGAAGCTGTTCCACGTCGGCCGGCTCGACGCCGACACCGAGGGGCTGCTGCTGCTCACCAACGACGGGGAGCTTGCCCACCGGCTGATGCACCCGTCGTATGAGATCCCCAAGACCTATGTGGCGACGGTCATCGGCACGGTGCCGCGCGGCCTCGGCAAGAAGTTGCGCGCCGGTGTCGAGCTCGATGACGGTCCGGCGCATGTCGACGACTTCGCGGTGGTGGACACGGTTCCGGGCAAGACGTTGGTGAAGGTCACGCTGCACGAGGGCCGCAACCGCATCGTGCGGCGCATGTTGGCCGCGGTGGATTTCCCGGTGCAGGAGTTGGTCCGCACCGACATCGGTTCGGTGGCGCTGGGGGACCAGCGGCCGGGCAGTATCAGGGCGCTCAGCCGCAAGGAAATCGGCGAGCTTTATCAGGCGGTGGGAATGTGAGCGGGTCTCTGGTGGTGGCGGTCGACGGGCCGGCGGGAACCGGGAAGTCTTCGGTTTCAAGAGGTTTGGCGCAAGCCCTCGGTGCGAGCTACCTGGATACCGGCGCGATGTACCGCATCGTCACGTTGGCGGTGTTGCGTGCCGGCGTCGACCTGGACGATGCCGAGGCCATCGACGCGGTGGCCTCGGGCGCGGTGATAGGCGTGGGCTCGGATCCTGGTCAGGACCGCGCGTTCCTGGCCGGTGAAGACGTCTCGGACGAGATCCGTGGTGACGAGGTGACCCGCGCGGTGTCGGCGGTGTCGGCGGTGCCCGGCGTGCGTGCCCGCCTCGTCGATCTGCAGCGCGAGCTGGCTGCTGCGGGTGGACGCGTGGTGGTCGAGGGGCGCGACATCGGCACGGTCGTGCTGCCCAAGGCCGACGTCAAGATCTTCCTCACCGCTTCTGC
This sequence comes from Mycolicibacterium arcueilense, assembly GCF_058536225.1. Taxonomy (NCBI): domain Bacteria; kingdom Bacillati; phylum Actinomycetota; class Actinomycetes; order Mycobacteriales; family Mycobacteriaceae; genus Mycobacterium; species Mycolicibacterium arcueilense. The sequence goes on from NZ_JBZTYL010000025.1 coordinate 18,169, forward strand.
CGAGGAGCGCGCCCGGCGCCGCAACGCCCAGAACATCGCGAGCGGTCTGCCGGACAACTATGCGACGGTGCTCGCCGACGTGCAGCGGCGCGATCACCTCGATTCCACGCGGGCCGTTTCCCCGTTGCGGGCAGCCGAGGACGCGCTGGTGGTCGACACCAGTGATATGGACCAAACACAGGTCGTGACACACCTTCTCGACCTGGTGACCCAGCATGCGGGGGTGCGCCGATGAGCGACTCTGATGGTGACGGCACCTGGTCGGACGAGAGCGACTGGGAGTTCAGCGACGAGGTTGCCGAAGTTCTCGAGGAGGCCGCCGCGCCGCCTCCGGTGGTGGCCGTCGTCGGTCGTCCCAATGTCGGGAAATCGACTCTGGTGAACCGGATCCTGGGGCGGCGTGAAGCCGTCGTGCAGGACATTCCCGGGGTGACCCGTGACCGGGTGTCCTATGACGCGAGCTGGTTGAACCGCCGGTTCATGGTGCAGGACACCGGCGGATGGGAACCCGACGCCAAGGGTCTGCAGCAGCTGGTGGCCGATCAGGCACTGGTGGCGATGCGCACCGCTGACGCGATCATCCTGGTCGTCGATGCGGTCGTCGGCGCCACGTCGGCCGACGAGGCCGCGGCCCGGATGCTGCGCAAGTCGGGCAAGCCGGTTTTCCTGGCGGCCAACAAGGTTGACACGCAGCGCGGTGAGTCCGACGCTGCCGCACTCTGGTCACTGGGCATCGGCGAGCCGCACGCGATCAGCGCCATGCACGGCCGCGGCGTGGCCGATCTGCTCGACACGGTGATGGAGAAGCTGCCCGAGGTCTCCGAGGTGGGCGGCAGCGGTGTGGGCGGACCGCGCCGCGTGGCACTGGTGGGCAAGCCGAACGTCGGCAAGAGCTCACTGCTGAACCGCCTGGCCGGTGACGAGCGCTCGGTGGTGCACGATGTCGCAGGCACCACCGTCGATCCCGTCGACTCGCTGATCGAATTGGGCGGCAAGACTTGGCGATTCGTCGACACAGCAGGTCTGCGCCGCAAGGTCGGACAGGCCAGCGGACACGAGTTCTATGCGTCGGTGCGCACCCACGGCGCGATCGATGCGGCCGAAGTCGCGATCATGCTGATCGATGCCTCCCAGCCGCTGACCGAGCAGGACCTGCGGGTGCTGTCGATGGTGATCGAGGCCGGGCGTGCCCTGGTCATCGCGTTCAACAAGTGGGACCTGGTCGACGAGGACCGGCGGTACCTGCTGGACAAAGAGATCGATCGGGAACTGGTGCAGGTCCAGTGGGCGCCGCGGGTCAACATCTCGGCCATGACCGGCCGGGCGGTGCAGAAGCTGGTGCCGGCCCTGGAGACGTCGCTGGCGTCCTGGGACAAGCGGATCTCGACCGGGCAGCTCAACAACTTTCTCAAGGAGATCGTGGCCGCGACCCCGCCGCCGGTGCGTGGCGGTAAGCAGCCCAAGATCTTGTTCGCCACCCAGGCGGCCACCCGGCCGCCGACGTTCGTGCTGTTCACCTCCGGGTTCCTGGAGGCCGGTTACCGCCGGTTCCTGGAGCGCCGCCTGCGTGAGCAGTTCGGTTTCGAGGGCAGCCCGGTGCAGATCAACGTCCGGGTCCGCGAGAAGCGTGGAGCACCCAAGAAGAGGCGCTGAACCGGGCCGATAGGCTGGCCCGAGTGTCCGTCACCCACATGATCCTGATCGCGCTGGCCGGTGTCGGTGCGGGCGCGATCAACGCCGTCGTCGGGTCCGGCACGCTGATCACCTTCCCCACGCTCGTGGCGCTGGGAATCCCACCGGTCACCTCGACGATGTCCAATGCCGTCGGTCTGGTCGCCGGCGGTGTCTCCGGCACCTGGGGCTATCGCCGGGAGCTGCGTGGCCAGTGGAAACGGCTGCGCTGGCAGATTCCCGGATCGCTGATCGGCGCCGGCCTTGGCTCCTGGCTGCTGCTGCACCTGCCGGAAAAGGTGTTCGTCGCGGTCGTGCCGGTGTTGCTGATCCTGGCGCTGGTACTGGTCGTCGTCGGCCCGCGGATCCAGGCGTGGGTACGGAACCGCGCCGAGGAGTCCGGGCAGTCCGCCGACCACGTCGGCCCGCGTCGTATGGCGGTGCTGGTGATCGGCACGTTCGCCGTCGGCATCTATGGCGGCTACTTCACGGCAGCCCAGGGCATCCTGCTGATCGCGGTGATGGGTGCGCTGCTGCCGGAATCCATCCAACGGATGAACGCCGCCAAGAACCTGCTGTCGCTGTTGGTCAACATCGTCGCGGCGCTGGCGTACACGATCGTCGCGTTCGACCGGATCAGCTGGGTGGCGGCGGGCCTGATTGCGGTCGGTTCGCTGATCGGTGGGTTCCTCGGCGCTCACTACGGACGCCGGCTGTCGCCGAATGCGCTGCGTGCCGTGATCGTGGTGGTGGGACTGATCGGGCTCTACCGGTTGTTGAGCCTCTAGGGTCAAGGCTTGCCTGCGCGAAGCCTCGGGTAAAGTCACATCAACTGTCGAGCAGGAAGGGGTGACCGGTGGCTGAACTTGCCTACCGCACCGCACCGTCTGCTCTGGCTGCCCTCGAGCCCTTCTGGCCGTCGCGCCGGTTGATGGCTTTCGACGAGTGGTGTCGCGCGGGTCGGTAGACACGCGCGCCCAACCTTCCGTCGGGTCACCCGGGGCGGTGACCACAATCGAAAGCAGCCGAACCTATGCGTTCGCTTCTGATCTTCACGCTCGTCGGCCTCGGGGCCCAGTTGGTCGACGGTGCGCTCGGCATGGCCTTCGGTGTGACCGCCTCGACCCTGCTGGTGCTCAGCGGGGTGGCGTCGGCACAGGCCAGCGCCGCGGTGCACCTGGCTGAGGTCGGAACCACGCTGGCGTCGGCGGTGTCGCACTGGCGCTTCAAGAACATCGACTGGCCGATGGTCGCCAAGCTCGGGATCCCCGGGGCGGCAGGCGCATTCGCGGGTGCGACCGTGCTGTCGGCGCTGTCGACGGAGTCCGCCGCACCGCTCATGGCGGCGATCCTGCTGGGCATCGGACTGTACGTGCTGTTGCGTTTCTCGCTGGGCACGCCGCTGAGTCTCGGGCAGCACGGCACCAGTCACAGTGCGAAGTTCCTGGCCCCGCTCGGTCTGTTCGGCGGTTTCATCGACGCGTCGGGTGGCGGCGGCTGGGGGCCGGTGACGACGAGCACCCTGCTGTCGCAGGGCAAGACCGCGCCGCGGACCGTGATCGGTTCGGTGAGCGCCTCGGAGTTTCTGGTCGCGGTGTCGGCGTCGATCGGCTTTCTGGTCGGGCTGCGCCAGGAGTTCCTGGAGAACTGGCCTGTGGTGCTCGGGCTGATGGTCGGCGGGGTGATCGCTGCGCCGGTCGCCGCCTGGCTGGTCAGCCGGATCAATCCCGCGCTGCTCGGTACCGCTGTCGGCGGGGTCATCCTGCTGACCAACAGCCAGAAACTGGTGCACTACTTCGGCGTGCACTGGCCGTGGTCGACCGGGATCTACACGCTCATCGTGGCGGGGTGGGCAGCTCTGGTGGTCCGTGCCTGGAAGACGTCGCGGGCACCGCGCGATGTCGACGATTCGGTCGTGACCGCGGTCGAAGAGCCGGCGGCACGCAGCTAGCCGGACTCCTTCGCGGGCCGTGACAGGCCCACGTACATGGTCTGGTGCAACGACAGCACGTGATTGCGGGCAATCTCGGAGGCCGCCCGGCAGTCGCGTCGGCGCAGCGCTTCCACCAATCGGGCATGTTCTCGGTTGGACTCGTGCAGGTAGCTGATCGGGTAGGGAATGAAGTAGCGGTACAGCCCGTGCAGCACGTCGCAGTAGCTGTGCATCGCCCAGTCGAGACCGCTTGCCGCCGCGACCGATTCGTGGAATCGCTGATCGGCGGTGTGGAAGCCTGTCCAGTCGGTGGTCCTGGCAGCCTCGGCGACGATCGCCGCGAGCGCGTCGAGCTGCTCATCGGTGGCGGCCTGCGCCGCAGCCGCGCTGAGGGCATCCTCGGCCAACGCGCGTAGGTCTATGAGGCGGCGCACTTCGGCAGCATCGGCACGGAACGTGGCCGAGGGGTGATCTGTTCCGCCGTCCACTCTGGCGCCGCTACGGGCGACAAAGGTGCCGCCGACCCGACCACGGCGGCGGACCACCACGCCCTCGTCGGCCATCGACTGCAAGGCCCGGCGGACCGTGGCGACGCTGACGTCGAGGGCGGCGGCGATGTCGGGTTCGGCGGGCAGCCGTTCCCCCCTGGTCATGAGCCCCAGTTCGATGGCCAGTCCGAGGCGGGCCCGCACCGTGTCAGCGGCGCTGAGCCGGGTGATGCCCGCGACGGCGGGGGCGTTGAGCGCCGGATGCGCGTCACCGACCTGCAACGTCATGGGCCTCAGCGTACGTCAGCTATTGCTCTATTTGTTCATGCTGAACTAATATCTGGGCTGAATTCGCTCATTCTGGGTTATTAATGCTTCGGAGGTCCTGTGTCCGGATCGATCACGGTGGCCGGCGTCCAGGCAGCCCCGCTCGACATCGCGGGCCTGCCCGTGTTCGGCCGGGAGGACACCGTCACGCAGTTCATGGCCGATGTGCTGCGGGTGCGGTCAGCGGTGACCGGTCCGGCACTGATCGTCTATCCCGAGATCCATCTGTTCGGTACCGAGGACACCGACATGCTGGCCGCTGCGGCAGAACCACTGGACGGTCCATTGATCGCCGCCCTCGGCGAGGTGGCCCGCGCCGCCGATGCCTGGCTGGTTCCCGGGTCGGTGTGTGAGCTGGGGGAGAACGGTGAATTGTTCAACACCGCACCGGTTTTCGCCCCGGACGGCCGGCTCGTGGCGTCCTACCGCAAGATCTTCCCCTGGCGACCGTTCGAGAAGTACACGCCCGGCGACCAGTTCGTCACCGTCGACATCCCTGACGTCGGCCGACTCGGACTGTCCATTTGCTATGACGCCTGGTTCCCCGAGGTGAGCCGCCATCTGGCCTGGATGGGTGCCGATGTGATCGTCAACGTCGTCAAGACCACCACCGAGGACCGGAGTCAGGAACTGGTGCTGGCTCGTGCCAATTCGATTGTGAACCAAGTCTTCACAGTGAGCGTCAACTGTGCCGGACCAGTGGGTAAGGGGCGCAGCCTCATCGTCGACCCCGAAGGCGCTGTGCTCCAAGAGACCTCGGGCGCAGCCCCGGATGTGCTCTGCCAGCACATCGACTTCGGGGCCGTCGCCGCGGTACGCGAGCGAGGAACTGCCGGTACCAACCGGATGTGGGACCAGTTCGGACCGTCGGACCGGCCGATCGGGTTGCCGCTGTACCAGGGCCGAATCGACCCACAGCGTTGGTCACCGTCGAACCGCCACGCCAACTGAAAGGCACCGCCATGACACCGCCATCTGCCGGGCAACCGACCCTGGTGCGCGCCCTCGGGTTGCGTTCGCTGGTGCTGTTCGGACTGGCCTACATGACGCCGCTGATCGTTCTCGGCATCTTCGGCGTGATCGCGTCCACCACCGCCGGAGCGTCAGCGTCGGCGTACCTGATCGCGCTGGCGGCCATGCTGTTCACCGCGTCCAGCTACGGCAGGATGGCGGCCGCGTATCCGGTGTCGGGGTCGGCCTACACCTACGTGCGCCGCACCATCGACCCACGCGCCGGATTCCTCACCGGCTGGGCGGTATTGCTGGACTATCTTTTCCTGCCCATGGTCATCTGGCTGATCGGGGCGGCATATCTGGACGCTCAATTCCCGGGCATACCCGGCTGGTTGTGGGTGCTGGGATTCATCCTCATCACCACCGCGCTCAACGTCATCGGCATCAAGGTCGCCGACAAGGCCAACTATCTGCTGATGGCATTCCAGCTGTTGGTCATCGGGTTGTTCGTGGCGCTGTCGGTCGCTTCCGTCGTCCACAGCAGCGGTGCCGGCGGGCTGGTCAGTGCGAGCCCGTTCACCGGGATGGGCGCCGGCATCGGGGGTGTGACGGCCGGCGCGGCCATCGCGGCCTACTCCTTCCTCGGATTCGACGCCGTCACCACCTTCACCGAGGAAGCCATCGAACCGCGCAAGAACATGCCCCGCGCCATCTTGCTGATCGCACTGATCGGCGGCGCCATCTTCCTGGTCATCGCATACACCACCCAATTAGTGCACCCTGGTGGGGAATTCGCTGATTCCTCGTCGGCGGCCCTGGAGATCGCCAAGCAGATCGGCGGCAACTTGTTCGGGGCAGTGTTCCTCGCGGGCCTGATCCTCGCCCAGTTCGCGTCCGGCATCGCCGCACAGGCCTCCGCGTCGCGACTGCTGTTCGCCATGGGCCGCGACGGCACCCTGCCCCGGTCGGTGTTCGGCACGCTGAGCGCCAAATTCCGTACCCCGGCGGCCAACCTGGTGATGGTCGGCGCGGTGGGCCTGCTGGCGATGTTCCTCGACGTGGCGACGTCGACGTCATTCATCAACTTCGGGGCGTTCGTCGCGTTCACCCTCGTGAACGTGTCGGTCATCGTCTACTACTTCCGCCACCGGGCCGCCGGTGAGCCGCGCAACCCACTGCTCTACGTCGTGGCGCCGGCGATCGGTGCGGTCATCACGTCGTATCTGCTGCTGCAGCTGGACACCCGGGCGATTGTCCTCGGACTGTGCTGGCTGGCCGTCGGCATTGTCGTGCTGGGCGTGACGAGTCGCGGGTTCAGGACGCTGCCACCTGAGATTGCCGTCGACGAAGCCGAGGCGGCGACCGCCGAAACCGCAGCCCAGTGAGGGGTGTCCTGTGACGGGTGGGGCGGATTACGAGAACGGCGGGCGGCTACGGTAAGCTTTCGACTCGCTGCCGGTGCAAGCCGGAAGCACGCGGGCTGTGGCGCAGCTTGGTAGCGCACTTGACTGGGGGTCAAGTGGTCGCAGGTTCAAATCCTGTCAGCCCGACAGATGTAGTAGCACGTCAGAGGCGGTTTCGGAGAATTCCGAGGCCGCCTTTCTCGTACTCGTTGGCGGCATAGCTGGCAGTCGGTCACGTACTTTCAGGTTGATACTCAGCCCAGGCCCAATCCCACACCGAATTCGACATCCACGTTGACGCCCGGCACACCGATGACGGAGTCCGGGTTCGCGTTCGGGTTCCCGACGCAGTAATCGACCTCGACGCCATCGATGACGTCGCTGGTGCAGGTAGCGATCGGTTCGGCCGAGGCGTTCGGCGCGCCGACGATGGCGGATAGGGCGAGCGCTGCTTTCGCCAGCCACCCGAATCGTGTCTGCACGGCGGGCTACTTCTCGAGCAACGAGTGGTACAGCTCGTATGAGGCCTGTTCGACCCATCCGTGCTGTAGCTTGCCGTCGGCCACAGACCAGACGGCTGTGCCGGTCATGGCGATCGGTTTCCCGTTGGGTTCGGTGCCGAGCATGCCGTTGTTGGTCCCCGTCAGTACCCACCTGGAGGTGACGCGGGTGCCATCCTCGTTTTGGAAGGATTCGACTGGGTTGACGTGCAAGTCGTTGACGTGATCGAGGAATTGCTGCGCCCAGTGTTGGGCCTCGTCCAGTCCAGAGATTTTCTGACCGCCGGCTTCGACGACGACGTCGGCCGCGGCGAACCGGCCGACGGCATCGGCGTCGTGGGCATTCCAGACGTCGTCCCAGAACGCCCGCACGATCTCTGTTGATCGCATGTCTGCCACGATCCCACTCTTCTGCCGTGGCCGTAGGGATTTCGTCGGGAGTACAGCCCGTGTGATGTCCGTAGCCCGCAGCCCACGCGGCGGGTACGACACCGGAGTTGGGATCGGTAGCGATGCAACGCGTGGTCCGCTTGTCCGGTAAGGAAGTCGACGAGGAGAGGACGGACATCGTGTGGTGGATTATTCCGCTGGTGGTGATCGCGTTCGACGTAGCGATTTTGGCGATCTTCGTCATCGCCAAACGGAGGCATAGCGGGGATGGCTCGCGCCGCCGCGGCGGGCTGGGGTCTGTCGCCGGTGCCGGCGGTGCCGCAGCCTTCTGGGCGGCCGGCGCGGACTCCGGTTTCAGCGACGGAGGACACGGGGGATGCGGTGGTGGAAGTAGTTGTGGTGGTGGCGGAGGTTGCGGGGGCGGCGGTTGCTGATGATCACTCTGCGAAAGGGCGGCGCCCGACGTGCCGCCGGGCAGGTGATCGCCGATCTGGAATTGCCGGAGGCCGTGTTCAAGACCTGCCCTTGGCAGCCGCGTGAGCTCGTCGAAACCGGTCTGCGGCAGTGGTTTCGATGCTGCGCCGTAGCGCTGCGCGACGGTCAGGTCATCGGGATGCCCTCACGCGCGGTCGACGAAGCCTGGCACGGCCTGATTCTGTGCACCGCGCGTTACGCGGCATTCTGTGACGCCGCCTACGGGCAGTTCCTGCACCACCACCCCGACGGCGGTGCGCCGCCCGGAGCCACGGCGACCGGCGAGTGTATGGATGAACAGCTGCGCCGCACCGTCATCGCCTGGTCCATGATCGCCGGGCCGGGTGAGCGGTGCGTCCTATGGGATCTGGATTCTCGTCTCGGGCTTGATGAGCCATGGGGTGTGAGTCCGCGACGGGTCGCGGAAATCGAAGCGGCACTGAGCGGTCGGCGCGGCGCCGAGTCGGGATGACGACCCCGAACTACCCGGACGCCGCCCGACGCACCTCGGCCTCACCAGCGACCAATTCCAGGCTGTCACCGACATAGACCGTCACCACGGCCGTGGCCTGGAACAGCCCGTAGAAGTCGTCGGTCCGGGCGAACGTGTGTGCCCGGGAGAACAAGGGCTGCACGTCGAACACCTTCACCCGAAGCTTCTCGCGCGTGAGTCTGCCCAATTCCCGGCCGGATTCGGGATCGGTGATCACCTGATCCGACTCGGACTGCACGGCAAAAATCATGCCAGGCGTTACACCCGCCTCAGCCCCACGATTGATCACCAACGTGTAGTCATCCTCGATGAGGGCGACCTGGCCGGAGAGGGTGGGCTCCGTCATGATGCGGCCAGGGAAGTGTTTTCCCGCAGGGATTTTGCCGCCGAGCCGGCCCGGATGCGCGGCCGCGAGTCATGGTCGTCCACAGCCAGCAACGCGTCGACGTGGCTCGCCGTGTCCTGCTCCGTGCCGAGCGTGAGCTCGACAGCGGTCTTGGCCTGGAAGAGGGCGATCATCGCGTGTTGTTGACGCTCGGCGCCAAAAGCGTTGAGTGCGAGTGTGAGTTTCTTGTCGACGTATTCGATCGACCGCTGCAGGTCCGACACCGGGGCTGGCACGGCGGGGACCGCCGCGCTCGGCGCGGGCTGCGCACTTAGTCCGCTGTACCAGCGGTGTCCCAGCACGCCGAGGGTGATCGAGCACAGCGGGACCACGACGACGATGCACACCAGGGCGACAGTGCCCTCCAGCGCGATCGCGCCGACGATGCCAAGAAGTGTGAAGATGCCCGTCAGGGCCAGCACGCGCACGGCCGGTGGCACGGCATCGATCGCCAGTGCCAGCTGCCGAACGGTCCGGGCGACATATCGAGCAAGGCCGGCGATGAACCCCATGATGGCGGTGACAGCCTTGCGCGCGATCCGTCCCACCTCATCGGCTTGCTCGCGCGTGACGGGGGATTTGGGCATCGTCCAGACGCGCTGCTGCGGAGCCTGCGCACTGGCAACTGTTTCAGGTTCAGTGCGTACCTCGTCGGCCTCCGGGGCGGATGTCGGGGGCACCGGCACAGCGTTGGTCACATTCGCATCATCAACCACATCTGCATCATCGCGCCGTTGCTCTCGATGAGGGTTCCGGCGCGCCGGAAGATCTGCAATTTCACCGGTGGCAAAGATGAACCCGACGGGGACGGCGGGCGACAAGTTCGGATGGTGCGGGGCGAATCACTTTTCAGCCGCGCCGCTGCGGGCTATGAATCAATGGTGAGCAACCATCATGTGAACCTGACCCCGCAGGAAGATTCGTTGATCGCCGAGAGTCATCCCGAGGCTCTGGCCCGCATGGACGAGAAGGCGCTGAAGGATCTGCAGAGTCGGCTCAGGCAAGCGCGTGAGAAGAACTTCAGCTTGTTGCGCCGCCAGGGGGCGGCCCGCGTCGAGGCCGAAGGTGGCCGTGGCGCTGCTCAGCCGGCCAACGAGAAACGCGGTGAAAAGGTCGATGTGTTCGACGAGGCGCTGGCCCGGGTGGGCCAGCGACTGGAGGCCCTCAGCGACGCCGAATAGGGGTCGGCCGACTTTCCTGCGAAAGTCCTGTTGGTACTGCTTTGACGGGTCGAGCCTGCGGTAGCGTCGTTAGTGGTTCTAGGTAATCCGGCGTTGTGCGATGGCAGGTAGGGGAGCGACGAGTGGATCTCGGCATCTGGGGCGACCTGACGATCCTTGCCGGCGTCATGGCAGTGACGTTCGCGGCATGCGTGTTCGTGTACATCGGCCGCCTGGAGAAGAGAACCCCGGCGTCGCTGGGCGAGAAGGTCGGCGCCCACAAGGCGGTGCTCGCCAAACTGCGCAAGCGTGAACCGATGTCGCGGGATGAGTTCGACTACGCGACCGAACTGGTGAACGACGCTCGATCACCGCTTGCCTATGCGATGCCGGCCGTTCTTTTCACGATGGGTTTCTTCTACGTCGTCGGCTGCATGTACATGTTGCATCGCGACGGCGGTAACCCGTCATTCCGGACGTTCATCGGGGGGATCCCGATGTTGACCTCCATGAACATCGCCGCTCAGCTCCGCCGCGTCGCGGGGCTGAAGGGGAAGCTGCGGGACGTCGAGGTGACGGACGAACCGGCGGACGAGCTCAGTCCTGCTGCACGCGGCTGACTTCCGTCACTTCTGGGACGGAGCCGCCGCGTCGTCGTCCTCCCACAGCAGGAGCTGGCGAACCGAGGCCCGCGAACCGTACGGCTGCAGCATCTGGCTCGCCGGCCGCGGCCGGATCCGGAGTGGCCACCAGAACCACCGGCCGAGCAGTGTGGCGATGGACGGCGTCATGAACGACCGCACGATCAGCGTGTCGAACAGCAGGCCGAGGGCGATGGTGGTGCCGATCTGACCGAGGACTCGAAGGTCGGCGAAGATGAACGACGCCATGGTGGCGGCGAAGACCAGACCGGCCGAAGTCACCACCGCGCCGGAACCGGCCATCGACCGGATGATGCCGGTGTTCACCCCGGCATGTATCTCCTCTTTGAACCGCGAGACCAGCAACAGGTTGTAGTCCGACCCCACCGCCAACAGCAGGATGACGGCCAGCGCCAACACGATCCAGAACAGGTCGATGCCGAACAGGTCCTGCCAGATCAGCACCGAGAGTCCGAACGAGGCACCCAGCGACAGTGCCACGGTCCCCACGATGACGAGTGCGGCGACGATGCTGCGGGTGATAAACATCATCACCAGCAGAATGAGGCTGAGCGCGGCGATCGCGGCGATCATCAGATCGTATTTGGCGCCGTCCTGGATGTCCTTGTAGGTCGCCGCAGTGCCGGCGAGGTAGATCTTGGATCCGGCCAGCGGTGTGCCCTTGACGGCTCCCTGTGCGGCGTGCCGGATAGCATCGATGTGCGAAATGCCTTCGGGCGTAGCGGGATCCCCGTCGTGGGTGATGATCATGCGGGCGGCCTTGCCGTCCGGTGACATGAACAGCTTCATGCCGCGCTGGAACTCGGGGTTGGTGAACGCCTCCGGCGGCAGATAGAAGGAGTCATCGGTTTTCGAGGCGTCGTACGCCTGGCCCAGCGCGGTGGCGTTCTGCAGCGCGGCTTCCGTCTGGGCGTTGATGCCCGAGGTGGTGGCGTAGTTGGTCAGTGTGAGGTCGCGGTTGGTTTGTTGACTGGCGATCTGCGGAGGGATCAGCGCGAGCAGTTTCGGTTGCAGCGCATCCAGTTTGGAGATGCTGCCGGAGACGCTGGCCAGCTGATCCGTGAGAGCGTCAATACCGTCGAGCGCGTCGAAGACCGACCTCAACGCCGCGCACATCGGGATGTCGAAACAGTGTGGTTCCCAGTAGAAGTAGTTGCGCAGCGGGCGGAACTGGTCGTCGAAGTCGGCGATCTTGTCGCGCAGGTTCTGCGCCGTGGCGACGGTCTGCTGGAACGCCTTGGCCTGCTCGTCGGTGACGGCGGCCGACTGTTGCTGCAGGGAATACTGCTGGCGCAGGACGTCGATCGAATTGTTGATCACGTCAACCTGTTTGAGCAGATCGGCACCGCGGGCCTGCTGGAAGGGCAGGTTGTTGATCTGCTGTGCGCTGCCGGCGCTGATCTGGAACGGGATCGACGTGTGGTCCAGTGGGGTGCCGAGCGGGCGGGTGATCGACTGCACCTGGGCGATGCCGTCGGTATGGAACACCGCCTTGGCGACGCGTTCCAGCAGGATCATGTCCGTGGAATTGCGCAGATCGTGATCCGCTTCGATCATCAACAACTCGGGATTGAGCCGGGCTTGCGAGAAGTGGCGTTCGGCGGCGGCATAACCGACGTTGGCCGGCGCGCTGGCGGGCATGTAGGGCCGGGCGTCGTAACTCGTCTGATAACGAGGCAGGGCGAGGAGTCCGATGAGGGCAACGGCGATCGTCACTACCAGGATGGGGCCGGGCCACCGCACGATCGCCGTGCCGATGCGTCGCCAACCCCGGGTGCGCATGGGTCGGGCGGGCTCGAACAGACCGAAATGGCGGCCGATGACCAGCAATGCCGGGGCCAGCGTCAAAGCGGCCACCACGGCGACCAGCACGCCGGTACCGGCGGGAATTCCGAGGCTCTGGAAGTACGGGAGGCGGGTGAAGGTCAGGCACAGCACCGCCCCGGCGATCGTCAGGCCCGAGCCCAGGATGATGTGTGCGGTCCCGTGGTACATCGTGTTGAACGCGGTGACGCGGTCCTGCCCATCATGACGCGCTTCGTGGAACCGGCCGAGGATGAAGATCGCGTAGTCGGTGCCGGCGGCGATGACCAGCAGCGTCAGCAGATTGGTCGAATACGTTGACAGCTCGATGATCCCGGCGTTGGCCAGCACCGCGACGACACCACGCGATGCGGTCAGCTCGATCATCACCGTGAAGATCACGAAGAACACCGTGGTGAGCCGGCGGTAGAGCGAGAACAGCATCACGGCGATCACCCCGATGGTGATCAGCGTGGTTTTCAGGGTTCCGTGGCGACCCACCTCGAACTGGTCGGTGACCAGGGGAGCGGCGCCGGTGACGTAGGCCTTGACGCCCGGAGGCGGCGTCGTCTGGTTGACGATGTTGCGCACCGAGTCGACGGACTCGTTCGCGAGCGACTCACCCTGGTTGCCGGCGAGGTACACCTGCACCAGTGCCGCCTTGCCGTCGGTGCTTTGCGAGCCCGCCGCCGTCAGCGGATCTCCCCAGAAATCCTGGATGTGCTGGACGTGCTTGGTGTCCTGGCGGAGCTTCTGGACCAAGCCGTCGTAGTAGTGGTGCGCATCGGCACCGAGCGGTTGATCGCCCTCCAGCACGATCATCGCCGAACTGTCGGAGTCGAATTCGTCGAACACCTTGCCGATGCGCTTGGCGGCTTGCAGTGACGGCGCGTCCTGAGGGCTCAGCGACACGTTGTGCGATTCGGCGACGGTCTCGAGCTGCGGCACGAAAACGTTGGTCACCACCGCCAGGCCAAGCCAGAACAGCGCGATGACCACTGAGAACCGCCGGATGAGGTCCGGAACCCGGTGGGTGCTCATCCGGACTTGTCCAGGCACGAGGTGTAGGCGTTCAAGGTGTTCACTGTTCTCTCGTCCTTGATCACGTCGTCGATCTTGATCCGGCATCCGATCGAACTGCTGTCGCCCTGGGCCTGGACGTTGACGAACACCGCGGGCTGCGTGGTGGTTGTGTCATAGGCCCACGGCAGTGCGACGTCGTCGGCACGCTGAGGTTGGGCGTTGACGTCGAGGTAGGTGATGGTGGCTACCGTGCCGGGTGGACCGAAGACCTCGATGACCACATGTTTGGGGTTGAACGGGACGATGTCGTTCACCGAGCCGCTGGGTGTGGACGTGACGTCGTGGGAGGCGAAGATGCCGTGCAGTCGGTTCACCACGAACCCAGCGACCAGCAGCACAACTACCGCCACCAGCACCATCCAGCGTTGACCGAGTCGACGAATGAACGAAACCCGTTGCATCCGTGACCCTTTCGTAGGCGTCGACCAGGCGCGGACGGTAAGGGGTAGCTCCTCTAGGACGGCTAATCAACTAGGTTGACGTTATGGCACGCAGCCGGACACCACAACCTTGCGGCTGCGGATTTTTCCTGTGTGAAAGCTGGGAATTCGGGCGGGGGCCGCGGGAATTACGTCAGGTACGTTTCGTGCCCGGTGGGGAATCCACCACCGTTGGTGGCGATGTGAACGTGGTCGAAGTGGTTGGCGGTGGCGCCGCCGCGATCCGACATCATTCTGGGAGCCCGGCCGCGGGAGTAGATCTGCTGCCGGAAGATCACGTGGTTCACGCCGAACCGATCGGCGTTGTCGAGGGCGTACGCCACGATCTTGTCTCCGAGTGCTTTACCTTCCGGGGTGGCGTAGTTCGGGATCATCACGTCGATCGCCTGCCCGTTCGGATGCCACTTCATCGAATCGGCCCTGACCCCGCCGATGTTCAGAATCTGGGGGAACCGGGCGCTGACCGCGCGGGCGGCCAAGATGGTCTCCACTTGGAGGCCTTTTTCGGAGGCCCGGCCGGCGGGCAGGGGGAATCTCATGTTCCGGCGCACGGCGCGCTCGGCCGGTACCGCCGGGGCGGCAGGCGCGGCGGCGGGCTGGACGGCCGCGGCCGGCACGACCTCGGTGTCGCCCTTGGTGGCCGGCGCGGTGTCTGCGCCGACGACGATGAGTGCGGCGGCAGGCACGACGACCGCAGCCATGGCTGCAGACCGGCGACGCCGATCCTTTTTCAACTGGTGTCTACCCACGAGGACCGGACCCTACCGGCGGGGTCGATGATCGCCGGAATCGCGAAGTTCTCTGGTGCTGTCGATGGCAACAAGTTCGGCGGTCAGACGTCAACTATTGCTTGACGCGCCCCGGCGTGGGGTGAGCTGGAGGCGAACATAGGGCCAACCCCCGTGAATTTGCAGGTCAAGCATCATTGCACAGTCATCCTGCTGTGCAGATCGCAGGGGGTGGATTCGACGTTAGAACTGGCGATAGCCCGTCTCGATCGGAGTGACCTGTGCCCAGAGCGGCAAAATTTATGGCATTTACCACACCTGTCGGTCAACAGTGCCTCCGGAGCCGCTGACGACGGCGTAATTTGAGCGAATCTGGCCCGTCGAAAACGGGGAGGGCGACCCATGACAGATGTCGACTGTTGCGTAGTGGGTGCGGGGTTCGCGGGCCTGACCGCGGCCCGGCGGCTGAAGCAGTCGGGCCGCTCCGTGGCGCTGCTCGAGGCACGCGACCGGGTCGGCGGCCGCACCTTCACCGAGGTGCTGCCCGACGGCACCTGGATCGACCGGGGTGGTGCCTGGATCGGACCGGGACAGGACCGCATCAAAGCGCTGATGGACGAGTTCGGTGTCGAGGAATACAAGGAGTACGTCGACGGCAGCGCGATGATGGTCATGGACGGCAAGCAACACCGCTATTCCGGCACGATTCCGTGGGCGATGAGTCCGTGGGCGATCGCCAACCTCGGAGCCGGACTGCTCGAGGTGGAGCTGATGTGCAAGACGATTCCCTTCGACGCCCCGTGGGAGGCGAAGAAGGCGGTCGAGTGGGACCGGATCAGCCTGGGCGAGTGGATCAACCGTCATATGCGCTCCAAGCAGGCGCGCGAGATGCTCGACATGGCGCTGGCCGGCATCTACACCTCGGCGGGATCCGAGGTGTCGTTGTTGTGGGCGCTGCACCAGATGGGGTCTGGCGGCGGGCCCGGCTTCGTCATCTCCAATCGGGGTGGGGCCCAGGATGCACGGGTGCGTGGTGGCATGGGGGCCGTCTACGGGCCGATGGCCACCGAACTGGGTGAGGCGCTGCATCTTTCGCAACCGGTTCACCTCATCACGCAGGAGAACGACGGCGTGACGGTCCATGCCGACGGCATGACAGTCCGGGCGCGGCAGGCGATCGTCGCTGTCCCGTTGGCCGTGGCGAGCCAGATCACCTATGAGCCAATGCTTCCCGTCGACCGGATGTTTCTCCATCAACGGATGCCCAGCGGTGCGGTCTTCAAGATCTCGGTCGTCTACGACACGGCGTTCTGGCGGGCCGACGGACTGTGCGGGCAGTCCGCGGCTCCCGGGAGTCCGGCGACGCTGACCATCGACGCGTGTACCGACACCGGCACCCCGGGGATCATGTGCGTCATCACCGAAGGGCCTGCCGCCCGGCGGCTCGGGCTACTCGATGCGGCGGAACGCAAATCCGTGGTGATCGGCGAGTTGATCGACCGGTTCGGTCCGAAGGCCGCCTCTCCGATCAGTTACCACGAACAGAACTGGACCGTGGAGCGTTACTCGGGTGGCGGGATGATCAGCCACGCGCCGCCGGGTGTGCTGACCGAATTCGGCCATGCCCTCCGAGAGCCGTGCGGGCGCATTCACTGGGCCGGCACGGAGAGTTCGGCCATCATGTGCGGGTGGATCGACGGCGCGGTTCGCTCGGGTGAGCGCGCGGCCGCGGAGGTGATGGCCGCTGAGAGCGTGGCGGCCGCGTAATAACCCCGCGTAGCGCGTTGGCGGGGGTTACCGTGCAATTCGGACCAGCCTGCGGCGAGGTGATGTCGAGTGCACAGCGGTGAGCCGGAGAGTCGGCAGACACTCACACTCGGCGAGTCCGTGCTTGCCGACGCCGAGGAACTAGATCGGCCGATCGTCGATTTCCTGCGGGCCACACCGGGCCGGATAGCGGTGCTGGCCGTCGTCCTGGTGGTGGCGATTCTGATTGTGGGCGTGGCGGCGTCGGTGATGGAGTCCAGCCGGCAACGCGAACTGGAGACCCTGCGGTCGCACACCGAGCCGCTGGCCGATGCCGCGCAACGGATCTACAGTGCGCTGTCGTCGGCCAACACCACCGCGGCCACCGCGTTTCTGGCCGGTGGTGTCGAACCGCGCGAGATCCGTGAGCGTTACGACGCGTCCGTAGGGGAGGCGTCGGCCGGTCTGGTCACCGCATCGAATGGGGTGTCGCCCAACGACATCCGATCGCTGACGTTGCTCACCGACCTGTCCAACCAGCTGGCGGTGTACACCGGCATGATGGCGACTGCCCGGGCGACCAACCGCGGGGGCCGCCCGATCGGCGTCGGGTACCTCAGCGAATCGTCCACGCTGCTTCAGGAGTCCATCCTGCCCGATGCCGAGCGGCTGTACCGGACGCAGGCCGAGGCCGCCACGGCATCGGGACGGTCGGCTGCCACCCCGTGGGTGTTGATCGCGGCAGCCGCGCTCGTGGTGGCGTTGTTGGTGGTGGCGCAGGTTTTTCTCGCCAGGCGCAGTCATCGCCGCCTCAACCCGGGTCTGGTGGTGGCCTCGGTGTTGATGATTGTGCTCGCGGTGTGGTTGGCAGTAGCCGGGCTGGTGGTGACGCATGCGGTCAACAGCGCTCGCACCGAGGGCAGCGAGCCATTGGAATCGGCGGTGACTGCCCGGATTCTGGTCCAGCAGGCCCGCGCCGACGAGATCCTAGGACTGCTCAAACGCGGGTCCGACCCGCTCTCCGACGTCCGATTCGAACAGCGCACCACCGATGTCGGCCGGATTCTCGACCAGCACCCCGCCGACGGGGCACAAGAAGCACTGCGGGGCTGGAAGGCATCGCACGCCGAGGCCAGGACACTGTTGGGCCGCGGTGATTACGCCGGGGCCGTGGCGATCGCGCGGGACGGCGGGCCGCAGCACTCCACGGCCCAGTTCGGCAGGCTCGATGCGGCTCTGGGAGCCGACATCGGCCGCTTGCGCGATCGGCAGCGCGACGGGATCACCCGCGCCTACGCGGCGCTGAGTGCGCTTCCCGCCGGCGCCGCAGCGATCAGTGTTCTGGCCGCACTTGCGGTTGCCACCGGTGTCGCGCCGAGACTGAGCGAGTACCACTGATGCGGGCCGTCGCCGGACTTGTCCTCCTCGCCGCGACCGTGGTGGGGGGATGCGCCACGGCTCAGCCACTTGTCCGGGTCTCCGCTTCGCTCACCACGGTACCGCTGCCCAGCGGTGCCGCCGTGGTGTCACAGGTGCCCGGGGTGCCGGTCGAGAGTTGCGATGCCACAGCGAGTTTGCGCCCATCGACAGTGTCCGGCCCGGCGGTTCAGGCGATCCGGCAGCGAGGCCGACTGGTGGTCGGCATCGACCAGAGCACCAACCTGATGAGTTTTCGCGATCCGGTTTCGGGTGAGCTGCAGGGCTTCGACGTCGACATCGCACGCGAGGTTGCCCGCGATCTGCTCGATGATCCAGGCAAGGTGGAGTTCCGCCTGCTGACCTCGCCCGAGCGCATCAGCGCGGTGCAGGACGGCACCGTCGACATCGTCGTGAAGGCGATGACGATCACGTGTGCTCGTGCAGAGGAGATCGCCTTCTCGACGGTGTATCTCGATGCGCATCAGCGGTTGCTGGTGCCGAAGGATTCGCCGATCGAGGGGCCGGGAGATCTGGCCGGGAAACGGGTTTGTTCACAGGTGGACACCACTTCGCTGGCCACCGTCGCGCGGGTGGCACCCGAAGCGACCCTGCTCGCCGTTCAGAATTGGGACGATTGCCTGGTGGCGCTGCAGCAGGGGCAGACCGACGCGGTCAGTACCGACGATTCGATACTGGCCGGCATGGCGGTCCAGGATCCCAACCTGCACCTGGCCGGCCCCAGCCTGGAGGCCGAGCCCTACGGCATCGGGGTGAACAAGTCCCGCGAGGATCTGGTCCGGGCGGTCAACGGCACCTTGGAACGGATAAGGCGCGACGGGACCTGGTTGTCGCTGTATCGCAAGTGGCTCAACGTTCTCGGCGCTGCGCCACATCCGCCGGAGCCGAGGTATCGGGACTGACATGGCAGGGCAAGAGGGCACGCGGGCCGTCCTGGTGACCGAATCGGCACCGGTCAAGGCCGAGGGGGCGACAACCCGTCCTCGGCTGCGCACCGGCCGCCGGCGCGTGGGCGACGGCCTGGTCGAGATCCCAGTTCGGGAGGACATCGAACCTGCCGGTGCCATTCTCACCAATCCTGTTGTCGCCGAGTCGAAACGGGTGTGCCCGGGCTGCGGGCGTCCGGTGGGGCGGGGGAGTGCCGGCCGCCCGGGCCCCAGCGATGGGGTGTGTCCGCAGTGCGGCACGGTGTTCTCGTTCTCACCGCAGCTGGAGACCGGCGAGTTGGTGGCAGGTCAGTACGACGTCCAGGGCTGCATCGCGCACGGGGGTGTCGGCTGGATCTATCTGGCGATCGACCGCAATGTCAGCGACCGCTGGGTGGTGCTGAAGGGGTTGCTCCAACCCGGCGAGCAGCAGGCGCAGGAGATCGCTGTCGCCGAACGCCAATTCCTCGCGATGGTGAATCACCCCGGCATCGTCAAGATCTACAACTTCGTCGAACATCCTGGCTTCGACGGCCGGCCGGTCGGTTACATCGTGATGGAGTACATCGGCGGAACGACCCTTGAAGCCATCCTGGCGAAGCAGCAGCCTTCCTCGGGCGGAGAAGCCCGACAGATGATGCCGGTGGAGCAGGCGCTCGGCTATCTGCTCGACGTCATGCCGTCGCTGTCCTACCTGCACTCCCTCGGCCTGGTCTACAACGATCTCAAGCCGGAGAACATCATGCTCACCGAGGACAATATCGAGTTGATCGACATGGGTGCGGTCTCCGGCGTCGAGGAGTTCGGATACATATACGGCACCAAAGGATTTCAGGCCCCTGAGATCGTCCGGACCGGGCCCACTGTCGCCACCGACGTCTACACGGTCGGCCGCACGCTGGCCAAGCTGACCGTCGACCTGTCCAACGACCGCTACGCCGAGGCACTGCCCAGCCGCGACGAGATACCGCTGTTCGAACGGTACGAGTCCTTCTACCGGCTGTTGGTCCGTGCCACCAACCCCCGGCCCGCGCAGCGGTTCTCGTCGGTGGACGAGATGGCCGACCAGTGCCGGGGCGTGCTGCACGAAATCCTCGCCGAGCAGACGGGTTCACCGTGTCCGCGAACATCGACGCTCTTCGGCCCGCCGCCTGCCACATTCGGCGCCGACCTGGCGTTGCGGGGCACCGACGTGTTCGTCGACGGCCGGCGGCGCACCGTTGCGCTGCGCGGCCGCGACGTCGCGGATGCCCTGCCGAGGCCGGTGCCGGTCGAGGAGTCCGACGAGGACTGGCAAATCGAATGGGACGACGGGATCGACGGCCTGCGGGCCGGTGATCTGGAGGCGGCCCTGGCCTGCTTCGAGCGTGTCGTCGCATTGCTTCCCGGTGAAGCGGCACCCAAGTTGGCGGCCGCCGCGACGGCCGAACTACTGATCGATACAGATGACGTACCGGATGCGGAACGGTTGTGGCAGTTGGCCGAACGGGACTACCGAACCTTGTGGCGTACCGACCATGCCATGGTGAGTGCGGCGTTCGGTCTGGCCCGGGTGCTCGCCGGCCACGGTGACCGCGCCGGCGCAATCGAAGTGCTCGACCAGGTCCCGGTGACCTCACGCCATTACGGTGAAGCCCAACTCACGTCGGTGGTCCTGCGGCTCGACGGGCGGCCCGGCGCGGAGATCACCGAGGCGGACTTGCGCGATGCCGCGCGGCGGGTGGGCGGACTGCCCGAGACCGAGCCACGCGTACTGCAGATCCGTGCGTTCGTCCTCGGTATCGCCCTCGACTGGCTCCGCTCGGGCGCTGTGAAGGCCTCCGACGAACCGCTTCTCGACCATCCCTTCGAGAACCGGGGTCTACGCGTCGGTGTCGAGGAGGTGCTGCGGGAACTCGCCCGGCACTCGCCGCGGCGGCGTCACCGCTACCGCCTTGTGGACGTGGCGAATTCGATCCGGCCGCCGAGTTGGATGTGAGCGCACGGCCCTGTTGGCGGCGCGGGTCCCTTGGATCCCGAACCGGATCTGCCACAGTGACGGGCATGAAGACGCTGATGATCCCCGTGGTGGCAGTTGCGGCCGCGCTCGTCTCGGCCCCGGCAGCACTCGCCGATGATCAGGGCTTTCTCGCCGAGGTCTCCGCGGTCGGGCTGCCGGTCTCCGATGCCAACCGTGACGTTCTGCTACAGCTCGGACAGCAGGCATGCCTGACGGCACACGAAGATCCGTCGATGCGTCCCGATGATCTGGCGATGCAGATCGCCGAGGCCCGGTCGGCCTATCCGTTCGATAAGGCCAGGCTCGTGGTGTCCGCGGCGTTGCACAACTTCTGTCCGGATGTCGCGGTGGCGCCGGGCACCTGAATCAGTCGTCCGACCGCGTGACCCCGTGCACCACGGCGACGCAGAGGTCGGCGCATTCGGCCGCGAGTTTCTCCGGCGTTTCGGTGGGATCCTCCAGCCAGGCTTCGATGATCTGGTTCACGCCGCCGACCATGAACTGTGCCCCGCGGCGCAGCGCGGACGGATCCGGAGCGGCCGTGGTCAGTACGTCGGGGGCGAGTTGGACGATCAGGCCGGTGATCATCTCCAGGATGTGGGTGCGATGTTCTGTCAGCCCGGCGACGCTGCTGACGTCGCCGGTGGCGATGCGGTGGATGTGCGGGTCGGCCGCGATGATGTTCAGGAATGCGGTGAGGGCCGAGCGGAGTTTGTCGGTCAGCGTGCCCGGATCGCCGACACCGGCGTTGACCAGTGCGGTCAGTAACTGATCGCGCACATCGTCAGAAATGGCATACAGCAACGCGTCTCGGGTTTCGAATTGCTCGTAGAAGTAGCGTGACGTGAGCCCGGCAGCGCTGCAGACCGCACGTACGGTGACCTCGGTGATCCCCGACTCGCCCCAGATCTGTCGTCCGGCGGCGAGCAGCTTGCCCCGCCGTTCGGTGCGGCGGTCGGCCGCACTGACGCCGCCGTAGCCGCGCACCACCTGTACGCGCTTCATCGACAGCACCCTACCTGCCGCCGACTTTTTGACTACGGATCTAGTTGGCCGATTCGGGGCGCAGCTATTTCGACATCGAACCCAGGAAGTAGGTCTCGTGGCCCGTGGCATAGCCGCCACCATCGGTGGCGATGTGGACGTGGTCGAAGTGGTTGAGGGTCTCGTTGCCGTAGTCGGCGGTCCAATGGGGCGCGCCGATTCCCGGATAGAGGCCCTGCCGCCAGATCACGTGCAGCACCCCCCAGCGCTTGGCGTTGGCCAATGCGAATCCGGCGATCTGATTGCCGAGGGCGATGCCTTCTTTGGAGTGATAGTTCGGGATCATCACGTCGATCGCGAGACCGTTGGGATGCCACTTCAGCGCATCCTGGCGATATCCGCCGATGGTGGTGATCTCGGGGAACATCACGGCGATGGCACGGGCCACCCAGATCGTCTTGACCTGGAGCCCGCTCTCAGGCGCCGGGCCCTTCGGCAGGGAGAACTGGAAATCGCGGGCTACGACGGGCGCACTGGCCGCCACCAACTCGGCCTGCGCGGCGACCGGTGCCGGTTGCTGGCTGGTGGGCGGTGCCGCAGCTGGGACCTCTGCACAACACTCCGGCGCGGCGTTCTGCGCGTACACCATGCCCGCAGCGAGGGTGACGGAGGCGGCAAGCGCCAGCAAGCGTCCCCGGCCGCCGGCCAACCGTCGTTTCCCCACGGCAGCAATCTACTGCTGTCAGCGCCGCGGCGGGCAATCTTCGCCATCCGTACGCCTACCGTTCGTCAGCTCTCAGCCCACGCCCTCGGTCGGATAGGGATACCCGGGCCGGTCGGGAAGCTTGATGTCGACGTAGCTGCGCGGTGGCAGCGTCGATCCAGGCTCCTACACTGCCAGGATGCTCACACGGGCGCGGATGGTGGCCGCGACGCTGGTGGTGGTGCTCGGACTGCTGTCCCTGGTCCATGTGCTCTACATCGGGTTCGGGCCCCTGCCTGACCGGGCGGAACGTCAACTCGGATTCCTCGACTCAGCCCTGGATTCAGGCCGTGACACCGAAATGCAGGGCCTCTTCCCGGAGGGCGAATACTTCACCAGGGTGCTGACCGGTCTGGCGGAGGCTCAGGTCGCCGCGCGGCTCGGCGCAGACCCGCGATCCGCCGGTTATCTGGCCCGGGCCAGGACCCGGCTGGCAGCCATCGAAGCCCCGGAATCTGTCGCGGTATTCGGCAGCGGAATGGTCCCGGAGCACGGAATGTTCGCAGCGGGCTGGTCACTTGCGTTGGCTGCCGCCATCGCACGGGCTTCGGGCTCCGATGCCGACCGTGCAGCAGTGCGGGACCGGGCCGGTGTCGTGCATTCAGCTCTGGGGCAAACGGATTCACCATTCCCTGCCAGCTATCCGGGGCAATTCTGGCCGTGTGATTCGGTCGTGGCAGCGGGAGCGCTCGCCCAGGCGATCTCACTGCTCGATCTGCCGTGGCGCCAGGATCTGGCCGACTGGCGCGAGCGGGCGTTGGCCGCCGCCGATCCGGACACGGGCCTGCTGCCGCACCAGGTCGATGCCCGCGCCCACGCGCTCACCGGACCACGAGGGTCTTCACAAGCCATCGTCCAGACCTTCTGGCCCTCGGTCGATGACGTGGTCGGAATCAAAGACGATCAGTGGCAGCGGTTTTCCGACAGGTTCGTCACGAGCAAGGCCGGCCTGGCCGGAATTCTGGAGTACCCGTCCGGCACCGACGGCGACGCAGACGTCGACAGTGGCCCATTGATCTTCGGAGTGAGCCTGAGTGCCTCGGCCGTCGGATTGGCGGCGGCGCAAGCCAACGGCGACCGAGACCTGGCCGGCCGGCTGACTCGGCAGGTCGAGCTGGTCGGGCTGCCGGTGGGTATTCGCACCACGCGCTATCTGTTCGGTGTTCTCCCCGTGGCTGATGCGTTCATCGCGTGGGCGCGCACGGTACCCCCGAATGAGGTGACACTGAATGCGGGCTCGGGGCGGTCGGCGTGGTTTGTGGTGTGGGCCGTGCCCCCGGCGTTGCTGCTCGCGGCGGGCCTGATGCTGTGGCCACGAAGGTGACGGCCGGGAAAACAAGGTAGGACTACGCATCCCTCACCGCCCTCTTGCCCGGCAGACTGAACCCATGGCAAGCCCTGATGTGGTGCCGTCGGTAGACGCCGCAACCCACGACACCAAACCAGAACGCGACCGCGCCGTCGATGTGGCACGTCTGGGCGCCCTGCTCGTGGTGATATTCGGGCACTGCGCACTGCTGCTGGCGACCATCGACTCCAGTGGTGTGCGGGTCGGCAACATCCTCGGCGCCTTGCCCGCGCTGGCCCCGGTCACCTGGGTGCTGCAGGTGATGCCGCTGTTCTTCATGGCTGGTGGGGCCGCGGGTGCTTACAGCTGGCGCGACGGACGACCCTGGGGTGAATGGCTGCTCGCCCGCGCCCAGCGACTGTGCCGGCCGGTGTTGTGGTACCTGGCCATGTGGACGGTCGTCCTCCTCGTGGTGCGCGCGACGATGGGTGCCGCATCCGCATCAGCCCTCGGGCGCGAATGCGTGGCGCTGCTGTGGTTTCTGGGCGTCTATCTGGTGGCGCTTGCGTTCGTTCCGGCGCTGATGCGCTTGACCACCGGCCGGGCGCTGGCGTGGGTGGTCGCCGGACTGCTCGCGGCGTCCGGGGTGGTGGATGCCATCCGGTTCGCAGTCGGTACGCCGGAGGCCGGCACCGCCAACCTGATCGTCGTCTGGCTGATCCCGGTCGTGATCGGGGTGGCCTACGCGCGGCACCTGATCTGTGCGCTGCGGGCGCTGGTGATCGCGGTCGTCGCTTTCAGCGCGCAGGTAATCGTCGCTCTCACGGGCATTTACGACGTCTCCCTGGTTGTCACTGGAACGGAGCGGGTGTCGAACGTGTCGCCGCCGACGCTGCTGCTGGCACTGCACTGCATCTGGATGTCGTGCCTGTTCATCGCCGCTGCGAATCCGATCCGGCGCTGGGCGGCCAGGCCCCGGGTCTGGCGCGTGGTGGCGACGGGGAACGGCGGTGCCATGACGCTGTACCTGTGGCACATCCCAGTGATCGCGATCGCCGCGTTCAGCCTGCACGCCGTCGGTCTCGACGCTTTCAATCCGTATGCTCCTGGCTTCTGGGCCCACCTGGCGCTGCGCGCAGTGGTTTTCGCTGTTCTTATGGCGGTCGCCTTCCGGCTGCTGTCGCCGCTGGAGCATCGCCCGTTGCCGTGGTGGGACAGCCGCGTTCAGATTCGGGGCGCGCGGTCGGTGCTGACCGGTGTGCTGCTGTGCGTGGCCGGCGCCGCGTTGACGCTGATGGCCAAGAACGGGCTCGACGGTGTGCTGGGCTGGTCGGCGCTCGGCGGATTCGCCCTCGCATGCGTCGCTGCGCGAGCCAGTGCAGGGTGGGTTGTCAAGGCCTAATTCTCCTGTGGGGCAATATCTGTGGATGAATCGAGCGTTGTGGATAACTTCTTCGGCTGTCGGTTGACAGCGATAGAATTCGAACATGCTTGCGAAGGCCATCTCTGATCGAGAGTCGGTGATGGCTGCCTACGACGAGTACGACACCGCCTGCGCGAAACTGGCTGCCCTCCACTATCAGGGGCTGAGCCTGCCCGAGCTTCTGGAGCTACAGTCCCGCCGTGAACACCATCTCAGGTGCTTGCCCGCGGTGGACCACGCCCTGTTGGCCGAGATCCAAACCCGCACCACCCCGGCCGAGATCGGTGCGAAAAGCTGGGCCGATGTGATGGCCATCCGGCTGCGCATCAGCACCAAGGAAGCCAAACGCCGCGTCACCGAAGCCGCTGTCCTGGGCCCGCACACCACTGTCACCGGGGAGTCGCTGGCGCCGGCACTGCCGGCCACCTCCGACGCCCAGGCTGCCGGTGCGATCAACGCCGAGCACGTGGCGGTGATCAAGAAGTTCTTCGCCAAACCGCCTGTGCCGCTCGATGCGGCTACCCACGCCCAGATCGAGGCTGATCTGGCCCGCATCGCCAGCGGCAACAGTCCGGAGATCCTGAAACAGTGCGCTGATCGGATCGCGTTCCTGCTCAACCAGGACGGCACCGAGCCTATCGACGCCGAATGCCGTCGCCACGGTGAGATCGTCATCGGGGCTCAACAAGCCGATGGCACCAGCGAAATCCGTGGCCGACTCACCCCCGAAGCCCGCGCCACCATCCTCCCGATCCTGTCGCGCTACGGCGGCCCGGGCATGTGCAATCCCGCCGACGAATACCCCTGCACCACCGGCACTCCCACCGCCGAGGCCATTGCATCCGACACCCGCACCGCCGCCGAACGCTATCACGATGCGCTGGTCGCCATGGGCCGTAACGTGCTGTCCTCGGGGGAACTGGGCGAGCACAACGGGCTACCGGTATCCATCGTGGTATCCACAACTTTGCGGGAACTGGAAACCAGGACCGGCATCGGACTGGCCACCACCGGCACCGAATTGCCGATCGGCGATGTCATCCGGATGGCCGCCCACGCCCACCATTACCTGGTGATCTACGAAAATCACCGCCAGGTCCCGCTCTATCTGGGCCGGTCCAAGCGCGTCGCCACCCCCGGGCAGCGGATCGTGCTGCACAACCGTGACCGCGGCTGCACCCGGCCCGGCTGTACGTGCTCCACCGATCGTTGCCAGGTCCACCACGGCCGAAAGGACTTCAGCCAAGGTGGATTAACTGATATTGCCGACCTCACCCTGGCTTGCCCCAAGAGCAATCGGCTCGTCCACGACAAGGGTTGGCACACCCGCATCCGCGATGACGGTCGCGTCGAATGGATCCCACCGCCGCTGCTGGACACCGGCCAAGACCGCACCAACCACTACTGGCACCCCGAAGACCTGTTCCATCCACCGGAAGAAGATCGGGAGGCCGACCCCTAACCGTGGGGTCGGGGTTCAACCCGTCACCCGTGCATCGGATTCCACGGCCGGGTGGCCATCAAGTCTGCCGCCCAGGTACCGGACCTGACCAGGGCCGCGACCTCCTCGCGGATGGTGTCACCGATCTTCACACTGAGCTCGCGTGGCAGATCGAGCTGTGCCGTCGCGGCGACGCCGAGCCGTTGAGTGAGCGTCGCGTCCTCAACCGGTGCGAATCGCAAACGCCCGTCGTCGATTTCGCGACGGCACGCTGACAGCGGCAGGACTCCGTAGACCAAACCCGCCTCGATCACATTCTTCATCACCGGAAGCGAATCGGTCGTGATCCGGTGACTGAATTGGACCTTGGCTCGCAACGCCGCATTCTGCAGTGCCATACCGACTCCCGACGACGACCGCGGCACCACAAGCGGCAATCCGACGACATCGCCGAACCCAACGCCGCGCGCGGCGGCGAGGTCCGATTCGGGTCCGCCGACCAGGAACAGTCCTTCTGACAACAACTCTCGATAGAAAACCCGGTCATCGGGGACTGGGTTGACGAGTGCGATGTCGACCGCGCCCTTGAGCATGCCCTCGACCAGATAGTCCGTACTGCCGACGGTCACCGAGAAGGTGGCTTCGGGAAATACCGCAGCCAGGCTTCCGAGCAGGGGTGCGGTCAAGACATCGACCGTCGACTCCGGCAGGCCGAGGCGCAGCGTCCGGTCGAGTCGGGCCAACGGTGTCCCGGCGTACTGGACGGCCAACTCCAATTGGCGCAGCGGCCCCGCGGTCGAGGCGCGAAGTCGCTCGCCTGCCTCGGTCAGCTCGACACCGCGCCGGGTGCGGGTGAACAGCGCGACGCCGAGGTCTTCCTCGAGCAGTTGCAGTTGGCGGCTCAAGGCCGGTTGGGCGATACCGAGCAGTCCGGCCGCGCGCGTGATCGACCGCTCCTCGGCGATGCGCAGGAAGTACTTGAGCCGGTGGGTGTCCATACCCATCGAGATATACCAGCCATCGAATATCGGCATGACTGGATGCCGAAATCGGTATTACCTCTGCGCTCCGCCACGGCCCTAGCGTTTCTCTCGAAGCCATGGTGAGAGGAGCCAACCCCATGACGGTCCAAGACGATGCCGACGCCATCGCCGCCCTGAATCTCGACAGCCTGCCCCGACACATCATCGACAAGCGCGTCACCGAGTTGATGGACCTTTCGGGCAAGAAGGCGTTTGTCACCGGCGCGGGCGGTGACGGGCTGGGCCAGGCGATCGCCAACCGCCTGGCCGGGCTCGGGGCCGATGTCGCATTGATCGGGCGCACTTTCGAGAAGGTTCAACGCCGCGCAGACGAGATCGAGCAGCGGTGGGGAGTCAAGGCGTACCCGGTGAAGGCCGACATGTCCGACTGGGATCAGGTGCACGACGCGATTCACATCGCACACGAGCAGCTGGGCGGCTTGGACATCATGGTCAACAATCCGGTGATGGTGGTCGGTGGCCCGTTCGAGAAACACACGAAGGCCGACATCGACCACACGGTGCTGGGCAGTCTGACCATGATGATGTACGGCGCTCATGCCGCGTTGGAATTCCTACTGCCACAAGGGTCGGGCAAGATCATCAACATCGGCTCGGTCGGCGGCCGCATCCAGCAGCGTGGTTTGGTGGTGTACAACGCGTGCAAGTCGGGCGTTGTCGGGTTCACCCGAAACCTCGCCCATGAAGTCGCGCCACGGGGAGTGAATGTGCTCGGGGTGGCGCCGGGCATCATGATCAAACCGGAGATGATGGAGTACCTGCTCGATCCGAAGACCCCGGCCCACTTCGCGGGTCGCGGCGCGATCCTGGAGGCCATCACCACCCAGGTGCAACTCGGCCGGGCATCGCTGCCGGAGGAGGCGGCCAACATGGTGGCGTTCCTGGCGTCGGAAGCAGCCGATTACCTGTGCGGGCAGACGATCGACGTCGCCGGCGGCCAGTGGATGAACTGAGATGCCGACGACCACCGACCTCAAGGCCAGTGCGATCGAGCAGACGGGGCTGACGGACTTCGGTGACGACTCCTTCGAGGAGGGCCTGACGATCCTGTTGGCGTCGCTGGAGACCGAGGCTCGCCTCAACGCGCGCGGGGAGGCGTTTCTCTATCCGAGGATCGCCGGGTATCTCGCCCAGCGACTGCAGGTCGAAGACTGGTACCGCCGCCACCCGGAGATCGACGAGGTGCCCATCGTGGCTCCCGTCGTCGGAATAGGATTGCCGCGCACGGGTTCCACAGCCCTGTCGATGTTGCTCGCCCAGGACCCTGACGTGCGCTACCTGCGCCGGTGGGAATCCTCGCAGCCTTGCCCACCGCCGTCGACGGTGCGGGGCGACGACCCCCGAATTCCACCCGACAAGGGAGAGATGGTCGGTACGCGGCATCACGTCCCGGCAGCGACGCACGGTCCCATGGAATGCCACGAGTTGATGGCCCTGGACTTCAAGTCGCACCTGTTCCAATCCTTCGCCCAGGTGCCCACGTACTCCACCTGGCTCGTGGAAAAGGCCGATCTGGCAACGACTCTGCAGTATCAGCGCCGGGTGATGAAGCTGTTGCAGTGGGGCGAACCCGAGCGGCCCTGGCGGCTGAAGTGTCCGTCCCACGTGCTGTGGCTGGAGGCGGTGGGCCAGGCGTTCCCGGACGCCAGGTTCGTGATGACGCACCGGGATCCGACCGACGTCATTCTCTCGGTGGCTGACCTGTATGCCGACATCATCGGCACGTTCACCGACGAGATCGACCGGCCCTACATCGGTAGGCTCAACGTCGAGCACTGGTCGCTCGGCATGGACCGTGCGCTGGCGTTTCGTGCCGAAGGCAACAGGGACCGGTTCTACGACATCGATTTTCGGGCCATGCAGGCCGACCCGATCGGCGAGGTCACCGCCCTGTACTCCTGGCTCGGACAGCACGTGACCGACGAATTCGCCGAGCGGATGGACAGCTGGTGGACTGATGCCGCCGCCGAACGCGAGCCCAGCTCCCACGCCGACCCGGCGATGTTCGACCTCGACCTGGATCAGGTGCGGCCCCGCTTCGCCCGGTACGCCGAACACGCCGCCCGTTGGACCACTCACGAGAACAGGAACCCGCATGGCAATTGACCTCACCGGCGGAATCGACCCGTCCCGCGAATTCGTCTTCGCGCAGCGTCCGGACAACCCGGAAATGCGGGATTCCGTGAGCTTTTGGACTGTCGACGACCGCGGCAAGATCGGGTTGCCCCGCATCGGCATCGAGGCGGTCGCGGCGAACTGGGACAACCATGAGATGCAGATCAATCTGGCGTTCCCCGACGGGCGGGTCTACCGCCTGCGCGACGGGGCGCCCTCGTTGCCGGCCGAGGGCCCCGACGGCAGGCCGACGGTTCTCGGCGCGGGTGGGCTGGCCTTCCGCTGCGTCGAGCCGTTCCAGACCTGGACGATGACGTACGAAGGTAAGGCCGTCGAGACGTCGTCGGCCGATCTGGTGGCGGGCACCTCCGATGGCCCCCTGGTAGATGTGGCGTTCCACGTCGAGGCGAACATGGCTGTGCCTCCGTGGATCCAGGGCTCACTGCAGAAGGCAGCAGGGGACCGGATCAAGAACTCGGTGGAGGGCGACCTGATCGGCGGCCCCCGCTATGAGCAGCTGTTCCGGGCGCGCGGATCGGTGACCATCAACGGGGACAGTCAGGACCTCACCGGCAGCGGTCTGCGGATCCGCAGGCAGGGCGTGCGCAAGCTGGGCAGCTTCTGGGGGCATGCCTGGCAGTCGGCGATTTTCCCCAGCGGCAAGGCATTCGGCTATATCGCCTACCCGCCGCGCGACGACGGGCAGCCCACCTTCAACGAGGGGTATCTCTTCACCGGCGACGGTGGCCTGATGCCGGCACGTGCCGTGGAGGCACCGTGGCTGACGAAGCTGCAGGCGCTGGGTGAGGACGTATCGGTGGTGTTGGAAACCGCAGAGGGCCGGGTGCACATCGAGGGGGAGACGGTCTTCTCGACCCACGACATCCACCACAACGACAACACGTTCTCGGTGCGCGAGATGAAGAAGGAGAACCCGAACTTCCCGGCCCTGCAACAGGCCGGAGTGCGCTACCGGTGGGACGGTGAGGAGACCTTCGGCATGCTCGAACGGTCCAACCCGATCGAGAAGATCGACCTCGATGCTCGGGCTTGAGGGCAAGACGTTCATCGTCGCCGGGGGAGCAACGGGCATCGGAGCCGGCACCGCCAAACGGCTGGCCGCAGAGGGCGCGTCGGTGGTCGTCGGCGACGTCAACATGCAGGGCGCCAAAGCCACCGTCGAGACCATCACCGCGTCGGGCGGCGCGGCGATCGCGGTCGAATTCGACCTGGCCGACGACGAATCCGTACGACACCTCGTCGACGCCGCGATCGCCGAGTTCGGCGCGGTCCACGGATTGGACAACGTCGGCGCCGACCTGTCGGAGCACAATCTCGGGCGTGACACCACGATCCTGGACACCCCGCTCGAGGTGTGGCATCGCACCCTCGACGTCAACCTGCTCGGCTTCGTCCGCACCATCCGGGCGGTGCTGCCGCATCTGCTCGAACACGGTGGCGGCAGCATCGTCAACACCTCATCGGGAGGATCGCTCGGCACCGACCCCATGCACGTGGCGTACAACGCCTCCAAGGCCGCGGTCAATCAGCTGACCCGGCACGTGGCGAACAACTACGGGGCCAAAGGGATTCGCAGCAACGCCGTGATGCCGGGCCTGGTCATGGGGGAGACCCAGGAACGGCAGAACGATCAACAGATACAGCAGATGTTCCTGATGGCCGCCAAGGTCACCCGCCTGGGCAGGCCGGCCGACCTGGCCGCTGTCACCGCGTTCCTGCTGTCCGACGAGGCCGAATGGATCAACGGACAGACCTGGTACATCGGCGGCGCATCACACATGCGGCAGTGAGCTGAACCGCCGAAGCCCTAGTCCTCCTTGCGGATCAACCGTCCGAGCGCCTCACGATCAGGTGCCAGCAGTTCATCGATACGGGCCTGGTTCACGTCGGCCACGATGATCTCGCCGACCTCCTGGTACACATCGCTGAAGATACCGTGCGCCTTCATCTTCTCGGTCTGATAGACGTTGTCCTCCGTCGGCGTCACGTAGTAGACGATCTCCGGCTTGAACCGGTGGATCAGCCACACGTGAATGAGGTCCATCAGACGCTTCTTGCGCAGCTTCTCGGCGAAGGTGTTCTGGTCGCGCACCGTCAGGATGTTGCGGCCATGCCGATCCTTGATGGGATCGACGACGACGTTGGCGAGCGGCTCGTCACCGTCGCCGTAGATGCCGAGGTCGAGGACATCCGATCCGGCGCGGCGGGGCCGCAGCTGCACCCGCAGGTTCTCGCCGATCTTGTAGTAATCGCCCCACATCGCCAGCCACTCCTCGAGGAGCTTCTTGGGCACCTCGGTCTGCACCAGATGCTGGTGCTGCGTGGAGCCGGCGCCCATCGCCTTGGTGGTGGCAGTACGGCCCGAAGAGGCGGCCAGCGCCGCGTCGCTGCGCGGACCGCCGACGAGTGTCTGCGGTGTGCGGTAAGGGGATTCGACCAGCCGCATCTTGCGTTGCAGCCGCGCCAGCGCCAGCATGCCCTCCTGCTGCAGGGAGGTCGCGAACTCCTCACATGCCACGCCGTCGACCTGATGGCCACCGTAGGTGATGAAGTTGAAGACGAACCCCATCTTGCCGAGTTCCGCAGGGAACGCCCGCATCTCGTCATCGGTCATGCCGGTGGTGTCCCAGTTGAACGACGGTGACAGGTTGTAGGCCAGCATCTGATCGGGGAACTCGGCGTGGATGGCGTCGGCGAACTGCTTGGCGTCGGCCAGGTCGGCGGTCTTGGTCTCCATCCACAGGATGTCGGCGAACGGCGCGGCCGCCAGCGACTTCGCGATGGCGTACGGAATGCCGCCGCGCACCTGGTAGTAGCCCTCGGGGGTCTTGACCCGCTCGCAGTCCCAGGCCACGTCCGCGCCCAGCTCGCGTGCCTTCTCCTGCGCCGTGTACAACGACGCCCGCGCGGCGAAGTCACGCCAGTCCGCGGCGCTCATCGCGGCCGGCTCACCCTCACCTTCCCGGAACTCCAGCAGCTCGGCGACCGCCTCGCCGTACGTGTTCAGCCCGGCATCGGCCTGCCACGCCTCGACGAACGCCGACTCGACCTTGTCGAACATGGCGTCCACCGAATCACCGGCAACGTGAGCCTTGACGGCTTCGGCGATGGTGTTCGTGAGGCCCTCGCGTTCCAGCCAGGCCTCGGCGGTCGCATATTCGCCGGCGGGCAGCGCATAGAGCAGATGCCCGTTGAGTTCGGTGACGCCGAGATCGTAGAACCGGCGCACCATGGCCAGGAAACACGACTTGTACGTCGGCACCGTCAGGTTCGTCGCCCCCAGCAGGAAAGGCTGGTCACGCTCGTCGGCGCGGCTGTCGATCAGGTTGGCGGCCTCGGCGTCGGTGCGGGCGACGATGATGCCGGGCACTCGCATGATGTCCAGCTGGAACCGGGCGGTGTTGAGCCGTTTGATCTGCTCATCCGAGGGCACCAGCACCTTGCCGCCCTGGTGGCCGCACTTCTTGGTACCGGGACGCTGATCTTCGATGTGGTAACCCGGCACCCCGGACTCGACGAAGCGGCGGATCAGGTTGCGCACATGCGGATCGCCGCCGTGACCGGTGTCGGCATCGGCGATGATGAACGGCCGGTAGTCGACGGCCGGGGTGGCTGCGCGCTGTTCCGGGGTCATCCGCAGCCGTAGGTACTGCTGATTGCGGTCGGCGGTCAGCAGTGCCCGGACCAGCCCGGCCGCCTCGTCGGGCACCTGGCTCAGCGGGTAGCTGGCGAGGTCGGGTCCGGGGTCCTCGCTGATGGATCCCTTGGCCGAGGTGGCCCATCCACCCAGGTAGATCCCTCTGATCCCCATCCGTTTCATCGCGACCGCCTGACCCGGCGAGTACGGCCCGAAGGTGGTGATGCTCAGCTTTTGGGCGAACAGATCGCGAAGATAGGGAAAGAACGCGGTGGCGGCCTCACGGGCCACCGGATAGTCCGACGGGATCGTGCCTCGCTGCTCGGCGACCTGACGCGCCGAATACAGGCGGGTGATACCGGCGAACCGAGGACTGTCGATGTAGACCTGCGTGGCCTCGACGTCCTCCCGGAACGGTGACGTCTCTGCGTTGGCTTCGATGGTGGCCATGGGTTTGCTCCTCTTCGAGCTCGGCTTCCTCGATTATCGCGGTGGAGACGATTCGAGGGACCGGTTGCGGAAAAATCGTCGCCATGGCGGCCGGCCCCCACGTCCGGGCAGCTTCGAAAAGCTCTGTATTCCAGCCAGTTTGACAAGCGGTTTCGCAGGCTTCGCCAAGCCGCGGTAGTCGTCTCGATTCCGCCCTACCATCGGGGTATGCCGAAGCTGACCAAAAAGGTGAAATCGCTGTTCAGTAGGCGTCGACCAGTCACGCGTGAAGATGCCGCAGAGATCGCCGACTGGCTCAACGAGGGAGGTGCGCTCCATCCCGACGGACCGCCGACGGTCATCGATCCGAAGAAGAAACGCTGATGGCCGACTGGGCCGCGCTGGCCGCCGGTGCCATCCGATTCGCGTCGGGAGTCTCGTTCCTCGTCGACCCCAAGCGGGCCGACCGGTGGTGGGGTGCCCGGGAGACACCAGATGCAACTGCGCAGCTGATGTGGCGGTCGATGGGATATCGCGACGCGCTGATCGGCGGACTGCTGTTGACGGCGGGACTGCGCGGCAGGGACACCCGCGGCTGGTTTTTGGCCTCCGGCGGCGCTGACGCCGCAGACCTGCTCGGCGGGGTGGCGGTACACGACCAGCTGCCCCGGTCACAGCAGATCATCGGGCTCGGGGGAGCGGTCGTCGGCATCGCCGTCGGGCTGTGGGGCGCCACCCGACGCCGGGCGCGTGCCGAGGGCACCCCGACGGACTAGTTGTTCGTCTCGATGAGGTCGCTGCGGTACCAGCGGGCGGCGACGAGATAACAGCCCATGGCCAGCAGCTGCAGCACCGGAACCAGGATCAGCAGCGCCCGGCCCAGCGCGTGCACGCCGAGATCGGCGGTCAGGGCGTCACTGATCAGTCCGGTGACGAACGGGCCGATGGACCCGAGAATGGCGTTGAAGAACAGGAAGATCGCCGACGCGGTGGCCCGTTGCGCCGGCA
Source organism: Mycolicibacterium arcueilense (assembly GCF_058536225.1). Lineage (NCBI taxonomy): Bacteria > Bacillati > Actinomycetota > Actinomycetes > Mycobacteriales > Mycobacteriaceae > Mycobacterium > Mycolicibacterium arcueilense. The sequence goes on from NZ_JBZTYL010000025.1 coordinate 53,323, forward strand.
GTACCAGGCGGTGGATGGCGGCAATGGACGGCGCCAGGTATGCCGTGCCGATGACGTAGCTGAGTGCCAGGAACCACACGCACGCCAGGCGGCTTTCGACGGTGAACGCCAACACAGAAGCCGGCAGGAGCAACGCCGTCGTCGCCACGACGATCCACAGCAGCCAGCGCGGGTCGCGCACCGCCAGCCGATCGGCCAGCCGGCCCACGATCAGCAGCCCGAGCACCCCGGCCAGCCCGGTGGCCAGGCCGTACTCCCACCCGACCTCACTGAGTGACATGGAACGCGTCCGCATCAGGAAGGCCGGCGAGAACGTGGTCAGCGAGTAACCGGCGGCCGAGACAAATGCGGTCCCACCGATGACGGCCAGGAAGCTGCGCTTGCGCAGCAGCCCCCACCACCTGTCGGTCACGTCCTGCTCCTGGTGTTCCGCAACCGGCAGTGACTGGCGGGCTCCGACGATCAACAACACCAGTGGGGCGAACACCACGCTGAACGCGCCGATCGCCACGAAAGCCGTTCGCCACCCCAGGTTTTCGGCCAACAGACCGCCGCCGATCAGGCTGGCGCCGCTGGCCAGCGGAATCGAGAACGTGATGACCGCCAGGGGTGCCGCGCGACGCTCCGGGGGAAGTTGCGGGCCACATAGGCATGTGCGGCCGGGGTGCTACCTGCCTCGCCGACCGCGACGCCCACCCGGGTGAGCGCGAGCTGAAAGCCGGACTGCACGGCACCGCCGAGCATGGTCATGGTGCCCCACAGTGTCAGACACCCGGCGATCACCGCGCCGAACGCTCCGCGGTCGGCAACCCGGGCCACCGCGACGCCGAGGACCGCGTACACGATCAGGAAGCCGAACCCGTTGATCACCCCGATCGCGGTGTCCGACAGGGCAAGTTCGTGTTTGATCGGTTCGGCCAGCACCGAGGGCAGGAACCGGTCGACGTAGTTGAGGGTTCCGACCAGGGTCAGCAGCGCGACCGCGGCCCACGCTCGCCGCCGCCCGTGGGCAGGGCCCGTATCACCCATGTCGTACGCCGCGGGCGAACCGCCACAGATATCGCGGCAGACGGCGCAGCGGCACCGCCGTGGGCCACTCCTGGGGGCGGAAGAAGGCGTCGGAGCCGCCGTCGACGAAAATCACACTGCCGCAGAGGAAATCGGCCGAGTCTGACAGCATGAAACACATCCAGTCAGCGAGATGGCCTGCGTCGCCGTATCCGCCGATCGGTACCGGGAACTTCCGCACGGCGGCACCCTCGCGCGGATCGGCGAGTTGGGCCTGCAGAAGTGGAGTCAGGATGGCGCCGGGGGCCAACGCGTTCAGGCGGATACCCGCACCGGCCCATTCCGCGGAGACCGCATTGACCCGCAGCCAGCGACTCACCGCGATCTTGGACGCCGCGTACATGATGGCCGACCCGTTGCGGCCCAGCAGACGCAGCGAGCGGACCGCCCGGTCGGTGTCGCGCGCCGACAATGCCCGGATGGTCCGGCGGGGAACCACCGGCACCGTTGTCGTCGAATTGCTGGAAATCACCACGACTTTGGCGCGGTCCGCATTGGCCAGCGCGGGCTGCCAGCCCTCGAGGAGTTCGACCACGCCCAGGAAGTTGACCTCGGCGATCAACCGGTTGCGGTCAGCGCCTGGGCCCGGGCCGAGCCCGGCGGCCAGCACCGCCCCGTCGAGCACTCCGCCGCACGCCGCCAGGACGCCGTCGGCAGCCGCCCGCCGTCCCTGCGGCGTGGACAGGTCGGCAACCACATCGCCTTCTTTGAGGTCCACACCGATCACGGTGTGCCCGAGATCCTGGAGCCGTCGGGCCGCCTGCAAGCCCATGCCGGATGCGGATCCGGTGACCGCGTATGTGCCGATGATCGCCTCCTTGCCGCCCGGATTCGGGCTGGTTCGGCGGCCAAAATAGCATCCGGGTGAATTCTCGGTGCCCAGCCGGTTACCGACCCCTTCTCCCGGATGCCGATGCCTGCGACCCGTCATACGCTCGTCGCGGCCGGGTGCCGGTCATACGAGAAGAATCGAGGGCGCAGGGTGAAGACAGTGCTGGGGCTGTCGGTGACTTCACACGGCATCGCCTGGGCACTCGTCGACGGCGACAGCCCCACCGCAGACCTCACCCCGCTCGATGCCGATGCCTTCGACGTCGAGGTCGCCGGTGACCTGGCCGGCCGAGCGGCGGCCGCTGCCCGCAGTGCACAGGCCATCGCGGCTGCCAGTGGTCAGAAGGTGGTGGCGATCGGCGTATGTGCGGCCGGCGTCGTCTCCGATCACGGCGAGGACGACCCGGTGGCCGAGCTCTTCGAGCTGCTCGCCGCCGCCGGGTTCGACGACGTGCGGATGGTCCCGGGACAATCCGGCACCGCCGCCCGGGCTGCCGCGCTGGCGGTCGTGACCGACGCGGTCGCCAGGACGCCGAGGCTCGCCGCGCCCCGGACCGTGTCGCCACGCAGGCACAACGCGGTGCGGGCGATGGCCGCGACTGCCGCGGCGGTCGCGGTGGGACTACTCACCGTCGGCTCGCAATTCGTCGAACCGGTGCCGGATCCGGCCGCCGCTGACTCCGGCGTCACCGCGGCTGCGGAGCCGCAACTCGTCACCGTCATCACCCCGCGGGACGTTCCCCGGTCGGTGGCGGAGTCGCCTGCCGAGCCGGACGTCTCGATCCAAGCGGCCGAACGCGCCGAGCGGGCGCCGATCGCCGAACCGGTCTCAGTGGTCGAAACCGCTGTGCCCCACGTCGTTCCGGCAGCCCTCCCGCACCTTCCGGCCGCGCAGCCACACCTACCCGCACCCGCTGCTCTACCCGCTGCCGAACCGCACATCGCGGCCGACCCGTTGCCCGGACCCGTATTTCCCGCGGCGCTTCCGGCCGTCCAACCGAGCCCGGCTGTCCAACCGAGCCCGGTGCCCCAACCGAGCCCGGCGCCGGCAGGCCTGTGGTTCCTCGGCGCGATGCCGTAGGGCCCGAATTACGGCAGGCCCGCCAGATACCGCAGTCCCGACATGCCCGGCAGGAAGAAGTACGCCCCACCCCGCAGTGTGGTGAACGCCGGTATTCCCTTGTGCACTTTACGTATCGGGCGTTTCGGAACAGTGAAATCGAGAGTGCCGTCCTGGGTGCCGCAGATCGGGTCGTGCTCGTTGCCCAGTTCGTGGAACGACTTGTCGTTGATCCATACGTTCTGCGCGAACTCGAACTGGCGCACCAGGTCGGCGCAGATGATGAACGCCGCGATGCCGCGATCCACCCCGTCATCGGCGGCGCCGTCGGGGAGTGCGGGACCATAGGTGGCGCCGCGCCGGATCATCCGGCGGCGGTTCATGTAGTGAGCGGTGTCGCGTGGGTTGAGCCGGCGCGCATGCGACCCGAGCGGGCACGCATAGCCGAAGGGATCCGTTTCCTTGTAGTTGAAGTCGTTGTTACGCATGGGGTCCGCGCCCAGTTCGGGATCGTCCTGCTCGGGCGCCAGCACCAGGGGCGCACCACTGCGCCACCGGCCCATGAACTTCGCGGCCAGCAGTTCCTCGGCTTCCGGCGAATCTGACCGCTCACGGAGGTAGTCGCGGAACAGCGCGACGTGTTCCTCGAGCCGGCGGTACGCCAGATAACTGCCGTTGCGCGACAACATATCCGGCTTGGGCAGGTTCGCGACCGGTCCGTCCTCATCGGGGTAGCCGAGGATGAACTCTCCGGGTTCGAGCGGGTCGCCGGAACCCGGCGTGGGCTCTTCGCCGGAGCCCTTCATCACCGGTTGCGACAGCCGATCGCGGTATCCGAAGTGATCATGGGCGTAGTTGAACGGCGGGGTCGCATTCAGGTCGAGGTAGGACAGGCTGCGCACCCCGGGGGTCCGGTCGAGCAGCTTGTCGTGCTCCGCGATGGAGCGACGGTACTGCTCGTCGGTGCGGGAGAACAGGATCGCGATCGCATGCAGATCGTCGCCGGCCAGGCCGCCCAACCAGTGCTCGGGGGCGGCCGCGCCGGTGTCGCCGAGGATCGGGGCGCGCCGTGCCATACCTTCCCGGAATGCGTCCGGGAAGGTGGCCAGCGACTCCTCGTCGACGCCGAGTGCCCGCAGTCCGGTCCAGGTGAAGGCCAGCGTGACCCAGCGGTCGGATTCGTCCATGGTGGCCTTGGCATCCGCGGCCGAGGACACCTTGTCCAGCAGTTCGGTGAGCCAGGCCCGGCCGCCCTCAGGGGTGTCGAAGGTCAGGAACTCGTAGCGCCCGGTGATGGCCGGTGTGCGGGTCAGCAGGATGTGCTGGATGTCCTCGAACTCGAGCACGGCCGTTATTGCATCTGGTCGAGCATGGTGGAGAAGGCGGACTTGAGGCGCAGGGCCTTCTTGATCTCGTCGGCGGTGACGTAGGGGTACTCACCGTATTCGAGGAAGCTCGGCACCTGGTGGGCCCGGACGAACTCGATGAACGCCTGCGGGTTCTCCTTCCAGTCCTCGGGGAAGCCCTCCAGGTTGGTGAACACCGTGGTGATGCCGGTAGCGCTGAACAATTGCACGGCGTCTTCGGTGTACTTGTCGAAGTCGGTGTCGAAGATGCCCTGGTATTGGAAATGCAGGCCCGAGCCGACGTCGAACAGTTGCCAGCGCAAGTAGTGCAGCCGCAGTGGCGCAAGGACTTCAGGGCTCTCGGCGACGGCTTCCTCGATCTGCTTGCTGTACGCGCGCACCGCCTCCTCACGGCCTTCCTTCACCTTGGCGATGATGGAAAACCCGTGGCAGGCGGGCGTTCTCGGGTAGGTCGGGCCGTATCGACCCTCCTTGAGTTCGAAATAGCCCTCCGGCGGGATGGCCATCGCGGCGGGCTTGGTCCAGTCAGGCTGATCGGTAGTCATCTAGAACCCCCAGGTGCGCTCAGGTAACGCCGAACGCTAGCACCGTCGTGCCGCCCGAAACGTGGATTGCATTGACGCGCCGTCAAATTTGCCGAGGCATTTCGAGGAAAACCCGGAAAACACCCGTTCTCGGCGTATTGTCCGCTGTGTCGGGGCCGTTGAGGGGTTGGCCACGAGGCAATGATGATGATCGTCGCGAAGTGGAGCAGGGTTGTTGCCGTGGCGGTAGCTGCCTCGGCATTGACCGGTGGCCTGACAGCGCCGGTGTCCCAAGCGTATTCCAAATGTGCCGGTCGAGATCCTCACCGTACCGTCGGACGCGATGGCTCGCGATGTGCGGGTCGAATTTCTCAGCGGCGGAACAGATTCCCACGCCGTGTATCTGCTCGACAGCATGGAAGCCGGTGATGACCGGAACGGATGGGACATCAACACCGCGGCCTTCGACTGGTTCGACGGGAGCGGAATCTCGGTGGTCATGCCGGTGGGCGGAAAGTCCAGCTTCTACAGCGACTGGTATGCGCCGGCGGTCGGCAACGGCGGTACCTGGACCTACAAATGGGAGACCTTCCTGACGCGGGAGCTACCGGCCTGGCTGGCAATCAACCGGCACGTCGCCCAGACCGGTAACGCCGTGGTGGGGCTGTCGATGGGCGGGTCGTCGGCCCTGGTGCTGGCCGCCTATCACCCACAGCAGTTCAGCTACGCGGGCGCGCTGTCCGGCTTCCTGAATCTGTCGGCCGCGCAGTGGCCCGGCCTGGTCCGGGTCGCGATGAGCTGGAACGGCGGCTTCAATCCGGATGCGATGTGGGGCCCGCCCGGGGACCCGGCCTGGGCCCGCAACGACCCGACGGTGAACGTGGGACGGTTGATCGCCAACGGCACCCGGCTCTGGATCTACTGCGGCAACGGCACGGCCCGGGATCCGTCCCTGGCCAGCCCGAACGCACCGATCGGCGGACTGGGTTTTCTGGAAGGCTTCGCGATCGACTCCAACCGCGCCTTTGCCGACGCCTATCGGGCCGCCGGAGGCACGAATGCGGTGTTCAACTTCCCGGACGGCATCCACAGCTGGGGCTACTGGGGCCAGGAACTGAGCCGGATGAAGCCCGACCTGCTACGTGTGCTCGGCGCCGTCCAGAACAGCACTGCGAGCGAGGGCACGAACCCGGTCCTTGGCGACCTTGCCGTTACCGGTCAGCGGTAGCGCGTCGGTGAACAGCACCACCCGCGGCCGCTTGAAACCCGCGATCGCGCTCCGCACGTGGCTGATCAACTCGTCGGCGGTCGGTCGCTGCGCCGGTTTCGGGACAACCACTGCGCACACGGCTTCGCCCCAGTAGTCATCGGGGACGGAGACCACCGCCACCTGGTCCACCCCGGGATGTCCGGACAGGGCGTCCTCGACCTCGCGGGAGGACACATTCTCACCACCGGTGACGATGATGTCCTTGAGCCGGTCGACTACGAACAACCGTCCGTCGGGGTCGGTACGACCCATGTCGCCGGTGCGCAGCCAACCGTCCTCGGTACTCGCCCCGTCGGGCCAGTAGCCGGGCGTCACCTGGGCGCCGCGCACCACGATCTCGCCCACCTGCCCGGGCGGCAGCAGTCCGGCGTCCGGGTCGGCGATACCGATCTGGACGTCGCCGTGCGGATAGCCCGCGCTGGTGAGCAACTCGGGACGGCCCGCAGCTCCGGCCCGATGGTCCTCGGGGCCGAGAAACGTGATGTTCCCGCCGGTTTCGGTCATCCCGTAGCCCTGGTGGAAGTCGACACCGAGGGTGTCGATCGCCCGGCGCAGCAGATCCAGCGGCATCGCCGCCGACCCGTAGGCGATCGCGTCGAGGGTGGGCAGATCGGTCCCGGTGTGTTCGAGGTGGCCGAGCAGCGAGTGCAGCATCGTCGGCGCCAACGAACATGAGGTAACACCGTGCCTGCGTACCAGCTGCGCGAAACTCTCCGGGCGGTACTGGGCGCACAGGACGACGGTCGCGGCCACCGCGTGCTGGACCAGCATGTTGTAACCGGCGATGTGGCACATCGGAAACGGCAACAGGTAGACCCCGCCCGGCCGCACCGAGCGGCCCGCCACCGAGCCCCGCACCGCGGTGAGAACCGAACGGTGGCTGTGCACAACAGCTTTCGGAACCCCAGTGGATCCGCTGGTGAACAGCAGCCAGGCCGGGTCGTCGGGCCCGGTGCTACCGGTCAGGGGGAGATCGGACTCGGGGGCGGCCCGCCATTCGTCGGATTCGAATGCGACTGTAGGCGTGACGGTGGGTGCGAGAGCCGAAAGGTACCGCTCGTCGCCGAGCAGCAGGGCGGGTCCGGCGGTGGCCAACTGGGCGGCCTGTTCGGCCGGGCTGAGACGTTGATTGATCAGGGTCAGCACCCGTCCGCTGCGCGGCACGCCGTAGTACAACTGGGCGTAGGTGGCACTGTTGTCGGCAACCACGGCCACCCGGTCACCAGGAGCGGTCCGGTCCGCCACCCAGCCCGCGACGCCACGGATCTGGCGATCGAACTCGGCGAATGTCGCGGTGACGCCGTCATCGGTCACCACGGCCGGGCGCCCGGGCGCGCCGGCAGCCGCGGCCGAAACCAATTCGTGCAGCAGGCTCATGCCGGATCCTCCTCAGGCTGATCGAACCGGTCCAGGTAGCGCTGCACGAAATCCTGCGCTGCGGCATGCCCGCGGCTGATGCCCAGACCCTGCTCGAGCACCAGGATGCGGGCCAGGCTCGCCACGATCATCGACATCACCACGGGCGGAAACTCGTCGGTGTCGACACCGTGGGCCCGCAGGGCCGAGGCCATCGCGGCCTCCTCGAGATCCCGGAACCGATCGGCATAGCCCGCGATCTCGCTGCGGATGGCCTTGCGGTGGTTGGCCAGGGCCATGAACTCCATCCACAGCGCCGCACCTTGGGTGTTGTTGAGTTCCCACAGCGCATGCAGCGGAGCGTCCTGGGCGAAGGCTTCCTGCTGCGCGGTGAGGTTCGTCTCGGCGCCGGCCGCCAGGACCGCGATGAACAGGTCGTCCATGGTGGGGAAGTAGTAGTGCACGAGTGCGGGTTTGACCCCGGCCTGCGCGGCCACCCGCCGCGAGGTCGCCGCGGCATAGCCCTCCTCGAGCATGACCTGGGCGGTGGCCCGGATCAGCGCTCGGCGGGTGGTGCTGGGCGGGCTCATCGCACCCTTGACCACGCGCGGCGACGGCTGCTAGACATGGCCTGAGTGTAATTATTGGGCGATCGCCCAAAGTCGGAAGGTGGGCGATGACAGGACGGGTCGACGGCAAGGTCGCGCTGATCACCGGAGCGGCCCGGGGTCAGGGCCGCAGCCATGCGGTGCGGTTGGCGGCCGAGGGCGCCGACATCATCGCGGTGGACATCTGCGCCACCTTCGACCGGTCGCCGGCATCGGGGGCGACGGCCGAGGACCTGGCCGAGACCGCCGATCTGGTGAAGAACCTGGGCCGGCGCGTCGTCACCGCCGAGGTCGACGTGCGAGATTTCGGCGCCCTCAAGGCCGCCGTCGACAGCGGCGTCGAGCAGCTGGGGCGGCTCGACATCATCGCGGCCAACGCGGGCATCGGAACTACCGGGGTGAAGCTGGACCGGATGGACGAAGACCTCTGGCAGGAGATGATCGACGTCAATCTCAGCGGGGTCTGGAAGACGGTGAAAGCCGGTGTGCCCCATATCCTTGCCGGCGGGCGGGGCGGGTCGATCACCCTGACCAGCTCGGTGGCCGGGACGAAGGCTTACCCGTTCACCGGGCACTACGTCGCCGCCAAACACGGTGTGGTCGGCCTGATGCGCAGCTTTGCCGTCGAACTGGGCCAGCATTCGATCCGGGTCAACTCTGTGCACCCCACCCACGTCAACAGCCCGATGTTGATGAACGACAAGACCTACCGGATGTTCCGGCCGGACCTGGAGAACCCGGGTCCGGACGATCTGGCCCCGATCTGCCAGACGTTCCACATGCTGCCGATCCCGTGGGTCACACCCGAGGACATCAGCAACGCGGTCCTGTTCCTGGCCTCGGACGAAGCCCGCTACATCACCGGGGTCACCCTGCCCGTCGACGCCGGCAGCGGCCTGAAATGACGGTGTACTACGACCCCTATGACGTCGGGATCGTCGCCGACCCGTATCCGGTGTACGCCCGGCTACGCGACGAAGCGCCGCTGTACTACAACGAGCGCTACGACTTCTGGGCCCTGTCGCGCCACGCCGATGTCGAAAAATCCCTGTCGGATTGGGAAACGTTCTCCAACAGCCGAAGTGACATCCTCGAGCTGATCCAGTCCGACTTCGACATGCCGCCGGGCGTGATGATGTTCGAGGACCCGCCCATGCACTCCCTGCTGCGCGGGCTGATGTCGCGGGTGTTCACACCGCGGCGAATGGCCGAGATCGAGGATCAGATCCGGGAGTTCTGTGTGCGGTGCCTGGATCCGCTGGTCGGCTCGGGCGGATTCGACATCATCGCCGAACTGGCCTCGATGATGCCGATGCGGGTGATCGGAATGCTGCTCGGCATACCGGAATCCGAGCAGATCGGGGTGCGTGACGCCAACGATGCCAATCTGCGGACCAAGCCGGGTGCGCCGATGAAGGTGGTGCAGGCCGACCGCATCGCCGACGGCCGGATCTACGCCGACTATGTGGAGTGGCGGGCGAGCAACCCGTCCGACGACCTGATGACGGCCCTGCTGAACGTCGAGTTCACCGACGAGTTCGGCGTCACCCGCAAGCTTGAGCGCAAGGAAGTGCTGCACTACACCCAGGTGGTGGCGGGTGCGGGAAACGAGACCACCGGCCGGCTCGTCGGCTGGCTGGCGAAAGTGCTGGCCGAACACCCCGACCAGCGTCGGGAAGTGGAGCGGGACCGGTCACTGCTGACCCGCGCGGTCGACGAGACGCTGCGCTTCGAACCGACCGGTCCACATGTGGCGCGTTGGGTGGCACGGGATTTCGAGTACGGCGGCACCGCGGTGCCGGCGGGCAGCGCGATGCTGCTGTTGTTCGGGGCGGCCAACCGCGACCCGCGTCGCTACCGCAACCCCGACACCTTCGACATCCATCGCGACAACATCAGCCACCTGACCTTCGGCAAGGGACTGCACTACTGCCTGGGCGCCAACCTGGCCCGACTGGAGGGCCGCGTCGCACTCGATGAACTGCTCAACCGATTCCCCGAATGGGAGATCGACTACGACAGCGCGCAACTGGCACCGACCTCCACCGTGCGCGGTTGGGAGCAACTGCGTCTCGTGGTGTGACCGACTGTGGTGAACTGAGCCGGTGAGCATCTGGATCGGCCAGGCCCGGCGCAGCGTCAGCGGTGACGTTCCGGCGCCCCCCGAACAGGTGCGGGCGTTCTACGTCGACCTGGACCACATCTCGCAGGTGCACCCGCTGGTGCAGTGGGTGCGCAGCACCTCCCGAGTGGACCTGCCCGACGGATACCGGCAGGACTACCAGGTGCGCGATCGAATCCCGATGGGACCGTTCGCGCTTCCGATCACCTACCGGGCCCGGCTCGTCGTCCCCACCGAGGGCGCGGTGACCGCGCAGGCCCGGCAGTTCCCTCAGATAAAGCTGGACAGCCAGGTGGATTTCGCGCCGACCGAGGCCGGAACCCGGATCACCGAAGAGCTGACCATCGCCGCGCCCAGGCCGCTGCTGGCGATCACCGTGGAACAGGCCGTCGCCGCCCATGCCACGATGCTCGCGGCCATCGGGAAACTGTTCGCGGCCTGAGCCTTCGGACTACGAGGTGCTGACGGCCTCGGCGTGCTCGGTGGCCACCGACTTGGCCCACCGGTAATCGGCCTTGCCCGCGGGGGAGCGCACGATCTGAGGGGAGCGGACGAACGCCTTCGGGATCTTGTAGCGCGCGATCGCCCGCTCACACACCGTCGCGAGCTCCTCGTCGGTGGCCGAGGCGCCCTCGGCGAACTGCACGACCGCCACGACCTCGTTACCCCAACGCTCCGACGGGCGACCGACAACCACCACGTCGTAGACGGCGGGGTGCGCAGCGACGGCCCGCTCGACCTCCTCGACGAAGATCTTCTCGCCGCCCGAGTTGATGGTGACCGAATCCCGGCCCAACAGCTGGATACGCCCGTCTTCCAAGACATTTGCCCGGTCGCCCGGAACGGCCCAACGGACCCCGTCGATGGTGGGGAACGTGCGTGCCGTCTTGGCCTCGTCGCCCAGGTAGCCCAGCGGGATGAGATCGCGCCGGGCCAGCCAGCCGCCGCTCTCGCCAGGGCCGAGCACCCGGGACAGATCCTCGGCCACCACCGCGGTGTCGGACTGGGCGTTGAAGGTGGCCGCCTCGGAATCGGTGCCCGCGGTGGAAGCGGTGCTCATCTGGGTGCCCGACTCCGAGGAACCCACGGCATCGAGCAACATCAGGTGCGGCAGTGCGGCCAGGATGCGCTCACGCACGGTGGGGGACAGCGGCGCGCCGCCGTTGGTGATCGTGAACAGGCCCGACAGGTCGTAGTCGCCCTTCTCGATCTCGTCGACCAGCGGCCGGGCGATCGCATCGCCGACCACCGGGATGCTCAGCACCCGTTCGCGAGCGGCCAGCTCCAGCACGTTGCCCGGACGCATCTTCACCACATCGTCGGGGATGACCAGCTTTCCGCCCATGGTGATGGCGTTGTAGGCGGCCCACTGCGCGGCACCGTGCATGAACGGCGGGATCATCAGCAGCGACAGCCCGCCACCCGCGGTGGCGGCCCGCTCGGCGAGCTCCTCGTACGACGCGATGAAGGTGTCGCTGCCGAACGGCCGGCCGCCCATCGACGACAGGAAGATGTCGTGCTGACGCCACAGCACGCCCTTGGGCATGCCGGTGGTGCCGCCGGTGTAGAGGATGTACAGGTCGTCGCCGGACGGAGTCGGCATCCCGGCTTGCGGCGCAGGCGTTTTGAGGATCGTCTCGTAATCGACGGCACCCGGCAGCAGCTCGTTGCCCGATTCGTCGGCGACCTGGATGAGCTCCTGCAGATTCGGCAGCTGGTCGCGGATCGCAGCGACCCGGGGCGCGAACTCGGCGTTGTAGATCACCGCGCGGGCGTTCGAATCCTTCAGCAGGTAGAGGAGTTCCTCCTCCACGTACCGGTAGCTGACATTGAACGGTGCCACCCGGGCGCGGTAGCTGCCGATCATCGACTCGAGGTACTCGTTGCCGTTGCGCAGGTAGATGCCCAGGTGGTCCTGGCCCGATTCGTGCCCGGCCAACCCGTCGCGCTCGGTGTGCGTGCCGAGCCCGGCCGACACCAGGTAATGGGCGAAGCCGTCGACGCGCGCGTCGAACTCGGCGTAACTCAACCGGCGATCCCGCCACACCAGGAAGGTCTGATCGGGGACGGCTTTGGCCACCGTGGAGAACACTGTGGACAGGTCGAACTTGACGTCGCTCATGGCACTCCTGGTCACGGATTCGGGCCCCACGACCATACATGCACCGCTCGGCTGTATGGCCGGTGGGATGTGACCCGCGCCTCAGACCGGGAAGAAACCATCTCCGGTCAATATGCCCGGCTGCCACCCCTGCTCGCCCAGGCAGAGCATCGGCCGGCCGTCAGGCGACTGAGCGGCTTCCTGCGGCCCCGGGCACGGCGCCCCGATCTCCTGCACGCCGTTCAACGGGTAGGCGTAGGTCCAGAAGCCGGTGTACACCGGCGGCCACTGGTTCGGAATCCACTTGCACTGCATGGCGGTGCCGCCAGGGCCGCGGCCGAAGACGTTGCGTTCCCAGCTGAAGCACGGCGCACCGTTGGAAGCCTCGTAGCTCATGCCGGGGACGTCGGTGGGATAGCGGCCCGGATTGTCCGGGTACATGTTGCTGTTGTCGTCGGCAAGAGCACCCGGCGCCACCGAAATGGCTGTTGCCAGTGCCGCCGCGGCGACCGCCGTCGTGGCGAAGAGTTCGCGAATCATGTCCCACCCTCAGCATTGCCGGCCGCCGGTCGAATCGGGCCGGGCAGTTCGTTGACTTTGGGCCAGAATCCTAGCCGGTCGCGAAGGTCGGCAGTCGACATTTCGGGCCGTTGTTACTCGCCGGTATCCGTGTCGAGCACGCTGACGGCGATGCCGTAGGGCAGGAACCGGACTCGGCGGCCAGGATCGGTGTTGCCGGCATTGGCCCGCAGGGCTTCGAGCTCACTGGGGTACACCTGCTCGATGTGGGCGCCGCCGGCGTCGTCGACGGTGTAGATGGCCCATACTCCGTCGCCCTTCTCGCCGGTGGTCTCCGGCTCCGTTCTGGGCTGGGAGAACCGGGCGAACTCATCGAGCAGGCCAGCCCAACCGCCCGCCTGGCCGGGCCTCGCGATGAACTTGCTCAATCCGTCGAGGGCGTCGCGCAGCCCTTCGCCGGCCTCACGGGCGACGCGGTCGAAGTCCTCGGGGTCGAATCCGAACGGTCCACTGCCACTCATGGCGCTCTCCTCGGTGGTTGTGGGCAATCTCAAGGTGTCAAACACCAGTGTGCGCGCACGCGGCGGTGGGCGGGATGGTAAACGAACCATATGGCCTTCACACGGGACGACCTGCTAGCCACCGTCGAATTGTCACCGCAGGCAGCGGGTGCACACGACCGCCGAGGATGGGTGGGACTGTTCGCTGCGGGCGGACAGGTCGAGGACCCGGTGGGCTCCCGGCCGCACCGCGGGGCTGCCGAGATCGAGCGGTTCTACGACACCTTCATCGCCCCGCGCGACATCACCTTCCACCGCGACGTCGACCTCGTCGCCGGCTCCACGGTGATTCGTGATCTCGAGCTCGAGGTCGTCATGAGCCCATCGGTCTCGATGCGGATCCCCGCCTATCTTCGCTATGTCGTCGCGCCCGGCCCGGGCGGCCCGAGGATCGACCAACTGCAGGCGTACTGGCAGCTGCCCGCGATGATCGGACAATTCGCCCGCGCCGGACTGGGCGCCGTGCCAGTCGGGCTGCGCCTGGCCGTGGCGTTGCTGCGTAATCAGGGTCCCGCGGGTGCGGTGGGCTTCGCCAAGGGGATGGCCGGTGCCGGGCGGGCGGGCAGGCGGCTGGTCTCCGGGCTGCTCGACGACCTGTGCGCCGGCGACACGGTGGCGGTGCAGCGGCGGTTGACCGCCGACACCGACATCTACCTGGGGGACGACACCCCACTGAGCACGTCCGGGTTGGTGGAACGTACCTCGGGTGCCTCCTGGCGCAAGCTGATCGCGTCCGGCCGTCATCTGGTGGCCGGGCTGGACCTCGACGGGAGCCGGGCCGTACTGATCGCCGATCTCAGCAACGGACCGCTGGGCATCGCCCGGTTGCGGTATTTCGGCCCGGCTTCACCGTCGTCGCACACCGTCGTGAGACCGTAGAAGGATCATGGCTGATCACGCTTACATCACCTACGAGGAATTCGGGCGTCGGTTCTTCGAGGTGGCGGTATCCGAGGAACGGGTCGGCGACGCCATCGGCTCGATCGCCGGCGACGCGTTCGAGATGGGTCCGATCGCCCAGGGGCCCGGCAAGATCGCGAAGGTCACCGCCCGGGTCAAGATCCAAAAACCCCGCGTGAGCCGCATTGTCGGCGAAACCATCACGTTCTCCATCCGGATCCCGCTGGAGATCGACATGGTGATCGACCTGCGCATCGACCGGCCCAAGTTCATGGTGTTCGGTGAGATCGCCCTGCGGGCCACGGCGTTGGCCGCCGAGCCGCTCTTGCTGATCCTCGATGTAAAGAAGCCGCGGCCGTCCGACATCTCGATCCACGTCACCTCCACGTCACTGCGTGCCGAGGTGCTGCGGATCCTGGCCGGTGTCGACGCGGAGATCAAACGGTTCATCGCCGCGCACGTGGCCGGTGAGATCGACAGCCCGGCATCGGAGCAGGCCAAGGTGATCGATGTCGCCAAGGAGCTCGACTCCACCTGGGGCGGGATCTGACCGGCGGGCCGGGGCTTCGGTCAGGCGCTCAGGCACATCAAGGCCGGCCGCCGAGCTGAGCGGCCCGCACCTCCCGACCGGCCGCGAAGATGACGCCACAACCACGGCATGAGCATGTTCTGCGTCCACAGCAGTTGTGAGTAGGCCCGGGACCGAAACGACTGAATCTGGTCCGGACCGGTGGCCAGGGCCCAATCATGGTTGCTGTCAGGCAATCCGAGTGCTTCTGCGGCCGCGGCGGCGAACAGGCCGTGCCCCTTCGCCGAGCCGTGGACCCGGTCCGGGCTCCACGTTTCCGGTTCGCGCATCGAGGGCGCCGAGTACAGATCGACGAGGTGGAACCCGTACCGATCGGCGGCATCGTTGATCGCGTCGTTGATCCGAACCACCCGCTTCCCGAGCAGTCGGCCTACCGGCAGGATCTGGGTGATGTCAGGGAACGTGGTGGTGACGACGGTGGTACCGGTGGCCGCGAGCGTGCGGTAGACGGTGTCGAGGTCGCCCAACGCGCGGGTGAAGGACCGTCCGGGGCGGGTCACGTCGTTCATACCGATGCAGACGGTGACCAGGTCGGGTCGCATCGACAACGCGGTGGGGAGCTGGGTATGCAGGACATCGCCGATGCGGTGACCGCGAACGGCGAGATTGGCATAACCCAACCCCGGGTAGAGCCCGTCGAGCCGGACCGCGAGACGGTCGGCAAAACCCATCAGGCCGACGGCGTCGTCGCCGTCCCACAACCCTTCGGTCTGGCTGTCGCCGAGGGCGACATATCGGGTAAAACGTCGCACGCTGGCGACTCTAGCGCGGACCGGCCCGGCCGCTTCGCGCGGACACCAAGGAGGGGCGCCCGAAAAGGGCGCCCCTCCTTGATGTTTCGCGGTGTTTGGGCTTACTTCACATCCACGTAAACTGTCTTGCTGAGTAGCGTTGTCTGCAGATCGCCGCCCGGGCTGCTCGAATCCGTCCGGCTGTAGGTCTGCCCGGGTCGGACCGCGACCACGGTGGCCTTGTCCAGCGGGGTGGAGCCGACGTGGTTGACGATCACCTTGTATCCCTGGGCCTGCAACTGACTGATGGTCTGCTGGGCGTTACCCGGTCCGGTCGGTGCCGCCTGGGCCGGTGCGGCCAGGCCGATCACCGCTGCGGCAGCCGCTCCTGCAAGCGCAGTGGCAAATCCGATCCTCATCATCTTTGGTGCCTTCTTTCACTCTTCTGTTGTTTCGCGCGTGACGCCGACGCCGGCCGCCCACCCGCGCGCCGCCGTCACCTCGGTTTAGGTGTTACCCAACAGTTAACCGGCAGTTCACAATTTAAATTCCGGCTGACCGAAACCCATTGACGAGGGCTGCGTCACACTGTGGAACCGTTACCGGCGTGAGGCGAACCATGTCCTGCCGGCAAAGTGGCGCACATCACCGCGTAGCGTGCAGCGAGTGGCGAAACTGAGCGCGGGTGTCCTGTTGTACCGTCTCGCCGACACGGTGGTGGAGGTGCTGATCGCCCACCCGGGCGGGCCGTTCTGGGCCCGCAAGGATGCCGGGGCATGGTCGATACCCAAGGGCGAGTACGTCGACGGTGAGGACCCGTGGCCGGCGGCGCAGCGCGAATTCGCAGAGGAACTCGGCTCGCCACCTCCCTCCGGCCCGCGCATCGATCTTGTCCCGGTGCGGCAGGCGGGAGGCAAGGTGGTCACCGCATTCGCGGTGCGCGGGGACTTCGATCCCGCCACGGCCGTGAGCAACACCTTCAGCATCGAGCTGCCGAAGGGGTCAGGGCGGCTCGTCGAGTTCCCCGAAATCGACCGTGTTGCTTGGGTTTCGGTAGCACTGGCGCGCATCAAACTCCTCGCGGGGCAGTGTCCGCTGCTGGACCAGCTGATGGCCGCACCCGAACTGGCCGGCTACGGAGAGGGCGACCCGCAGGGCGGGTAGCGACTCAGAAGTCGAGCGTCAGCCGGTGGCCGGCCTCCGCCCGCGATACACAGGTCAGCAGATAGCCGGCGTCGCGCTCGGGATCGGTCAACAACGTATCCCGGTGCTGCACAGTCCCGTCGGTTCCCGGCACGGTCCGAATGCGGCAGGTGCCGCAGAAACCCTGCTGGCATGAGTACGGGGCGTTCACCCCGGCCCGGCCCAGTGCGGCGAGCATGGTCTCGTCGGCTGCGACCGTCACCTCGGCGCCGGTCGAGGCGATCGTCACCGAGAACTCCGCACCGTCGACAACCGGTGGCGCCGCGAACCTTTCGAAATGCAGCTCGACGTCGTCCCGGCCGATGAGCGCCGCCCGGATCCCGGTCAGCATCGGGGCCGGGCCACACGCGTACACCGTGGTGCCGTCGGGACACTCGCCGAGAAGGTCATCGGCGCCGGGCAGTCCGTCGACGTCGTCGGTACGGATCGCGATGCGGTCCCCGAACCGGTCGAGCTCGTCGAGGAACGGCAGGCTGTCGCGGCTGCGTCCGGCGTACACCATCGACCAGTCGACACCCAGCCGCTCGGCCAACCCGAGCATCGGCAGGATCGGGGTGATGCCGATGCCGCCCGCGATGAAGCGGAACCGCTGAGTGGGCGACCCGTAACCGGGCACCGTCAGCGCGAACGCATTGCGGGGACCGTGGGTGCTCACCCGGCTGCCGACCTGCAGGCTGTCGTGCACCTCGACCGAACCGCCGCCACCATCGGGTATGCGCCGCACCGCGATTCGATAACGGTCGGTCACAGTGGGATCGCCGCACAGTGAGTACTGCCGCACCCGGCCGCTGGCCAGGTGCAGGTCGATGTGTGCACCCGGGTACCACTGCGGCAGCACGCCGCCGTCGGCCGCGGCCAGGGTCAGCGCGATGACGTCCTGGTCGTGGGCGACCACTTCCCGGCCGGTCACGGTCAACGTGATCGTGCGGTCCAGGGCGGGGGGAGGCGAGGGCCTCCGCAGCAAGCGGTTCACGCCCCACATCGTCGCGATGGACACCTCGGCCAGACCGAGCATGGGATCGTGCCGGAACCGCCCCGACGCACTCGGTGGCAGAGCGCGGTACCGGGATATCAGTGACAGCGTCAGCATGGCAGTGCCCGTCACAGGTGGGCGGCCCGCGCCGCGGGGGAGCTCGCCAGGTAAGCCACTGCCTGAGCGGTCGAGCCCATCTCCTCCGGGGAGAAAGCGGGCCGGCAGTAGGCCAGGGTGTTGGAACCGAACATCCGGGAGAACTTCGGCAGCAGTCCCAGCTTGGAATCACGCATACGCATCTTGTTCATCCGCCACCAGCCAATGTCGAGGGTCGGATCGCTCTTCACCATCGCCCAACAACCCCGCTGGAAGAACATGTACACGGCCGTCGCGGCGATCGACATCGCCCGCACCCGGCTGAAATAGCTGTCCTGGAAGTACACCGCCACATCGTGTGCCACGCTGCGGTGCTCGACCTCTTCACTGCCGTGCCAGCGGAACAGATCCGTCATCGTCGGGTCGGCGTCGAAGTCCTCCCACGTGCAGTTCAGCACGAAATCGCCCAGAACCGCCGTGTAGTGCTCGATCGCGGCGATGAGCCACAGCCGATCGCACAGGTTGGACAGCCGGCGGCGCGGGTCGGTCGACTCGGTCGGGCCCAGCATCTTGGTGAACACGTGCTCGACCATGGCCATCAGCGGCTGGTAGTCCACACCGTGGGCGGTCAGGAACTCGTCGAGCACCCGATCATGCGTCTCGGCGTGGGTCGCCTCCTGGCCGATGAAGCCGCGCATGTCATCAGCGAGCTTGGGATCGCGCACATAGGGCAGTGCTTCGTTGAACGTCGCGACGAACCAGTGTTCTGCCATCGGCAGCACCACGTTGAACAGGTTGACCATCGACGAGGCCACGGGGTGGCCGGGGATCCAATGCAACGGTATGCCGTCGAGATCGAAGTGGACTTTACGGGCCTGGATCTGTACCGGGCCCGGGTCGATCTCATTGTCGAACCGCAACGGACGCAACATCGAGGGCCTCCCTGGGATGAGTGGACTCTCAGCAGTGTACGGATTTAGGTGGGAACAGCGGTACCGGGTGTATGTCAGGCCGGTGGCGGCGTGCCCGCGCCGGGGGCGCCGGCGATCGGGACCACCGGCGTCGGCGTCACCGTGGTCACGCCGTTACTGCCGACCCTCGGGCCGCCCGGGACGGCCGATTCGGCACCCTGCTCGGCCGCGGCCTCGCTGCAGTCCAGCATCAGGATCATCTTGCCGCTGGAGTTGACCTTCTGGGAATCGACCAGGCACTCGGCCTGCGGAAGGGCGCTGCCGAACGAGCCGCCGAAGGTCGCCTTGACGCCCTGGCTCTTCAGGATCGCGAGTGCCTTCATATAGGGCTCACCGACGACGTTGACCGAAGCGGAGCTCGGCTGCGAGGTGGCGGCGCCTGCCGCCATCAGGGCGATCGAACCGGCGGCGAGCAGACCGCCGCCGAGCGCAACAAGCTTCTTCACGTGAACTCCGTCAGTCGGGTGCGGTTGCGAACATATCGCAGCTGAGACGTTTGTGAAACCGGAGAAGACGCCCCGGGCGTTACATCCGGGTCCGGCCGGCGTGCCCGGTGATCCCGGCCATCACCTCGCTCAACGCGGCTGCCCGCGGATCGGCGAACACGTCTTCGAGCAGCAGCCGACGGCCGTCCGGACCGGCCAGTGGGATCCGCCAGTTCGGGTACTCGTCGGTGGTTCCCGGCTGATTCTGGGTGCGCAACTCACCGACTGCGTCGGCCAGCGCCAGGGTCAGCAGCTTCGACGGGGTGCGGGCCAGATACCGGTACAGCGCCGTCACGATCTGGTCGGTGTCCGGATCGGGTCCGAGCAGGCCGACCCGGCGCAACTCGTCGAGCCAGGCGGCCTGCGCGGCGCGGTCCGAGGCCAACTCCTCGTCGGCAGGCCGCGTGAGCAACCCGAGTTCTTCCCGCAACCGCACATGCTCGCCCGCGAGATACCCCGCCGTCGGCGGCAGATCGTGGGTGGTCACCGACGACAGGCAGTACTCGCGCCAGCGTTCGGCCGGGAGGGGCCGCCCGGACCCGTCGGACTCGAACCACAGGATCGAGGTGCCGAGCAGGCCCCGCTCGTGCAGGTAGTCGCGCACCCACGGTTCGACCGTGCCCAGGTCCTCGCCGACGACGAGCGCGCCGGCCCGGTGCGCTTCGAGCGCGATGATGCCGATCATCGCGTCGTGGTCATAACGCACATAGGTGCCTTCGGTCGGTGCGGCGCCCTTCGGGATCCACCACAGCCGGAACATTCCGATGATGTGGTCGATGCGCACTCCACCGGCATGCCGGAGCGCCATCTCGACCAGCGCCCGGAACGGTTCGTAGGCCTGCTCGGCCAGCCGGTCCGGCCGCCACGGGGGCTGCGACCAATCCTGGCCCAGTTGGTTGAACTCGTCCGGGGGAGCGCCGGCCGTCACGCCCGGAGCCAGCACATCCTGCAGGGCCCAGGCGTCGGCGCCGTCGGGATCCACGCCGACCGCGAGGTCGCTCATGACGCCCAACTCCATGCCGGCCTGCATCGCCGTGGCCTGCGCGGCGGTGAGTTGGTCGTCGAGAACCCACTGCAGCCAGCGATGGAAGTCCACGGCATCGGGATGGGCAGCCGCGAACGCGGCGACTTCCGGATTCGCCGGATGCTGCAGTGCGTGCGGCCAGGCGTGCCAATCCGCTCCGTATTGTTCGGCCAGCGCGCACCAGGTCGCGAATTCCTCCAGGCGTCGGCCCTGCCGGGCCCGGTAGGCGGTGTACGCCAGTTCCCGGCCCGCCGTGCGCTCAACCCGGTACACCTGCTGCAGTGCGGTGCGTTTGGTCTGCCAGGCCGCGTCACGGTCGATGGTGGGGTCGCGGTCGGCGCGTTTGTTGGCGGTGGTGCGCAGTGCCCGGAGGCGTCCGCGGTGACGGACGTCGGCGAATTCTGCGACGGCCTCCACCCGCAGGTAGAGCGGATTGCCGAACCGCCGCGAGGTGGGCAGATACGGCGAGGGCTCCATCGGGGCGGTGGGAGCGGCCGCGTGCAGCGGATTGACGAGGATGAACCCGGCGCCGTGCTCGGCCGCCGACCACACCGCCAGATCGGCAAGGTCGGTGAGATCACCTGTGCCCCAAGAGTTTTTCGAGCGGACACTGTAGAGCTGGACGGCCAGTCCCCAGGCGCGCCGCCCGCCCAGTCGGGTGGGCAGGCCCACGGTGGCGGGGGAGACCACCACCGGCGTGTCGGTATCTGTCCCGTCCAATCGCAGCCGGTGATACCCCAACGGTAGGTCCGCCGGAAGTTCGAACGTGGCCTCACCGATCAACCGGTCCCCGAGATCGTATGGAGGCCGGTTGTTCTCGAGTTGCCGCAGGCTGCCGCGCTCGGTGCCGTCTTCGAGCAACAGCGTGAGGTGCGCCGGATCCCCATGTGTGACGTGGACCCAGAAGCTCGTCGGCATTCCTGCCCGGCCCAGCACGATCGGCGGCAGGCGGCGCTGCCAGTACTGCCGCTCGTGCGCCGCCAGGCCGTCCAGTCGCTCCTGTTCGGTACCGGCCGGCACGCCCAGTGCTTCCAGCACCGCGACCAGGGTGGACTCTGCGACGGCGGTGCGGCGGCCGGTCCAGTCGTCGAACTCCGCGGCGACGCCGTAGCGGCGGGCCAGTTCGAGCAGGGCCGGTGACGAAGAAGTCATGGTGACAATCTTGGCGCCCAGAAGCCGATCGTGCGTGCCACTGGCGTGGTGCCTGCCCACGCTCTACGCTGTCTGTAACGATCCTTACAGGCGGGATTTCAGGTGGCCACTCCAACCACGCGACGACAACAGCAGGGTGCGGATTCCCGCGGGCAGATTCTCGACGCCACCGAACAACTCATGGCCACTCGCGGTTACGCCGCCACCTCGATCAGCGACATCCGCAAGGTTTGCGGCTTGCCGGCCAGCTCCATCTACTGGCATTTCGGATCCAAGGACGGTGTCCTCGCGGCGGTGATGGAACGCGGCGCCGACCGCTTCTTCGCGGCGATACCCAGTGGCGGCGGCATCGATGAGCAGTTGGCGGTTCTGGCGGATCTGCAGGCACAGCGCCCGGAATTCCTCCGCATCCTGTACCTGCTGTCGCTGGAACGCGGCGAAGATCCGACGGTGACGGCGGTGGTGCGCCGCGTGCGTGACACCGCGATCGCGCGATTCTCTGCCGCCGTGCGCACCCAGTTACCCGCAGGCGTGCCGCCACGTCGTGTCGAGCAGGTGGTGGCCGAACTCACCGCATTCGCCGTCGCACAGTCCGACGGGGTGTTCTTCGCCGCGCACCTCGAACCGGGCACCACCGACGTGGCCCGCATGTACCGGCGGCTGTGGCAGGCGGTCACGGCGCTCATCCCGATACTCCTGGAGGAAAAGTGACCGACAAGACCGCGATCATCACCGGCGCGAACACCGGGCTGGGCTTCGAATGTGCGCGGACCCTCCTGGAATCCGATCCGGGTTGGCATGTGGTGCTCGCGGTGCGCGACACCGAACGTGGCGCCGCCGCGGCGGCTCGCCTCGGCTGTCCCGGACGTACCACGGTGGGTGAACTCGACCTGGCATCGCTGCAGTCGGTACGGAACTTCGCCGCCGGGTTGCCGCATCGGGACCTACCGCCGCTGAACGCGCTGGTGTGCAACGCCGGACTCCAGTTGGTAGCGGGCGCCCAGACGACGTCGGACGGCTATGAGATGACCTTCGGCGTCAACCACCTCGGTCATTTCGCCCTGGTGCGGCAGGTGCTAGCCGCGCTCACCGCCCCGGCGCGAATCGTGGTGGTCAGCAGCGGTACCCACGATCCGGACAGGTTCACGGGTATGCCTGCGCCGCAATATGACTCGGCCGAGGACCTGCTTCTTCCTCCGCCCGGCGGCCTGACCGGCGAAGAAGGCCGGCGTCGCTACACCACCTCCAAACTGTGCAACATGCTGTTCAGCTATGAGCTGGACCGGCGGCTGGGGCACGGGTCCCGCGGGATCACGGTCAACGCGTTCGATCCCGGCCTGATGCCGGGTTCGGGGCTCGCCAGGGACTACTCGGGTATCCAGCGGCTGGCCTGGCGCCTGCTCATGCCGGCGTTACGGGTACTGCCCAACGTCAACAGCACCCGACGTTCCGGCGCCAATCTTGCCGCGCTGGTGACCGACCCGGGCCTCGAAGGCGTCACCGGGGCGTACTTCGAAGGAACCCGCCGGATCCGGTCCTCACGAGATTCCTACGACGAGGCCAAGGCGACAGACCTGTGGCGGGTCAGCGAACGGTTGGTGCCTGCGGTCCACTGACTTCGGGGACGCGCAGTAGTGTCGGCTCAGTGGCATCCGCGTTGCGCCGGGCCCGCATCGCGGTCGGGGCGCTGTTCCTGACCAACGGCGCGATCTTCGCCAACCTCCTGCCGCGCTATCCGGAGATCAAGAGCGACCTTCACCTGAGCAATGCGGTGTACGGTGCGGCCGTCGCCTCCTTCTCCGGCGGCGCGCTGGTTGCGGGATTGACTGCGGCGACACTGATCCGACGGTTCCGCAGTGCCCGGGTGGCGGTCATCGGCACGGTGGCGCTGGCCGCCTTCGTCGTCGCAGCCGGAATGGCGAACTCACCCCTGCTGCTGGCCGGCGCGTTGTTCCTGGCCGGCGCCTGCGATTCGGTGGTGGATGTCGCACAGAACGCACACGGACTGCGGCTGCAGCGCGAACACGGCCGGTCGATCATCAACTCGCTGCATGCGGTGTGGGCTGCAGGCGCGATCCTCGGTGGGCTCACCGGAGCCGGAGCAATCGCCCTCGGGATCCCACGGGCCATCCATCTCTCGGTGGCCGCCGTGCTGTTGAGCGCGGTCGCGGTGGTCGCCTACCGCTACCTGTTGCCCGGACCCGACCATGATGATCACCCGGCAGCGCACGCCCCGGCGGGAACGAGGGCGGGGCCGCGGGTGTATCTGATCCTGCTGGCCCTGGTGCTGATCGCGATCGCGGGCGCCACGGTCGAGGATTCCGGGAGTTCCTGGGCCACCCTGTATCTGCGGGATTACCTGCACACGCCGCCGGCCGTGGCCGTCTTCGGGTACATCGCGCTGGTCGGCTTCATGTTCGTGGGACGGGTGATCGGCGACCGGCTGGTCGACCGGTTCGGCGAGGCCACGGTGGCGCGGTCGGGCGGCGTGATCGCCGCCGCCGGGATGGGAACAGCCCTGGCCTTCCCGAGCATCGCCACGACGATCGCCGGCTTTGCGCTGGCGGGTCTGGGGGTGGCCACCCTGGTGCCGGCCGCGATGCACGCCGCCGACCAGCTGCCGGGGCTGCGACCGGGGACCGGCCTGACCGTGGTCACCTGGCTCATGCGGGTGGGTTTCTTCGGTGCGCCACTGCTGGTCGGGCTCGTCGCCGATGCGGCCGGGTTGCGGGTCGGTCTCCTGGCCGTGCCGCTGGCCGGGTTGGTGGCCGCGCTGCTCGCCGGGGTGCTGCCGGGGCGGCCGTCGTCAGGGCACCGTCCCGGGGCCGATGCCGGCCAGTTCGATCGTGAACACACCCGACACGATTAGCGCGATACCGAGCATCATCACCGGGGTCAGCGGTTCCCGGAACAGGAACCGGGCGATGATGGCGACCAGTGCGACGCCGCACGCGGTCCAGATGCCGTAGGCGATGCCCACGGGCACCCCCAACGACAGGGCCAGCCACAGCAGGTAGAACGACAGCACGTAGCCGGTGATCACCGGCGCGATCCACGCCTTGCGCCGGAACCCGTCGGAGGCACGCAGTCCCAGTGTGGCGAACACCTCGACCAGGATCGCCCCGGTCAGGGCCACCCACATCATGATTCGGCCTGACGCGGGTGCGACCCGAGCTCGACCAGCAGCACGCCGGCGATGATCAGACCGATACCCGCCACGATCGGCCAGGTGAACGGGTCGCCGAACAACGCCGCGGCAAGCACGGCCGTCGCCGCGGTACCCAGCGCACCCCAGATGCCGTAGGCGACGCCGACAGGCATACCCGCCCGCAGCACCAGCGTCAGCAACACGAATGCGGCCAGGTAGCCGAACACCACCAGCACCAGCCACCCCGAATGGTCCTGGGACGCGCGCAGCGACAGCGTGGCGGTGACTTCGGTGATGACGGCCGCGATCAACAACGCCCACTTCTGCACCGGACAAACCTATCCGAGCCCGCTTCGGCGGGTGAGTACCGTGGGAGAGTTCGCCCAGCTCATCGAGGAGTCCACATGATCGGGTCCGTCCTGGACTTCCTGCCCCCGCCGATGCGGGATCCGGTGTTCTTCGCGATCCCGTTCTTCCTGGTGTTGCTGACCGTGGAATGGCTCGCCGCCCGTCGCCTGGAGCACATCGAATCCCAACGGCAACCCGCGGGTGCGTTCGACACCCGTGACGCCTGGGCCAGCATCTCGATGGGGCTGGTGTCGATCCTCACCACTGGCGGATGGAAACTGCTGGCGCTGCTGGGCTATGCCGCCATCTACGCCTACCTGGCGCCGTGGCACCTGCCGGGGGACCGGTGGTACACCTGGGTGATCGCGATCGTCGGAGTGGATCTGCTGTTCTACACCTACCACCGCGTTGCGCACCGGGTGCGGTTGATCTGGGCGACGCATCAGGCCCACCACTCCAGTGAGTACTACAACTTCGCCACCGCGCTGCGTCAGAAATGGAACAACAGCGGTGAGATCCTGGCCTGGATTCCGTTGCCCCTGCTCGGGATTCCGCCGTGGCTGGTGTTCGCCAGCTTTTCGCTGAACCTGGTCTACCAGTTCTGGGTGCACACGGAGCGGGTCGGAAAGTTGTGGCGGCCAATCGAATTCATCTTCAACACGCCGTCGCACCATCGGGTTCACCACGGCCGCGACCAGTTGTATCTGGACCGCAACTACGGCGGCATCCTCATCATCTGGGACCGGATGTTCGGCACGTTCCAGCCGGAGGTGTTCCGTCCGCACTATGGGCTGACCAAGCCGGTCAACACCTTCAACATCTGGAAACTGCAGACCCACGAGTACGTGGCGATCGCCCGCGACGTGCGGCGGGCGCGCCGTCTGCGTGACCGGTTGGGCTTCGTGTTCGGCCCACCCGGCTGGCAGCCCGCCGAAACCTCCGAAACCCAGCCTGTCGGCTGACAAGGGTCGGCCCCGTTCTCGAACGGGCGGCCAGAATCATTGGCCGGCATGGGAATTGACGCGACCTACTATTCCGGCTGCCTCGGGCCGATCACGTGGCCGCGGCTCGTTGTGCGACACGCCGGGCGCCGCCGATTCGCGCCGTCTGCCGTAGAGATACCCGGCGTTTCCCAGTGTTGGTGCGACGTTTGAATTCGAGCCGAGCCGAATGGCACCAAAGCAAACTCGAAGTCAGTAAGGTCGACAGAACCCGGGTGCGACAACCCGGATCACGGTCACGAAAGGGGCAATGCGTGGGAGACACACTGACCGAAGGACAGAAGCTGGAGAAGGGTGGTTCGCTCACCTCCAACAACGGCGCGTACACGCTGACGTTGCAGGATGACGGCAACCTCGTGTTGGAGGCACGTGGCCAAGCGGTCTGGTCGACTTCCACCAACGGCCAGGACGTCGTGCGCGCCGAGGTGCAGACCGACGGCAACTTCGTGCTGTACAC
This sequence comes from Mycolicibacterium arcueilense, assembly GCF_058536225.1. Taxonomy (NCBI): domain Bacteria; kingdom Bacillati; phylum Actinomycetota; class Actinomycetes; order Mycobacteriales; family Mycobacteriaceae; genus Mycobacterium; species Mycolicibacterium arcueilense. The sequence continues at coordinate 79,787 of NZ_JBZTYL010000025.1, forward strand.
CTCGGAGAAGCCGGTGTGGCACACCGACACCAAGGGCAAGAAGGACGTCAAGCTGGTTCTCCAGGACGACCGCAACCTGGTGCTGTACGCCGCGGACGGGCCCGCGTGGTCGTCCAAGACCGAGACCTCCGAGCCGCCGCCACCGGCGCCCGAGGCCGCCGCGCCCGAGGTTGAGGTTGCCCCGGCCGCTGTCGAGGAGCCTGTGGCCGCACCCGAGCCGGCTGCGCCGCCGCCACCCCCGCCGGCACCCGAGCCGCGCACCTACACCGTGGTGTCCGGCGACACCCTGTGGGCAATCGCCGAGCGCTTCTACGGCGATGGCAACCGCTACCAGCAGATCGCCGATGCCAGCGGCATCGCCAATCCCGATCTGATTCACCCCGGCCAGGTCCTGACGATTCCTTGACCTGACCAAGACGCACGGCCCGGACCAGCTGGTCCGGGCCGTCGTTGTTTCTGGCATTGGATCTCGCGGGTTGTGGGTACCCCCGGTAACGAAGTTGCCGCCTGACCGATATTGAAATCGGTAGGGTGACTTTCACCACGTCCGAAAACGAGGGAGGCCGGCCGTGAACAGTTGGCTTGGTGGGGCGATACGGGTGATGGCGGTGGTGCCGGTGGCGGGGCTGCTGGCATGTCCGGTACCGACGGCGGCTGCGGCGGGTTCGCTGGTGTACCCGGGGATGGAGATTCGCCAAGGCACCAATTTGTGCACCCTCGGATTCGTGGACCAGGGGAGCCGCGTCGGATTCACCGCCGGGCATTGCCGCGGCGGCGGGCCGGTGAACGACCGGGACGGCAATTTCATCGGGCACATGGGTTCGTTCCGGGACAACACGCCCGACGGCGCCACAGTCGATACCAATCACATGATCTCCGATTGGGAGACCATCCAGTTGGCCGGGGACGTCGTGGTGAACAACATCCTGCCGGGTGGGCGGATGCTGGTGGAGGATCCCGCCGTGGTGCCGACGGTCGGGGCCCCGGTCTGTCACTTCGGCGTGGTGACCGGAGAAACCTGCGGCACCGTCGAGGCCGTGAACAACGGCTGGTTCACGATGGCCAACGGTGTGGTCAGCCAAAAAGGCGATTCCGGTGGACCGGTATACATCGTCACCCCCGATGGCCGTGCTGCCATCGTCGGGATGTTCAACAGCACGTGGGGTAACTATCCGGCCGCGGTCTCCTGGCAGAACGCCAGTGGCCAGGCCCGCGGTGACGGCGCGCCGCTCGCCGGCGAGGTCTCGAATCTCGTCGGGCAACCCTGACTCGCCGTTCCGCTAACTAGAACACGTTCTAGCCATCCTGGCGGGTGGGCGATATTGTCATGGCGATGCTTAATCAGACACCTGTCCAGATCGCCTGGGTCACCGCTGATCTGGACGCCACCGAACAGGTCTTGTCCACCCTGCTGGGCGCGCGCCGGTGGGTGCGCATGCCTGCGGTGCATTTCAGCCCGCAGACGTGCCGATACCGGGGCAAGCCTGCCGATTTCGTCGCCGACATCTCGCTGAGCTACGCCGGCGACACCCAACTGGAACTGATCGCACCGGTCAGCGGCGAGAGCGTCTACGCCGAGTTCCTCGAACGACACGGGTCCGGCCTGCACCACATCTGTGTCGAGGCAGCCGACCCAGAGGCATTCGACGCAAGACTGCGCGACGCCGAAGGCGACGGGACGCCCGTGGTGTGTGACGGCGAGATGCCCGGGGGAATGAGATTCGCCTACCTGTCGGCCGAAGGGGCCGGGGTGCCGTATCTGGAGATCGCTTACATCCCGCCCGAGATCCGGGCGTTCTTCGAGTATGTGAAACAGGAGCAGCAGTGAAGGAAATCCCCGAGGTCCTGGAGGCCTCCGAGGTCGTCGCCCGCGAATCCTGGTCCGACGAGTTCGATGTCGTGGTGATCGGATTCGGCATCGCCGGAGGTTGCGCAGCGGTCAGTGCTGCCGCCGAGGGTGCCCGGGTCCTGGTGTTGGAGAAGGCCGCGGCGGCCGGAGGCACCACCGCGATGGCCGGCGGGCACTTCTATCTCGGCGGCGGAACCGCGGTGCAGGAGGCCACCGGGCACCCCGACACCGCCGAGGAGATGTACAAGTACCTGGTCGCCGTCTCGCGCGAACCTGATCTGGCCAAGATCCGCGCCTACAGCGACGGTAGCGTCGAACACTTCAATTGGCTTGAGGCGCTGGGCTTTCAGTTCGAGCGCAGCTTCTACCCGGGCAAGGTGGTGGTCCCGCCGGGCACCGAGGGGCTGTCCTACACCGGCAACGAGAAGGTCTGGCCGTTCACCGAGCAGGCCGCGCCGGCGCCTCGCGGGCACTCGGTTCCCGTGCCCGGCGAGTTGGGCGGCGCGGCGATGGTCATCGACCTCCTGCTGAAGCGCGCCGAGACGCTGGGCGTCACGATCCGCTACGAGGTGGGAGCCACCAACCTGATCGTCGACGGCGATGCGGATGACCGCCCCGTGGTCGGGGTGAAGTGGAAGCACTTCGGCGAAACCGGTTGCGTCAAAGCGAAATCGGTCATCATCACGGCCGGGGGATTCGCGATGAACCCCGAGATGGTCGCCGAATACACCCCGGCGCTGGGCAAGAAGCGTCGCACCAAGCACCACGGTGAGGTGGAGCCCTACATCCTGGGCAACCCCAACGACGACGGCCTGGGCATCCGGATGGGTGTCGCGGCAGGCGGCGTGGCCAACGGCATGGACCAGTTGTTCATCACCGCGGCGGCCTACCCGCCTGAGATCCTGTTGACCGGCGTGATCGTCAACAACCAGGGCCGGCGCTTCGTCACCGAGGATTCCTACCATTCGCGTACCTCGGCATTCGTCCTGCGACAGCCCGATCAGCAGGCGTACCTCATCGTGGATGAGGAACACATGGAGATGCCGGCCATGCCGCTCATCAAGTTCATCGACGGTTACGAGACGATCGCCGAAGTCGAAGAGGCGCTGGGCATCCCGGCCGGCAACCTGGCGGCGACCCTGGACCGCTACAACGAGCACGCGGCCAATGGCGAGGATCCCGATTTCCACAAGCAGCCCGACTACATCGCGGTGCAGCAGAAGGGCCCGTGGGCGGCGTTCGACCTGTCGCTCGGCATTGCCATGTATTCGGGATTCACGATGGGCGGGTTGACGGTGTCCATCGACGGTGAGGTGCTGCGTGAGGACGGCAGCGTCATCACCGGCCTGTACGCGGCGGGGGCCTGCGCGTCCAACATCGCCCAGGACGGCGAGGGTTACGCCAGCGGCGTCCAACTCGGCGAAGGGTCGTTCTTCGGGCGCCGAGCCGGCACGCACGCAGCGGCACGCTAGGCAGGGTCGCCGAGCAGACTGAGCTGCCATCGACCGTCGCCGAGCAGTTCCAGGCGACGGTCGTGGAGCCGGTTCACGCTGTCCCGGTGACTGATGCTGACCACGATGCAGTCGGGCAGCTCGGTGCGCAGGGTCGAGTACAACGCGTACTGCTGACCGGCATCGAGCGCCGAGGTCGCCTCGTCCAGGAACACCGCAGACGGCCTCGCCAGCAGAATCCGGGCGAACGCGATCCGCTGCTGTTCGCCCGGGGACAGCACCTTTCCCCAATCGGCGTCCTCGTCCAGGCGGGAGGTCAGATTCCCCAGAGCGACCTTGTCGAGTGCGGCCCGGATGTCGTCGTCGCTGTAGGTACCCGCCGGCGCGGGATAGCAGACCACCGTACGGAGATCGCCCAGTGGGGCGTAGGGGAGCTGGGACAGGAACATCACCTCACCCTGCTCGGGATAGCGCACCGTCCCCGATCCGTAGGGCCACAGTCGTGCCAGGCTCCGCAGCAGTGTCGTCTTCCCGGTGCCGGACGGCCCGGTGATGACCAGCGAATCGCCGGGTGCGAGTTGCATGTCGAGGTCGTGCAGCAGCAGATCACCTGCGGGGGAGCGTACCTCGACGTCCTCGAGTTCGACGCCGCCGCCTGCGCTCACCCCGATATCCAATCGCGGTAGCGCCCTTGCCTGTTCGTTTGCGGCGACCAGTCCGTCAAGGCGGATGATGGCGGCTCGGTACCCGGCGAAAGCGTCGTATACCGAACGGAAGAAGCTCAACGAACTCTGCACCCGGTTGAATGCGCTCGCCGACTGCAGGGCGTCGCCGTAGGTGATCTGACCCGCGAACAACCGTGGCGCCTGAACGATCAACGGAAGCGGGTCGATGATCTGGTTGATGGACCGGTTCCAGCCGAGAAACGCGACGCCCCGCAGCACAAGTCGGCGGTAGTTGGTGATCACCTTGGTGAACCGGTCCGACAGCGTGCCACGTTCGGTGCGTTCCCCGTGATAGAAGCCGACCGCTTCGGCGCCGTCGCGGACGCGCACGAGCGCGTACCGGAACGCTGCGTTGGTCAACGAGTTACGGAAGGTCAGGCGGATCATCGGCCGGCCGATCCAGATCGCGACGACGGTCGTGACCGCCACCCACAACAGCGCGATCCAGAACAACGCCTTCGGGACCGTGACACCCAGAAATGTCAAGGGGCCGGCGAGATTCCACAGAATCGGCGTGAACGCCACGACCGAGACGATCGAGTAGACCGATCCGAACAGCAGTGTCTGTGCGGTGGCGACGGTCGGTGTGTTGGTTTCAGGTCCGGTGCCGGTGGTGAAGACGTCGATGTCCTGCTGGATGCGCTGATCCGGGTTGTCGATCGGAGTCCCGCCGAAGCCACCGATGAATCGGCCGCGATAGTAGGCCCGTTGATCGAGCCAGTCCCCGGTGAGTCGGTGGGTGAGCCAGACCCGCCAGCGAACGATGAAGTACTGCATCAGGTACAGGTCGAGCAAGGTGCGGGTGATGTCGGCGGTGACCAGGAGTCCGAAGATGAGGATCGAATGCCAGAAGCCGTCGATGCCCGAGCGGCGCACGGCTTCGTTGCCGGAACCGGTGCCGGAGAACGCCACCTGCAGCGCGGTGGTCTGGTCGTTGACGTAGTAGCTGAACAACACGTCCATCCGGACCGAGACCATCACCGACAGGAGCAGCACCCCCAGCAGCACCCACACCGGAATGCTCTCGCGCCCAAGGAAATAGCCGCCGGTGACGCGCCAGAATTGCCGGCCCCAGGTGGTGATGCGTGCCAGGACGGCCAGGACGGCCACCAGCGCCACCGCCCCGATCGCCCACGCCTTGGCGACCCACAACAGTGATGCCAGGATCTCGTTGCCCCAGTCCAGGGACTGGGTGAACATATCCATACCCCGGGAAGTTACCGGGAACTATCGCCCGATCAGGGTTGCTTGACCAGGTCGGCCGCGTCGTCGTCGACCTCGCCCAAAGTCCAACGGCCGCCGCCGTGCAGCTTCAGATGCTTTTCGTGGTGCTGGCCCACGGTGCTGCGATGGGTGACGCTGACCAGGATGGTGTCCGGCAACTCGGCGCGCACCAGTGCGTACATGGTGTACTCCAGGCCCTCGTCGAGTGCGGACGTGGCCTCGTCGAGGAACACCGCCCGCGGCCGGGTCAACAGGATCCGGGCGAACGCGATGCGTTGTTGCTCGCCGGGGGAGAGCACCTTGGCCCAGTCGGCCACCTCGGACAGACGCTTCGAGCACTGCGGCAGTGACACCTTCTGCAGCGCCGCGTGCAGGTCCTCGTCAGGGATGCTTCCGGGCTTGGCGGGATACGAGACCACCGCCCGGAGATCGCCGAGCGGCACATACGGCATCTGCGACAGGAACATGGTCTCGTGGGCATCGCACGGATAGCGGAAGGTGCCGGTCGCGTAGGGCCACAGCTGCGCCAGGCTCCGGAGCAGTGTGGTCTTGCCGGCGCCGGACTCGCCGGTCACGATCAGCGTGTCACCCGAGTCCAGCCGCAGGTCCAGGTTGTCGACCAGTGGCTCGCCGGCCGGGGTGCGCACCTCGACGGCGTCCAGTTCGACCAGGCAGTCCTTGCTCGGTTCGACCGTCAGCTCGGGCAGGTCGCGGGCCTGTTCGTTGGCCATCACCAGGCCGTGCAGACGCATGATCGACGCCCGCCATCCGGCGAAGGCGTCATAGGAATTACGGAAGAACGACAGCGAATCCTGGATGTTGTTGAACGCCGAGATCGTCTGATTCACCGCACCGAGCTTGATCTCGCCGGTGAACAGCCGAGGAGCCTGCAACACCCAGGGCAGCGGCACGATGATCTGGCTGATCGACAGGTTCCAGCCGTAGAACTTGACCGAGCGGTTGATGAACCGGCGGTAGTTGTTCACGACCGGCTCGAAACGCTCACGCAGCTGGAGTCGTTCGGCGACCTCGCCGCGGTAGAACGCCACGGCCTCGGCGGCGTCGCGCAACCGCACCAGCGCGTACCGGAACGCGGCGTTGTACTTCTCGTTGTTGAACGTCAGTTTGATCAGCGGATGGCCGATCCAGAACGCCACGATGCTGGCGAGGATTACGTAGAACAGTCCGATCACGAACATCGCGCGCGGAATGGTGAAGCCGAACAAGGTGAGGTTCCCGGACAGGTTCCACAGAATCACGGCGAACGAAATGACCGACACCACCGCGTCGATCGCGCCGAACAGCAGCGTGCTCTTGCTGAAGTAGTTGGGGTTGTTCGGCATCGGACCGACGCCGGCGGTGAAGATGTCGATGTCTGACTGGATACGTTGGTCAGGGTTGTCGATGGTGTCGTCGATGAACCGGGTGCGGTAGTAGGCCTTTTCTTTCAGCCAGTCGCCGGTGAGCTCATCGGTCAGCCAGGCCCGCCAGGCCAGCATGAACCGCTGCATGATGAACAGGTCGAGCATGACCCGGGCCACATAGATGACGGCCAGGATGCAGAAGATGCCCAGCGCCACCCAGAAACCGTGGATACCGGACTGTTTGACGGTCTCGTCGTTGGCGGCCAGGCCCTGCACGGCGACCTGCGCGCCGCTCATCATGTCGTTGCCCTGATAGCTGAACAGCACCGTCAGCCGCACACCGGTGACGACCGACAGCAGGATCGTGCCCAACCACAGCCAGACTTTCCCCGAGCCGGGGCCCACGAAATAGGCGCCGGTGATACGCCAGAACTGTCGTCCCCAATGGGTCAGCATGCCGACGGTTATCAGCACGGCCAGCGTGCAGATCGCGGCGATGACCCAGGCGATGGCGATCCACTTCAACGAGGCGACCAGCTCACCGCCCCAGTCCAATGTCGGGGTGAACATCTCCATTCGGGCAAAGTACCCCGACCATGCTGGGCAGGCTCGGCCGATCCGGTTCGGCGTAACGCCTGGGGTCACGCTCGGGGGCACTCGGCGCGTCCGCGTACCGTGAACATGTGCCGAAGACGTCCAGCGCCAAACCGGGCCGCTTGAGCAGCAAGTTCTGGAAGCTACTGGGGGCCAGTACCGAGCGGAACGAGGCCCGGTCGCTCTCAGAGGTCAAGGGAGCAGCCGCGTTCGAAGACAAGGCTGCCAAGCTCGACGACGAGCAGCTCACCAAGGCTGCCAAATTGCTCGAGCTGGAGGACCTGGCCGCCTCCGCGGACATGCCGCAGTTCCTGGCGCTGGCGCGCGAGGCCGCCGAGCGGACGACCGGCCTGCGGCCCTTTGACGTACAGCTGCTCGGGGCCCTGCGCATGCTCGCCGGCGACATCGTCGAGATGGCCACCGGTGAGGGCAAAACCCTGTCCGGGGCGATCGCCGCGGCCGGCTACGCCATCGGCGGCCGGCACGTGCATGTCATCACCATCAACGACTACCTGGCCAAGCGTGACGCGGAATGGATGGGTCCGCTGCTGGAGAGTCTTGGTTTGACGGTCGGCTGGATCACCGAGGATTCGACCGCCGAAGAGCGGCGTGCGGCCTACGCGTGCAACGTCACCTATGCGTCGGTCAACGAGATCGGGTTCGACGTCCTGCGTGACCAGCTGGTCACCGATGTCGAAGATCTGGTGTCACCCAACCCCGACGTCGCGCTGATCGACGAGGCCGACTCGGTGCTGGTCGACGAGGCGCTGGTGCCGCTGGTGCTGGCCGGCACCAGCCACCGGGAGCAGCCTCGCGTCGAGGTCATCCGGATGGTCGGCGACCTCACCGCCGGAACGGATTACGACACCGACGACGACAACCGCAACGTGCACCTCACCGAGGCCGGTGCCCGCAAGCTGGAGGCCCGCCTCGGCAACATCGACCTGTACTCGGAGGAGCACGTCGCCACCACGCTCACCGAGGTCAACGTCGCGCTGCACGCGCACGTGCTGCTCCAGCGCGACGTGCACTACATCGTCCGGGACGGCGCGGTGCACCTGATCAACGCGTCCCGCGGCCGGATCGCCTCGTTGCAGCGCTGGCCGGACGGTCTGCAGGCGGCGGTCGAGGCCAAGGAAGGCATCGAGACCACCGAGACCGGTGAAGTGCTCGACACCATCACGGTGCAGGCGCTGGTCAATCGGTATCCCACGGTGTGCGGCATGACCGGTACCGCGCTGGCCGCCGGCGAGCAGTTGCGCCAGTTCTACAAGCTCGGGGTGTCGCCGATCCCGCCGAACAAGCCCAACGTCCGCGAGGACGAGACGGACCGGGTGTACCTCACCGAGGCCGCGAAGAACCACGCCATCGTCGAGCACATCGCCGAGGTGCACGAGACCGGTCAACCGATCCTCGTCGGCACCCACGACGTGGCCGAGTCCGAAGACCTGCACCGCAGGCTGGTCAAGGCGGGCGTTCCCGCCGTCGTGCTCAACGCCAAGAACGACGCCGAAGAAGCCTCCGTGATCGCCGAGGCAGGCAAGCTCGGCTCGGTCACGGTGTCCACCCAGATGGCCGGCCGCGGCACCGACATCCGCCTGGGCGGATCCGATGCCGCCGACGACTCGGCCGACAAGGAGAAGGTGGCCGACCTCGGCGGGCTGCACGTGGTCGGCACGGGCCGGCACCACACCGAACGCCTGGACAACCAGTTGCGTGGCCGCGCCGGACGTCAGGGCGATCCCGGGTCGACGGTGTTCTTCTCCAGCTGGGAGGACGAGGTGGTCGCGGCTCACCTCGACGAAACCAAGTTGCCGACCGAAACCGACGAGGACGGCCGGGTCAGCGCACCCAAGGCGGCCGGTCTGCTCGATCATGCGCAGCGGGTCGCCGAGGGCCGACTGCTCGACGTACACGCCAACACCTGGCGCTACAACCAGCTCATCGCCCAGCAGCGCGCCATCATCGTGGAGCGCCGCGAAACCCTGCTGCGCACCGATACCGCACGCCAGGAGCTCGAGGCGCGCTCGCCCGAGCGCTACGCCAAGCTGGCCGAGGGCCTGGGTGAGGACGCCGAGGAGAAGCTCACCAAGATCTGCCGGTTGATCATGCTCTACCACCTCGACCGCGGTTGGTGCGATCACCTGGCCTTCCTGGCCGACATCCGCGAGAGCATCCATCTGCGGGCACTGGGCCGGCAGAACCCGCTCGACGAGTTCCACCGGATGGCCGTCGACGCGTTCGCCTCGCTGGCCGCCGACGCCATCGAGGCCGCCCAGCAGACCTTCGACACCGCGGAGGACATCGAGGACGAGCCGGGCATCGATCTGTCGAAGCTGGCGCGGCCGACGTCGACGTGGACGTACATGGTCCACGACAACCCGCTCAACGACGACACCATGTCGGCGCTGAGCCTGCCGGGTGTGTTCCGCTAGGTTTTAGACATGGACCACGCGCCTGCTCCTGAGGGCAGGAGCGCTCCGGCGCCGGATGCCGGACGCGACCGGGTGCTCACGGTGCCCAACGCGCTCAGTGCGCTGCGCCTCGTGTTGGTGCCGGTATTCCTGTGGCTGCTGTTCGGTGCTCACGCCAACGGCTGGGCCGTGGCGATCCTGATGTTCAGCGGCTTCTCCGACTGGGCCGACGGCAAGATCGCGCGCCTCGTCGACAATCAGTCGTCGCGGCTCGGCGAACTACTCGACCCCTTCGTCGACCGGATCTACATGATCACCGTGCCGGTCGCCCTCGCGCTGTACGGCGTGGTGCCGTGGTGGGTGGTGCTGACCCTGCTCGGACGCGACGTGGTGCTCGCCGCGACGTTGCCGCTCCTGCGTAGGCGTGGGCTGACCGCGCTGCCGGTGACGTATCTGGGTAAGGCCGCCACCTTTGCGCTGATGTCCGGATTCCCGTGGGTGCTGCTCGGTCAGTGGGATGCGACGTGGAGCCGGGTGGCACTGGCCTGCGGATGGGCCTTCCTGCTGTGGGGTGTGGCGCTCTACCTGTGGTCGGCCGTGCTGTACCTGGTTCAGGTGGGCATGGTGGTGCGACAACTCCCCGTCAGATCATGAGCACGCTGGGCGGCTACGAGTCGGGGGCAGGACTCAACGACCACGAGGCCCACGCGCCCAAGCGGATCCCGCTGCCCTCACTGCTGCGGTCGTTGCTCTCGGAGCACCTCGACCCGGGCTACGCCGCCGCCGCGGCGGCCCGTGAGACCGGCGGGAGGCCGCACCGGCGAATCCGGGATTTCGCGTGGTTGGTGGTAGGTGTGGGGGCGATCGCGACAGTGTTCGCGGTGGCGGCCGGCCAGGCCCAGACCGCGGCGCCCGCGGCCCGCGAAGCCCAGCACACCCTGGCCGGGCGGGTGCGGGCGGCGCAGCTCGGTGCCGACAAGGCCAGTTCCGAACGCGATGCACTCGTCGATCAGGTGGACGCCGAGCGACGCAGCAGACTCGGCATGGACGAGAACGGCCAGCATCTGCTCGGCAGTCTGGACACCGCCAACATCGAAGCGGCCGCCATCCCGATGATCGGTCCCGGGTTGACCGTCACGGTCACCGATCCCGGGCTGTCCAAGGACCTCAGCGACGTGTCGAAACAGCGGGTTGCCGGTGGGCAGCAGATCATCCTGGACCGGGACCTGCAGCTGGTGGTGAATTCGCTGTGGGCCAGTGGCGCAGAGGCGGTTTCGGTCGGCGGCGTGCGGGTCGGCGCCGGGGTGACGATCCGTCAGGCGGGAGGCGGGATTCTGGTCGACAACCAGCCGATCACCAGTCCGTATGCCATTGTGGCCATCGGACCGCCGAAGGGGATGGCCGACGCTTTCGACCGCACCCCGGGTCTGCAGCGGCTCCGGTTGTTGGAGACTTCCTACGGGGTAGGGGTGAACGTGAGTGCGGGTGACGGCCTGACCGTGCCCGCGGTGTCGGTGCGAGATGTCAACTTCGCCAAACAGATTGGATAGGCCTGAGGTGCACAGGATGGACCGCTAGATGATCGGGATCGTCGCACTGGTCGTCGGGATCGTGCTCGGGTTGGTGTTCCACCCCAGCGTTCCCGACTTCGTCGAGCCGTACCTGCCCATCGCCGTCGTGGCGGCGTTGGATGCGGTGTTCGGTGGGTTGCGCGCCTACCTGGAGCGCATATTCGACGCCAAGGTGTTCGTGGTCTCGTTCGTGTTCAACGTGTTGGTGGCGGCGTTGATCGTGTATGTCGGTGATCAGCTCGGCGTCGGTACCCAGCTGTCGACGGCGATCATCGTGGTCCTCGGCATCCGGATCTTCGGCAATGCCGCCGCATTGCGGCGCAGGTTGTTCGGTGCGTGACATGAGCGACGCCGAGCCCCCACCCAAGAAAGACCCGGCCGAGCCGACCGAGGACCACCCGGCTGAGCCGACCGAGCCGACTGAGCCCGCTGAGCCGACTGAGCCCGCTGAGCCGGACCGGCCCGAGCCGCAGCCCGAGGCCGAGCACCACGGCCGCCACGAGATGCCCGCCGATGTCTCGCCGCGCCGGTTCCGGAATCTGCGGATCGTGCGCCGCAGCCGTTCGCAGCTGGTGTTCGGCGCGCTCGGCGTGTTGCTGTGCATCCTGCTGGGCATGGCGATCGTCACGCAGGTCCGCCAGAACGAGTCAGGGGATTCGCTGGAGACCGCGCGCCCGGCGGATCTGCTGGTGCTGCTCGACTCCCTGCAGCAACGTGAGGGCTCGCTCAACACCGAGGTGGCCGACCTGCAGCGGACACTGCAGCAGCTGCAGGCCTCGGGCAGCAGTGACCAGGCCGCGATCGAGAACGCCCAGTCCCGGCTGGAGGCCCTGTCCATCCAGATCGGCACGGTGGGCGCCACGGGACCCGGCGTGACGCTCACCATAGAAGACAATGCGCCCGGCGTTCCCGCCGAGACCATGCTCGATGTGATCAACGAGTTGCGCGCCGCGGGCGCCGAGGCCCTCGAGATCCGCGGTGGCGATCAGCAGGCCGCCGTTCGGGTCGGCATCGACACCTGGATCGTCGGCACGCCCGGGGCGCTCACCGTCGACGAGGTGACCCTGCGGCCGCCGTATTCGGTTCTGGCCATAGGGGACCCGCCGACCCTGGCCGCCGCGATGAACATTCCCGGCGGGGCAATGGACAGTGTCAAGCGTGTCGGCGGCACGATGGTGATACAACAAGCCGAGCGTGTCGACGTCACCGCCTTGCGACAACCGAAACCACGCCAATACGCTCAGCCCGTCAAGTGAGCACAGCAACACCAACCGCCCGACCATAAGGAGCGCCGTGAGCGACATCCCAGCCGACCTCTACTACACCTCGGAGCACGAGTGGGTACAGCGCACCGGTGACGACACGGTGCGCGTCGGCATCACCGACTACGCACAGTCCGCCCTCGGCGATGTGGTGTTCGTCCAACTGCCCGACGTCGGTGCCCAGCTGGCTGCAGGCGATGCCTTCGGTGAGGTCGAATCCACCAAGTCGGTGTCGGATCTCTACGCTCCCGTCGCGGCGAAAGTCGTTGCGGTCAACGGTGATCTGGACGGCAGTCCTCAGCTGGTCAACTCCGACCCCTACGGCGAAGGCTGGCTGGTCGATCTGCGGCTCGAGGAAGGCACGCTCGAGGACGCCCTGGCCGGTTTGCTCGACGCGGACGGCTACCGCGCCGCCGTGACCGAGTGAGTAATTGTTAGGGTTTCGAAGGCCGGTCGCCGAGACCGGTTCGGCCGTACCCGGCGCGCAGATATCTTCCCCATCGGATCCGGCGGTGGTGGACACAACGATGCCTGATGCGCGGTACGGTCGACGTGAGACCGACGATGGGCTGGGGCCGCGCCGGCCAACGCCACAGCAGCCAGTGAGGAGCAGCGGGTGACGGACAAGGACAGCAATTTGGGGGCCGACCAGTCGGAAGACGTGACGGTGGAAACCACATCGGTTTTCCGCGCGGACTTTTTGAACGAACTGGATGCGCCCGCAACGGCCGGTACCGAAGGCGCCGTCTCCGGCGTCGAGGGCCTGCCCGCGGGTTCGGCATTGCTGGTCGTCAAGCGTGGACCGAACGCCGGATCGCGTTTCCTGCTCGATCAGCCGACCACGTCGGCCGGGCGGCACCCGGACAGCGACATTTTTCTCGATGACGTCACGGTGAGTCGTCGACACGCCGAGTTCCGGTTGGAGAGCGGTGAGTTCCAGGTTGTCGATGTCGGCAGCCTCAACGGCACGTACGTCAACCGCGAGCCGGTCGATTCGGCCGTCCTCGCCAACGGCGACGAAGTGCAGATCGGGAAGTTCCGCCTGGTGTTCCTCACCGGCCCCCGGTCTGACGACGACAGCGGCCCCACCAGCTAGCCGATGACTGCCCCCGACAGACCTGCGCTGGCCGGGATGTCGATCGGCGCAGTGCTGGACCTGCTGCGGGGCGACTTTCCGGATGTCAGCATCTCCAAGATCCGGTTCCTCGAGGCCGAGGGACTGGTCACGCCGCAGCGCACCGCGTCGGGGTACCGGCGGTTCACTGCATACGACTGTGCGCGGTTGCGGTTCATCCTGACCGCTCAGCGTGACCAGTACCTGCCGTTGAAGGTGATCAAGGCTCAGTTGGACGCCCAGCCCGACGGTGAACTGCCGGAGGCCGGATCGGCCTACGGGGTGCCCCGTCTCGTCGGGGTGTCTGAGAGTGGGGGCGACGGAGTGGACGGCGCCGCCGGCTTGTCGGCGGTGGCGCCGACCCAGGTCCGGCTCTCCCGTGAAGACCTGTTGACCCGGTCGGGCATCGACGAGGAGATGCTGGGGGCGTTGGTTCGCAACGGCATCATCACCGCCGGGCCCGCTGGGTTTTTCGACGAGCATTCCGTGGTGATCGCGCAGTGCGCACGCGCCCTGGGTGACTACGGCGTCGAGCCCAGGCACCTGCGGGCATTTCGCTCCGCGGCTGACCGGCAATCCGACCTGATCGCCCAGATCGCCGGCCCGGTGGGCAAGGCGGGCAAGGCCGGCGCGCGGGACCGGGCCGATGACCTGGCCCGTGAAGTGGCAGCCCTGGTGATCACTCTGCACACGTCGCTGATCAAGTCCGCCGTACGCGACGTTCTGGATCGCTGAGGACTAGACTCGTTTCGACGGCCAGTTCGTCTAAGTCGGGACCCCTGAGGCGAACTGGCGAAGGACGAAGATTCGACGAAACGGCACGGCGGTGCGGAGGGCAGGCACAGATGGCTGAGGTTCGCGTGGTCGGCATTCGGGTGGAACAGCCGCAGAACCAGCCCGTGTTGCTGTTGCGGGAATCCAACGGTGACCGCTATCTCCCGATCTGGATCGGGCAGTCGGAGGCCGCCGCGATCGCGCTGGAACAGCAGGGCGTCGAGCCCGCCCGGCCACTCACTCACGACCTGATCCGAGATGTCATTGCCGCCCTTGGGCATTCACTCAAAGAGGTGCGGATCGTCGACCTGCAGGAAGGCACGTTCTACGCCGACCTGATCTTCGACCGCGACATCACGGTGTCGGCCCGCCCCTCGGACTCGGTGGCGATCGCTCTGCGCGTCGGCGTGCCGATCTACGTGGAGGAGGCGGTGCTGGCCGAGGCCGGCCTGCTGATTCCCGACGAGAACGACGAAGAGGCTGCGGGCACCGTCCGTGAGGACGAGGTCGAGAAGTTCAAGGAGTTCCTCGACAGCGTTTCGCCGGACGACTTCAAGGCGACATGAGCGTCGCCCGCGCCTTGCAGGTCACGGGTACATCTCAAGTGGGTATACCGGTGTCGACACGCGGCGCGGGAGACAATCGGGCGGGAATTCGGACGCCATACTTTCTTCACAGCGGGCAATCAGGGCCCGACGGGAAGCGTATGCTCGACACATTCGAGCTCACAGCAAACCGTCGAGGCACAAGTCGCTGCGGGATAACGCGGGCGAGTTCGAACGGCGAGAGGATTCACAGTGGGTGACACGCCACGGCAGGAAGAACTGGATCTGACCACCGGGAGCGGCGCGGAGCCGCCTGTCAGGCCAGCTGGCGAACCCGTGCAGGGCGGGCTGTTCCCCGATGATTCGGTGCCTGACGAACTGGTCGGTTACCGCGGGCCCAGCGCCTGCCAGATCGCCGGTATCACCTACCGGCAGCTGGACTACTGGGCACGTACCTCCCTGGTGGTCCCATCCATCCGGGGCGCCGCGGGCTCGGGCAGCCAGCGTCTGTACTCGTTCAAGGACGTCCTGGTCCTCAAGATCGTCAAGCGGTTGCTGGACACCGGCATCTCGTTGCACAACATTCGGGTTGCGGTCGATCACCTGCGCCAGCGTGGCGTGCAGGATCTGGCCAACATCACCCTGTTCTCCGACGGCACCACGGTCTACGAATGCACGTCGGCCGAAGAGGTCGTGGATCTGCTGCAGGGCGGCCAGGGCGTGTTCGGCATCGCGGTGTCCGGCGCCATGCGTGAGCTGACCGGCACCATCGCCGATTTCCCGGGTGAGCGTGCCGATGGCGGTGAGTCCATCGCGTCACCCGAGGATGAGCTGGCGTCGCGGCGCAAAAGCCGCGACCGCAAGATCGGCTGAGCCACCCCCGCGCACCGTCACTTAGGTACCCCTCGACCGGCGTCGAGGGGTACGTTCGCGTCTGGTCGCCGACACCGGTGCGCTGCCGGTAGAATTGCCGACGCATCGCCCTCGTGCGGGAGAGTTTCGTGACAGCCAGCCACGGACGCCGAAGGAGCAATACCTCTCCGTCAACCTCTCAGGCACCCAGGACCGCGCCAGGCCCCGATGCCTCTGGAAAGTGGTACCCGCTGGGTACCCGCCCATGGGGAAAAGTCCTGTACCGGGGCTGAATCTCTCAGGCACCCGGACCGGGTCGACGACAGAGGGAGAGGGACTGCTACGACGTCCGAGTACGTCTGCGCCTCAGGAGAGTGTCGTGTCCGACCAGCATCAATCGCGTTTCTCCGATCGTCACATCGGCCCAGACGCCTCCGCCGTTGCTGCCATGCTCGACGTGATCGGCGTGGCATCCCTCGACGAGCTCGCCGCCAAGGCGCTGCCCGCAGGCATTCTCGACGCGCTGGCGGCCGATGGGGTGGCCCCGGGTCTCGAAGCTCTGCCCGCGCCGGCCACCGAGGAGCAGTCCCTAGCCGAGTTGCGCGCGTTGGCCGACTCCAACACGACCGCGGTCTCGATGATCGGGCAGGGCTACTTCGACACGTTCACGCCCGCCGTGCTGCGGCGCAACATCCTTGAGAACCCCGCGTGGTACACCGCCTACACCCCGTATCAGCCCGAGATCAGCCAGGGCCGGCTCGAGGTGCTGCTGAACTTCCAAACCATGGTGTCGGACCTGACCGGACTTGAGGTGGCCAACGCCTCGATGCTCGACGAAGGCACCGCCGCGGCCGAGGCCATGACCCTGATGCACCGCGCGACCAAATCCAAGACGAACCGTCTGCTGGTCGACACCGATGTCTACGCGCAGACCGCGGCGGTGCTGGCCACGCGCGCGCAGCCGCTCGGCATCGAGATCGTCACCACGGACCTGCGTCAGGGGTTGCCCGAGGGTGAGTTCTTCGGCGTCATCGTGCAGCTGCCGGGAGCGAGTGGCCGCGTGGACGACTGGACGGGGCTGATCGCCGAGGCGCATGAGCGTGGCGGACTGGTGGCGGTGGGCGCAGACCTGCTCGCGATGACGGTGATTACCCCGCCGGGCGAGATCGGGGCCGACGTCGCTTTCGGGACCAGCCAACGGTTCGGTGTGCCAATGGGATTCGGCGGCCCGCACGCCGGCTATCTGGCGGTGCACGCCAAGCATGCCCGGCAGTTGCCGGGCCGGCTGGTCGGTGTCTCTGTCGACGCGGACGGGTCGCCGGCCTACCGGCTGGCGCTGCAGACCCGTGAGCAGCACATCCGCCGGGACAAGGCCACCAGCAACATCTGTACCGCGCAGGTGCTGTTGGCCGTGATGGCCGCGATGTACGCCAGCTACCACGGTGCCGAAGGGTTGACGGCGATCGCCCGCCGCGTGCGGGGCCATGCCGCCGCGATCGCGGCCGCACTCGGCGATGCGCTGGTGCACGACAAGTACTTCGACACTGTGCTGGCCCGGGTTCCCGGACGAGCCGACGCGGTGGTCGCGGCGGCCAAGGCCAAGGGCATCAACCTGTGGCGCGTCGACGCCGACCACGTGTCGGTGTCCTGCGACGAGGCGACCACCGACGAGCATGTGGCCGCGGTCCTGGAGGCATTCGAGCTGGCGCCGGCCGCTGCCGCTGCCGATCAGGTCGAGCGAACCGCCAGAACTTCCAAGTTCCTCACGCATTCGGCGTTCAACTCCTACCGCACCGAGACCGAGATGATGCGGTACCTGCGGATGCTGGCGGACAAGGATATTGCCTTGGACCGCAGCATGATTCCGTTGGGTTCCTGCACGATGAAACTCAATGCGGCGGCCGAGATGGAGCCGATCACCTGGCCCGAGTTCGGCCGTCAGCACCCGTTCGCGCCGGCATCGGACAACCCGGGCCTGCGCAAGGTGATCGCCGATCTGCAGGACTGGCTCACCGGGATCACCGGCTATGACCAGATTTCGTTGCAGCCCAACGCCGGTTCCCAGGGGGAGTACGCCGGTCTGCTGGCGATCAAGGCCTATCACGACTCGCGCGGCGATACCGAGCGTGACCTCTGCCTGATCCCGTCGAGCGCGCACGGCACCAACGCCGCCTCGGCGGCGCTGGCCGGCATGCGCGTCGTGGTGGTGGCCTGCCGGGAGAACGGTGACGTCGACCTCGACGACCTCCGCGCGAAGATCGCCGAGCATGCGGATCGTGTTGCCGCGCTGATGATCACCTATCCGTCGACGCACGGGGTGTACGAGCACGATGTCGCCGACATCTGCGCGGCCGTGCACGACGTGGGTGGCCAGGTCTACGTGGACGGCGCAAACCTCAACGCGCTGGTCGGGTTGGCCCGGCCGGGCCGCTTCGGCGGCGACGTCAGTCACCTGAACCTGCACAAGACGTTCTGCATCCCGCACGGCGGTGGTGGCCCCGGGGTCGGGCCGGTCGCGGTGCGTTCGCATCTGGCGCCGTTCCTGCCGGGCCATCCGCTGGCCGACGAACTGCCCGATGAGCACACCGTCTCGGCGGCACCCTACGGGTCCGCGTCGATTCTGCCGATCACCTGGGCCTACATCCGGATGATGGGGGCCACGGGTCTGCGCGCAGCGACCCTGACCGCGATCGCGTCGGCCAACTATGTGGCCCGCCGCCTCGACGAGTACTACCCGGTGCTCTACACCGGGGAGAACGGCATGGTCGCCCACGAGTGCATCCTGGACCTGCGCGGGATCACCAAGGACACCGGTGTGACCGTGGATGATGTGGCAAAGCGTCTGGCGGACTACGGTTTCCACGCACCGACGATGAGTTTCCCGGTGGCAGGCACGTTGATGGTCGAGCCGACCGAGAGCGAGAGCCTGACCGAGGTCGACGCGTTCTGCGACGCGATGATCGCCATCCGCGCCGAGATCGACCGGGTCGGCTCGGGGGAGTGGTCAGCGGAAGACAACCCGTTGCGCGGCGCCCCGCACACCGCCGAGTGCCTGCTGGTGACGGAGTGGGATCACCCCTACACCCGCGAGCAGGCCGCCTACCCGTTGGGCAAGGGGTTCCGTCCCAAGGTGTGGCCGCCGGTGCGTCGGATCGACGGTGCCTACGGCGACCGGAATCTCGTGTGCTCCTGCCCGCCGGTCGAGGCGTTCGCCTGATACGTCGATTTCCACCTCAGGGTTGTGCCCGGTTGCTCCGGACAACCCTGAGGTAGAAAGTGGCGCGTCGCGGCGTCACGGGTGAGGTACTGCGGGTGCGGTAGTGCGGATCAACCCAGCATGGTGTTGACCGCGCTGGCCAGTTCGGGTGAGGTCGAGCTGGACAGATGCTGGTAGGTGCCGCTGGTCGCCTGCGCGACGGCCTCCCACGTGGCACGGTCCGAGCCGGTGCCGAAGTCGATCACGTTGACCGCGATCGGACGGGCCGGGTCGAATGCGCCGCGGATGTAGTCCTGCAGCCCGGCCCCGTCCAGACTCTGATCGGTGTGTGGTCCGGTGGTGATCAACAGGATCGAGTTGCTCTGGCCCTCACGGTATTTCGACAATGCTTCGGTATAGAGCATGCGGAGCGTGGTGAACGACACCGCGCCGCCACCCGAGGCGGACTGCCCGTCGAGCGTCGAGGTCAGCGCATCGGAGCGTCGCTGCCCGCTGACCGGCTCGGCCAGGGGGCCGGTCGAAATCTCCGACCGACCCTCGGTGCCGTCAAAGGTCCAGAGGCCGACCGCGGCGGTATCGGGCAGTGCCTTGAGCCGGCTGTCTAGCGCGGCCACGACGTTGGCCAGGCGCGACTTGCCGCCCTCTTCGGTCGGCATCGACTGGTCGAGCATGATCGTGACCGCGGGGTTTCCCGACGGTGTGGCCGTGGCGTTGGCCAGCGTCACCCGCATCGAGTTGTCGCCGACCGACAACGGTGCCGCGAGCTGGCTGAAACTGGTGACATCGCTGGACGGCGGCGACGTGCCCTCGGCGCGGAAACCGGCCTTGGCCAATTCGGCGAGCTGTTCAGGCTTGCGCAGATAGCGGGCGAATTCGCTGGCCGCGGTGACCTGTTCCTTCTCCAGCCAGTCGCCGGCCAGCAGCACCGTCGGATAGTCGGCGGTGGCCGTGGGACCGGGCGGCAGCCAGCCGGCCAACGAGGACTTGACGTTGTCGACCGAGGTGGCTCGCTGGAACAGTTGCTGCTCGGTGGTCGCCACCGCATGCACCGGTGCAGTGGCCGCATCGGGGGCGTTGAGCAACGCGTCCAGAGCGGTGCCCAGCTCGGAGTCGTCGAGTTTGGGCTGCCCGTGGAACAGGCTGTTCACGCCGCTCATACCGGACGTCGCCGGCGCGCCCGAAGGAGCCGTTGCCGCCGCGACGGCCTCGGCGGCAAGCAACGCGGCATCGCCGTTGCTGTGGGTCGGCAGGGCAAGTTTGAGCGTGCCCCAACCGGGCAGCTTGAGCGCGTTCATCGCCGCCGGGCTGCTTTGCAGCTGGGGCAGGGTGGCCCAGGTCTGTTGTGCCAGGGCGTCTTTGAGTTGCGGCCGGACCGCCAGTAGCACCGGCGAGGTGACCAGGGACCGGCTGTCGCTGACAGTCTTGGCGCCCGCGGTCGCCTCCAGCCGAGCCTCGGCGATACTGCTGGCCGGAATCCACAGCGCCGGACGGTCACCGAGCTCGCTGGGCCACGCGTTGGCGAAGCCACTGACCACGCGGTCAGAATCGGCGGACTGCACGCGCACCTTCACGCAGCGGTCGCCCACGGGGCTGACCGACTCGTTGTACGTGTTGGCCAGTCCCTCGATGCGGGAGGAGATGGTCGGGTCGGCGATCACCGCGACCCCGAGTTCGCCGTCGACACAGCGTGCGGCTGCGGCGTCGCTGCGGCCGGCGAGCACGTCACCGAAGAACTTCCACAGGATCATCGCGCCGACCACGGCCACGACGGTGACCAGTGCGACGATCACACCGACGCTGACACCCCGGCGCCCGGACTCGACGGCGCGGTGGCTGCCGGTCCACTCACCGTCCCACTCGCCACGCTGGCGGCCCGTCGGGCCGGTCGGCGGCGGCGGATCATCGACGCCGCCCACCGCACCGAACTGGGCGGTCGGCTGATCGTCGGCATACTCCGCGTCGTAGTCGTCGGCGGCATACTGGTCGCGGTAGCCGTCGACGTACTCGTCGTCGTACCCGTCTTCCTCTACGTACTCTGCTTCGTCTACGAACGCGGCTTCGTCGTAATCGGCGTACTCCGAGTCGTGGTAGTCCGATTCGTAGTCGTCGTCCCCGTCGGCGTACTGCGGTGCGCGGTACCCGGGTTCGGGCTCGGCCCGATAACCGCGGTCGTCCCGGTAGCCCGGCTCGTCCCGGTAGGCAGGTGCATCCCGATACCCGCGATCGGGCTGACGCCCGGGCGTGTCGAAGTCATCTTCGGCGTACCGGGACTGCTCGCCGCGGGGACGGTCGTAATCGTCCCGGTAATCGGAGTCCCCGACGTGCCCGTGATCGGGCTCGTCGGGTGCATCCTCAGGGTCGGGAATGCTGTGCCTACCCATTCCTAACCCCTGTACGTCTCGCGCCGACTAGTCATCCGGACCCGCCGAAGTCTAATCACTTCCCGGCGGTGCTCGCTTTGAACTCGCGGCGGCGCCGGTGCAGGATCGGCTCGGTGTAGCCGTTGGGCTGTGCTGCCCCGGACAGGATCAGCTCCTGTGCCGCGCCGAACGCGATGCTGGCATCCGGGTTGGGCGCCATCGGCAGGTAGTCGGGATCACCGGCGTTCTGCTCGTCGACGACCGCGGCCATCCGGCGCAGGCTGGCCTTGACGTCCTCTTCGGTGATGACGCCGTGACGCAGCCAGTTGGCCAGCAGCTGGCTGGAGATCCGCAGGGTGGCGCGGTCTTCCATCAGCGCGACGTCGTGAATGTCGGGCACCTTCGAGCAGCCGACGCCGGCGTCGATCCAGCGGACCACGTAACCCAGGATCGACTGGCAGTTGTTGTCGACCTCTTCGTGGATCTCCTCGGGCGACCAGGTCAGTGAGGAGTCCGCCAGCGGGATGGTCAGCAGCTCTTCGATGGTGGCGCGCTTCTTGCCGGCCAGCTCCTTCTGCACCGCTTCGACATCCACCTGGTGGTAGTGCATCGCGTGCAGGGTGGCCGCCGTCGGCGAGGGCACCCACGCGGTGGTGGCGCCGGCCTTGGGCTGGCCGATCTTCTGCTCGACCATGTCGGCCATCAGCTCGGTCATGGCCCACATGCCCTTGCCGATCTGGGCCTTGCCTGCCAGTCCGGTAGCCAGACCGACATCGACGTTGTTGTCCTCGTACGCCTTGATCCACGGCTGGGCCTTCATGGCGCCCTTGCGGATCATCGGGCCGGCTTCCATCGAGGTGTGGATCTCGTCGCCGGTGCGGTCCAGGAAGCCGGTGTTGATGAACACGACACGGTCCGCGGCGGCCTTGATGGCTGCCTTCAGGTTGACCGTGGTGCGGCGCTCCTCGTCCATGATGCCGACCTTGAGGGTGGACTCGGGCAGGCCGAGCACGTCCTCGACACGGCCGAACAGCTCACAGGTGAACGCGACCTCGTCGGGGCCGTGCATCTTGGGCTTGACGATGTAGACCGAGCCGGTGCGGCTGTTGGTCAGCTCGCCGTTCTCTTCGGTGGACTTCAGCCCGTGCATCGCGATCAGGCCCGTGAACAGCGCGTCCTGGATGCCTTCGGGGATCTCGTTCCCATCGGCGTCCACAATCGCGTCGTTGGTCATCAGGTGCCCGACGTTGCGCACGAACAGCAGGCTGCGCCCGGGCAGGGTCAGCTCGCCCTCGCCGTCCGGGGTGGTGAAGGTGCGGTCCGGGTTGAGCACGCGGGTGAAGCTCTTGCCGCCCTTGCTGACCTCCTCGGCCAGGTCACCGCGATTCAGGCCCAGCCAGTTGCGGTAGCCGAGCACCTTGTCGTCGGCGTCGACGGCGGCCACGGAGTCCTCGAAGTCCATGATCGTGGTGATCGCGGATTCCAGCACGACGTCCTTGATGCCTGCGGCGTCGGTGGAGCCGACGGGGGAGTCGGGGTCGACGAGGATCTCGATGTGCAGGCCGTGGTTGGCCAGCAGCACCGACCACTGCGGCTGACCCAGCTCGCCGGTGTAGCCGACGAACTGTTCGGGGGTGGCCAGGCCACTCGAGAGGTTGTCGCCGTACTCGACCAGCAGCTGGCCGTCGTCGATCTTCAGGCCGGTGGCCTCGGACCAGGAGCCGGCAGCCAGCGGCGTCGCTTCGTCGAGGAACTTGCGGGCGTAGGCGATCACCTTGTCGCCACGAACCTTGTTATAGCCCGTGCCCTTCTCCGCGCCGTCGTCTTCGCTGATGACGTCGGTGCCGTACAGCGCGTCGTACAGCGAGCCCCACCGGGCATTGGCGGCGTTGAGCGCGAAGCGGGCGTTGAGGATCGGCACCACGAGCTGCGGGCCGGCGGTCGAGGTGATCTCGTCGTCGACGCCTGAGGTGGTGATGCTGAAGTCGGCGGGCTCCGGCAGCAGGTAGCCGATATCGGTGAGGAACTGCTTGTAGGCCTCGGGGTCGACCGGCTCGAGCACATGAGCGCGGTGCCACTTGTCGATCTGCGCCTGCAGATCGTCGCGACGGGCCAGCAGGTCCTGATTCTTCGGGGTGAGGTCAGCGACGACCTTGTCCACACCGGACCAGAAGCTGTCCGGGTCGACGCCGGTGCCCGGCAGTGCCTCGTTGGTGATGAAGTCGTGCAGCACCTGTGCCACGCGCAGGTTTCCGACAGTCACGCGATTGGTCATGCGCGTTTCCTCCCTCGGCTCCAGGCACCGTGCGGTGCCTGCCGTTTATCCAGCTTACCCATTGGTAACGTCGGCCTTTCAGCCGTCCAGCCTGGTGAGCAACAGCTCACACCGGTTTGCCAGAGTGATCCGCAACGGCGCCGCCCGTTCGGCGATGCGCTGTTGGGCCCTGACGTATTCGGCACGCCCGGCCGGTGTTTCGATGGCGATCGGCTCGAAACCATAGCGTCTCAAGTCGTATGGGCTGGCACACATATCGACTGCCCGCGCGTCGGCGGCCAGTTCGAGTGCGTCCATCACGAGTTCCGACGGCACCAGAGGGCCCAGCTTGTACGCCCATTTGTAGGTGTCCATGGCGGCGTGGATGCAGCCGGGCTGCTCGGTGTCGAGCTGTTGCTCCCGGCTCAGTTGCCGGTCGTTGCGGGGGACGGCAGCCTCGGTGAAGAAACGGAAGGCGTCGAAGTGGCTGCACCGCAAGGGCATCGACTCGACGACCGCATCGGTTCCGGCGGTGCCGAGGCGCAACTGAACCCGGTCATGACGTAGCTGGGGAGTCCGGTAGACCATGGCCCACTCGTGCAGTCCGAAGCAGTTCATCCGGGGCGCCCGCGTCGCGGTGGCACGCATCAACCGGGCCACGAAGCGGACCGTCTCGATGCGGGAATGCAGGTAGTCGGCCCGCACCGTGACACCGTGCGGATGTGGGCCGTAACCCGTGCGCCGCAGATACGACTCCGACCCTCCGCCGGCGAGGACCACCCCGAAACCGGGATGCCACAGGCGTAGCTGACGGGGTCGCAGGCTGTAGTAGGTGAACAGGAAATCCCATACCGGGTGCGGCTCACCGGCGTGTCGGCGGCGCACGTGTGGTGTGAGGAAGTCGTCGGCGCGGCGCCGGTGTGATTCTGCGCGGGCCGCCCAATCCGGGCCCGCCAGGACCTCGTCGACCGCGGCGGCATCCGGCAGGGTCAGTCCGGCCGCGTCAGATCCAACGCGTCCTTCCATGTCTCCTCCACTGGGTGGCCCGCTGCCGCCATGCGGCTCGAGCCTACCGATGCACCCGAGGGAGGATCCGACGGGTCAGATGCGGTGGGTGCCGTCGCGCACCGTGCCGACCAGATCCTCGACGAGGTCCTCG
The DNA here is from genome assembly GCF_058536225.1 of Mycolicibacterium arcueilense. Taxonomy (NCBI): domain Bacteria; kingdom Bacillati; phylum Actinomycetota; class Actinomycetes; order Mycobacteriales; family Mycobacteriaceae; genus Mycobacterium; species Mycolicibacterium arcueilense. The sequence continues at coordinate 104,516 of NZ_JBZTYL010000025.1, forward strand.
AGCGCGACCATCGCGGTGACGGTCCCGTCCGGGCGGGCAGGCGCGTCGCTCGCACCGTCAGGGCCGTCCTGGTCCTCGCCGTGCTCCTCGTTGACGACCAGCCCGAGGTGACTGTTGCTGCGTCGCATCCGGGACAGCGCTTCGGGCAACGGCAACGAGGCCGGAACACGCGGCAGCGGACGCACCATGGACAGATCCAGCACCGCATCGGGGTCGTTGATGTGGGGCAACACATCCTTGATGTGCAGGTACCCGATGAATTCCCCGAAGGAATCGGCGACGGGGAAGCGCGAGTAACCGGTGTCGGTCAGCGCCCGCTCCACATCCCCCACGGTGGGCCCGGACCCAGGGGCCGCGACCCGGATGGCGTGAATCTCGTTCAGCGGCATCGCGACATCGCTGACCGTACGGGTGCGCGTTTGCAGGGCCCGCGTCAGGCGACCGTGCTCCTCGGTGTCGAGCAGGCCTTCGGACACCGATTCGGCGATCATCTCCGACAGTTCGACGGTCGAGACGGCCGATTCCAGCTCGTCGACCGGTTCGACCCGGAACGCGCGCAGCGTGGCGTTGGCGCACCAGTTGTAGAAGGCGATGAACGGCCGGGCCGCCCGGATGTACACCAGGTACGGCGGGACCAGCAGCATCGCGGCAGTCTCGGGCCCCGCGATGGCGATGTTCTTCGGCACCATCTCGCCGAGCAGTACGTGCAGGGTCACCACGACAGCCAGCGCGATGAAGAACGAGACCGTGTGCAGAACCGCGTCGGGCACGCCGATCAGCGCGAAGGGTTTCTCCAGCAGATGAGCGACGGCGGGTTCGCCGACCCGCCCCAGCAGGATCGAGCAGATCGTGATGCCCAGTTGGGAGCCGGCCAGCATCAGCGACAGGTGCTCGCCCGCCCTGATGACGGTCACCGCACTGCGCTTGCCCTGCTCGGCGAGCGCCTGCAGCCGGTCGCGGCGGGCCGAGATCAGCGCGAACTCCGCGGCCACGAAGAACGCGTTGGCGGCCAGCAGCAGCACCGTCAGCAGCACACCGAGGATGTCACCCATGCTCGTTCTCCCGGGCTCCGAGACTGGTCAGTTCGAGCAGGTCGATCCGGCGGCCGTCCATCCGCACCACCGTGGCCAGCCATCGAGTCGGCTTGTCCGGGTCGCCGTCCGGGTCGAACGCGGTGAGCTCCACGGCTTCGCCGGTCTCCGGTATGTGACCGAGTTCCTGCAGCACCAGACCGCCGATGGTTTCGTATTCGCCCTCGGCGGCGCGGAACCCGGTGGCGGCCGCCACCTCGTCGATCCGCAGCAGCCCGGACACCTGCCACCCGGCGCCGGCCGGCACCACGTCGGGCGTGGCGTCGTCATGCTCGTCACGCACGTCGCCGACGATCTCCTCGATCAGGTCCTCGACCGTCACCATGCCCGCGGTGCCGCCGTATTCGTCGACCACCAGTGCGGTCTGCAAACCGTTGGCCCGGATCTGGGTCATCACGGCATCGCCGTCGAGGGTGGACGGCACCGTGGCCACGGGCAGCGCCAGCGCGGCCAGCCGGGTCCGGTCCCGGTCTTCGCGCGGAACCGAGAACACCTGCTTGACGTGGACGACGCCGATCGTCTCGTCGAGATCACCCTCGACGATCGGGAACCGTGAATAGCCGGTGCGGATCGCGACGGCCATCAGGTCGGACACCGAATCGCCTGCGTCGAGCACCTCGATCTTGGAGCGTGGGGTCATCAGTTCCTCGGCGGTGCGCTCACCGAACTGCAGCGAGCGGTGCACCAGCAGCGCGGTGGTGGGATCGAGAGATCCGCTGCGGGCCGAGTTCCGGACCAGCGACGCCAGCTCCTGGGCCGAACGTGCCGAGCGCAGTTCCTCGGCCGGCTCGACGCCGAGGCGGCGCACGATCCAGTTGGCGGTGCCGTTGGTCAGCCGGATGACCGGCGTGAACAGCATCGAGAACAGCAGCTGGAACGGCGCAGCCGCGCGTGCCGTCGGGACCGGGCGGGCCACGGCCAGGTTCTTGGGCACGAGCTCGCCGAACACCATCGACAGCGACGTCGCGATGAGGATGGCCAGGAACAGGGCCAGACCGGACGCCACGTTGGGTGGTACGCCGAGGGCGTCCAGGCCGGGGCGGATGAGCTCGCCGACCACGGGTTCGGCGAGGTAACCGGTCGCCAGCGTCGTGATCGAGATGCCCACCTGGGCTCCGGAGAGCTGGAACGACAGGGTGCGGTGCGCCCGGCGGACCAGTTGGTCGCGGCGGTCGCCGGTGCGGGCGTTGGCCTCGACCGTGCTGCGCTCCAGTGCGGTCAGGGAGAACTCGGCGGCCACGAACACCGCGGTGCCGAGAGTGAGGAGGACGATCGCCAGGATCGACAGCAACGAGAAAACTATGTCCGTTGAGCTGCCCATCAGCTCTCCAGAGGAACGCCGGGCCGGGGGCCCGGCCGACTAGGAGAGGGGTCGTCGGCTTCGGCGCTCAGAAGTGACTGGTGTTCCACCCCGAAGGCCGGTTCAGAACCGGAGGCCTCGGTGGGTGCCTGCGGCACGTGAACCCTTTCGTTCGATCTGATACGGCGGACGACCGGGCGATACGCGGCCGTCGACGCCATACTCCGAACCTCAATAGTATCGCGGTCACCATCCGGTCGGCAGCGGATGTCCCTCGGCGAAACCGGCGGCCGACTGGACGCCCAGCACGACTTTCTCGTGCAGTTCGGTGAGATTGCCTGCGCCGACATAGGTGCAGGTGCTGCGCACCCCTGAGGTGATGTGGTCGAGCAGGTCCTCGACTCCGCCGCGCCCCGGGTCGAGGCTCATCCGCGAGGACGAGATGCCCTCTTCGAACAGGGCCTTGCGGGCGCGGTCGAACGGGCTGTCCCCGGCGGTGCGGGCGGCCACCGCACGTTTGGAGGCCATGCCGTAACTCTCCTTGTACGGCCGTTCCTCCCGATCGTGCAGCAGGTCGCCGGGGGATTCATAGGTGCCGGCGAACCAGGAGCCGATCATCACGTTGGCGGCGCCCGCGGCCAGTGCCAGCGCCACGTCGCGCGGATGCCGGACCCCGCCGTCAGCCCACACGTGGGCGCCGAGTTCCTTTGCTGCGGCTGCACATTCGACGACCGCAGAGAACTGCGGGCGTCCCACGCCGGTCATCATCCGGGTGGTGCACATGGCGCCCGGGCCCACCCCTACCTTGACGATCGAGGCGCCGGCCTCGATGAGGTCGCGGGTGCCCTCTGCGGACACCACGTTGCCCGCCGCCAGCGGTAGGCCGAGGTTCAACGACGCCACCGACTTGATGGCGTCGAGCATCTTGAGTTGATGCCCGTGTGCCGTGTCGATGACGAGCAGGTCGGCGCCGGCCTCGGCCAGCGCGCGCGCTTTCGCCCCGACGTCGCCGTTGATGCCGACGGCTGCCGCGATGCGCAGCTTTCCGGCCGTGTCGACGGCGGGTGTGTAGATACCGGCCCGCACCGCGGCGGTCCGGGTCAGCACGCCGGCCAGGGAGCCGTCCGCCTCGGTCAGCACCGCCAGGTCGATGGGTGCGTGCTCGAGGAGGTCGAACACCTTTCGCGGATCGGTGCCCACCGGAGCGCTGACGAAGTCCGGCACCGCGACATCACGGATGCGGGCGAAGCGGTCCACACCGGCACAGCCGGCCTCGGTGACCAGCCCGATCGGACGCCCCTCGAACACCACCACCGCCGCCCCGTGGGCACGCTTGTGCAGCAGCGCCGCGGCGTCGGACACCGAGTCGTCGGGGCCCAGCGTCACGGGGGTGTCCACCACGAGATCGCGGCTCTTGACGAACTGCACGGTGTCGGCCACCACGGTGCTCGGCAGGTCCTGCGGCAGCACCACGATGCCGCCGCGCCGCGCGATGGTCTCGGCCATGCGCCGACCCGCCACCGCCGTCATGTTCGCCACCACCACCGGGATGGTGGTGCCGGATCCGTCGTTGGTGGACAGGTCGACGTCGAACCGCGATGCCACCTCGGACCGGCCGGGGATGACGAAGACGTCGTTGTAGGTCAGGTCGTACGGCGGGATGTGTCCGTTCAGAAACCTCACGCCCTTGAGTCTAGTGGCGCGGGCTTTCCCGCCAGGGCCGCTGAATCTAGGCCTGAACCTCGCTGCGGTCGCCGCTCCACAACGTGTGGAACTTCTGGCCGGGCTCGGCGTCGGTACGCCCGTAGGTGTGCGCGCCGAAGAAATCGCGCAGCCCCTGGGTCAGTGCCGCGGGCAACCGTTCGGTGCGCAGCGCGTCGTAGTAGGACAGCGACGAGGCGAAGCCCGGGACGGGAATTCCCAACTCGGTGGCCTTGATCACGACCCGGCGCCAACTGTCGATGCCCGCCTCGACCGCGTCACGGAAGTACGGCGCCGCGATCAGAGTGGCCAGGTCGGCATCGTCGTCGTACGCCTCCTTGATCCGGTTGAGGAACTTCGCCCGGATGATGCAGCCGCCGCGCCAGATGGTGGCCATATCGCCCAGGGTGATGCCCCACCCGTACTCGGCCGAACCGGCCTGGATCTGATTGAAGCCCTGGGCGTAGGCGATGATCTTCGAGGCGTACAGCGCCTTTCGGACATCCTCGATGAATTGCGCTGCGTCGCTTGGCTTCGCGCCGAGGTCGCCGGAGGCCAGACCGGTGGTGGCCTTGCGCTGGGGCACCGAACCCGACAGTGCCCGGGCGAACACGGCCTCGGCGATGCCGGTGACGGGAACGCCGAGATCGAGGGCGGACTTCACGGTCCAGCGCCCGGTGCCCTTCTGTTCGGCCTCGTCGACGATCACATCGACCAGCGGCTTGCCGGTCTTGGCATCCACCTGACGCAGCACCTCGGCGGTGATCTCCACCAGGTAGCTGTCCAGGTCGCCCTTGTTCCACTCGGTGAACACGTCGGCGATCTGTGCCGCCTCCAGGCCGAGCCCGTCGCGCAACAGTTGGTAGGCCTCGCCGATCAGCTGCATGTCGGAGTACTCGATGCCGTTGTGCACCATCTTGACGAAGTGTCCGGCACCGTCCGGGCCGATGTGGGTGCAGCACGGCACACCGTCGACGTGCGCGGAGATCTCCTCCAGCAGGGGGCCGAGCGACTTGTAGGACTCGGCGGGTCCGCCGGGCATGATCGACGGGCCGTTGAGCGCGCCTTCCTCGCCGCCCGAGATGCCCGCGCCGACGAAGTGCAGGCCGCGCTCGCGGATCGCCTTCTCCCGGCGGATGGTGTCGGTGTAGAGGGCGTTGCCGCCGTCGATGATGATGTCGCCGGGCTCCATGGCGTCGGCCAGCTCGTTGATCACCGCATCGGTCGGGTCGCCCGCCTTGACCATGATGATCACCCGGCGCGGCTTCTCCAGGGCGTCAAGGAATTCCGCGATCGTCTCGCTGCGCACGAACTTGCCCTCGGAGCCGTGCTCGGCCAGCAGTGCATCAGTTTTGGCGATCGACCGGTTGTGCAGCGCGACGGTATAGCCGTGGTGGGCGAAGTTGCGGGCGAGATTGGAGCCCATCACGGCCAGGCCGGTGACTCCGATCTGCGCGGTAGCGGTGGTGCTGGACGGTGTGCTCGACGACGTCATGCCGCAGCCTTTCGTTGTTTTGTTGTGTCAGAACGCCTGTTGGACAGGGGTTTATCCCAGCCCGGCGAACAGGCGGTGAAGCTCGGTGAGCCAGGGAACGGCGACGGCGACGGTAGGCACCACCAGAACGGCGGCCGCGGCCAGGTAGGCCGTGGCCGCCATGGCCACGCTGTTGGGCTTGCCGCCGAGGCGTCGCACCCGGATCACGGTGGTCGGTCCGCCGGCGGCCAGTGCGCCCGAGGGGGTGCGGCCACTCGCGCAGGCGACCAGCGCCCGGGCCAGGGGAGTAGGGCCTGCCGTCCGGACCGCGGCGTCGTCGGCCAGCAGCTCGATCAGCAACCGGACCGCGTCCAGCGCGTTGGCACTGCGGACGAACCGCGGGAATGCGGCGTGCACGGCGGTGAACATCTCCAGGACCAGATCATGGCGGGCGCGCAGGTGGGCCCGTTCATGGGTGAGGATCGCGGCAACCTCGTTGTCGGACAACGTGGTGAGCGTTCCCTCGCTCACCACGACACGGCTGCGGACGCCGGGCAGGCAGTAGGCGAGTGGCTGTGCGACGTCGAGGATGCGCAGACCGTCACCGGCGAGCGGGCGGTGCGCCGTACACAGGTGGGCCGGCACCGCGTCGCGGGACTTGCTGAGCAGGTCGACCATCATGCGGTGATGCGCGCGCCTGCGCCGGGTAGCCACCGCCACCTGGATCACGGCCAGACACAACCGGCCACCGATCAGCAGGGTCAGGGTGAACACCACGACGTAGAGCAGCCACAACGGCAGGCCGAGGGCTTTGATCTCACTGGTGATCGTGGCGGTCGGCCGACCGTCCGGCCCCGGAACGAAAAGCCGGCTCGCGATGGCGATACCGGCCGAGAAAGCGGACAGCACAGCGGCCAGTGCGACCGACTGCCACAGCACGATGGCCGCGCGCGGGGCGCGCAGTGGCCAGGCCGCACGCGCCAGCACCGCCGGTACCGGCCCGACGAGGGCCAGCGCGACGAGAGTGAAGGCCAGCGCGGACACGCCGTAAGTCTCTCTCAGGCGGGGCCCGAATTGCCAGCCGGTGGGGGCAGCTGGTGCTTGCTCTCCAGTTCAGCGAGTGCCCGACGCAATGCCCGGGCCTCGTCGACGCCGACTCGCTCCACGAAATGAACCAGCGCGGCCTGCCGGCTGCCGGAGTCCGCGGCCTGGTCGAGGGCGTCGACCATCAGGCCGGCGACCAGCTCGTCGCGGCCGTGCGTGGGCGCATAGCGGTGCGCCCGGTCATCACGGTGCTGCACGACGAGGTTCTTCTTCGCCAGTCGTTGCAGCACGGTCATGATCGTGGTGTAGGCCAAGTCGCGGCGGGCGGCCAGCGCCTCATGGACTTGGCGCACTGTTTGGGGTTCGGGTGCGGACCACAAGTGATCCATCACCTCGCGCTCAAGCTCCCCGAGACGCGTCAATTTGGCCATGTTCCGTTCACTCTCCTGAGCAGTAAAGCCAGCGTACTACGCATTTACTACCGCGCGTCGTATGCATCCGAGGTCGGACCCCGGACTGCGTTCTACGTCGGGTTAGCGCAAGGTCAGCGCCATATCCGGGGTCTGTTGTGAATCGAGTCACAGGGGGTAGCTCTCATCCTTCACGTGACTATAGTAAGGCTAACCTAAGTCAAACTGGAGCCTTCGGAGGTGACATGACGGTCTTGATCGAAGATCCGCTGATCGCGGGTATGGCCATCGAGCGGACGCTGCCGCTGCACGAGTCGAGTCGGCGTTTACGTGAGCTGTATCCGGAGTGTCCGCGGGTCTACGGCGTGGCCGTGGTGGGTGACCTCTCGCGGCGGCGGTGGTGGCCACTGACCGAGGCGTTGTCCGCCGACCGGTTGCAGGGCATGTTCGATGCCGCGATGGCCGAGACCGGTAACCGGGCCGCGGTCGCCCAGCAGTTGGCCGCCACGTTCATTCATGTGGTGATCGGCCGGGTCGTGCCGCTGCTGGTTCTGGAGGGACGCGCCTGGGACACCGGCTTGGAGAACCTGTGGGTCCATGTCGACTCTGAAGGGGCGATCGACTGGGTCGGCGTCGTCGATCCGATCCTGCGCGGTCTGCCGGAGGATCCCCATTGCTGCGGCCGGGCCCCGTTCGCCAGTGCCTGCCGTGACGGGATCGTCGCGCTGCCCAGTGAGGCGGCGCTGACCACCTGGGTGGCTCATCGCAGTCATCGCGCGCTCGAACCCCTGTTCATCCGACTGGTGGACATCAGTGACGGCGCGATGTCCGTCGCGGCCATGTGGCACATGGTGGGCGCGGCGGTGGTGGGCGCGGCCACGCAGGTCCCGCTGCTCGCCGGCACGAGTGAGGTTGTCAGCATGCGGCGCGGGCAAGCGGTCCTCGATGCCCTGGTCGGCTTCGGTCTGCCGGTCCGCGGTAGTGGCCGGGCGGGGAAGGTCTTGCTTAATTAGGATAGCCTTGCCTAGTATGTAGATACGAGACTAACGGACCGCGCCGGAGTCCTGAGGGCTGCAGAGACCCCCGGTCCGCTCGAGGGCGGGTCCCGCGTTTTACACGCGGGACCCGCCCGCATCTTTATCTCAATACCCCGTGTAGACACGAGGACTGTGACCACTGAAATCCCCGAAGGTCTGGGCAAAGGCTTCGACACCGAACTGGGCCTGACCTACCTCGAGCTCACCCCCGACGGCGGCCGCGCGCAGCTCACGATTCACGACAAGCTGCTGCAGCCCTGGGGCATCGTGCACGGCGGCGTGTACTGCTCGATCGTCGAAAGTCTGGCCAGCGTCTCGGGCCACATCTGGCTGTCGGAGAACGGCGGCGGCACCGTGGTCGGGGTCAACAACAACACCGATTTCCTGCGCGCCATCGGATCCGGCACCGTCACAGCGGTTTCCACCCCGATCCACCGAGGCCGCCGACAGCAGCTCTGGCTGATCACGATCACCGACGACAACGACAAGCTCGTGGCGCGCGGGCAGGTGCGACTGCAGAACATCGCGGAGTAGCGCTTCCGGCGCCGGTCGTGCAGGCCGAGCGAGCGCTGCCGAAACCCGCTCGCCATGGCAATATCGCGCACTATGCGTTTGACCCCGCATGAGCAGGACCGCCTGCTCATCTCGTATGCCGCAGACCTGGCGCGGCGCAGACAGGCTCGCGGCCTGCTGCTCAACCATCCCGAGGCCGTCGCGGTGATCACCGATCATCTGCTGGAAGGCGCGCGTGACGGCCGCACGGTCGCCGAGTTGATGGTGAGCGGACGCGAAGTACTCACCCGCGGGGAGGTCATGGAGGGTGTGCCCGAGATGCTGGACGACGTCCAGGTGGAGGCCACTTTCCCCGACGGCACCAAGCTGGTCACCGTCCATCATCCGATCGCCTGATCGATGGCCAGCGAGAAGCCGAAGGCGGATCGTGCATCGATCGTGCCAGGGGAGATCGTGTTCGGCGACGGCGACATCGCGCTCAATGCCGGTGCGCCGCGGCTGATCCTCGACGTGGTCAACACCGGTGACCGTCCGGTGCAGGTCGGCAGCCATGTCCACCTGCCGCAGGCCAACGGCGCGTTGGACTTCGACCGGTCCGCCGCCCGCGGGCACCGTCTCGACATCCCGGCCGGGACTGCGGTTCGCTTCGAACCCGGTGTGGCCCAGCGGGTTTCATTGGTGCCGCTGGGCGGCACCCGCGAGGTGTACGGACTGTCACTGACCCCACCCGGAAAGTTGGATGCATCGTGACGTCGTTGTCCCGGACGCGGTACGCCGCTCTGTTCGGCCCCACCGCCGGTGACCGGATCCGGCTGGCCGACACCGACCTGTTCGTCGAGATCACCGAGGACCGCAGTGGCGGACCCGAACGCGCCGGCGACGAGGCGGTGTTCGGCGGCGGCAAGGTGCTGCGCGAGTCGATGGGACAGTCGAGGGCGACCCGCGCCGACGGCGCACCCGACACCGTCATCACCGGTGCGGTGATCATCGACCACTGGGGAATCATCAAGGCCGACATCGGCATCCGCGACGGACGCATCGTGGGGATCGGTAAGGCCGGCAACCCCGACATCATGTCCGGTGTACATCCCGATCTGGTGGTCGGGCCTTCCACCGAGATCATCGCTGGCAACGGCCGGATCGTGACGGCCGGTGGCATCGACTGTCACGTCCACTTCATCTGTCCACAGCTGATGGAGGAGGCGATCGGCGGCGGTATCACCACCCTGATCGGCGGTGGCACCGGGCCGGCGGAGGGTAGTAAAGCCACCACCGTGACGCCCGGCGCCTGGCACCTGGGGCGCATGCTGCAGGCACTCGACGGCTGGCCGATGAACATCCTGTTGCTGGGCAAGGGAAACACCATCAACCCGGCCTCCATGTGGGAGCAATTGCGCGGTGGTGCAGCTGGATTCAAGTTGCATGAGGACTGGGGCACCACCCCGGCCGCCATCGACGCGTGTTTGCGGGTGGCCGAGGAGGCGGACGTGCAGGTGGCTCTGCACTCGGACACCCTCAACGAAATGGGTTTCGTGGAGGACACTTTGGCGGCCATCAATGGCCGGGCCATCCACGCATACCACACCGAGGGAGCCGGCGGCGGTCACGCGCCCGACATCATCACGGTGGCCAGCCATCCGAACGTCATGCCCAGCTCCACCAACCCGACGCGGCCGCACACCGTCAACACCCTCGATGAGCACCTCGACATGTTGATGGTGTGTCATCACCTCAATTCAGCCGTCCCTGAGGATTTGGCGTTCGCCGAGAGCCGGATTCGGCCGTCGACCATCGCCGCGGAAGACCTGCTGCACGACATCGGGGCCATCTCGATGATCGGCAGCGACAGCCAGGCCATGGGTCGTATCGGTGAGGTGGTGATGCGGACCTGGCAGACCGCCCATGTAATGAAGAAGCGGCGCGGTGCGCTTGAAGGCGACACCGCCGGCGCCAAAGGCAACGACAACTACCGGGTACGCCGGTACGTCGCGAAATACACTATTTGCCCGGCTATTACGCACGGCATAGACCACGAACTCGGGTCTATCGAGGTCGGCAAGCTCGCCGACCTGGTGTTGTGGGAACCCGCGTTCTTCGGAGTGCGGCCGCACGCGGTGCTCAAGGGCGGCATGATCGCCTGGGCGGCGATGGGCGATGCCAACGCCTCTATTCCCACCCCGCAACCGGTGCTGCCGCGGCCCATGTTCGGCGCCCATCCCACCGTCGCGGCCGGATTGGCTGTGCATTTCGTGTCGCCTACGGCCATCGAAGACGACCTTGCCGCCCGACTCGGTCTGCGGCGCAGGCTGGTTCCGGTAAGGAACGTCCGGGGTCGGGGCAAGGCAGACCTACCCCTCAACGATGCGATGCCCCGCATCGAGGTCGATCCGGACACCTTCACCGTGCGGATCGACGGGCAGGTGTGGCAGGAGCAGCCCGCGGTCGAACTGCCCATGGCTCAACGATATTTCCTGTTCTAGATGAGTGGCCGATAGATGAGCAGCCTGGCAACGCTTCTGACCCTGGCCGATTCACGCTTGCCGACCGGTGGCCACGTGCATTCCGGCGGCGTCGAGGAGGCGGTCACCAGCGGTCTGCTCACCGACGTCCCAACGTTGCGCGCCTACCTGGTCCGGCGCATCCGCACCAACGGGGTGGTCGCAGCCTCGCTGGCGGTGGCGGTGCACACCGGTGCTCTGGACGCCGGGGCCGCCGACGCCGAAACCGACGCCCGTACCCCGGCTCCGGCGGCGCGGGAGGCCTCCCGCGCCCAGGGGCGCGGACTGGTCCGGCTGGCTCGGCGGGTCTGGCCGCAGCAGCCGTGGGACACACTCGGAACCCGGCCACATCTGCCGGTGGCCGCCGGTGCGGTCGGGGCGGCGGCAGCACTGGATCCGGACCAGACCGCCCTGTCGGTGGTGTACACCACGATGACCGGTTCGGCGACCGCCGCGCAGCGGTTGCTCGCCTTGGATCCCGCCGATGTCGCGGCCCTGACCTTCGAGCTGTCCGGGTTGTGCGACGAGGTGGCGGCCGAGGCGGCCACCGGTTTGGCCGATCTTTCCGACCCGTTGCTCGACGTGCTGGCCCAACGCCACACCGAACGCGACCGGCCGCTGTTCGTCTCGTAATTCTGTTATGTCATCTCGAAAGGTCCACCATGCCACCGCATTTCCTCGACGGCGAACCCCACGCGCACGTAGACCGGCCCAAGCGGGTCCGCCAACCCGGTGAGCCGTTGCGCATCGGTGTCGGCGGCCCGGTGGGATCGGGAAAGACCGCTCTGGTGGCGGCGTTGTGCCGGCAGTTGCGCGACGAGCTGTCGCTCGCGGTGTTGACCAACGACATCTACACCACCGAGGACGCCGACTTCTTGCGCCGGCATGCGGTGCTGCCCGACGAGCGGATCGCCGCGGTGCAGACCGGGGGATGTCCGCACACCGCGATCCGCGATGACATCACCGCCAATCTGGATGCGATCGACGATCTGATCGAGGCCAACTCCGCGCTGGATCTCATCCTCGTCGAATCCGGTGGCGACAACCTCACCGCGACGTTCTCGTCAGGACTGGTGGACGTGCAGATCTTCGTGATCGACGTGGCCGGGGGAGACAAGGTGCCGCGGAAGGGCGGCCCCGGCGTGACGTTCTCGGACCTGTTGGTGGTCAACAAGACCGACCTGGCCCCGATGGTGGGTGCTGATCTGGACGTGATGCGCCGCGATGCGGCCAAGGTGCGAGCAGACCGCCCGACGGCGCTCATCTCACTGACCGAGGATCCATCCGCGGGCCCGGTGCTGGCTTGGGTGCGTGAACAGTTGAAGGTCGCGCAGGCTCCGTCGTCGTGATGCACTCCGAAGTTGCCATCACGGCCTCGCCGGGGCGGTTGCCGCGGATCGAGGCCAGTGGCGGGCTGGCCGGCCGGTGCACCGAAGCGGACACGGTGCACCTGGTATCTACGGCCGCCACCCCACTCGGAGGCGATACCGTCACGGTGCGGGTGGTGGTGGAACCCGGTGCGCGGCTGCGGATTCGCACCGCGGCGGCAACCATGGTGCTGCCCGGTGCCGCCACGTTGCGGTCGGCTGCGCACTGGGAACTCGAGGTCGCCGGGCAGTTGGATCTCGATCCGCAGCCGACCGTCGTTGCGGGAGGTTCGGCGCATCGCACCACTACGCGACTACGGCTGGACGATGCGGCCCAGGTGCGGATTCGCGAACGGGTCCAGATCGGCAGATCCGGTGAGCGGGAAGGTAACTGGTCGTCGGCGATGCATGTCGACGTCGGCTCCGTGCCGCTACTGCGGCATCGGATCGAACTCGGTTGCGGCGCGGTGGGTGATGACGTGCTGGCCGCCCCTCGGGCGTGCATCAGCGAATTGCGTTATCCGGAACCCGTGTTCGAGGCGCACGGCACCTTGCTGGCGCTGGCCGCCGGTGGCAGCCTGGCCACCTGGCAAGGTGACCGGCTGCCCCCTGAGGTGCCAGGGCCCTAAGACGCGGCCTTCTCGGTCTCCTGGACCGAGGCGGCGATCTCTTCGAGTTCCTCGATCCTGGTGCGGGCGTACGCCTGCTGTTCGGTGATGGTGAGTTGCCCGCGCTTGGTGCTCAGGAAGGTCACACCCCACGACAGCACCGTCACCAGACGGCTCTTGAACCCGACGATGTACACCAGGTGCAGTACCAGCCAGCACACCCAGGCGAAGAACCCGGAGAACTCGACCGGGCCGACCTTGGCCACTGCCGAGAATCGCGACACCGTCGCCATCGAGCCCTTGTCGAAGTACTCGAACGGGGCCCGGATCTTCGGGCTGGTGCCCGCGACCTCGCGCTTGATCAGCTTGGCGGCGTAACGGCCGCCCTGGATCGCGCCCTGGGCGACGCCGGGCACACCCTCCATCGCGGCCATGTCGCCGACCACGAAGACATTGGGATGGCCAGGAAGCGTCAGATCCGGCTCCACCTTGACCCGGCCGGCCCGATCCAGCTCAACCCCGGACTGTTCGGCCAGGTCCTTACCGAGCGGGCTGGCCGACACACCAGCCGACCACACCTTGCAGGCCGATTCGATACGTCGCAGGGTTCCGTCAGAGTCCTTGACCGTCAGTCCGTTGCGGTCGACGTCGGTCACCATGGCACCGAGCTGAACCTCGACGCCCATCTTCTCGAGCCGTTCCTGGGCCCGCTTGCCGAGCTTCGGGCCCATCGGCGGCAGCACCGCCGGTGCGGCGTCGAGCAGGATCACCCGGGCCTCGGTCGGATCGATGTGGCGGAAGCTGCCTCGCAGGGTCTGATCAGCCAATTCGGCGATCTGCCCGGCCATCTCCACGCCCGTCGGGCCCGCGCCCACCACCGTGAAGGTAAGTAGCTTGGCCCGGCGAACCGGGTCGCTGGAGCGCTCGGCCTGCTCGAACGCACCGAGAATGCGGCCGCGCAGCTCCAGCGCATCGTCGATCGACTTCATGCCGGGAGCGAACTCGGCGAAGTGGTCGTTGCCGAAGTAGGACTGTCCGGCGCCTGCGGCGATGATGAGGCTGTCGTAGGGGGTGGAATACGTGTGCCCCAACAGCACTGAATCGACCGTCTGGTTCTCCAGATCGATGTGGGTCACGTCGCCCAACAGCACCTGGGCGTTCTTCTGCTTACGCAGGATCACGCGGGTGGCGGGGGCGATCTCGCCCTCGGAGATGATGCCGGTGGCCACCTGGTACAGCAGCGGCTGGAACAGGTGGTGCGTGGTGCGGGCGATCAGCTTGACGTCGACGTCGGCACGTTTGAGGGTCTTGGCGGCGGTCAGACCGCCGAAACCCGATCCGATGATGACTACCTTATGCCGATCCGATGCCGTAGCTCCGGGATGGCTCATTGCTGCTCCTCGCGAACGTGTTTGCCACTCGTAATAACCGTTAGGTTAGTCGGCGCCATTCCGACCTGTGCGGTGAGATGGGCAACCGAACCGAATGTTTACCCGGATATCAGGGGTTTCAATGCGTCGGCGACCTCGGTGATGCCGCCGGGCACGTAGCCGCCCATGGTCACCGGACTGAGGATGACTCCGTCCACCCCCGTGTCGAAGAGCTTGGTCTTCAGCTGTTCGGCAATCTGCTCGGCGCTGCCGAACACGGCGCGTTGCTGGAAGTCGGGTGGGATGGCATCGGCGGTGAAGTGCTCGCCGATCAACGCAATCACCAGCATGCTGGTCTCCAGCGTTGCCGGGTCCCGGTCGATCTGCTCGCACTGCTGGCGGATCACATCGAGCTTGCGGGGCAGTTCGTCGAAGTTCGCGATGATGTTGAGGTGGTCGAAGTGCCGGGCCGCCAACGGGATGGTCTTCTTCTCGCCGCTGCCGCCGATCATCAGCGGAATGTGGTCGCGGAAGCGAGGTTCGGCGAATGCCTCCTCGGTCCGGTAGTAGGTGCCGCTGAAGGTCGCGCGCTTGCCCTCGAGCATCGGCACGATGATTTGCAGGGCCTCGTCGAGCTTCTTGAACCGCTCGGTGAACGTGCCGAATTCGAAGCCCAGACTGTCGTGTTCGAGCTCGAACCAGCCGGTCCCGATGCCGAGGATCGCGCGGCCCTGGCTGATCACGTCGAGGGTGGTGATGTTCTTGGCCAGTAGCGTCGGGTTGCGGTACGTGTTGCCGGTGACCAGGGTGCCGAGCTGCACCTTCTGCGTCGCGGTCGCCAGCGCGCCCAGCGTGGTGTAGGCCTCCAACATCGGCTGGTCGGGGGTGCCCAGGCCGGGGAGCTGGTAGAAGTGGTCCATCACGAAGACGGAGTCGAAGCCGGCGGCCTCGCCTTCCTGCGCCTGGGCGATGACGGTCGGGAAGAGTTCGGAAACGCCGGTGCCGTAGGAGAAGTTGGGGATCTGGAGTCCGAGTCGGATTGTCACTTCTCCGACCCTAGCGCGCTATCCCAGGGTTGCCATCGAACCGCGGCTGACGTGCATCGTCTGCCCGGTGATGTGGCGAGCTGCCGGCGTGCTCAAAAATACTGCGAGACGGGCGAACTCGTCGGCGACCGAAGGTGGCGTGGCGCCGAGGCCGTCGTAGCCGGGCTCGGCCGAGAGGCCGGGAGCGATGGCGTTGACGGTGATGCCGCGGGTGCCGAAGTAAGCGGCCTGACCGGCGGTCCAGTCGCCGAGGGCGGCCTTGACGGCGGCCTCGATGCTGCCTTCGCGCGGGCTGGCGGGCACGACGTTGACGATCGAACCGCCCGAGCGCAACTGGTCGCCCACGATCTGCACGGTCAGCACGGCGGAGATCACGGTGGCATCCAGCGCGTGGCGCCAGGCGGTGGCCTGATCGGCCAGCGTGAAGGTGCGGGGATCCTTGGCCTCGAACTGCGGGGCCGGGACGTTGACCAGGGTGTCGAGGTGGTGGGGGAACTGTGCGCGGACGGTCTCGACGCTGGCGGGATCGGTGTTGTCGAACACGATCGAGGCGATGTCGAGCTGCTTGGCCGTCAACTCCAGATCCTCGCGGCGGGCGCCGGCGATGATCACGTTGTGGCCGGCATCGAGGAAACCTGCCGCAATCGCCCGGCCGAGTTCGGTGTCGCCGCCGGTGACCAGCACCTCCGCCATGATGTACCTCCGTGTACCTGGGGGTCACCGCACCGGACGGGGGCGACCATCGGCCAATGTTACTGGACAGTAGCTAGGTGAGGAAACTCGGCGCGCCCACGGACGGCTCGCATAAGGTTGCCGAGATGATCCGACCCAGGGCTGCGACCTGTGTCGACGTGGTCGGTAGGGCCGTGTCGTGACGAATTCACCACGTCTTCCGCGCTGGATTTATGTGCCTGCCGCGGTGGGCGCGATCTTTGTCGTGCTGCCCCTGGTGGCGATGGTGGCAAAGGTGGACTGGCCGCAGTTCGGGTCGCTGATCTCCAGTCCGTCGTCCACGGCGGCGTTGACGCTCAGCCTGAAGACGTCGCTGGCCAGCACGGTGTTGTGTGTGCTGTTCGGGGTCCCGTTGGCGTTGGTGCTGGCCCGCAGCGGAGGTTCCGTCACCCGCATCGTACGACCGTTGATCCTGCTGCCGCTGGTGCTGCCGCCGGTGGTCGGCGGCATCGCGCTGCTGTACGCGTTCGGGCGGCTCGGGCTGGTGGGCCGATACCTGGAGGCTGCCGGGGTGCACATCGCTTTCACGACGGTGGCAGTGGTGCTTGCGCAGACCTTCGTCTCGCTGCCGTTCCTGGTCATCTCACTGGAAGGCGCCGCGCGCACCGCCGGCGCCGATTTCGAGGTCGTGGCGGCGACGCTGGGCGCGTCGCCGGGGACCGTGTGGTGGAGGGTGACGCTGCCGCTGCTGGGGCCGGGCCTGGTCTCCGGGGCTGTCCTGGCGTTCGCCCGTTCCCTGGGCGAGTTCGGTGCCACGTTGACGTTCGCGGGGTCTCGCCAGGGGGTGACCCGCACCTTGCCGCTGGAGATCTATCTGCAGCGCGAGAGCGACGCTGACGCCGCCGTGGCGTTGTCGGTGCTGTTGGTGGCGGTGGCCGCGGTGGTGGTCGTCGGGCTGGGCAGTCGCCGGCTGCGGGCAGGCGGATGGACATGACGCTTCACGTGCGTGCTGTCGTCGAAAACCGTGGGCTGGACGTGGAATTCGACGTGGCGGCAGGGGAGGTGCTCGCGATACTCGGCCCCAACGGCGCGGGAAAGTCGACGACACTGCACGCGATTGCCGGACTGGTCGGCCTCGACGCCGGGAGCGTGCGGGTGGGGGACCGGGTACTGACCGATACCTCGGCCGGCATGCAGATACCGACGCACGCCCGCCGGGTCGGCTTGTTGCTGCAGGACTCACTGCTGTTTCCACACCTGAGCGTGCTGGCCAACGTGGCATTCGGTGCGCGCAGTGGGCACCGGGCCGGTCGCCGTGCCGCCGCCGACAGCGCCCGCCGGTGGTTGTCCGAGGTCGACGCTGTCGATCTGGCCGACCGGCGACCCCGCAGGCTGTCGGGCGGTCAGGCGCAGCGGGTGGCACTGGCCCGGGCACTGGCCGCCGACCCCGAGGTTCTGCTGCTCGACGAACCGCTGGCGGGTCTGGACGTGGCGGTGGCGGCATCGATGCGCAAGGTGCTGCGTCGTGTGCTGGCCATTGGCGGCAGGTGCGCGGTGCTGATCACCCACGACCTGCTCGATGTCCTGACGCTGGCCGACCGGGTGCTCGTGGTGGAGGATGGGCGCATCGTTGAAAGCGGTTCTGTCGCAGAGGTATTGGCTACACCGAAGAGTCATTTTGCGGCGAGGTTCGCCGGCGTCAACCTGATCGGCGGCACGGCTGCCGGCGACGGCGTGCTGACCACCGCATGGCAGGCGAACTGGTACGGGTCGCCGGCAACGGATGTGCAACCCGGCGCGCCGGCCGTCGCCCTGTTCTCGCCGGCGTCGGTCTCGGTGTACCGCGACGAACCGCACGGAAGTCCGCGCAACACCGTTGAGGTGACGGTTGCCGAACTCGACAGCCGGGGGCCTGGCATCCGGGTGCGGGCCGATGAGCAGCCTGACGGGGCACCCGGCCTGGCCGCCGACATCACCCCGGAGTCGGCGGCCGAGCTACGGCTGGCACCCGGCGACACGGTGTATTTCTCGGTGAAGGCGCAGGAGGTCGCCGTTCACCCGGCGGGGCACCGGAAGTGACTCGCTGTTCGCCCGCGTAACGCGGGCATGCGCAGGTCCGAATCACCTGTTGAGGGTCCGGCGCGCGCAGTGTCGGGGGCGGGTTGCCAGCTCCGGCGTGGCGCCCGACACACCCGCGCGTCAGCAATCAACTATGTTGGTGTCTACCTGGTTATTCGCTGTGAACAGCAATCTCGATTTTGAGCACTCTAAGAGCAACTCACACTTGCGTCACGGCCGTAACACGGTAGTTTCTTCCCCATGGACGAGTCGGATGCGATGTCACATCGGCGCAGAGGTCTGTCGAAGAAGCTGGCGCTGGTTGCGATGACCGGCGCGACCGCCGCAGCCGTTGCGCTGCCGGCGGTGGCGTATGCGGATCCCGAGCCGGTGCCCCCGGCCCCGGCTCCTGCCCCGGCTGTGCCCGGTGCTCCCGCGCCGGCACCGGTTGCTCCCGCGCCGGCCCCCGCCCCGGGGGCGCCCGCCCCGGCTGTGCCCGGAGCTCCGGCTCCGGCTCCGGCTGCTCCCGTCGATCCCAACGCACCCGTTCCGCCCCCGGCCGCTCCCGCGCCTGCCCCCGCGGATCCGAACGCTCCGGCGCCCGCTCCGGCCGACCCGAACGCTCCCGCCCCGGCCCCCGCGCCGGAACCCGGCCGGGTGGACAACGCCGCCGGCGGCTTCAGCTACGTCGTGCCCGGCGGATGGAAGGTGTCCGACTCGACCCAGTTGTCGTACGGGCAGGCGCTGTTGACCAAGCTTCCGCCGGAGGGCACACCTGAGCCGCCGAACGACACCAGCGTGCTGCTGGGCCGTCTGGACCTGAAGCTGTTCGCGGGCGCCGAGGCCGACAATGCGAAGGCGGCTGTCCGGTTGGCCTCCGATATGGGTGAGTTCTTCATGCCGTTCCCCGGCACCCGGGTGAATCAGGAGACCGTGCCGCTCGACGCCAACGGGCTCACCGGCGTCGCCTCGTACTACGAGGTGAAATTCACCGACACCAACAAGCCCAACGGCCAGATCTGGGCCGGTGTGGTCGGCGCGCCGCCGGCCCCTGGCACCCCCCGCGGGCAGCGGGCTCCGGAACGCTGGTTCGTGGTCTGGCTGGGCTCGGCGAGCCATCCGGTGGACAAGGCGGCCGCTGCGACCCTGGCCAACTCGATCCGGCCGTGGACGCCGCCGGCGTCGGCCGCTCCTGACCCCAACGCGCCGCCACCGCCGGCCGACCCGGCGCATCCGGGTGTCGGCGTGCCGGTTCCGGTCACCAACGCTCCGCCGGAGATGCAGCCCCCGGCCTGACCCGGAGCACGCGGAACGCCGGAATCCAGCAGGCGAGCACCGATCGTTCCCATTTGGCCAACCGAATTGTTACGTTCGGGAGGTACATCTGGGGTGTGGCTCAGCGAGCCCGCTGGGCATAGCCAGTGACAGGTAGGAGACCTGTAATGGATGTAATGGCGGCAACCGAAATCCTGGCTCGCTCCTCCACGCTGACCAGCGTCGGCTGGATCGGCTACATCATCATCGGTGCGATCGCCGGTTGGATCGCCGGCAAGATCGTCAAGGGCGGTGGCTCCGGCATTCTGATGAACATCGTCATCGGCGTGGTCGGTGCGCTCATCGGTGGATTCCTGCTCAGCTTCTTCCTCAACACCGGAGGCGGCGGCTGGTGGTTCACCCTCTTCACCGCCATCCTCGGATCGGTGATTCTGCTCTGGCTCGTCGGACTCGTGCGCAAGGGCAGCTGATTCGGCGTCGATGATGGACGCGGGGACCATGACGGCCTGGCAGGTCGTCACTCCCGGTCCGGTGAGTTCGCATCCGCTGCAACGGGTTACCGTGTCCACCCCGCAGCCCGGGCCTGACGAACTGCTCGTCAAGGTGCTGGCGTGCGGGGTGTGTCGTACCGATCTGCATGTGGCCGAAGGGGATTTGGCCGTACACCGGCCACGGGTGATCCCCGGGCATGAGGTCGTCGGTGAAGTCGTCGCGGTCGGTGCCGATACGGGTGGCGGGTTCGCGGTCGGAGATCGGGTTGGTGTGGCGTGGCTGCGGCACACCTGCGGGCAATGTGTCTACTGCCTGCGCGGGCGGGAGAATCTCTGTCCGTACTCGCTCTACACCGGCTGGGATGCCGACGGCGGCTATGCGGAATTCACCACGGTCCCCGCGGCATTCGCGTTGCGGTTACCGACCGGATACTCCGACGTCGAGCTCGCGCCTCTGCTGTGTGCCGGCATCATCGGCTATCGCGCCCTGCTGCGCACCGACCTGCCGCCGGGCGGGCGGCTGGGACTCTACGGTTTTGGCGGCAGTGCGCATCTGACGGCGCAGGTGGCGTTGGCCCAGGGAGCCCGGGTACATGTGATGACCCGCGGCGAGCGGGCCCGCGAACTCGCCCTGGCGCTGGGAGCGTCGTCGGTGCAGGGCAGCACCGACATGCCGCCCGAGCCGTTGGATGCCGCCATTCTCTTCGCCCCGGTGGGGGAACTGGTGTTGCCTGCGCTGGCGGCCCTGGACCGTGGCGGCGTCCTGGCGATCGCGGGAATCCACCTCAGCGACATCCCGGCCTTGAACTATCAACGGCACCTGTTCCAGGAACGGGAGATCCGCTCGGTGACCGCCAATACCCGCGCCGATGCCCGCGATTTCCTGGCGTTCGCCGGCGCGCACCGGATGGCGGTCAGCACACCCGAGTACGCCCTGGACCGCGCCGACGAGGCGCTGGCCGATCTGAGTGCCGGCCGCATCGCGGGCGCGGCGGTGCTCCGCGGGTAGTCGGGGCAGTCAGAGCGCGGCGAGTGCGGCGCCCAGTCGGCCGTCGAGATCGCCGTGGCCGTAGGCGTACAGGGGGCCGAGCCCGTCGTTGATCACCCTGTTGAGGCGGGCCATCCCGCGCGCATTGACCGGCAGCGGCGAATGCAGCCGAAGCGTGATGGCATCGATCGTCATCTCGGCTGCAGCAATGTTCTTTCGGTGCAACGGTATTCGTGACGACCAGACGACGGTGTCGTTGGCGCTCTCGTGTACGCAGCGGCGCAACACCCGGGCGATGGCAACACGCTCGGTGATCGACGTGAGTCGTGCGGCGCGGGCCGCGATGGCGCTGCCCGGGGGTGTCGGGGTGCCGACTGCCAGCATGGCGTCGAGGCGGCCGGATCGAATCCGTGCGGTCAGGCGGGCCCGGAAGGACGGGCGGCGGGGGATGGGTGCATGACGGGGTGTGAGCGCCGGTGTCGCAGAAATTCGGTTGTCGTTCATGGCGATACCTCGTAGTTTCCGTGGTGCCCGAGTCCGTTGATCATGACTACCTAGGACCGTACGCCGGTCATGAATGACTAGTCAAACCAATTTAGCGGTCACGGCGGTACGCTGGTGTCATGACGACGAGGTGGGCCGGCGACACCGAGACCAAACCCGCGCCCGGGCCGCTGGCCCGGATCCAGGCCTTGGTCAACACGATCGAACTGCCCGCCGGAACAGATCGCCTCGCCCATCCCGACGACGCAGCGCCGTGGCTGGCCGCCAACGGGTTGCTCGCTGCCGGAGCCAGCCCGACGGAAGCCGAGCTCGACCTGGTACGCGCGGTGCGCGAGGCGTTGCGTGCACTGCTGATCCAGCACAGCGGCGGCCCGGCCCCGCCGGCCGGTCACCTCGCGGTACTGAACGCACTCACCGACGCCTCGACCGCGAAGGTCGACCTGGCCCCCGACGGGCAGGTGCAGTTGTCAGCCGCAGGCGAGAATGTGGGCGAGCGGCTGCTAGAGCTGCTGCTGGTGATGCGTGACGCGCAGCGGGACGGTACCTGGGCCCGCCTGAAGGCATGTGGGAACGACGAATGCACGTGGGCGTTCTATGACCGGTCCCGCAATCACGGCGGTACCTGGTGTGACATGTCCAGCTGCGGGAACATGCTGAAGAACCGGGAGTTCAGGGCGCGGAGACGCGCCGGCAGTTAGGTCGACAGGTGCCACACGAGCGCGGCGGCCAGTGCGCCGACACCGTTGAGCGACCAGTGCAGGGCGATCGGCGCGATCAGGCTGCCGCTGCGTCGGCGCAGCCAGGTGAACACGAAGCCGGCGACGCCGGTGGCGATCACGGCGAGCACGACACCGGCGATCATGCCGAACACACCGCCGCCGAACAGTCGGGTGAAGCCGACGTTCTCGCTCGTCAGCCCCAGCGAACTGGCGATGTGCCACAGACCGAACAACAGCGAACCGCCCGCGGCCACGCCACGAAAACCCCAGGCCCGGTTGAGGGCTCCGTGCAGCACACCGCGAAACGCCAGTTCCTCGGGGATCACGGTCTGCAGCGGGATGATCACCATCGACGCCAGAAGCGCGCCGGAGACGGTGGCGTAGTTGTCGTTCATGAACATCGGCCGGGTCCACGGCAGCGCCGCCCCGATGGCGATCACCGACACCACGAGCGCGACGGCGCCCAGCGCGTACCCGACGCCCGCGCGCCAGTGCTCGCGGCCCAGGCCCAGCTCGGTCCAGCCCAGTCCACGGGCCCGCACCAGGATCAACAGGACCACCGCAGCGGCCGGGACCGTCGCGATACTGGCCCACGGGGTGGTGAAGTGCGCGATCAGGTTGGTCACCGTGAGGATGACGACGACGATGCCGATGTCGGCATAGATGCGGAAGTGATGTAACGCAGAGAGCTGGGCCACCAGCGGATGTGGGTGCGCGGCCACGGCGCTCTGATCAGACATAACGTGGCAATCGTACCGGCGCGGCGCAATTACCCAGGTCACACCGGGTTGATCAGTCCGCGGTCCAGGTCCAGTTCGAGATCGCCGGGTCGTCCTCGCCGTGCTCGCGGGTGTAGCTGCGGGCGGCCAGTCGGGCGTCGACCATTTCCTGGCGCAACCCGGCCGCCTTGACCGCCAGGCCCCCGACCCGGTCGATCACGTCCATGACCAGGTGGAACCGGTCGAGGTCGTTCAGCATCACCATGTCGAACGGCGTCGTGGTGGTGCCCCGCTCCTTGAACCCGCGGACATGGAGCTGGTCGTGGTTGGTGTGGCGGTAGGCCAACCGGTGGATCAGCCACGGGTAGCCGTGATAGGCGAAGATGATCGGTTTGTCCGTGGTGAAGATCGAATCGAACTCGCGATCGGACAGGCCGTGGGGATGTTCGGACTCGGGTTGCAGCCGCATGATGTCGACGACGTTGACCACCCGGACCTTCACCTCGGGGAGGCGGCGGCGCAGGATGTCGGCGGCGGCCAGGGTCTCCAGGGTCGGGATGTCGCCGGCGCAGGCCAGCACCACATCCGGTTCTCCTGTCGTGTTGCTCGCCCACTCCCAGATCCCCAGACCGCGGGTGCAGTGCGCGACGGCCTCGTCCATCGTCAGGTAGGTCAGGGCCGGTTGCTTGCCCGCCACGATGACGTTCACGTACTGGCGGCTGCGCAGGCAATGGTCGGCCACCGAGAGCAGGGTGTTGGCGTCCGGCGGCAGGTAGACGCGTACGACCTCGGGACGTTTGTTGGCGACATGGTCGATGAAACCCGGATCCTGGTGCGACGCCCCGTTGTGGTCCTGGCGCCACACATGGGACGTCAGCAGATAGTTCAGGGATGCGATCGGTCGGCGCCACGGTAGATGCGAACTGTTGAACAGCCACTTGGCGTGCTGGTTGAGCATCGAGTCGACGATGTGGACGAAGGCCTCGTAGCAGTTGAACAGCCCGTGCCGCCCGGTGAGGAGGTAGCCCTCCAGCCAGCCCTGGCAGAGGTGTTCGGACAGCACCTCCATCACCCGGCCGTCGGGGGCCAGGTTCTCGTCCACGGGCAGTGTCTCGGCCTGCCATGCCTTGTCGGTCTTCTCGAACACCGCGGCCAGCCGGTTGGAGGCGGTCTCGTCGGGACCCATCAGCCGGAAGCGGTCCGGATTGCCTGCGATGACATCACGCAGGAATGTGCCGAGTACCCGGGTGGCCTCCGCGGTGCCCGTGGCGGGGCTGTCCACGGTGACCGCGTAGTCGGTGAAGTCGGGCAGGTCGAGGTCACGCAGCAGCAGCCCGCCGTTGGCGTGCGGGTTGGCGCTCATCCGCCGGGTGCCCGAGGGGGCGAGGGCCCGGAGATCGGGCCGCAGCGCGCCGTCGGCATCGAACAGTTCGTCGGGCCGGTAGCTGCGCAGCCAGGTCTCGAGCTGTGCCATGTGCGACGGGTTGGTCCGGGTTTCCGACAGCGGCACCTGATGCGAGCGCCAGGTGCCCTCGACCAGTTTGCCGTCCACCTCATGCGGGCCCGTCCAGCCCTTGGGGGTGCGCAGGATGATCATCGGCCACAGTGGGCGGCCTGCCTCCCCGTCGAGGCGGGCCGCGCGTTGGATCGCGGCGATCTGGTCGAACGCCTCGTCCATGGCCGCGGCCAACTGCTGGTGCACGTTGGCCGGGTCGTCCCCGGCGACGGTGATGGGCCGATATCCGTAGCCGTACAACAGTGATTCGAGTTCTTCTTGCGGAATCCGGGACAGCACTGTGGGATTGGCGATCTTGTAGCCGTTGAGATGCAGGATCGGCAACACCGCGCCGTCGACGACCGGGTTGAGGAACTTGTTCGAATGCCAGCTGGCGGCCAGCGGTCCGGTTTCGGCTTCGCCGTCGCCGACCACGCACGCCACCACCAGGTCGGGATTGTCGAACGCGGCCCCGTAGGCGTGGACCAGGGCGTAGCCGAGCTCGCCACCCTCGTGGATCGAGCCGGGTGTCTCCGCGGCCACGTGACTGGGTATCCCACCGGGAAACGAGAACTGGCGGAACAGTTTCCGCAGGCCGTCGGTGTCCTGCCCGATTGCGGAGTAGACCTCGCTGTAGGTGCCTTCCAGGTAGGCGTTGGCCACCAGCCCCGGGCCGCCGTGACCGGGCCCGGTGACGTAGATGATGTTCGCGTCGCGTTCCCGGATGATCCGGTTGAGATGGGCGTACAGCAGGTTCAGCCCCGGGGTGGTGCCCCAGTGGCCCAGCAGTCGCGGCTTGACGTGTTCGGCGGCCAGCGGCTCGTCGAGCAGAGGGTTGTCCAGGAGATAGATCTGGCCGACGGACAGGTAGTTCGCCGCCCGCCAGTAGGCGTTGAGCTGCTCGAGGTCGGTGTCGGTGAGTGCCGGTGATCCAGTCGCGTCGCTCATGTCCCCATAGTGGCGGTTGTCGGTGAATGGTGCGCGCGTTCCGGGTACCCGAATTCGTACCGCTCAACCAACGCCGCGCGAAGTACACCGACGACGCGGTCGCGTTCGCGTCGGCTAGGTTCGAGGGCATGCCCGTCCCCAGCGCCCTCGACCCACGCACTCCGGTCCTCGTCGGTTACGGCCAGGTCAACCAGCGGGAGGAGAACCCGGATGTCGAGCCGGTCGATCTGATGGTCGCGGCCGCCCGGGAGGCCGCAGATCCGCGGGTGCTGGAGGTTGTCGACTCGGTGCGGATCGTGAACCTGCTGTCTTGGCACTACCGGGATCCGGGTTTGCTCTTGGCGCAACGCATCCGGGCCGACAAGGCGGCGACCCGCTATACGGGGGTGGGCGGCAACGTCCCGCAGTCGTTGGTGAACGAGGCCTGTCTGGACCTACAGGGCGGACGGGCAGAGGTGGTGCTGATCGCGGGCGCCGAGACCTGGCGCACCCGCAGCCGGCTGCGCAAGCTCGGGACCAAGCCGGACTGGACCCGTCAGGACGAATCGGTGCCGGAGGCGCCGGGCGCGCACGAGGGCGTGCCGATGGCCGGTGAGGCCGAACTCCGGATCAATCTGGACCGACCGGCCTACGTGTATCCGATGTTCGAGCAGGCGCTGCGGATCGCGGCGGGTGAGACCAGCGATGAGCACCGCAGGCGGATCGGCGAGCTGTGGTCTCAGTTCAGTGCGGTGGCGGCCGACAACCCGCACGCCTGGAGCAGGGAGTCGGTGCCTGCCGAGCAGATCTGGCAGCCGGGCCCGGACAACCGGATGATCAGCTGGCCCTACACCAAGTTGATGAACTCGAACAACATGGTCAACCAGGGTGCGGTGCTGATCCTGACCACCGTCGAGAAGGCCACGTATCTCCAGATCCCGACCGACCGTTGGGTTTTCCCGTATGCCGGGACGGATTCGCACGACACCTACGCGATCGGCGAGCGGGACGAGCTCTACCGGTCACCGGCCATCCGGATCGCCGGACGGCGCGTCCTCGAACTGGCCGGGGTGGACGTCGACGAGGTCGATTTCATCGACGTGTACTCCTGCTTCCCGTCGGCGGTGCAGGTGGCCGCCGCCGAAATCGGTCTACCGCTGGCCGATCCGGCCCGGCCGTTGACGGTCACCGGCGGGCTGACCTTCGCAGGCGGGCCGTGGAACAACTACGTGTCCCATTCGATCGCCACCATGGCCGAGAAACTCGTGGCGAATCCCGGCACGCGCGGGCTGATCACCGCCAACGGCGGTTACCTCACCAAGCACAGCTTCGGCGTGTACGGCACCGAGCCGCCGACCCACGAATTCCGTTGGCAGGACGTGCAGTCCGAGGTCGACGCCGAGCCCACCCGGGCACTGCAGGTGGACTTCACCGGCACCGGCACGGTGGAATCGTGGACCACGCCGGTCGGTCGCGACGGCACCGCGGAGCGCGCCTTCCTGGCGGTGCGTACCCCCGATGACGGACGTACGCTGGCCCGGATCGTCGACGAGTCACAAGCGGCGGCGACCATGTCTTCCGACATCGCCGGGGCGAAGGTGCAGGTTCACGCCGACGGCAGCGCGACCCTGCTCTGAGCGGCCAGCGCCAGCACCTCGTCGGTGGTCGGCGGGCTTGGCGGATGGTAGGACAGGCACCAGGGAGTCTGGATCTTGTGAAAGGCATTGCCTTCCAACGCCAGATAGAACTGGCCTGAACGCAGCTTGCTGATGTCGGGCACGTGACCGCCCTTCACCCGCGCCATCTCCCGGGCCACCGCGATCTGGGCGGGGGAGTTCAGCAGACCGTAGAACTGCGTGGTGGCATTGCCCGGGATGTGGTTGTGCAGACCGCGCGGGGATTGCGTGGCGAACACCAACCCGAGCCCGTACTTCCGGGCCTGCGACGACAGCGCCAGGGTGCTGTGTGTCGACGCGGTTGTATGGCTGGACGGGGCGAAGTTCTGCGCCTCGTCCATCACCAGCAATCCGCCCAACGGCCGGTCACCGGCCGGGTTGCGTTTGATCCAGGCGAACAGCGCCATCTGCAACTGATTGACGAATCCTTCACGCTGCTGGTCGCTGGTCAGGCCGGCCATGTTGATCACCGACACCCGAGCCCGGTAGCCCGGCGACGGTGTCAACAACACTCCGGGGTCGGCGGCGGCGCCGGCGCCGCCGAACAACGGATCGTTGACCGTCGCCGCGCGCAGGTTCTGGGCCAACTCGGCGGCCAGCTTGTTCGCCCCACCCAGTGCGCTGACCTCGGTGGGCAGGTCGGCGAGCAGATCGATGAAGCCGTCCAGGCTGGTCGAGGGCCTCGCCCCGTAGTACCGCAGCGCCTCGCGCAACACCGCGCGGGACCGCTCGGCCTTGGCCGTGGTCCCGACGATCAGGGCGCGGGGTTCGAGCGCAGCGACGGCAGATTCGACGGCGTCGGCGAACTCGTCGTCGTCGTCGATGACACTGGCGAAGTCCGGTAGCGGCTGGAACGACAGCGGGCGTCCTGTCGAGCGGCGCGGAGTCCACACCACGACCTCGGCATTGTCGAAATACACGTCGGCGCGCTCGTCGTCCGCCGGGGTCCACCCGGGCGGGTTCTCGGGCCAGCGGGCACCCAACCGGGACAGGTCGTTGTTGGGGTCGAGCACGATCGACGAGACGCCCCGCAGCGCACACTCCTCGACCAGTCGCCGGATCAGCACGGTCTTCCCCGAACCGGAGCCCGCGAAGATGGCGGTGTGCTTGCGCAGCGCGGCCAGATCGACCGACACCGGGCGCCCGCCGGGGCTGTCCAGGCCCAGGGTCACCGCGGTCGGTGAGTGCTCGATGACCGGCGCCGGCGGCTGCACACGTATGGGCCCGGTCGCGAGCTCGGCATCCACGTCGATCTGGGCCGGTGGCGGAGGATCACCCGCGATGTCCCCGAGGGCGGCACGCAGCCAGCCGATCCCGTGGGCCGGGCGGCGGCGGCGCAGCCAATCGGGTAGGTCGGGGTGGTTGTCGTCGATGAGGTCGCGCAGCGCGGTCATGGTGCGCACGTCGTCCTCGCTCATGGGCAGCACCCGGCCACCGGCCGCCTCGAACTCGGCGATCATCACCGTCGTTTTGGCGCCCTTGGGCCACGCGGTGTTGCGCAGCAGGAAAAGCTGGCGCCGGTCTGGATTGAAACCGGTTGCTTCCCAGGCTTTTCGGATCCTGTTCTGGACTGCGACGGCGTTGCCGGACGAGATGGCGCGGAATGCCCAGTGCCGCTCGTCGTCGGTGGTGGCGTCGAGAGTCTGGCGAAGCCGCCCGTGCAGCACCACCCGTTGGCCCGGGAGCGGATCGGGACGGAACGCCTGCCCGGCCTCACCTAGTTCGGTGATCCATGCGTCGAGCGCCGCCGACAGCAGGCCGGGCATGGTGGTGTCCTCGCCGTCGGGGTCGAGCGCGGCGACCGTCACGGCGCGGCGCCGGTAGTCGGCGAAGCGGCGGTCCAGTTCGCCGGTGTCGCCCTGGGCAGCGCCGCCCGAGCCGGTCTCGTGCGGGCCGACCGCCTCGGCGGTGAGGCTGGAGAGCTCCTCGATCATGTCGTGTTCCAGGCAGCGGCGAACGTGGGTGTCGGCGCGTTTGAGCAGTTGACGCGGTGTGTACTGGGTGGCTTCGTCGAACGCTGCCGGCAGGATCGGCCAACTCGGATAGGGCGCGGTGAACCCGATCGAGGCGTAGCTGGCGGTGAACCGGCGTTCGAGGATGGCGCGACCGACATCTGGTGTCGGCAGACCCTGCAACAGCGCGGTGGTGCGGAACCTGTCCTGCACGGTGGCGGTGGCGCGGTCCTGGATGGCTTCCCACGCGGCGGGCAGGCAGGCCACCACACCGACGGTGCGGCGCATGGTCTGCCGGACCGACATGAGGCCGTGTGCGATGTGCTCAAGGTCGTTGTTGCTCGGGGCCGCACCGGCCGTGTCGGTGCGTTCGGTGGACTGGGCCAGCAGTGTGTCGATCTGGTCGAGCGCCAAAACCGACGGCCCGGCCAGGGCGATCAGCCGTGAGATGTCGCGGACCGATTCCTGCGCGGTGAGCGTCGGTGCGGGCAGCCCCCAGGCCTCCCGTTCGCCGTTGCCGGTCAGGAAGGCCTCGCCGATGTCCTGCAACTCGAGGTCACCGGCACCGAGCAGCACGAGGGCGCGCAGGGTGTGGTGGGCGCGTTTGACGGTGTGGCGGTGGACCTTGTGCAGCGCGTTGACGAAGTCGTTGAGGATCTCGGGCGTCAGGTCGTCGTCGCCGATCACGGCCCGCCGGCTGGCCCGGGAGATGTGGGCCACCGAGGACAGTTCCCACAGCAGGTCTTTGAGTTGGGTCTCGCGCTCGCTGCCCGGCCGGCCCAGGCTCTCCAGGATCCCGGCCCGGGCGGACTGCCAGAAACTGGCCGCGTCGAGCAGCTCGACCAGGAAGAAGTAGCCGCCGCCGGTTTGCACCTGTTCGCGCACCTGGCCGAGCAGGTGGGTCTTGCCCGATCCGGCCGGGCCCCGCACCACCACACCCAGCGGGCTGGAGTCGGTTTCGCGTTCGGCATCGCCGAAGGCGGCCATCACGTCGGCCATCGGCCGGTCGTGCAGCCCGCGTACGTGGAGCGCGCCCTGCGAATGCCACAGATCGTCGGCGGTCGGTGCCCAGGTCAGGCGAAGCGCGCTGAGCGCTTCGCGATGCTGTAACTCCATCAGGACTCGATCGCGATCAGGTGCTTGTCCTGGTTGCCTATCTCCACCGCGGCTTCGCGGTCGGCGGGGGTGAGCACCTTCTGGTTCTCCTCGGGGATCAGGCTGACGCCAGGCTGCTGGTAGAGGCTGATCAGCGCGGCGTCGACGGTGGGACGGGGCAGCCCGGGCACGGCCTCACGGAGCCGCAGCAGACTCACCCAGCCGCCGGGCCGGGTGGTCAGCCCGGCGTAAGCGGTACGCAGCTGGATTTCGGGACCGGCTCCGGGCGCCGGCGGGGCTGCCGTGGCGGGCACCTCGGCAGGCAGGAACACGTCGGCGGGAACGAGGTCGGCATGTTCGAAGTAGCGGTGCAGCGCACCAAGAAGCGTGTACAGGGCCTTGCCCTGTCCGGTGGACCTGGCCGGCGCGTCGGCGCCGAACAGGGATCGGCACAGCGCCCACCCGGTGTCGGTCAGTTCATGGACGAGCGGCCGGCTTCCGGTGGACTCGATCAGGCCCAACCGGTTGAGCCGGTCGCGCTTCGATTTGTCGAGTTTGGGCCCGAGCCGCTCCAGCTCGGCGTTGGCCACCGGACGGGACTCGGCCATCAGTACCAGCAGGACCGCCTGCTCGGTGCCGGTCAGGTCGTCGGGCGTGACATTCACCGGTTGCTCACCTTCCTGCCGTCGTCGCTTTTTGCACGCGGACGGGTGGACGCCGGGCACGTGTTCCATGCACGTTAGCGCGTACCCCTGACCGCGCGAGAAACTTGTTGCGCCGCAGGGTTTTCGCCCACCCAGTGGGCGAGGTGCCCGCAGCTACCGGGTCGGCAGCGGCTGCGCCGGGTCGGCGATGCGGTCGGGATCGACCGGCTCGGCCGATCGGATCAGCGCCTTGACGTCGTCAAGGACATCCCACACATTGACGTTCATCCCCGCCAGGACGCGGTTGTCGGCGTCGAGCCAGAACGCCACGAATTCGCGCCCAGCAACGTCGCCGCGGAAAACGACGCGCTGATATTCGGGTGCATGGCCGACATATTCCATGCCGAGGTCGTACTGATCGGTGAAGAAATAGGGCAGCTCTGTGTATTCCGGGGCGGACCCGGTGTATTTGCCCAGCATCCCGGCGACCGCCACCGCGGGTTGCTTGAGTGCGTTTGCCCAGTGCTCGGTGCGGATTCGCACGCCGAAGAACGGATGTTGCGCGGCCGCGATGTCGCCGACGGCGTAGATGTCGGGATCGCTGCTGCGCAGCGACGCGTCGACGAGCACGCCGCCGTCTGCGATGGCCAGCCCCGCCTGTTCGGCCAGTCCGATGTTCGGTGCCGCGCCGACGGCGATCAGGACCGCGTCCGCGG
This sequence comes from Mycolicibacterium arcueilense, assembly GCF_058536225.1. Lineage (NCBI taxonomy): Bacteria > Bacillati > Actinomycetota > Actinomycetes > Mycobacteriales > Mycobacteriaceae > Mycobacterium > Mycolicibacterium arcueilense. Next base: position 135,906 of record NZ_JBZTYL010000025.1, read on the forward strand.
CGACGGTCGAGCCGTCCCCGAGCCGTAGTCCCGTGGCGGTGCCGTTGTCCGTGGTGATCTCCTGCACCGATTGGTCCAGCCGTAGGTCGACTCCGTTTTCACGGTGCAGTTGCGCGAACACCTCACCGACCTCGGCGCCCAGCGCGGCCAGCAGGGGCAGGTGTGCGGCCTCGACCACCGTGACCTTCACGTCGCGGCCGCGCGCACCGGCGGCGACCTCCAGTCCGATCCATCCGGCCCCCACGATCGCCAGGGACGACCCCGGGGTCAGCGCCTCGCTCAGCGCCGCGGCGTCGTCGATGGTGCGCAGATAGTGCACGCCCGCGGCGTCGGCTCCCGGGATCGGTGGTCGTCGTGAGGCGGACCCGGTGGCCAGCAGCAGCTTGTCGTAGCCGACGGTCGTGCCGTCAGGTAGCGCAAGCGTGTGGTCGGCGGCGTCGATGGCGGAGACCTCGGTTCCCAGCCGTAGTTCGACGTTGTGGTCGCGGTACCACGCCGCCGGATCGGTGGTGAAATCGTCGAGCTTCTTCTTGCCTGCCAGGTACTCCTTGGACAGCGGCGGACGCTCGTAGGGTAGGTGGTCCTCGGCGGCGAACAGCACAACATGACCATCAAAGTCGTTGTCCCGCAGTGCTTCAGCGGCCTTGGCTCCGGCCAGGCCACCGCCGACGATCGCAATTGTGGACGACGTTGTCATGTCGATCCAGCCTACTCGCCCGAGACCAACGCCCTCAGCTTTCGGGCGTTACGCACCGCGTGACCACCGAGATCGTTGTTGAAATACACGACGACGCGGTGGTTGTCGCGGTCCCACTGCCGGATCTGCTGTGCCCACTCCGACAGTTGGTCGTCGGAGTAGCAGCCGGCGTACAGGCCGTCGTCGGCCGGGCCGTGCATGCGGACATAGACCAGATCACTGGTGGCCACGGTCCGGCAGGTCAAGCCGGGGCCGCTCATCACGACATACGCTGCGCCGTACTTCTCCAACAGCTCATACACCGTAGGCTCGTGCCAGGAGGGATGCCGCAGCTCCATCGCCACCTGGATCGGGCGCGGGAGTTGGGCGAGGAAACCGCTGAGCAGCTCGTCGTCCCGCTCGACGGCCGGATGAAGCTGGACCAGCAATGCTTCGTTGTGCGGTTCGAGCAGCTGCCAGTACTTCTCGAACCGCGGCGTCCAGCTCTCGGGCGACCGCAGTCTCCGGTAATGCGTCAGACCGCGCTGCGCCTTGACCGACATGGTGAAACCTTCGGGCATCTGGTCGCGCCACCCGGTGAACGTCGTATCCGCGGGCCAGCGGTAGAAGCTGCCGTTGAGTTCCACGGTGTCGAACTCATCGACGTAGTGGGCCAGTCTCGCCTTCGCCGGAGTGCCCCGCGGATAGAGCACCCCGGTCCAGTGGTCGTACGACCAACCCGAGGTGCCGATCCTGATCATCTGCCATCGCTAGGGGACGTCTGTGTAGTGCAGGGTGTAGCCCTCGGCGGAGAACGTGAAACCTCGGCCCGTCACTTCCCGCACGCAGGACACCCCGGACTGCTCCTGGACGTTGCAGCGGAAACCCGCCACCGCGAGCACCTTGCCGAACGGCAGCGCAACCGCGGCCGACTGCGCGAAATCCGGCTGGGCGAGGTTGGCGAAATGCGCGTCGGTATCCCGGTCGAGAACCAGGGCATTCGGCGCTGCGGTCCCGCCGGTGGCATCGGGCACCGTTTCGGGGGCGCCCGTCACGCTCATCGTCGAGGTGCCACCGGCCGGTTGGCATCCGGCGCGGTCGCGGGGCAGGATCGCGCACTGCCAGCGCCCGCTCGGGGTGCTGAAGTAATAGCCCTTGCGGCGGTCGACCTCGATGGCGTACTCGGCGGCGTTGACCAGGTTTGCGGTGCCGAACTGTGGCGCCGGTGCCGTGGTGCTCGTCGGTGGGGGCGCGGCGGCATCGTCGGTGTTGACGACGGTTCCCGACGTGCATCCGGTGAGCGCGGCGGCGGCGCCAAAGATTGCACAGCGGACGAGGCAAGCCTTCACGACGCAAGACCCTAGCCAACTGTTGTCGCGGCCGGAACGGTAGCGTCGACTTTCCGTGACTCCCGACGCGCGCCCGGCAGATGCCCGGGTCACTTCGGCCCTGCTGGCCGCCGGCGTGGTGGGTGGCCTGTCGCTCACCGCGATTTCCTACACGCTGGCATTCACCCGTCCTGGGTTCGAGCTGACCCGACACGCCAATTCGATGTTGGCACTTGGGGATTGGGGATGGATCCAGTCGGTCGACTTCGTCGTCTGTGGCCTGTTGCTGATCGCGTTCGGGGCCGGTATCTGGCGGGTGGCCGCCGGCATGCGGTCGGGACGTATCGCGGCGGTGTGTGTGGGGCTGTACGGACTGCTGGCCGGTGTCGTGGTGGGGCTGAACCCGACCGATCCGGGGGCCGGGTTCCCGCCGGGCTGTCCCGGGGGCGAGGAGATGAGTACGTCGGCGACGATTCACAGCGTGGCCGGCGGGCTGGGCTTCCTGGCCATGACGTGCGGATGTTTCGTGCTGGCAAGGTATTTCGCCGGCATCGGAGATCGGGTGTGGGCGGTGATGTCGGCGTCGATCGGGGTCGCGATCCTGGCGGTTCTCGCCTACCTGGGTTCCCATGCCGGGGCGCAGACCGAGACGTTCAACTACGTACCGGTCTGGGTCGTCGGAACAGTGCTGTGGCTGTATGTGGCAGGTGTGGCCACGCGCCTGCTGCGCTCACATCGCGACGCACACCTCGGCGCCCAATAGCAGCACCGGCCACAGCAGCGTGACCTGACCGAAGGCCACCAGGTCGGCGCCGGCCGGGAATTTGGTCAGCAGACTCGACTCAATCAGCTGCACCTGTTCGGGATGGAAGAACGTCCAGACCAGCCCGATCACCAGATAGGGCAGGGCCAGCCACATCAAGGTCTCGAGCACCTGTTCGACGCTCAGCTTGTGACCCAGGATCCGGTGAATCCGGTGCATCAGATCAGCGCCTTGTCGGCGGCCACCCGCCGACGCACATCGGCGAGCAGCAGATAGCTGCCGCCCTGCCTGATGAACACGGGCAGGAACCGATTGCCGAACGCCACGGCCAGAAACAGCCATTCGAACAACCGTTGCCGCCCGCGGCCCCAACCGAAGCCCACAGCGTCCCGGAACACCGGCGCCAGGAATCCGGTGGTCAGGAATTTCAGCAGCGGCCGGAACGGTATGCGCAGCAACGGGTTGATCATCCGCAGGTCCACGAGGTCATGTAGGTATTGCCGGACCACGTCGTCCATCTGCACCTGCGCGCAGGCAGTGTCCCAATAGGTGTCGAAATCGGCCCGTGTCGGAGGCCACTGTTGCTCGTCGACCTGCAGGGTGGTGCCCAGTGTGGCGGCGGAGTGGTAGAACTGCTCGGCCTGAGCTTCGGTCATCTCGCCACGCAGCAGTTGGTAGACATCCTCGAGGCCGACGAACAGACAGGCCGCCACCCACATCTGCAGGTCGCGGTCGAAGGCGTTGTACTGCACGGGACTTGCCGGCCCGGAACGGACCTGTCGGTGCGCGGTGTCGACGGCCTCGCGGAACGCGGCGCGGTCCTCGGCGTTGCCGAGGATGGCCACCGCCAGGTAGCTCAGGGTGGTGCGGGCCCGTTTCCACGGATGTTTGAGCAGATTGCCCGAATCTACGGTGCTTTCCACGACGCCGTAGCCGACGCCGGGCGCGGACAGTTGCATGATCACGTTGGCCGCGCCGGCGGCGAAGCCCCAGAGGTCCATCGCCTCGGCGACGGTGACGTCGTCGTCGGACCAGCGCGACGTGCGGCGGGTGATCGAGATCCGGTTGGCGGAGGCGGAAGTCATGCGCTGCCCTCCCTGTCAGGCCATACACACGTTGGTGAACAGCAGCACCGGCCAGGACACGATGGAGCCCAGAAAGGACACCACGGCGTCGGCCCCGTGCATGCCGGCCAGGTGGCTGGTGTGGGTGAGTGACCAGATCAGGCCGATGAGCAGATAGGGGACCGCGAGGATGATGGCGGTTCCGATCCACTCGGCGATGGTCATCTGAAAGCCGAGAATCTTGCGTACTGCGGTCAACATGTGAGTGCGCCCCCGTCGTTGTCAGGCGGGCTCTATGTTAATGGCGATTCTGATCGGCGTCCCGGAAACTACTTGGGCGGCAGGCTCTTGGCGTAGTCGATACCCCGGGCGACCCACGATTGCAGCTGCCGTTTGGTCTTCATGCCGGGGCTTGCGATCCGCAGCCAACCGCGCATCTCCCGGCCGCCCATCACCATCGGCTCGACGTGCTCGCGTTGCACCAGTTTCTCGCCGTCGTCCCGCGAGACCCGCACCATCAGGCCGCCTTCCCTGGTCGCGGCCACCGCCATGTTGCCGTCGATCAGGAAAGCCAATCCGCCGAACATGCGCTTCTCGTCCAGGCCGCGTTCGGATGCCGTCAGCTCGCGGATGCGGTTGGCCAGGTCCGGGTCGAAGGCCATGTCAGTCGAGATCGATGCGGACGGTGAGCAGGTCGCTGCCCACAGTGCGGACTACCGCGCTGTTGAGCGTCGGCAGCTCTTTGAGCCGGGCCACCGGGTCGTCGTCGGGCAGCAGGTGCGCGGTGCCGGTCCGCCAGGTCCCGTTGATGCGGACTCGTACCGCTGGATTGGCCTTGATGTTGAGCACGTAGTGCGATCGGTCGCCGTGCTCGGACACCATCCAGAAAGACTGCCGGATGACCCGGCCGCCGACGGCGGTGTGCCGTGGTTGGCCGGATTTGCGGCCGACGGTCTCGAGCATGGTCAGAGGCAGTTGGCGCCCGACCGGGTTGACGATGCGGCGTTGGGCGCCGTGGACGATGCGTCGCTTCAGATCACGAAGATCCACCATGGCGCAACCCTACCGAGGATCAGTCGGAATCCTTCGACTCAAGTTCGGTGGACTCGAGGTCGGCGTGGAACTTGGCTTCGCGGACCAGATGTCCTGGGCGGCGCCGCAACACCATCCAGGCGATACCCAGAACCAGGAACCACGCGGGTGTCACCAGTTCGGCCTGCAGGGTGTCCTCCTTCTGGGTGAACGCCCAGAGCAGGAACGCGAAGAAGGCCAGGACGACGTAACACATCACGACGCCACCGGGCATCTTGAACTTCGATGCCTCGTGTAGTTCCGGCCGGCGCCTGCGGTACACGAGGTAGCTCACCAGGATGATCGTCCAGACGAAGATGAAGCACAGCGACGAGATCGTGGTGACCAACGTGAACGCCGCGACGATCGAGTCGCCGGCGGCCACCATCACGACTCCCGACAGCAGGAACACGCCGGACAGGAACAACGCGTTGGCGGGCACGCGGCGCGAGGTGAGCCGGCCGAACAGGCCGGGTGCGTCACCTTCGCTGGCCAGGCCGTAGACCATCCGGGACGTCGAGTAGATACCGGAGTTGGCCGACGACGTCGCCGAGGTGAGCACCACGAAGTTGACCACCGACGCGGCGATTCCCAGGCCCGCGAGGCTGAACATGGCCACGAACGGGCTGAGCTTGGGATCGATCTCGCGCCACGGTGTGACCGCGATGATGACGGTCAGGGCAGCGACGTAGAAGAGCAGGACGCGCACGGGGATCGAGTTGATCGCCTTGGGCAGATTGCGCTCGGGGTCCTTGGCCTCGGCTGCGGTGGTGCCGACCAGTTCGATCCCGACGAACGCGAAGGTCGCGATCTGGAACCCGGCCACGAATCCCATTGGGCCGGTGGGGAAGAACCCACCGTCGTTCCACAGGTTGGCGAAGGAGGCTTGGGCCCCGGTGGGGGCGGTGAAGCTGGTGAAGATCATTACGAGGCCGATGACGATCAACGTCACGATCGCGATGATCTTGATCAGGGCGAACCAGAACTCGGTCTCACCGAAGGCCCGCACGGTCGGCAGATTCAGTCCGATGAGCACCACGACCGTGGCGAGCGCCGGTATCCACAGCGGCAGATCTGGCCACCAGAAGGCCACGTAGCCGGCGATCACCACCACGTCGGCCACACCCGTGACGATCCAGCAGAACCAGTACGTCCAGCCGGTGAAGAACCCTGCCCACGGGCCGAGCAGGTCCGCGGCGAAATCGGCGAACGACTTGTAGTGCAGATTGGACAGCAGCAGTTCGCCCATGGCCCGCATGACGAAGAACAGCATGAAGCCGATGACCATGTAGACGAAGAGCACCGACGGGCCGGCCAGCGAGATGGTCTTGCCGGAGCCCATGAACAGGCCCGTTCCGATCGCTCCGCCGATCGCGATCAGCTGGATGTGCCGGTTCGACAGCTGACGGGAAAGGTGCCGTTCGTCCGTGGATGTATCTGACGTCACACCGTGAAGGATTGCAGGCGAGGAGATGACGGCTGCAGCCAGCCCGGCATTTCCCCGGCGGCTAGCCCAGTATCGGGAACCGGCGCTGTGAGGCGAGCCGGTTCAGGGCCGTCTGCATGATTTCCCGGATGTGCGCGTCGACGGCGTCGATATCGGGGTCGGCGCCGAAGCGTGCCGTGATGTCGATCGGTGGCAGGACTTCGGTGACGATCTTGGTCGGCAGGGGGAGGTTGGGCGGCACGAGGACGCTGAGGCCGAACGGAAGCCCGATGCTCACCGGCAGAATGTCCAATCGGATGCGAGGCAACCCGAGCCGCTGGGCCAGCCAGTTGCCCCGGGTCAGGAACAGCTGGCTTTCCTGGGCGCCGATCGAGACGGTCGGCACGACGGGGACCCCGGCGGCCAGCGCGGTCCGGACGTATCCGGTTCGCCCGTTGAAGTCGATGGTGTTCGCCTCGGCGGTGGGGCGGTAGGCGTCGTAATCGCCGCCGGGAAACACCAGCACCACCGCGCCGGACTGTAGGGCGGCCGCCGCGTTCTCCCGGCTGGCGTGGACCACCCCGAGCCGCCGGAACAGATCCCCGGTCGGCCCGAGAAGTACTCCGTAATGGGCGAGCGTGTACAGCGGACGGTCGTAGCCGAAGTGGTGGTAGAACTCCGGCGCGAAGACCAGGACGTCGGGTGTCAGCATGCCGCCGGAGTGATTCGCGACCACCAGAGCACCGCCGTGGCCCGGGATGTTCTCCAGGCCACGGACCTCAGAGCGGAACCACCACTTCGCAATCGGCCCCGCCAACGACTTCACCTGTCGGGTGACGGCGGGATCCCACTGGTCGAGCTCATTTTCGTCCATCGCCGCCAGATTGACCCGAATGCCGAACAAATAAACCGTCCGCCGTTGCGACTTTGGGTCACAACGGCGGACGGCGGTTTTGGCGGCGGGGCCCGTCGGCTGCTTACGCGGCGGCCGACGTGGACTCGCGGGCGGGTTCCAGCGCCAGGGCGATGATGTCGGCCACGTCGGTCATCGGCTTGACCTCCAAAGCCTCCAGCACCTCGGCCGGGACCTCATCCAGGTCGGGCTCGTTACGCGCCGGGATGAACACGGTCTTCAGCCCGGCCCGCTGCGCCGCCAGCAGCTTCTGCTTGACGCCGCCGATCGGCAGCACCCGGCCGTTCAGCGTGACCTCACCGGTCATGCCGACATCGCCGCGCACCTGCCGCCCGGTGGCCATCGACACCAGTGCGGTCACCATGGTGACGCCGGCCGACGGACCGTCCTTGGGCACCGCACCCGCGGGCACATGGACGTGGATCTGGCGGTCCAGTGCCTTGGGATCCACACCCAGTTCCGAGGCGTGGGCCCGCACGTAGGACAGTGCGATCTGTGCTGACTCCTTCATGACGTCGCCCAGCTGACCGGTCAGCTTCAGGCCCGGCTCACCCTCGTTCGAGTTGGCCTCGATATAGAGGACGTCGCCGCCCAGGCCGGTGACGGCCAGTCCGGTCGCCACACCCGGCACCGCGGTGCGCTCGGTGGATTCCGGGGTGAACCGCGGACGGCCCAGGTACTCAACCAGATTCGGCTCATCAATCGTGATGGGGGATTCTGTCGAGTCCAGATTCGTCGTCACCTTGCGCAACGCCTTGGCCAGCAACCGCTCGAACTGCCGCACACCCGGCTCGCGGGTGTAGTCCGCGGCGATCTTGCGCAACGCCGCGTCGGTGACCGCCACCTCGGTGTCGGTCAGCGCCGCCCGCTCGGCCTGCCGGGGCAGCAGGTAGTCCCGCGCGATCGCTACCTTGTCGTCCTCGGTGTAGCCGTCGAGCTGGATCAGCTCCATGCGGTCCAGCAGCGCCGACGGGATGTTCTCGATGACGTTCGCCGTCGCCAGGAACACCACATCGGACAGGTCCAGATCCAGCTCCAGGTAGTGGTCGCGGAACGTGTGGTTCTGCGCCGGGTCCAGCACCTCCAGCAGTGCAGCCGACGGGTCGCCGCGGTAGTCGGAGCCCACCTTGTCGATCTCGTCCAGCAGCACAACGGGATTCATCGAACCCGCCTCGCCGATGGCCCGCACGATACGGCCGGGCAGGGCGCCGACGTAGGTACGCCGGTGGCCACGGATCTCGGCCTCGTCACGCACGCCGCCCAGGGCGACGCGCACGAACTTGCGGCCCAGTGCGCGGGCCACGGACTCACCCAGCGAGGTCTTGCCGACCCCGGGCGGACCGGCGAGCACCATCACGGCACCCGACCCGCGGCCGCCGACGACGGCCATGCCGCGCTGGGCGCGACGGGCCCGGACGGCCAGGTATTCGACGATGCGGTCCTTGACGTCGTCCAGCCCGTGGTGGTCGGCGTCCAGAATTTCGCGGGCCCCCTTGAGATCGGCCGAATCTTCGGTGCGCTCGTTCCACGGCAGGTCCAGCACGGTGTCCAGCCAGGTTCGGATCCATCCACCCTCGGGGCTCTGGTCGCTGGAGCGTTCCAGCTTGCCGACCTCGCGCAGTGCGGCTTCGCGCACCTTCTCGGGCAGGTCGGCGGCCTCGACACGGGCCCGGTAGTCGTCGGACCCCTCCGGCTCGCCTTCACCGAGTTCTTTGCGGATCGCGGCCAGCTGCTGGCGCAGCAGGAATTCCTTCTGCTGCTTGTCCATGCCGGACCGGACATCCTCGGCGATCTTGTCGTTGACCTCGACCTCGGCCAGGTGCTCGCCGGTCCATTCCACGAGCAGGCTGAGGCGACGGCTCACGTCCTCGGTCTCCAGCAGTTCGCGCTTCTGCACATCGGTCAGGTATGAGGCGTAGCCGGCGGTGTCGGCCAGAGCCGACGGGTCGGTGATCTTGTTGACCACGTCGACGATCTGCCAGGCCTCGCGCCGCTGCAGCATGGCCAGCAGCAGCTTCTTGTACTCGGCGGCCAGCGCCTTGGTCTCGTCGGTCACCGGTTCGGGTTCGGCGGCTTCGTCCACCTCGACCCACAGGGCCGCACCCGGCCCGGTGGTTCCGGAGCCGATGTGAGCCCGGCGTTCACCGCGGACGACGGCGGCTTCTGCTCCTCCGGGCATGCGCCCGACCTGCACGATCGACGCGATCACCCCGTGTGTCGGGTAGCGGTCGTCCAGGCGTGGCGCGATCAGCAGCTTGCCCGATTCGCTGGCCTGGGCGGCATCGACGGCCGCCCGGGCGGCATCGTCGAGTTCGACGGGCACCACCATTCCGGGCAGGACGATCGGCTCACTCAAGAACAGGACGGGCACTGCGATTTGTTCAGGCATCAATACCTCCAAAGTTCAGTCTGATGCGCTCAACCTTGGCGGGCCTGAGTTTGTTCCCGGAGGCGTTCCCCTTTCGCCCTGGCCTGTTTGCCCATCACCACGGTCGCAACCATGAGCAGTGCCGTCCAGGCCAGCGAAACCACCGTGTTCACCCCGTTCGCGACATCGATGGCCAGCGAGAAGATGATCACCAGGCTGATCAACATCCCGATCAGAAGGCCGATGCCCCACATCGCTGAGAGCGAAATGTGGACGCGGTGTCTGAACGCCACTTCGCGGGGACCCGGGTTGCCTTCGGGCGTGGTACCCACCCGCTCGGCCACGATCTGGGTCAGTGGCTTGCCGACGAAGCAACTGCCCAGGAACAGCAGTGCGCCGATGCCGCCGACAAGAGTGTTGCCTGCCATTAGCATCCGGGCATCGGAGGTGGCGAGGCCGACCGTCAGGCTCAGGCCGAAATTCAGCATCAGGTAGCCCGAGAACGGATCGAGTCGGCGGGCCTTGATCGCGTCATAGGAGACCTTGATCCCGGCCAGGATGGTCGCGGTGAGCAGAGCGATGTACTCCGAAACGCCGACGGCGCGGAGCCCGTAGTAGGCGAGTAGGGGAGGCGCGACATCGAGCAGGATGCCCCGCATGACTGGGCGTAGTGAGTTGTCTCTGCTCACCACGGCGAAGATATGGACGCACTCTGTGAATCGCCTGTGTGTTCTGTCGGAGTCGGGCGTATGAGGCGGTTGCCCGGAATGTTTTCGGTCGCCGGTTACGTCCTAGGGCATATGAGCAAAGCGGTGCAGTTCGATGAATACGGTGGGGTGGACGTCCTGCAGGTGCGGGACGTGCCGCGGCCCGTTCCGGGCCCGGGGGAGGTACTGGTCGAAGTAAAGTCGGCCGGCATCAATCCGGGTGAGGCCATGATCCGTCGCGGGGCCCTGCATGACCGTTTCCCCGCCTCCTTCCCATCAGGTCAGGGCAGCGACCTGGCCGGTGTGGTGGCCGAGCTCGGGGCAGGAGTCACCGGATTCCAGATCGGTGACGAGGTGCTCGGATTCTCCGATCGACGGTCCAGCCACGCCGAATACGTGACGGTTCCCGCCTCGCAGTTGGCCGCCAAGCCGCCTGGCCTGCCGTGGGAGGTGGCCGGAGGGTTGTATGTCGCGGGCGCCACCGCTTACGCGGCAGTTCGGGCTGTGCGGCTGCGACCCGGCGACGTGGTCGCGGTCGCGGGGGCCACGGGCGGGGTCGGCACCATTGCGGTGCAGCTCGCCGGGCGGTCGGGGGCGACTGTCCTCGGTGTCGCCGGGCCTGGTGGCGACGACTGGCTGACGACGCACGGCACGGTCCCCGTCAACTACGGCGACGACCTGGCCGCCCGGCTTCGTGCCGCATCCCCGTCGGGTCGCGTCGACGCCTTCCTCGATTTCTTCGGTGGCGGTTATGTGCAGCTGGCAGTCGAGGAACTGGCCGTCGATCCTCAGCGAGTCGACACGATCATCGATTTCGGTGCCATCGAGCGGTTCGGTGTTCAGAGCGCAGGCAATGCCGAGGGGTCTGACATCGCGATCGTTGCCGAGTTGGCCGATCTCGCCGCCCGCGGTGAGCTAGACGTGCCGATCGCCGGGGTGTACGCCCTCGACGATGTCCGGGCAGCCTTCACCGAGCTCGAGAAGCGGCACACCAGGGGGAAATTGGTGCTGCGGCCATGACGTGTTGGTGAGCGCGCAGGTTGGTGACGGCCGACGCGGTTCCAGTCAGTGGAACCGGCGGGCAGGCCCTGACCCGACTCGGAGATAAGTTCGGCGCATGGAAAAAGTGGTGGTCATCGTCCGGACTACGGATTTCGATGAGCAGTGGTGCAGGCGGATGCGTGGCCCGGTGGCGAGTGCGCTGCTCGACCTGGGGTTGCCCGGGGTCGTGGTGAACGTCCGCGACGAGCCGGTCCGTGATTCGCTGATGACACTGACGACGCTGGACCCGCCCGGCGCCGCCGTGATCAGCCTGTGGACACAGCAGTACTACGGCACGCAGATTCGCTCTGCCATCGAACTTTTGGCGGCCGAAGCCCATGCGGTCGACGCCTACCTGGTGACCGAATCGTCACCGATGCCGCCGCCGGACCCGGGTGAAGGCCTGCGCACACCCGCTTTGGCCAATGTGGCCTTGTTGCGCCGGCCGGCGGGCATGGATCAGGCGACCTGGCTCGACCGCTGGCACAACAACCACACCCAGGTGGCGATCGACACCCAGGCGACGTTCGGCTACACCCAGAACGTCGTGGTCCGTGCGCTCACCCCGGACGCGCCGCAGATCGACGGCATCGTCGAAGAGCTGTTCCCTGACGGCGCGGTGTCCGATCTCAACGTCTTCTACGGCGCACGGGACGAGGCGGACCTGCAGGACCGGATGACGCGGATGATCGAAAGCTGTGTGAAGTTCGGCGCCCACGAGAACATCGACACCGTCCCGACCAGCCGGTACCTCTTCCGCAGTCCGTTCAGCGGCAATGCGGTTTCGTTGAACGAGATCGGGTGAGCGCAGGCCGGGCCGATTGGGTAGGAATCACCCAACGCCGACAGACGGGATGGGAAGTATGACTGCACCATTGTCAGCGGCCGACCGGCTGGAACTGTCCGATCTGGCACACCGCTATGCTGCCTGCGTCGACGCCCGGAACTTCGATGATCTCGTCGAATTATTCACGCCCACAGCACAGTTGACCCTCCCGAAGCCACCCGATGACCTGGGCCCGTGCGTGCGTCACGAGGGGCACGCCGGGGTGCGGACCGCCATGGAGTCGCTGCGCGGTGTCACCCGGACCCTGCATGCGATCGTCGGCGAGGTCTACACCGCCGGGCCTGCCGCGGACACCGCGACCGGCGCCGTCGTGGGCGTCGCGCACCACTGGATCGACAAGGACGGAAAGATCACCGACCTGGTCTGGTACCTGCGCTATGCCGATGAGTACCTCCGCACCACCGCCGGTTGGTGTATCGCCAAGCGTGAGTTGACCATTGATGCCATCGAAACCCGGCCGGCGCGCCAGGTACGGCTGTAGACCCGGCCCAGGACTGGAGGTAAGGCCTTGACTACCCCGCAGATTTCGCTGCAGCTGAAGACGTTCACCGACGATCCCGACCATGACTGGAGCTCGACCCTGGCGCTGGGCCGGGCGATGGATGCCGCCGGGATCGACCGAGTGGTGGTCTCCGACCACGTCGTATTCGGCGAGAACCCGGCCGCCTATGCCAATCCGGCGTTGGGCGGTATCGCCGGCGGCCGCCAGCCCACCGGCCCGGACGGTCAGTGGCTCGATCCGCTCACCGTGCTCACCGCATTGGCCGCCAACACTTCCCGGATCCGGCTCGGCACCGCGATCCTGTTGGCCGCGCTGCGCCGCCCGGCGGTGCTGGCCAAGCAGGTTTCCACGCTGGACGTGTTGTCCGGCGGTCGCGTCGATCTCGGTGTCGGCGTCGGATGGCAGCGCGAGGAATACGAGGCGGCCGGCCTGCCGTTCGAACGCCGCGGCCGCCTGCTCGATCACACCCTTGAAGTGTGCCAGCAGCTGTGGACGCAGCAGCGCAGCACCTATCAGTCACCCGAGTTGTCCTTCACCGACATTCATCAGATGCCCAAACCCGTTCAGGCGGGCGGTGTTCCGATCTGGGTCAGCGGAACCGTCAACGTTGCCGTGGCGCGGCGGCTGACCCGGTTCGGCCGTGGCTGGATTCCGTGGGGTGCCGCAATCGCCGACCCGGCCGGAGCGATCACGGCGATGAAGGACAAGATCTCGGACCTGGGCGGCGACCCGACCGGCCTCCAGGTGCTCGGTCACGGGAGAACCGTCAAGCGCGAGGACCGGTCCGTCGACCTGGCGGCCAGCGCGGCCTCGGCTGTGCCCTTGATCGCCGCCGGGGTCACCGATGTGCGGTTCACCTTGTCGCTGCCCAAGGACGTGAGCCAGGCGACCGACCTGCTCGCCGAACTGGTCGCAGAATTCCGCTCGGCCACCCGATGAGCAGATCGACATGAGGTGCCCGGCTTACAGTTGAGCGCCGATGGTTGCGAGTTCGGAGCCGGCACTACCGAGAGTGGAAGCAAGTTGCTTTCCCCACAACAGATATCGGTGAACCGGGTAATCCTCGTCGACACCCATGCCGCCGTGGACGTGGATGATGCGGTGCACGATGCGTTGTCCGGCGTCACTGGCCCACCACTTCGCCACCGAGGTTGCCGTATCGGCGGGCAGGTCGTTGGTGGTGCGCCACACCGCGTGCCACAGGGTCGTCCGCATCGCCTCGAGGTCGATGTAGCAGTCCGCCAATTGATGCGCCACCGCCTGGAATCCCGACAGGGGGCGGCCGAACTGCCGGCGCTCGTTGAGATAGGGCACTGCGTGTTCGACCGCTCCCGTGCCTACTCCGAGGGCGAGCGCCGACACTGCCAGGCGGGCCCGGTTGCACGTCCAGGTGACGGCGGTTCCGTCGGGAGCGCCCAGCATGACAGCCGGCGTGGAGTCGAAATCCACTGTAGCGCAGGGCTCATGGGTAGTGCTGCGATGCGGGTGTGCAGTCAGGGTGGAGTCGGGGAGGCTCACCAGGAACAGGCCCGTGCCCTCGGGAGTGACGGCGGTGGCCACCACGGCGTCGGCGACCGCGACCACCGGGACCGCGACCTTGCGGCCGGTGAGCGCCCAGCCTTCCGCAGTGGGGGAGGCCGTCAGCGGGGTCTGTGCCTCTTCCAGCGCGACGGTGAGCACGCCCTCTCCGCGACACACCGATTCGACCAGCCCGGCGCCCGGCCCGTCCGGATCGAATTGGGCGATGGCAAGCGCGGCCACGACCGAGGGCCAGATGGGAGCCGGTAGCGTGCGCCGGCCCTGCTGCTCCAGCAGCAGGCACAGTGCGGCCAGATCCAGACCCTCACCGCCGAGTTCGGCGGGTAGAGCTGCCCCCAGTAGACCACTGGCAGCCAGTTCGTACCACAGGGCCCGGTCGAAACCCTCGGCGCCGGTCTCTACGGCACCGATGTCGGTGCTCCCGGAAATCCGGCCAAGCAGGTCGTCGGCCAGCCGCTGAATTTCCTGCTGTTCCTCGTCAAAGCTGAAGTCCATTGTCAGACTTGCCTTTCAGTTCGTCCGGCGTGGGGCCACGGCGCCCAGGCCCTGGGTGGCGATCATGTCGCGCAGTACCTCGTTGACTCCGCCGCCGAACGTGTTGACCGCGCTTTGCCGTGACATCTGTTCGATCTCGCTGGCGAAGTCCATCGCATCCGCGTCGCAGCGGATGCGGCCCCGCGGACCCAGGATGCCCAGCAGGGTTCGATACACCTCGATGTGGAGTTCGGTGCCGTACACCTTGGCTGCCGCAGCGTCGGCTCCGCGCAGCGTCCCGGCCGCCACGGCGGCGGTCATCTTCCAGTTGAGCAGCCGCATTGCCTCAAGCTTGGCGTGGGTGCGGGCCAGATCGGTGCGGACCCAGTCCTTTTCGATGGCGCCGGTGGACTTCGCCCACTTCACGGTCTTCTCCCAGAGCGCCTCGGCGTGCCCGCCGATGGCGGCCAACCCGATCCGTTCGTGGTTGAGCTGAGAGGTGATCAGCGGCCAGCCGCCGTGAAGGTCGCCCACCAGGTTCTCGGCCGGGACCCGAACCTCGCTGTAGTAGGTGGCGGTGACGGTGAGCCCGCCGACTGTGCGGATCGGTGACCAGCTGAACCCCTCGGACTCGGTCGGCACGATGATGATCGAGATGCCTTTGTGCCGCGGTGCCTCGCCGGTACGGCAGGCCAGCCAGATGTAGTCGGCGGTGTTGGCCCCGGACGTGAACACCTTGGTGCCGTCGATGATCCAGTCGTCGCCGTCACGCACGGCCCGGGTCCGCAGCGTGGCCAGGTCGGTGCCGGCCTCCGGTTCGGTGTAGCCGATGGCGAACACGATGTCGCCGGCGAGGATGCCCGGCAGGAAGGTGCGGCGTTGTTCATCGGTGCCGAACTTCATCAAGGTCGGACCGACGGTGTTGACCGTGACGAACGGGAACGGCACTGCGGCGCGCTGGACTTCATCGAAGAAGATGAACTGGTCTTCAAGCGACCGGCCCTGCCCGCCGTACTCGGTCGGCCAGCCGATGCCCAGCCATCCGTCGCGGCCCAGGGTGCTGACCACTTCGCGGAACCGCTCTCCGCCGACACCCTCTTCACCGACTCCGAGGCGGCCGTCCCCGGCCATCATCTCGGCGAAGTATGCGCGCAGTTCGGCCCGAAGTTGTTGTTGCTCGGGCGTTTCGGCTAGATACACCGTTGGACCTTTCTAGGTATCCGAGTTCGATCGGCGGGCGAGATCATCGACCAGACGCTGCGACCACACCGACTTGCCCAGGAGCCGGTCGGCGTCGGGTGATATCGCCAGCCACCGGGCAGCCTGGGCCGCGACGGTGGCCGGGATGGCCTGGTAACCCGCCGTCTCGATCTTCGAGGCGCCGCCGCGGGCCTGGCCGGCCTCGGTGATGACGTAGCCGGGGTTGAGGTTGAAGGCGCGAACCCCGCGGGAGGCGAACTCCGCGTTGATGATTCCGGCGATACGGCCAAATGCCGCCTTCGACGCGGCATAGGCGAGTCCCCACCCGCCTTCGCCGGCCGGAGCCGGTGGGTTGGTCTCGGCCGATCCGGAGATCAGGTTGATGACGACGCCCCCGCCCGCGTCGAGCATCGACGGGATCACCTGCTGGATGAGCGCCACCTGATGCAGGAAGTTCCCGACGTACATCGTCTCGGCGTCGCCGAGACGGATGTCCAGCAGGCGGTCCATGACTCCGTCGATCTGGGCGATGGCGTTGTTGACCAGCACGTCGATCCGGCCCATGGCGTCGAGGACCTGCCGGGTGACGGCGTGGACGTCGGCGAGGTCGAGCAGGTCCATCCGGATCGCCAGGGCCCGCCGGCCCAGCGCGCGAATCTCGGCGACCGTGGTGTCGAGGCTGCCCGGGACCTGTACGGGTCCGGAGTCTCCGTCCGACTCTCGGGAGGGCACACGTCCCTCGCCCTCATGCACGGTGCGCGCCGTGATCGCCACATCGAAACCGGCCCTGGCGAATTCCAGCGCGATCTCACGGCCGATTCCGCGGCTCGCTCCCGTCACCAACGCAACACGACGAAGCTCCACGGCTCGCACACTAGCCACGCGCGGCGTCGATGCCATCGCTGTTTCACCCAACGGAACCGCGCCGCTTCCGCGGACGGGGGATGAGGCCCCACGCCACCCTCGGAGACAGTTGAGCAAGCGCTTGATAAGTTCTTGAGCAAGCGCTTGATAAAGGAGTGTTCATGCTGGTCGACAAGCTGAATACGGCTGCTGCAGCGCGCAGTGGCGTCATCGAACGGGCCACCGCGGTGCTCGACACTTTCCTGGACGGCCCCGAGTGGATGGGGCTGGACGACATCAGCCTGCTGTCGGGAATACCCCGCTCGACGACATTCCGGATTCTGCGCCAGCTCGTCGAGCTGTGTTGGCTGGAACACGGTGAGCACGGGTACCGACTGGGGCCGCGGATTCGCCGCTACCGTTCCCGCGCCACCGATTGTGAAGACCTGCGGGTCGCCGCGAGTACTGCGCTCACCGAGTTGCATCTGGCCACCGACGGCGTCGCGCATCTCGCTGTGCTCGACGGCCTGGACGTGAACTACCTCGACAAGGTGGGAGGCGCTGCGGCGCAGTCGGTTCCGTCGCGGATCGGTGTGCGCATACCCGCCACCGACACGGTCAGCGGACACGTCCTGCTGGCGTCACTGGACCCTGAGCAGGCCGATACCGCGATCAACCGGGCGAAGAACCCCACCCGGCAACCCGTGCTCGCGCCCGCCTGCAGCGCCGATCAGGTATACCTGGCGATCAAACAGGCCCGGAACCGTCGCGGTTTGGCCTACCACTCCGCCGTCAACTGTCAGTTGGGCATCACCGCCATCGCGGCACCGATTACCGGCCCCACCGGGACCGTCGGTGCGATCTCGCTGTCCGTCCGCAGGCAGGCCGAGTTCCAGCAGTTGGCGCCGCTGTTGGTGCGCGCCGCGCGGCGGACCGGTCAGGCACTGTCCGCTCAGCACCGGATGGCAGGCTGACACGCATGACGGACCAGGCGGAACCTCTCGTCGCCCTGCCTGCACGTGGGCCGCGGAACCGGGTCCGCCGCGAGGACATCCTCGCCGTCGCCGCAGAGTTGTTCGCCGCCAAAGGGGTGGCGTCCACCACGGTGCGCGACATCGGCGCCGCCGCCGGCGTGCATTCGGGCAGTCTCTACCACTACTTCCCGTCCAAGGAGGCCATCGCGGTCGAGCTGCTGCGCACGTTCGTCAGCAATCTCGGCGATCACTTCGCCGCCATCGCGGCGCTGCCGGAACCACCGCTGCAACGCCTGCGGACGATGGTGCACACGACGCTGACGATCATCAACGAGCACCCGCACGAGACGCGGATGTTCCGGCAGGACTATCAGTACCTGCAGGATCGAGGTGTGCTCGGCGGGCTGGATCCCGACCTGCCTGTGCTGCGCACGCACTGGGTGCGGGTGCTCGACGAAGGTATGGCGGACGGCTCACTGCGTTCGGACATTCCGGTGGACGTGGTCTCCAGGGTCATCCGTGACACGTTGTGGGCCACCATCAGCTGGTCCCGATCGGCGCAGGTGCCGACCGCGCAACTCGGCGATTATCTGGTCGACATGTTCTTGCACGGGGTCGCCACGTAGCGGACGTGTGCGGCAGCGCATCGCGCGTAGCATCCAACCATGAACAGGGGATACGTCGTGACGTTCGCGGTCGGTGTGCTTGTGGCGCTGTTCGGCCTCATCTGGGCGCTGCAGGGATTCGGTGTGCTGCAGGGCAGCCCGATGAGCAATACCGTCACCTGGTCGGTGATCGGTCCGATCACCGCGGTGATCGGCGTCGTGATCGCGGCGTTCAGCTGGCGCAAACTCTCGTCGAAATAGCGTCACGCCACGGTGAAGTACACCGTATGCCAGCCGGTGGCGCCGTCGGGCACGGTCGGGGCTTGGTCTGACGTCTGAACCGCCCCGGTGTTGTCGGTAGCCCGCACCGTGACGGTGTGGTCGCCCGGGCCGCTCGCCTGCCAGGGCAGGCTCCACAACCGCCACGTCTGGTTGGAGTAGGCGGCGCCCAGTTCAGCGGGTTGCCATGGGCCGTCGTCGATTCGGACCTCGACGGCACGTACGCCGCGGTTCTGCGCCCAGGCCACACCACCGAATGTCGTCGGCCCCGTCGGCAGCTGCTGACCCCGCTTCGGCACGTCGATGCGCGACTCGGTCTTGATCGGGCCGCGCGGCGCCCAGCCCTGCCGGGTCCAATAGGCCTCGGCGCGGTCGAATCGGGTCAACTCCAGGTCGGTGACCCATTTGGTGGCCGACACGTAGCCGTAGAGTCCGGCGACCACCAGCCGGGCCGGGTAGCCGTGCTCGACGGGTAGCGGCTGCCCGTTGAGGCCGACGGCCAACAACGCGTCCCGGCCGTCATTGAGGGCGTCCACCGGGGTGCCCACGGTGAATCCGTCCACCGAGGTCGACAGCAACATGTCCGCCGCCGGGTCCACACCCGCCGCCCGCAGCAGGTCGGCGAGTCGGTAGCCGGTCCACATCCCGTTCGAGATCAGGTCTCCACCAACCGGATTGGACACGCAGGTGAGGGTGACGGGCTTCTCGACGGCTTCGAACCTGGCAAGGTCGTCGAAACTGTAGGTGACCTCGTGGGCGACCATGCCGTGAATGCGTAGCCGCCACGCGTCGCGGCTCAGCTGCGGAACGCTCAGTGCGGTGTCGACCCGGTAGAAGTCGGCGCTGTCGGTGATGAAACTCGGCAGGGCAACGTTTTTCGGTTGGACGTCGGGCGGAACCGGGGGAGCCGGCACGCGGGGCCGGGGCAGTACGGAGATTTCGCGTTCGGCCGCGACCGAACTCGTCACCCGGGTCACGACGAAACCGAGAAGTCCGGTAGCCGCGCCGAAACCGAGTACTCCGGCGGTGGCCAACCACGTCCTTCTGGAGGTGTCGACGTGTTCGGCATCGTCGTCGGGGGCGGCCCAGACCCGTCGCACGAGCAGGCGCAGCGCCGCCACCCCACAGGCGGTGCCCACCAACGTGGGCACGATGTCGGGCAGCGTCGCGCCCGGCCGGGAGAGGACGGCCGCGCAGGCGAACAGTCCGGCGACGACGAAGATTGCGCTGCCAATCGGACGGTGCCGGGTTTCATACGTCGCGGCGAGGGCC
This sequence comes from Mycolicibacterium arcueilense, assembly GCF_058536225.1. NCBI lineage: Bacteria > Bacillati > Actinomycetota > Actinomycetes > Mycobacteriales > Mycobacteriaceae > Mycobacterium > Mycolicibacterium arcueilense. The sequence continues at coordinate 155,798 of NZ_JBZTYL010000025.1, forward strand.
GCGATGGTGGCGATGACCGCCAGCACGACGACGGCGAGGAACAGCTTGTCCAGGCTGCCCAGGGTCTGAATCACCCATTCCTTGACCGGACCCGGCGTCAGGTCGACGACGGCCGAACCGACCGCGTTGCGTGGATCGGCCGGTGCCCCAAACGGAATGCCGGCCAGCGTGGCGATGCCGAGCGCCACCGCGGCGGCGGCAACTCCGCCGAGCATCCGCGCGTTCGGCGAGGGATCCGACGGGGACGACGAGGACGGAGCCATCGTCACCAACTTACCCCGAACATGAAGCAGGGAGCCTGCCGTTAGGGGTGACGACAGGCTCCCCGGGTGGGTGGATCTCTAGGTGGCGGACTGTGCGCCGAGCACCCGCTGGATATCGGGCTTCATCTGCTGCAGCTGCTGTCCCCAGTAGCCCCAGGCGTGGGTTCCGTTGGCCGGGAAGTTGAACACCCCGTTGGTGCCGCCGGCGGCGATGTAGTTGTCCCGGAAGGTGACGTTGGTCCGCAGTGTCAGCCCTTCGAGGAACTGGGCCGCCATCAGGTTGCCGCCGTTGGTCCCGGCGTCGAGGTCCGACGGGGTACCGGTGCCGCAGTAGATCCAGATGCGGGTGTTGTTGGCGACCAGCTGGTTGATGTTGACCATCGGGTCATTGCGCTTCCAGGCCGGGTCGGTCGACGGGCCCCACATGCTCTCGGCGTTGTATCCGCCGGCGTCGTTCATCGCGAGGCCGATCAGCATCGGCCACCAGCCCTCGGACGGGTTCAGGAAGCCCGAAAGCGTTCCGGCATAGATGAACTGCTGTGGGTGATGGATCGCATAGGTCAGTGCCGCGCTACCTGCCATCGAGATGCCGACGACGGCGTTGCCCGTCTGCGACACGCCGCGGTTGGCGGCCAGCCAGGCGGGGAGTTCCTGTGTCAGGAAGGTCTCCCACTTGTAGGTGTAGTCCTGACCGTTGCCCTTCGAGGGCTGGTACCAGTCGGTGTAGAAGCTGGACTGCCCACCGACCGGCATGATCACCGACAGGCCGGAGTCGTTGTACCACTCGAACGCCGGGGTGTTGATGTCCCAGCCGTTGAAGTCGTCCTGGGCGCGCAGGCCGTCGAGCAGGTAGACCGCATGCGGTCCGCCACCCTGGAACTGGACCCGGATGTCGCGGTTCATCGACGGCGAGAACACGTCGAGGTATTCGACCGGCAGCCCCGGACGGGAGAATGCGCCAGCGGTCGCCGAACCTCCTGTGATACCGATCAGCGCGGGCAGGGTGGCGGCGGCCATTGCCCCGGCCGCCAGTCGACGCGTCCACGCTCCGCGAATCTTGTTGAGGAACTTCATAACGGCAACCAACCGTCCTTTCTGCACGTATCTCAAGCAGTTTGCCGCTTGTCCCCGGTAGTGAAACATGTGCCACATCAGTCACACGGGTAACAACACCGGTCGCGCAGATCGCGGTTTACTAACGGTTGGAACTCGGCGCCGAGACCCTTTGCCGGGAGGCTCAGCGTGCGGCCGTGGTGAGTGCCTGTCTGACGTTGGCCCGGCGCTCCTCGATCGCCCGGCCGATGTCCTGAAGCAGCACCGGCTTTCGCGCGACAAGATCCTCGATGCAGTCGCGGTCGAATTGCGCAACGGTGACCTCGGTCAGCGCGTATGCCGTGGTGGTGACCGGTTCTCTGGTCAGAGCCGTCTGCCCGAGAAAGTCGCCCTGTTCCAGGGCCAGCACCGGGACGAAGAGGTCGTCCGCACCGGCCACGGCCAACTGCACCGTGCCGGCGACGATGAAAGTCATGCGCTTGGGAACCTGCCCGACGACCTGGATGACCTCGTCCCTGCCGTAACGGGTGAGCCGGGCGTGCGGGAGTAACTCGCCCTGGTCCTCCGGGGTCAGGCGCAATGTCGGTGCGATGAGACGCAGCGTCTGTTCGACGCGTTCGGTGGTCGCGAACTCGTCCTCGGCCTCGTCCAGGTGCAGATCGGCCCGCCGCGAGGCGTACCAGGTCCAGCGAAGGAACGTGGACCTGGCGGAGAAATCGTCGGCGGGGGAATGCAGCGGGATCTGGGTCTTGTACTGCAGTGAGCCGGCCGGAACCGTGGACACCGTGCCGTCGGTACGTAGCTGGGGGAGTCGGCGGGCCACCTCGTTGAGTACCCGGCAGACCTCGTCGGGAGCGTCATCGACGGCGAACACCGTGATCACCGTGATGGTGTGCGCACCGAGTGGGCGGCTCAGGTTGGTGAACGACGCTCCGGCGAGCACGGAGTTCGGGATCACCTGCAGGCCGCTGCCGGTGTCGATATGTGTTGCGCGCCAGTTGACCTCGACGACGCGTCCGCGCGCCGACGGTGCATCGACCCAGTCGCCGAGTTGGAACGGCTGCTCGAACAGCACGAGAAGCCCGGAGATGATCTGGCCGACCGAGTTCTGCAGCGCCAGGCCCAGCACGATCGAGGACACGCCGAGCGCGGTGAAAAGCCCACCGATATTGGCGCCCCAGATGTAGGCGAAGATCAATCCGATGCCGATAGCGATCAGTGCGAACCGGGCGACGTCGAGGAAGATCGACGGAATTCGTTTGCGCCAGCTGCCTTCCGGTGCACTCTGGAACAGGGTCGCATTGAGTCCGGACAGCAGCAGAACCAGGACGACGAACCCGAACACCGTCGAGACGATCCGCACCGGCGTGGCTTCTCCGGAGATCTGCATCGCCTGGATCAGCAGGATCAGCAGTGCGCCCAGCGGCAGGATGTACGTGCGGACCAGGTGTACGGGACCGGCCAGGAAGCTGCCGCGCCGGCGCAATGCGTTCTGCAGTTCGGTGAGCAGAACCAGGCAGACCGGAAATCCGACCGCGACACCGACGGCCCAGTAGAACCAGGGGGCGTCGAGCACGCCGCTCATCGTCGGTCCCGTAGCTGCCAGATCGGCTCGTCGGCCCCGTCCACCTGAACAGTGCCCGCCGGCTCGAGATCGCGGGTATCGCCCATCACCTCGAACACCCGCTCGGTCACGTACACGCCCGGCTGCGGTGAGCCCCGTTGAACCCGGTAGGCGAGGTTGACCGCCGAACCCCACATGTCATAGGCCAGGTTGGAGCGTCCGACCAGGCCGCTGCTCACCGCGCCGGTATCGATGCCTGCACGCAGTTCCAGCTCGGTCCCGGCCTCGGTGTTGAACCGTTCGATGATGCGCTGCATTTCGAGGGCGAAGTCGACGGTCCGCCGTACATTGTCGAGCCGCGGCACGCTCAACCCGGAGCTGGCCCAGTAGCCGTTGCGCAGGGTGCGCACCCGTTCTACTCCGAGATCATCTGCGGCGGCATCGAATTGGTGCACCAGGCGGTTGACGATAGCCAGCGCTTCCTCCGATGGCATCTCGGACGTCAGCTCATCCAGCCCGATCGTGTCGGCGAACAGGACCGTCACGTTGTGATGGTCCTGCGCGATGGTCTCCTCGCCGTCCCGGTACCGCTGCACCACCGACTCCGGCATGAGCGTGCGCAGCAGCCGGTCGTTCTCCCGGCGCTGCTCGGCGAGCAGATCTTCCTTGATCGCCAGGTTGCGGCTCATGTCGTTGAACGCTGTTGTCAGATCTCCGAACTCGTCCCTGGATTGCACAGGAAGCGACACGTCGTAGTCGCCCGCGCCGATCTGCTGGGCGCCGGCCTCCAGCCTGCGCAGTGGCCGGACGAACAACCGAGCCAGCATCATGGCCGCCAGACAGACGATGAAGGTGATGACGACGGTCGACAACACCAGGGTGCGGGTGAATGTCGCCACGGGCGCGAAGGCTTCCGCCGTGTCGATCTTGGCGATGATCGACCAGTTCAATCCGTGCAGTGTCACCGGTGCGTAAGCCTGTAGCGTCTCGTTGCCCAGATAGTCGTCCTCGATCACGGTGCCGCTCTGACCCCGCAGGGCCGATCGGGTGGCCTCCGTCTCGACCGGCTGCACCAGCGTGGTTCCGTGCTGACTGAGTGATTTCTGTGCCACCGCCGGGGGTGTTCCGGCGTCGATGACGTCGCGTTCGAACTTCTGCGGATTCTCCAGGAACAGACGTGAATCCGACCGCATCAGACCGTCGGGACCGACGACGAAGGTCTCGCCGGTGGTGCCCATTCCGGCGGTTTCCCATTGCTTGTCGGCCGTCATGAGCCGGTTGATCTTGGAAATCGGGAATTGCAGGGCCAGCACACCCTCGACCCGACCGGGCGGGCCCACCGGCGCCATCATCCAGGCCGTGGGCTCATCGGCCGGTTGGTAGTCACCGAAGTCGGTCACCCCGACATAGTCGACGGCGTTGGACGTCAGGGTCTCCTCGTAGGCGTCCTTCAGCAGGCTCTGCCGGTACGGCCCCGTGACGATGTTGGTGCCCAGGTCGACGCCCTTGTACGCGGTGTAGACCACGTTGCCGGCCGTGTCGAGAAGCAGCGCATCCTCGAACTGGAAGCGTTCGACGATCTCACGGAAGTAGTCGTTGAAGCGGGCATTCGCTGCGGACCAGGCACTGCCGTCACGGGCGTCGTCGACCCGGATCGATTTCTCCGGGTCGACGACCGGTGCGGTGTAGTTCGCCTGCAGGTATTTCTGTGCGTTGGAGGTGGGCAGCAGCCGCGCCACATCCACGGTGTCACCGGTCTGCTTCTCTTCCACCGGCTTGAACTGGTCGTTGTAGTAGTCGACGATCGACTGCCATTGCTGTGGGTTGATCGTCGAGTTGCCGAGCTGACCGAATGCGCCGGAGAATGCCTCGACGGCCTCGACCGTCGTCGTTCCCCGGGTGTAGACGATCAGGGAATCCTCGAGGTCGGCGAACTTCGACTCCAGCTGACGTGTTTGCGATTCCCGGACCTCGGTCAACCGGTCGAACACCGACTGGCGGAGCGATGACCTACCGGACTGGTAGCCGATGGCGCCGACCACGGCGGCAGACAGAATGCTGGTCACCAGCAGCATCACCAGCAGCTTTGATTGAATGCTGATCCGGGACATGACGCGTCGACGCACAGTCCTGGTGGGAGCGACGCGCTCGGCGGCGGCTGTTGTAGTCATTGAATCCCGAAGATTAGCTTGTCACCATGTATTGCGTGAGGCTGCGCGACAAACTTCGTCATGACTGATCGGTTCGACTTGCAGAGATTCGTCGACGCCCAGGCCGACGTCTATGCCGACGTTTGCACCGAGTTGCGGGACGGGCGCAAGCGCAGTCACTGGATCTGGTTCATCTTCCCGCAGCTGCGCGGGCTCGGCCGGAGCCAGACCGCCGACCATTACGGCATCGCCTCCGCCCACGAGGCACGTGCGTACCTGGCCCACCCGACTCTGGGCCCGAGGCTACGGGAATGCGCCCGGCTGGCTGCCCAGGTGGACGGGTCGACAGCCGAGCAGATCTTCGGCTGGCCGGACTGCCTCAAGGTCCGCTCGTCCATGACGCTGTTCGCCGCCGTTGCCGATCCGGCCGAGCGAGCCGACTTCCAGTCCGTGCTCGACAAGTTCTACGACGGACTCGGCGATCCGAGGACTCTCGAAACGCTCAGTGCGGCTGGATGATCAGCCAGCCGTGCGGGGGGGCCTCCGTCTTGCTGAGGTCGTCCTGCGGCGGTGCTCCCGACCCCGCGATCACCCGGCCCGATGCCACTCCGAGGTCGGGCAGCGACAGGGGCAGCGGTGCATCGCCGATGTTGAGCGCGACGATCAGCGATTCGGGGCCGGCGGCGGTCCGGTAGACGTACTGGGTGTTGGTCAGCAGCAACGGTGACGTGGTCGCGGTGTGCAGCCACGGATGCCGCCGCCGCAGTCCGATCAGATACTGATGCAGGCGCAGCGCATCGGAATCCTCTGGTGCAGTGGTGAATTCCGGGCGCACGGCATCGTCGCCGCCGCGCCGCTCCTCCTTGATGCCGCGGTAGGCCGACTCGTCGCCGGCATAGATGCTCGGGGTTCCACCGACCGTCATCAGCAACACCAGGGCGAGCTCGAGGTGCGCGGCATTCTGCAACTGGCTGGCGATCCGGGTCACGTCATGATTGCCCACGAAGGTCAGCGGTACGAACGTGCCGAGAAAGTCGTTGTGCCGCTTGAGTGCCCAGTCCAGTTCGTGGAAGTTGCCGTCGTTCAGGCCGCTCCAGATCGCCTTCCACAGTTCGTACTGGGTCACCGAGTCGAAGGTGGAGGCACCGACGGTCGCGGCGTAGTCACCGTGGATCACCTCACCGACGAACCAGGCGTCGGGGAACTCGCGGCGCACCGCGGGCAGCACCTGCGCCCAGAACCGGTCGGGTACCGCGTACGCCGCGTCGAGGCGCCAACCGTCGGCGCCTCGGCCCAACCAGTGCCGCAACACCCGGGCGGTGTGCTCCACCACCGCGGGCTCGTCGTGGTTGAGTGCGATCAGCTCGTCATGACCTTCGAACGTGTCGAATCGAGATGCCTTGCCGCGACGGCGAAACCAACGCGACGCCGGATGGTCGGGGCCGCCGTCGAGCGCCTGCCGGTACTGGGCGAATTCGGTGCCGACATGGTTGAACACCCCGTCGAGCAGGATGCGCAGCCCGCGCCCTCGGGCCTCGGCCACCAGATGGTCGAAGTCCTGCTCGTCACCCAGGCGTGGATCGATGCGGAAATGGTCGGTGGTGTCGTAGCCGTGGGTGCGCGACGAGAAGATGGGTCCGAGCGCGATGCCGGAAGCGCCGAGTTGCACGGCGTGATCCAGCCAGCTGACGATCCGGCGTAACCGGTGCTCATCGGCCGACGGCGGCTGGTCCGCGGGGAACGCACCGACGAAACCCAGTGGATAGATCTGCCACCAGATGGCATGTGCGATCCACCCGGGCTCAGGCACGAAACTTCGCCGCGTACAGGTCTTTCATGGTTTCGGCCAGCTCGGTGGCCGGTCCGTCCACGTCTACCCCGGGAGCCACGGTGGTGATGGGCAGCGGTGCCACCGGCGCGGCCGGGACACCCCATTCGGCGAGCCAGCCGCTCAGCTGAGCCGACGATGTGGCGTAGACGATGCGGCCCAGACCGACCCAGGCGTGCGCCGCCGAACACATCGGGCAGTGTTCGCCTGAGGTGTACACCGTGGCGCGGGCCCGGTCCTCGGGCCGCAGATGCTCGACCGCCCAACGGGCGATGGCGAATTCGGGATGCTGGGTGGCATCCCCGCCCTTGACGCGGTTACGGTCGGTGAACACCGTCGTCCCCGCCTCGTCGACCAAAATCGAGCCGAAGGGCTCGTCGCCGTCCTCTAGTGCCTCACGGGCCAACTCGACACATTTGCGCAGCTGACCGAGGTCGTTCTCGCTGATGGCCACGAGGCGAGTTTACGCCGGTGCCGACATCGGGCAGGTCAGGCGCCGCCACAGCAGGGATCGGCCACGTCGAGGCGGCAGGCACAGGAGGCGCGCACCGCAACGTCGGCCCGGGCCCGCGCCAACTCCAGTTGCTGGTCGATGATGGCCGCCTCGGCGTCGCGGCCGAGCCGTCGGAGGCACTCGTGGTAGCCGTGCAGGCTCCACACGTTGTTCGGATGGTGGCTGGGCCGGCTGAGCGTCGGATCCAGGCCCAGGTCGGCCGCGTAGACGTGAGCGGCCTCCTCCACGTGGCCCTGCTCGAGCAGCAGTGCGCCGTAGGCGTGCCGGGTCGGTTGCATCCAGCCCCACGGTTCGTCATAGGGCAGGGCGTCGTCGAGTTCGATGGCCCGGCGCAGGTAGCCGAAGGCCGTGTCGTAATCGCCCGCCCGATAGGCGATTTCACCGTCCAGCATCTGCTCGGCGATGGCCAGGATGTCCAGGCTGGTGTTGTTGAAAAGGTAGCGCGTGTCGGGAATGCGCCGGTAAGCCGCGATGAAGCTGTCGCGTTCCGCGCGGGCCTGCTCCAATTGCCCCGTCGCTGCGTAGGCGACGCCCCGGCCGTAGCGGATCGTCGCGGTAGTGGTGCAGTACAGCTCGGGATCGGCGGGTAACGGTTCGGCGATCAGATCATCCCACCGGCCGAACCGCACCAGCACGTGCACCCGCAACGGGACGAACGCCTCCAGCCAGTCCGCCATCGGCGGCGAGGCGACCGAGAGCACCTCGGGAGTCAGTTGGGCGGCAAGTTCCCCGGCCGCATCCAGAGCGATCTGCGAACTGCCCTCGAACATGGCCGAATACACCACGAAATGCAGGTCGTGCGCACGGTAGAGCGAATAAAAGTTGAGCGCGCCCTCGCGTTCGACGAACTTGCGGTCGGCGTGTACCGCGGCGAGGTTGGCGGTCACCGAACTGCGGTAGTCGCCGCACAGCACGTCGATGTGGCTGGCCATGTGTTGCAGGTGTCCGGCGTCGGGCACCAACCCGCGCAACAGATCGGCGGCGGGCAGCGCGGCCTGCGGTGTCGTCGACATCTCCATCGCGTGGATGTAGAGGTGCAGCACCCCTGGGTGTTGCCGTCCGGCTGCAGTCGCCAGCGCGGCGTCGAGGATCCGTTTGGCTTCCACCACACGAGATCCCGGGGCGGGCTCACCGGTGCGGCCGTCCCACAGTGCCCACGCGGTCACGTTCAGCAGGGCATCGGCGGCCAGCGTCTGCACATCGATGTCGCCGGGATGGGCCACGGCCAGCGCTGCCATCGCATCGGCGTAGTCGGCGTGCCCCGCTGTCAGGGCTTCGGCGTCATCTGGGTCGGCGGTCGGAAATCGCTTCTGCAGCGCGGAGATCAGCTGGAGTTCCAGCGTCGATGCCCGGCCGGTCGCAGCGCGCTCGAGTTCGGCGCGTGCCCGGCTCAGCGATGTGCTCAGGTCGGCCGGGTCGAAAGCGTCCCAGGCCTTGTTGTAGTTGGGGCCGACGGCGTAGGCGATACCCCATCGGGCGAGGGCGAACTCGGGGTCGAGCTGCAGGGCACGCTCGAAGCACCGGATCGCTTCTTCGTGGTTGAAGGCGTAGGACCAGACCATGCCGCGGTCGAACCAGACCTGGGCCGGCGGCGAGGGAGTGTCCGTCGGCCGGTGATAGGTCCCGAGCCGGTAATACGGTTCGGTCTGGGCGGGGTCCGTCACGGTGCCGACGCTACCCGGGTGGCTCGACACCGGCGCGTCGAACATGTTCTAGTGCTGGGATGCCGGGTTACACGCATGTCGAGGGTATCAGTTCTGCTGACGTGCAGCGTCTGCGGGAGGTGTGGTCACCGCTGGCCGACTCGGTGCGTGCGCTCATCGATGCCTCGATCCGCTCGGAGGTGGATGCCCAGGAGGTCGCCGCGGTACGGGCCCAGATCGACGACGCGACCGCGCGCCTGCAGGCGAAACAGATCGACGGTCCCTTCGGTGTGCGCTTCACGTCCGATGGTGACCGGATGCCGTGGGGCAACCCGGCGATCGGCATCCGCAACCCGATCGCCCCGCCGCTGGTGATGGTCAAGGATCCCGACGGCGGGGTGCGAACCGACTTTCACCTCGGCGCGCCCTATGAAGGTCCGCCCGGCCACGTCCACGGCGGCATGGTGGCGATGGTGCTCGATCATGTGCTGGGGGAGGTGGCCGCCAGCGACTCCGATCGCCCGCGGTTCACCGGGACCCTGACCATCCGTTATCTGCGGGCCACGCCGCTGGGTGATCTGCACGCCGAGGGGCGGATCACCCGCACGGATGGGATCAAAGCCTTTGCCTCCGGCCATGTTTCCGATGCTGACGGAATCACCGCCGAGGCCGAAGGAGTGTTCATCCTGCCGAAATGGGCGCGCGGCTAGCGCGTCTCACCCGCCGGTTCCACCCGGTCGATGGCGATCTCCTGCAGGCTGCGGGTGATCGTGGTCAGTTCTCCGATCAGGATGCGCGCCGCACCGTTGTCGGCGGACAGCGTCGATGCCACGTTGTGTACCCGTCGCAGCGCGGTGGACAGCTCGGCGGTGTCCAGGCTCCACGGCACCGCAGGGCTCGGCGGCGCGCCGCGCAGGGCCTCGACGTAATCGTCGACCGCAGCGATGAACTCACCGTGCAGGGCGGACGACGGGTGGGTCGGCAGGCTGTTCTCCAGCGTGGTGCAGGCGCTGGTCACCGAATTCAGTGCGGTGCGGTAGGACCGCAGCCAACGCCGCAGGACCGGCGGCTCCAGGCTGGTCGCACCCCAGGCGGCCTCGAACGCTGCACGGGCGCGGAAGGCCCGTTGCCAGGCTGCCGACAGGATCTCGGCCGGGTGGTCGATTTCATGCACGAATGCCTTGATCACCAGTGCGGCGTAGTCGATCTCGGTCATCAACAGTTCCCCGGCGCGCTGGCGTAACCGGATGAGGGCGTGGTCGGGCAGGGCCACGTGGGCCATCACGGCCAGGCCTCCGCCGATCATCACCGCGAACAGTCGGTCCATATTGCCCGACCACGGCGCGGTCGCGCTCACCCCGACCGCGAACATGACGATCGCGCCCACGGCCGCGCCGACCGCGAGATAGCCGAATTGCGCGACGCCGTAGGCCAGTCCGACGAACACCAGCGCGCACACTGCCGAACCGATCGGCCCGGGTTGCCACACGAACGTGAGTATCGAGGCGACGATGATGCCGACGCCGAGGCCGGCCATGCGCCCGGCGCACCGGGTGTAGGTGTGCGCCGTTTCCGGCCGCAGCACCACCACGGCGGTCAGCGGCATCCAGTAGCCGTGCTCGAGCCCGCCGTAGCGGGCCGCCGCCACCGCCAGCGCGGTGGTGACCGACAGCCGGATGGCGTGGCGCAGGATCGGCGAGGTCCAGGTCAGGTGTGATCGGACCACGGCGGGCGCGGAGGCCAGCGAGCCGATCAGGTCGGGCCGGTGCAGCTGCCCGAATCTAAGCACCGCGGCCTCGCGCAGCTGTTCGCAGAAGCGTTGTGCCAGCGCCGCTTCTGGTCCGCTGACGGCGGCGGCCGCGGTGTGGACACGGACCAGCGCGTGCTCGGCGTCACGGCGCGCGGTGTGACCGTGGTCGGCGATCGCGTCGAGAAGCACCGCGGCGGCGGTCAGCAACTGGGGGAGTCCGCTGTCACCTGGCTTCTCGTCGTCGGTCGCGGTGTCGCGGTCCGCGGTGGAACGCAACGAGGCCAGGGTGCCGGCGAGGCGCTCCGGGAGTTGATAACCGCCGTGGTAGGCGCGTGGCCGCTGACTCACCTGGCTGTCGGCGAACACCTCCCGCAGCCACGTGAGCGGGGCGTCGTCGACGGTCGCGGTGCAGTCGGTCGCGACGTTGCGGGCGTCGCCGGCCAACGACTGGTAGGCCCGGGTGAGTCCGTCGCGCTGGGCCCGCCAGCGCCGGGGCGGCCAGATCGCGATGAGCGCGGCCTGGATCACTCCGGCGACGATGACCAGAAGAGGTGCCAGCAGCGACTGACCCAGTGTCGGTGCGACCGGCGGCGCCAGCACCAGCAGTGCGCTGGCCGCCGAGGCCACCAGTCCGGCGTTGGCTCCCAGTGACCACTGCATGCCCGCGGCGAAGCACCACAGCGCAACCACGGCGATGAAGACGGGGCTGTACCCGCCGGCCAGGGTGCCCAGCAGCACCGCGATGGCCAGTTCGACCGAGCCCGTCACCACCAGCGGGACCCGGCCGCCTGGGCTGCGCTGCAGCGCGATCGCACTCGCGATCACGCCGCCGCCGAGCGTCCACATCGCTGTCGCGCCGGAACCCCACGCCAGGGCGACCGCGGTCACCGCCAGGACGCCGATCAGGCTTCGGGCCACCGCACCGGCGTCGGGGGTAGTGAGCCGGAGTGCGTCGGCTGCCTGTCGACCCGTGTGCACCCCACCATTCTCACTCGTGGCGGGCTGCCGGTGGCACATCCGCCCGCGCGTGGCGCGGATCGGTCCGCCGGTAGACCCGGCCGACAAGAGTGGAACGTGTTCTAGTTAGGCTGCAGCGGCCACGGCGCGAACGCGAGGAGACAGAGATGACCCTGCTGATCGAGGACAACAACCGGGTTCGCACGCTGACCCTCAACCGTCCCGACGCGCTCAATGCGTTCAACGAGGCGCTGTACGACGCGACGACCGTCGCGCTGCGTGCGGCCGCTGAGGATCCGGACGTCGCAGTGGTGCTGTTGACGGGCGCCGGCCGGGGATTCAGTGCGGGCAACGACCTCGTCGAGATGCAGGAGCGCATCACCAACCCGGAATCGACCCCGGGCGAACACGGGTTCTACGGGATGCTCGAAGTGCTCGCGGATTTCCCGAAGCCGTTGATCTGTGCGGTCAACGGGGTCGGCGTGGGTATCGGCGCCACCATCCTCGGGTTCGCCGACCTCACGTTCATGTCGTCGGAGGCGCGGCTGAAGTGCCCGTTCACCAGCCTGGGTGTGGCGCCCGAGGCGGCTTCGTCGTATCTGATGCCGCGACTTCTCGGCAGGCAGAATGCCGCGTGGCTGCTGATGTCCTCGGAGTGGGTGGGCGCCACCGAGGCCCTTGAGATGGGTCTGGTGTGGAAGGTCTGCGAGCCCGACACGCTGTTGACCGAGGCTCGGCACTACGCCGAAATCCTGGCGGCCAAGCCTATTTCGAGCCTGATGGCCGTCAAGCAGGCCTTGGTGGCACCGATCCGCGACCAGATCTCGGCGGCTGTGGAGCGGGAGAAGGCGTTGTTCGTCGAATTGGTGGGGGCGGCGGCCAACGTCGACGCGCTGGCTCAGTTCGCCGACCGCAAGCGTTAGCGGGTGGCCCGCGACGGGCAACCGTTGAACTGGGTGGGGCACCCCTCGGCGGCCTGATGGGCGGCGATGATGGCGCGGATGGTGCGTCGGCACCGGCCGCAGTCGGCGCCTGCTCCGCACGCCTCGGCCACTTCCTTCGAGGTGGTGGCGCCGGACTCGATGATCTCGTTGACGACCTGACTGGTCGCCCCGGTACACAGGCAGACGAACATCAGTCGTCCTGCTCGTCGACGTTCATGATGTGGGCCAACTTGCCCACGAACAGGCTGGGGTAGGCACCGAAACCCGCCGTGGTCATCCACTCGGCGGCCGCGTCCGGATGATCGATCCACTGCCGGGCGCTGATCTCGTCGGAGACCTCCTGCAGGATCATCACTTCCTGGCCGTCGTCGAGCGCCTGGTAGACCCAGATCTTGCGGATGCCGCCCTGCTCGAAGCGTTCGAGGCCGTCGTGCACCTTGCGCATCAAGGTGGGTACGTCGTCGACGGTCGCCACTGCACCCACGATCACGCCGGCCACGTGGCCCTCCGGGGAGGGCTCGGTCAGGTCGATCTTCTCCACCACTTCGCCGCCGAATATCGGCGGAATATCTTCGACGCCGGAAATATCGAACCACTCGAAGATTGCGGGCGAACGCAGTACGTCGCGGATGGACCGGGCATGCCGAATGCCGATTGTCACCAATACCCGGCCCGGCTCCCAAATTGATTTGTAAAGCACGACGTGATGCGCGCCGATCGACAATAGTCCCGAGCGATGTTTCCCCATCCATTTCCACATTTCGTCGACATCGTCGACGCGGAAGTCGCAGGACAGAATGAGCGAGTGTAAATCGTACTCACTCATTTCTTGCCGACCTTTCTTTCGGGGTGTCATCGCGGATTAGCGCAGTCTAACCTTAGTTAGGACAGCCAGTCCACTCCTCGTGGCCACGCTTCGGGTCCGGTGCCCCATGGGTCCCGATGCGTCGCACGAACACGCCGAATTGGCCGTTAATCATTGCGTCACATGGTGCTTCCTGCACTAGATTGGATGTGCACGGCAAACGGCAACACTTGACCAGCCCTCAAGGTGCTTAGGAGTGACGATGCAAGGCGATCCGGATGTTCTGAAATTGCTCAACGAGCAATTGACGAGCGAACTCACTGCAATTAACCAATATTTCCTGCACTCAAAGATGCAAGATAATTGGGGATTTACCGAACTGGCCGAACATACCCGTTCCGAGTCTTTCGAAGAGATGCGGCACGCGGAGACCATCACCGACCGAATCCTGCTCCTGGACGGCTTGCCCAACTATCAGCGGCTCTTTTCGCTACGGGTAGGGCAGACACTTCGGGAACAGTTCGAGGCCGATCTTGCGATCGAGTACGAGGTGGTTGCCCGCCTGAAGCCCGGGATCATCATGTGCCGCGAAAAGCAGGACGCGACGTCGGCGCGGATCCTGGAAACGATCCTGGCGGACGAGGAAGGTCACATCGACTACCTGGAAACCCAGCTCGAGCTGATGGAGAAGTTGGGTGACGCGCTCTACGCAGCGCAGTGCGTCTCCCGGCCCCCCCAATAAGCTCAGGTAGCTCGGTCCGTTTCAATCGAAGCCGCCCTGGGTAGCCGGTGAACCGCCGGCTGTCCGGGGCGGCTTTGTTTGTGCTGTAACTTTCATAGCCTGTCTAACGATATCGCTGGTGTACCGGCAGGCCGGCGAAAGGAAGTTATGACCACCCCGACAACATCCACCGGCGAGCAACCGACCGGCGCCCCGATCCTGAGCGTGCGCAGGCGCAACCTGGTGTTCGTTGCCGTCCTGCTCGGAATGCTGCTCGCCTCGCTCAACCAGACGATCGTCGCCACCGCGCTCCCCACCGTCGTGGCGGACCTCGGCGGTGCGGGCCATCAGGCATGGGTGGTGACCAGCTATCTCCTGGCCTCTACCGTCGTCACCGCCGTGGTCGGGAAGGTCGGCGACATCTTCGGCCGAAAAGTGGTGTACCAGGCGGCGGTCCTGTGTTTTCTGATCGGATCTGTCCTCAGCGGCCTGTCGGGATCGATGGCCATGCTGGTGGCCGCCCGGGCGCTGCAGGGGATCGGCGGCGGCGCGATCATGGTGACGTCCTCGGCGCTGATCGCCGAGGTCATCCCGCTGCGGGACCGCGGGCGCTACCAGGGTGCACTCGGTGCGGTCTTCGGGGTCACCACCGTCGCCGGCCCGCTGCTGGGCGGCTTCGTCACCGATCACCTCGGCTGGCGGTGGGCGTTCTGGCTCAGCATCCCGGTGGGCGTCGTCGTCCTGATCGTCGCGGCCGCCACGATCCCGGCAGTGGTGTCCCGTGGCGCGCGCCCGGTGATCGACTACGCCGGCATCGTGTGGGTCGGAATCGGGGCATCCGGTCTCACGCTGGCCACCAGCCTGGGCGGCGAACTGGCGTGGACCTCGCCGACCATCATCGGTCTGGTCATCGGTTCCGTCCTGGCGCTGGCGATGTTCGTCCGGGCGGAAACCCGGGCGGCCGAACCGATTCTGCCGATGCGGCTGTTCCGCAATCCGGTGTTCACGATGTGCTGCGTACTGTCGCTGGTCGTCGGCTTCGCCATGCTGGGCGCCCTGACGTTCATGCCCACCTTCATGCAGTTCGTCGACGGTGTATCGCCGTCCGAATCCGGGCTGCGCACCATGCCGATGGTCATCGGGCTGCTGATCACCTCGACCGTCAGCGGCAGTCTGGTGGGCCGCACCGGCCGGTACAAGATCTACCCGATCGCCGGCACGGCGATCATGCTCGTCGGCTTCGTGCTGCTGTCGCGCATGAACGCCGCGACACCGATCCCGATCCAGTCGCTCTACCTGCTCATCCTGGGCGCCGGCATCGGCATGTGCATGCAGGTGCTGGTCCTCATCGTGCAGAACACCTCCGACTTCAGTGATCTGGGCGTGGCGACCTCGGGGGTGACGTTCTTCCGGACCATCGGCAGTTCGTTCGGTGCCGCGATCTTCGGCTCGTTGTTCGTCGGTTTCCTGTCGGATCGCCTGCCCGGTGCACTCGCTGCCGGCGGAGCTCCAGCCGTGGCGGGTGCTTCACCCAAGGCGCTGCACGAACTGCCGCCCGAGGTCGCCGCCCCGATCGTCGACGCCTATGCGAATGCGCTGGACCTGGTGTTCCTGTGCGCCGCGCCGGTGGCGCTGATCGGCCTGATCGTGGCGTTGTTCCTCAAGGAGGTGCCCCTGCTGGAGGCCGAGGCGACCATGGCGGCGGATCTCGGCGAAGGCTTCGGCATGCCGAGCTCGGAATCGGCGGACCAGGTGCTCGAGACCGTGGTCAGCCGGCTGATGCGCAGTTCACCAGAGATCCGGCTGCGAAATGTCGCCGGCGGCCCCGGGTGCGAGCTGGATGTCGCGGGGTTGTGGGCGCTGCTCAAGATCTACCGGCACGGCCAGGTATTCGGCTCGGCTCGCCTGACCGAGATCGCCGACCGCCTGGTCGTGCCCTTCGAAGTGCTCGAGCCGACCTTCAACCGGTTGGTGCAGGACGGCTATGTACTGCGTACCGGGGACAACCTGTGGCTGACCCAGGCCGGGGTGCGGCAGGTCGAGGGTGTCTCGGCGGCGCTGGTGGGTCGGATCGTCGACAAACTGGGGGAGTCGTCGTCGTACGAGGGCCGCCCGGACCGAGCCCAGGTCGAGGCCGCACTCGAGCGCATCGCGCACCGGATTGTGGTGCAACGGGACTGGGGAGACGACGACCGCGCCACCGAGCTGACCGGCTCGGGAACCAAAAACTAGAACTTGTTCCAGAACTGCCGGAATCTGCGTACGATTCGGCCATGAGCCGAATCGGAGAATTTCCCGACGACGACGTGGCCGGCTGGATCTTGAAGTCTCCCGAGATCGGCACCGCGATGGCCAACTTCACCAACGCGGTGTACACCAAGGGCCGCCTGCCCCTCCGGGTGCGCGAACTCGCCCGGATGGTGATCGCACTCAACAACGAGTGCGTGGTGTGCCAGAACACCCGCGACTCCGACGGTGCCGCGGCGGGAGTGGACGAGGATCTCTACGACCACGCCGCCGAGTGGCGGACCTGGCCGGGCTACAGCGCGCAGGAACGCGTCGCCGCCGAGTTCGCCGAGCGCTTCGCGAGCGATCACACCGGACTGCGTGACGACGAGGACTTCTGGGATCGCGCGAGTGAGCAGTTCGATGCCGAACTGCTCACCGACCTGGCGCTGTCGTGTGCGATGTGGCTGGGAATGGGCCGGATGCTGCGGACCCTCGACATCGGTCAAACCTGCAGGATCACGCTGTAACCCGCGCGCTCGCGGCCCGGTTTACCCGGGCGTCGTGACGGCAATACCGCAGCCATGATCGGAAGCCTTCGCTCCATCGTGCTGGACTGCCGGGATCCGCGTGCGCTGGCCGCCTTTTACGCCGAGGTGCTCGGCGGCGACGTCGCCGCCGAGGACGACACGTGGGTGGTCGTCACCGACCCGGCGGGCCGGCGGCTCGCCTGCCAGTACTCACCGCAGCACGAGCCGCCACTGTTTCCCGATCCGCGGGGGTCGCAGCAGATTCACCTCGACATCCAGGTCGACGATCCTGACGCGGCCCAGCGTCAGGTGCTGGCGCTGGGCGCAACCCGTGTCACCGATGCCGTCGGGGAGACCTTGTTCCGGGTGTTCCGGGATCCGGCCGGCCACCCGTTCTGCCTGGTGTGGGGAATCGACTGAGCGGCTGCGGTCAGACCAGACCGGTGGCGTCGAACACCCACGACATGTCGGCGGTGGCGAAGTTCTCCAGCCAGTCCGGCGGAGCGTGGTTGGCCAGGGCGCCCATGTCCCAGTAGTCCTTCCACAGCGTCACCTTGCCGTTCTCGACCCGGTGAACGGTGACGAACTTCAGGACGGCGGATTCGCCAGTGGCCCAGTGCCATTCCTCGTGGTGTTCGTACATGGCATCACGGCCGTTGTCGACCAGCAGGCCCGGGAAGTTCTCGTAGGAGGCGAGCGGTTCGAGGCCGATCTTGAGCCGCTTGACGATGTCCTCCGGGCCTCTGGCGGCCGCGGCCGCGCCTACCGGCATGTCCAGGTAGATGCAGTCGTCCGACAGGTAGGTCTTGAGAAGATCCCAGTCGCGTTCCGACAGCGCCTTCCACATGCCGTGGACAGTTTCCTCGATCGAGATGTCTTCAACGGACACTGGTCAACTTCCCATCCTCGGCGGAGATCGACGGGACGCGGTGTGCGGCCCGCAGGAACTGGCCGGTGCGCTGCTTGCCCACCAGGTCGGTCAGCGCACCGTCGGTGAACACGGTGCGTCCGCCGACGAGCACCGCGGTGACGGTGTCGTCGTTGCGGTTCACCATGCGCGACAACCCGCCGTAGTGGTCGACGGTCTCCTCGGCGTACGCATCGAGTGAGTCGTCGAGGTGCTCGGGATCGACGACCACGATGTCGGCGCGGTCCCCGATCCGCAGATGGCCGGCGTCGATCCGGTACCAGTCGGCCAGCTCACCGGTCAGCCGGTGCACGGCCTGCTCGATGGACATGAACGGCGTACCGGCCCGCTCGGCGTCGCGGACGTGTCGCAGCAGGCGCAGTCCCATGTTGTAGAAGGCCATGTTCCGCAGGTGGGCGCCGGCATCGGAGAAGCCGAGCTGGATGCCCGGGTCCCGGGCGAGCTTCTTGAGCACCTCGGGACGATGGTTGGAGATGGTGGTCCGCCAGCGGATCGCGGTGCCGTGCTCGAGCACCAGATCCAGGAAGGCATCGACCGGATGCAGCTCGCCGCGCTCCTGGCCGACCTGGCCGAACGTCTTGCCGACCACGGATTCGTCGGGGCAGGCGACGATTTCGGCGTCGAAGAAGTCCCGGTGCCAGACCCGCATACCGAACTTGCTGTCGTAGTCCTTGCGGAATGTGCGGCGGTAGGACTCGTCGCGCAGCAGGTCGTTGCGCTCGACCTCGTCGCGCAGGTGCAGAGCCGCTGCACCGGAACCGAATTCCTCGAACACCACCAGGTCGATACCGTCGGCATACACCTCGAACGGCACCGGCAGATGCTGCCACCGGAAGTTGCCGCCGAGCGTGTTCACCGCCTTCGCCAGCGGCCCCATCATCCAGATCGCGTACGGGTTGGCCTTGATGTCGGCAGCCGAGAGCAGGCTGGTCTTCAGCTGCTTGCGGAACAGCCCGAGGGACTGGGCCACCTGCGAGGCCAGGTTGAGCGGATTCTGGATGTCGGGACCGGACTGCAGCACCCGGCCGGCGCGCCGCAGCATCGACTTGAGCCGGCGGAGCTCGCGGGGCTTGGCGTAGGTGGACGGCAGGGTGCGGGACCGGCAGATGTCGCCGTCGATCTTGTCGAAAAGCAGTTGCTGTGAGGACATCCCGACGAAGCCCGCGTCGAGGGCCTCTTTGAGCATCTGCTCCATGCGGGCCTGTTCGGTTGCCGTCGGCCGCTGATCCTTACGGGTCGCCCGGTCGAGTCCCATCACTGCGGTCCGCATGTCGGAGTGCCCGATGAAGGCGGCCAGGTTGGGGCCCAGCGGCAGCGATTCGAGGGCCGACACGTATTCGTCGCAGGTGGTCCACGTCTTGTTGTCGTCGACAGCGGCGATCACCTGATCGCGCGGGATCGCCTCGACCCGGCCGAACAGGTCGCCCGCGTCGACGCCGCCGACGTGCACGGTCGACAGTGAGCAGGACCCGAGCATCGCGGTGGTCACGCCATGGCGCAGCGACTCCGACAACGACGGGCCATTGAGGACCTCGACGTCGTAGTGCGTGTGGATATCCAACATTCCGGGCATGACCCACTTGCCGGCGGCGTCGATGACCTGCGGGCAGTCCGCCTCGTCGAGGAGGTCCGGGGAGATGGCGACCACGTGCCCGTCACGAATTCCGATGTTGCGCACCGCTGACGGCGCCCCGGTGCCGTCGAACCACCGGCCGTTGCGAATGATTGTGTCGAAGCTCACCCAGCCATAGAACAGTCCCGCTGGTGGGAGTGTCAATGAAAATGGTGAACAGATTTGAAAAAATGTCTACTGGAAGCGGGCGGAATGGTCTGACCTGGGGTTATAGCGGAGCCCAGGCATCCGGCACCCGTCCGTCCAGGTCGGTGAAGCCGTACTGGCGCGCCAGGGCAGCCGAGCTGACGGAACGTTGATTCCACTGCGCCCGGTGCGGGTCGGCGGCCACCGCGGCCACACCGCGGCCGACGAAACGGGGCGACTCGGATTCGGCGAATCCCGGCGGCGCGGCCGGGTAGCCGTCGGTGCGGGCGAGGTCCAGTGCGCACCGCCAGTTGGCCTCGCTGACGCCGTAGTTGTCGAGCATCATCTCCGAGCGCAGCCATCCCGGAGTGACCGCGACGGCGGTGGCGCCGAACGCGGCGAGTTCGTGCCCGTGACTGAACGCCAGTCGGTTCACCGCGTTCTTGACCAGGTCGTAGAACACCGATAGCCGGGGATTCTCGGCATTGAATTCGGTTGTGCCATCGGTGATCTCCACCAACAGCCCGCCGGGGCGGTCGGCGAGCAGCGGCAGTAGGCAGTGTGACGTGATCAGGTGCGTGTCCAGTCCGAGACGCAGCATCCGCAACCCGTCGTCGAGGTCGTGCTGCCACATCGGCCGGCCCCAGGTGTCCGGCGGGCCCTTGAGTACCTCGGCCCCCCAGATGTCGTTGACCAGGATGTCGATGTGCCCGTAGTCGGCCTTGAGCCGCCCGGCAAGTTTGCGCACCTGGGTGACGTCGAGGTGGTCGACCTGTACGGCGACGCCGGATCCGCCCAGCTCCGTTACCATTTCGGCGGTTTCCTCGATGGTTTCGGGCCGGTCGTAATCGGAGAGGCGGCTTCCGCACCTGCTGCTGCGGCCGGTGCACACCACCGTCGCGCCGACTTCCCCCAGCGCCGCGGCGATGCCCCGCCCCGCGCCGCGGGTGGCCCCGGCGACAACGGCGATGCGTCCGCGCAGCGCCTCCGGGTCGGGTGTCCAGGCCATCCGATGAGTATCCCGCCGCGTGCAGTTCTATAGCTGCAGTTCGGGATTTCAGCGCATACTGGCTGAGGTGACTCCACTGCAGCGCTACATCGCCGAGGAAATCGCGACCGATCACCTCGACGGGCTGTTGTCGCGTCGTGAGGCGCTGCGCCGGTTGGGTCTGCTGGGAATCGGTGCGGCCGCGGCAGCCTCACTGATCGCCGCCTGCGGTGAGGCGAAGGAACCGGCACCCGCCACCACCCCGAGTGCGCCACCCGGACCGGCGGAGCCTCCCGGACTGCAGAATGCGCTGCCCACCACGCCGGTCAGTTGGTCGGGCCCCGCAGGGGAGTTGCAGGGAGCCTGGGCAGCCGCGCAGGAAGCCAGGGGCGCGGTGTTGGTGATCCACGAGAACAAGGGGCTCACCGACCACATCCGTTCGGTGGCCGGAAGGTTCGCCGGTATCGGGTATTCGGCGCTCGCGATCGATCTGCTCTCGGCGCAGGGCGGCACGGCGGCATTCACCGATCCGGCGGGTGCCACCGCCGCGTTGAGCCGGATCGAACCGCCGGAGTTGATCGCCGATCTGAAGTCCGGCATCGAAGAGGTGCAACGCCGCGTGCCGGGCCGCAAGGTCGCCGCTGTCGGTTTCTGCATGGGCGGCGGGCTGGTCTGGCGACTCCTGGCGGCGGGTACTCCGGCGCTGGCCGCCGCGGTGCCGTTCTACGGCCCGGCTCCCGACGATCCGGATTTCAGTGGTTCCCGTGATGCCGCGGTGCTCGCGTTCTACGGCGCCCTGGATCAGCGGGTGAATGCGGGTGAACCGACGGTACGCGCGGCGTTGGAACGCGCCGGAATGGTGCACGATCTGATCACCGAACCCGACGCCAACCATGCGTTCTTCAACGACACCGGCGATCGGTACAACCCCGCGGCCGCAACCGATGCCTGGCGCCGGATCCAGGACTGGTTCGGGGCGCATCTGGCCTGAACCCCGGGCTTGTTCAGCGGCTGTTCAGGCCTCGGTTGCGGCGTCGTTGTTGACCGCACACGCGGCCCGGTTCTCATCGTGGCATGCGGGTTGTCCAGGTTGCCAACTTCTACGGCCCGCGTTCGGGTGGTCTGCGCACCGCGGTCGACCGCCTCGGCGCGGAGTACTGCGCCCTGGGCCACGAGGTTTACCTGATCGTTCCGGGTCCACATCCGCAGCGGCATGTCCTTGCCAGTGGTGTCGTGCGAATTTCCCTGCCCGCCAGGCTCATCCCGTTCACCGCGGGCTACCGCGCGGTGCTACCGGGACCGGTGACCGCGTTGCTTCAGCAGCTCGGTCCGGACGCGATCGAGGTTTCGGACCGGTTGACCCTGCGGTCGCTGGGGCCGTGGGGCCGCAGGCATGGGGTGGCCACCGTGATGATTTCCCACGAACGCCTGGACCGGCTGGTCGGTCAGGTGTTGCCGCGGTCGGCGGCGGTCATGGTGGCGGACTTCGCCAACCGCCGCACCGCGGCGAACTACGACGCGGTGGTGTGTACGACGGGTTTCGCGCGGGAGGAATTCGACCGGATCGGTGCCGACAACGTCGCGACCGTGCCGCTCGGGGTGGACCTCGAGCAGTTCCACCCACGGCGCCGGTGCGCCGAGATGCGCAGTCGCTGGGCGGCGCCACAGCAGACCCTGCTGGTGCACTGCGGCAGGTTGTCGGTGGAGAAGCACGCCCACCGCAGCATCGATACCGTTGCCGCTCTGCGTGATTCGGGCGTAGACGCGCAACTTGTGGTCGTCGGGGAGGGCCCGTTGCGGGCCCGGCTGGAGAGGCAGGCCAGTGGGTTGCCGGTGGCCTTCACCGGATACGTCGGTTGCCGCGACACCGTGGCGACCATCCTGGCCTCGGCCGACGTCGCGCTGGCGCCGGGCCCGCACGAGACGTTCGGCCTGGCGGCGCTGGAAGCGCTGGCCTGCGGAACTCCCGCGGTGGTGTCCCGGACATCGGCCCTGGCCGAGATCCTCACCTGTGACAGCGGAGCGACCGCCGACAATGACCCCCGTGCCATCGCACAAGCCGTCACTTCGGTGATCGGCCGGCCCGAACCGCTGCGGCGCAGCAGCGCGCGTCAGCGCGCCGAGCAGTTCACCTGGCCGCGGTCGGCCGCCGGAATGCTCGACGTACTCGGAGCCGGGTAGCAAGCCGGGTTTTGCGCACGCTGACGCCAGACCTGGTGTGCGGCCCCGCGCCGGCCCTATGTTCCGCGGGTCATATTTTGCGCACGTTGCCTGAAGGACGGTCGAGCATGTCCGAAACCACCACAGCCCCAGAATCGTTGGACTCCCCGCCGCCCGAGGGCGGCCGTCAACTGCGCGGCAACCTGGGAGTGGCCTCGATCGTTTTCATGGTGGTGGCCGCGGCCGCACCACTCGGTGTGATCGGCGGGGTGGTGCCCTTGGGCATCGCCTCCGGCAACGGAGCCGGATTCCCTGCCACGTTCATCGCCGCCACGCTGGTGTTGTTGCTGTTCGCGGTCGGCTTCACCGCGATGACTCCGTATGTCGACGAGGCAGGCGCCTTCTTCTCCTACGTTCGTCAGTCGCTCGGGCTGCCGGCCGGCATCGGTATCGCATTCGTGGCGCTGGTCAGCTACGTGGCTTTGGAGGCGGGCGTGTACGGGCTGCTCGGCCCGGCGGGGGCGAGCGTCGTCGAGCTGGCGGGTGGGCCGACGCTGCCCTGGTGGGTGTTCGCCGCAGTGGGTTTCGCCGTCACCACCTATCTCGGGTACCGCAACATAGAGCTGTCCAGCCGCGTGCTCGGCGTGCTGTTGACCGCCGAGATCGCGATCGTGCTGGTGCTGGACCTGGTGATCGTGGCCAACGGCGGTGAGCACGGCCTGTCCTCGGGCATCGTCAACCCGGGTGCGATCTTCTCCGGGTCGCTGGGCATCGGGTTGTTGTTCGCGATCATCAGCTACGTCGGATTCGAGGCGACCGCGATCTTCCGCGACGAGGCCCACGCTCCGGAGCGCACGATTCCCCGGGCCACCTACCTGGCCCTGATCCTGATCGGGGTGTTCTACGCGGTCACCAGCTGGGCACTGATCTCGGGCTGGGGCGACGAGCAGGCCGTCGCCCGCGCCACCGATTCGGGCGCGACGTTCCTCGGCGACACCGCGCACCGCTACATCGGCACGGCGGGCGCCGACATCATCACCGTCCTGTACTTCACCAGCCTGTTCGCCTGCATCCTCGCCTTCCACAACGTGGCCTCGCGCTACGTGTTCGCGCTGTCGCAGCGTGACGTGCTGCCCGCGCGGCTGAGCCGGCCGCACGACCGGCACGGCTCGCCACACCGGGCCTCACTGTGGATCTCCGGCATCGTGGCGTTCAGCGTGCTCCTGGCGGTGGTCTTCGGGTTGGACCCGGCCGCCCAGTTCTACACCTGGTTCGCCGGGGCGACGACGGTCGGCGTGGTGGTGCTGATGATCGCCACCAGCGTCGCGGTCCTGGTCTACTTCGCTTCCGACCGGCACGGCCATTCACCGTGGCGGGTGCGTATCGCCCCGGCGCTGGGCCTGGCGGGTCTGCTGGGCGCACTGGTACTGATCCTGACCAACCTCAACGACCTGGTCGGCGGTTCCAGCGTGCTCGCCTGGGTGATCGTCGGCGTGCTCGTGTCCGCGTTCACGGTCGGTGTGGTCGTGGGTCGCCGGGTCGGCTGAATCAGGCACATCGCAGCCCCGTGGGACGGATACTTGTCTGCGGAGACGACGATCTCAGGGGGCGAAGGTGTTCCGACTTGCAGCGTTGATGGTGTCGATGTTCCTGCTCGTGGGGATGAGTGTCGCTTGCGGACAAGCCAATTCGCCGAGTACCCATGGCGAGCACTCGGAGAGCGTCACCACCGGTCCGGCCACGGGAATGCCGACCGGACCCGTCATCGCGATCGAAGGTATGGGATTCAGTGCTCTGGGACCGGTGGCGCCGGGGACCGAGATCACGATCATCAACAAGGACGAGGTCGAGCATTCGGTGACGTCCCGCACCAAGGGCACGTTCGACGTCCACGTCGACGGCAAGGCACGGGCGACGCTGACGGCACCGCAGGAGCCGGGGGAGTATCCGTTCTACTGCCTGTATCACCCTGCGATGTTGGGCACCCTGACCGTCAAGTAGCCCTTCATCGACTGGGCCAGGCCACCGGCATGCGCTTGATGCCGTGGATGAACGGCGACAGCAGTCGGTCGGGTTCCTCGGTCACGACGATGTCTGGCAACTGGCGGTGCAATTCCTCGAACGCCACGGTGATCTCGCGGCGCGCCAGATTTGCTCCGAGGCAGAAATGCGCTCCGCCACCACCGAATCCGAGGTGGGGGTTGGGGTGGCGGGTGACGTCGAACATCCACGGATCGGCAAACTTCGACTCGTCGCGGTTCGCCGATCCGTACCACAGTGTCACCTTCGCCCCGGCGGGCAACGGTGTCTCGCCCAGCACGGTGTCCCGGGTGACCGTGCGGCGCATGTAGCTCACCGGCGACGCCCAGCGCACGATCTCCTCGACCGCCGTGGGGGCCAGTTCGTCGTACCGCGACCACCACTTCTGCCGCTGCTCCGGGTAGCGGGTGAGCGCGAGCACCCCGTGGCTGATGGCATTTCGGGTGGTTTCGTTGCCCGCGACCACCAGCAGGATGAAGAACGAGGCCACCTCGGCCGAGGTCAGCCGTTCCCCGTCGACCTCGGCCTGAACCAGGCTGGTCGTCAGATCCTCGGTGGGTGCCGCACGCCGTTCGTCGGCCAGCGCGGTCGCATACGCGCCGATGTCTGTCGCGACGGTGACGAACTCGTCGAAATCGGTGGTCAGGTCGGGGTCGCCGAATCCCAGGATCACGTTCGTCCAGTGGAAGATCCGCTGGTGGTCGTGTTCGGGGATACCCATCATGTCGCAGATGATCTGCAGCGGTAGCGGTCCGGCGAGTTCGGTGACCAGCTCGGCGGTGCCGTCGGAATTCCTGGCCACCATGTCACTGACCAGGCGTCGCGCCCGGTCACGCACCGAATCCTCGATCAGGGCCACCACCCGCGGCGTGAACGCGCTGCGCACGATGTTGCGCAGCCGGGTGTGACGGGGATCGTCCAACGCGATCATCGAGCCGAAATACTCTGCCAATTCCGGGGTTTGATCGCCGATGGTGATCCCGGAGGCGGAGCTGAAGATGTCCGGATGGCGGCTGGCGTGGAACACGTCGTCGTACCTGGTCACCGCCCAGTGCCCGACACTCTCCGGAGAGCCGTCGAGGACGCAGGCCCGGTGGAACGAGACCGGGTCGTCACGGCGCAGCACGCCGAATGCGCCGTCCCGGACTTCGTCATCCTCGCGCCAGAACTGCCACGATCCGAGGTCGATCTCCGAGCGCGGCACGTCGCCGGGACGCGCCCCATTGATCCGCGGTGCGATACCCACCCCGCCAGGGTAGGGCCGCACGGGCCCGGAAAACGGGTAACGCTCGGATCGGCCGAGGCGATACCCCTCTGGGGTGCACGTTTCGCCGCTCGCAGCCAGGTGAGTTGCAAGGCGTTGCGGCGCCGGGCCATTGGGGGATGGCCGGCGCCGGGGTCACGAGACTGTAGGAGGTTCAGGTATGAAACTGGCCAAGTTCGTGGCGGGTGCGCTGACAGCCGGCGCGTTCGCAATGGGTGTCACGGGGTTGGGGGTCCCGGTGGCGTCGGCGTCGCCCGCTGTGCCGGCTCCGCTCAAGCCGGGGCACGGTAACGACGACTGTTTCCCGTTCTGCAACGGTGGGCCGCCCGGCCATGATCGTGACTTCGACAGTCGCGGGCGTGGGCCCGATCGCGGTCCTGACTTCGACCGCCGCGACCATTGGGACGACAAGGGTCCGTGGTGGGCGAACAACCGGCACGACTGGTGGGACGACCGCCGGGGCGCGCCGCCGTGGGGCTGGGGCCCACCACCACCGTTCCAATGGCGTGGTGGCCCGCTCCCGCCGACCATCAACTACTGGGGTTACAACTTGAACCCAGTGTGGGACAACGGGTTCCGGCAGTGGGGGGTCTGGCTGTTCGGCGTCTGGGTTCCGATCCTCGGCGTCGGCTGATGTCCCGTCGGTAGCGGTCAGCCGCTCTCGCGGGTGGGTCCCTCGTCGCCGTCCTGATCTAGGTCATCCAGATCGTGACGGACGACGCGGACCCGCCCGTGGGGCAGGCACGCGGCGTAGCCGTGGTGCTTCCCGTACAACTCCCACGATGTCCGGTCCTCCTCGGGCCGGACATCGATGCGGTGGCCGTCGGAAAAGCTCAGGTGGAGGCTGCCGTTGTCCTCCCAGTCCGCATGTGTGCAACGCTGCCCCGCGAAATCGAAGAGCGGCCGAACCTCGTTGCGCAGTGACCGCGGGTCCAGCGACACCACTTCCGAAGCGTCGGCACCGGTGGCCGGCAGCGTCAGTTCCAGCGGGACCGAGATGACCAGTTCGTTGTAGTCATCGAGGTTGAGCACCAGGCCATCGCGAAACGCGATCCGCTGGACCAAGCACCCTTGAATCCATTGTTCGCTCATTGTCTTACTCTGAACCGCCGGACGGCCGGGCACAAGAGGCGCTCGCGCGGTGTTGCGTCAATCATGGATGGCATGGGAAACGTCCGATGAAGGTCAGGTTCGGTCTGGGAGTCGGCGCCGACACGGCCCCGGACGAACTCAGCGGCATCGTCGACCACCTGGAGAATTCCGGGGTCGACTCACTGTGGTTCTCCGAACTGGTCTACACCCCGGCGGTGGATCCGTTCATCGGCATGGCCTACTCGCTGGCGCGTACCCGGCGGTTGAAGGTCGGGACCTCGGTGGCCATCCTGCCGGGCCGCCATCCGGTGCTGGTGGCCAAACAACTGGCATCGCTGGCGGCGCTCGCACCCAAGCGGGTTCTGCCCGTATTCGGGCTGCATTCGGCACTGCCCGCCGAGCGGGACATCTTCGTGGTGCCCGACCGTCGCCGGGCCGCGGTCTTCGACGAATCGCTTGACCTCTTGCGATCGGCCCTGAGCGGCCATGATGTGTCGTTCGAGGGGGAGTACTTCACCGTCCGCTCCGCACACGTGCAGCCGCTTCCCGCCACACCGATCGACATCTGGCTGGGCGGATCGGCGCCGGCCGCGCTGACCCGCATCGGCAGACTCGGCGACGGGTGGCTGGGCAGCTTCCTCACCCCGGACGAGGCGGGGGCAGCGCGCCGGGGTATCGAGGCCGCAGCGGAGGCCGCGGGCCGGACCATCGAACCCGACCACTACGGCATCAGCCTCGCGGTGGGCGACGGTGCGCTGCCGGCCGAACTGCTCGCCGCGGTGCGTCGCCGCAGGCCCGACGTCGACCCGGCCGAACTGGTGGCGGCGGACTGGCCCGACCTGCACTGCCAGATCGACGGCTACCTGGCCGCCGGCCTGACCAAGTTCGTGATCAGGGCGGCAGGCACCACCGATCGCGATGCGTTCCTGGACCGGTTCACCACCGAGCTGTTGCCGCGGCAGAACTGAGGCCGGTCGAAATCCTGCTTTTGAACCGGGGAGTGTCGACAGCCGTGTCAGGGGGTATGTGCAGGCCGAGCGTGCACTGCGCCCTGAGCGAAGGAGACTGTCATGACGATGCGACTTCGATTCCCGCAGTTGCGCCTATCGGTCGTATCCGTGCTGGCCGGCGTGCTGTCCACGATCGCAATGGTGTCGGCGCTGGTGCTCGCGCCGACCGCCGCCGCCGACGACCGGCTGCAGTTCACCGGCACCACGCTGTCGGGTGCCCCGTTCAACGGGTCGAGCCTGGCCGGGCGGCCCGCGGTGCTGTGGTTCTGGACGCCGTGGTGCCCGTTCTGCAACGCCGAGGCGCCGTCGGTGAGCCAGGTCGCCGCGGCCAACCCACAGGTCAGCTTCGTCGGTGTGGCGGCACATTCCGATGTCGGGGCCATGCAGGGGTTCGTCGACAAATACCACCTCAACTTCCCCACCCTCAATGACGCGGACGGGTCGATCTGGGCCCGCTACAACGTCCCGTGGCAGCCGGCCTACGTCTTCTACCGTGCCGACGGGTCATCCACCTTCGTCAACAACCCCACGTCCGCGATGCCGCAGCAGGAACTGGCCGACCGGGTCGCGGCCCTGAAGAGCTAGCCGCCCGGCGTGCCAGACAACCTGGTGGGGCTGGCGTTCGGCGCCGGACTCGTCGCGGCACTCAATCCGTGCGGTTTCGCACTGCTGCCCGGGTACCTGGCGCTGGTGGTGCGGGGCGCCTCGCCGCGGGGGCCGTTGAACGCGCTGGGGCGGGCGCTCGTCGCCACCATCGTGATGACCGCCGGATTCGTTGCCGTGTTCGGCACCTTCGGGCTGCTGACCGTTGCCGCCGCAAACACGGTGCAGCGTTATCTTCCGTACGTCACCTTGGTCATCGGGATCATCCTGCTGGTGCTGGGGGTCTGGTTGCTGGCCGGTCGCCGGCTCGGGTTGCTGTTGCCCGATGCGGTCGCGGGCCGGGCCGGCTGGGCGCCCACTGCACGGCTGGGCTCCATGGCCGGCTACGGCGTCGGGTATGCGCTGGCATCACTGTCGTGCACGGTGGGTCCCTTCCTGGCGGTCACCGGCGCCACTCTCGAATCACCCACCCCACTGCACCGGGTGGCGGTGTTCGCTGCCTACGCAGGGGGTTTCGCCCTTGTCGTCGGCGTTCTGGCCGTGGCCACGGCGCTGGCCGGCACCGTCGTGATCGACCGCTTGCGCAGTGTCGTTCCGTACATCAGCCGGATCAGCGGAGCCCTGCTGATCGCCGTCGGCGCCTATGTCGCCTACTACGGCTGGTATGAAATCCAATTGTTCGGCGCCGCAGGAAATCCCGCTGACCCGGTGATCGCGGCTGCCGGGCGCGTGCAGGGTGCCCTCGCGGGATGGGTGCATCGGCACGGCGCATGGCCGTGGTTGCTCGCCCTGCTGACGCTGGTCGTGCTCGGGCTCGGGTGGCGTACCCGGCGGGTCAGAGTCGCCGCGAGAACTCGCCACGTACGTCCGGCCACGGCGGACGACGCACCATAGCGGCCGTCGCCAAAGTCGCTGCCACCAACCCGATCAGTTCACCCAGCAAGGCGATCCGCGTGTTGTCGACGGCGGGCACCCAGGTGGGTTTGCCGTCCTTGACGACGAAAATCCCCAGCGGTCGTGAGCTGGTTCGCCCGCTGTCGGGCCGGTGCCTCACCTTGCTCACCGGTATCACCGTCGCTCCGTCGGGCGTCAGGTACGGGTCACCGAACACCCGCGAGGTGGTCGCGGTATCGGTGGAGATGCTGTCGAGGGCATCGGGCAGGCGCATGCCGGGGGATCCTTCCTGTCAGCGGTCGAAGTCGGACTCGTCGTCCAGTGGTACGGCGATCGCCTGATCGATCAGGTCGGCCTCGGTGGCATCGGCATCCGTCGAGATCCGCACCCGGGGCAGTTCCGACAGCGCGTCATCCTCGTCGTCGACGCCGACCGGTATCAGTTGTTCCACGACGTCGGCCTCCGGGACGTCGTCGCCGAACTCACCGCGCTCAGCGTGTGTCATGGCCAGACATTACCGCCGCGGGCGCCACGGCACAGCCCGGACGGAAGAATCATTGACCGGCAACGGAAGTGAGCGCGGTGCGAATGTCTTCGGGGACCGGCCGCTTGGCCCAGTCGTCGGTCGAGACCACCACATAGACGTTCCGTCCGCACACCCGGGTCTGCTCGTCGCCCGCGGCGTCGGTGCCCAGCACGGTGAAGCCGATGGTGAAACTGGTGGTGCCGATGCGCTCGCACCGGACGGCGATCCGCACCGGCTCGCGCCACCTGACCGGAGCCTGGAAATCGATCTCGGTGTGCACCACCTGCATGTCGATGCCGTTGGCGATCAGCTCGGTGAAGTTCACGCCAAGGTGGTCGAACAGCCCGGTGCATGCCTCGTCGAACCAGGTGAGGTAGTGGCCGTTGAACACCACACCCTGCTGGTCGATCTCGGCGTAACGAGGAACGATTCCGAAGCTGTACTGGGTCACGTCAGCACGGTAACCGACCGCCGGGAGACACTTGCCTGGTGAACCTGGTGACCCTCGACGACATCGAAGCCGCCGCCCGGCGGATAGCCCCCGACATCGTGCGGACCCCGCTGCTGGCGGCCGGGTGGTCAGATGCTGACCGTCCGTTGTGGCTGAAGCCGGAGAATCTGCAACCGATCGGCGCCTTCAAGATCCGCGGCGCATTCAACGCGCTGGGCCGGCTCGATCCCGAGGTCCGGGCGGCCGGAGTGGTGGCCTACTCCAGCGGCAATCACGCCCAGGCCGTGGCGTATGCGGCTGCGGCCTTTGGGGTCACGGCCCACATCGTGATGCCCGAGGAAACCCCGGCCGTCAAGGTGCAGGCCACCCGGGGCCACGGGGCGCAGGTCGTGTTGTGTGGGGCGGGGGAACGTGAATCGGTCGCCGCCGAACTGGTCGAGCGCACCGGCGGTGTTCTGGTGCCACCGTTCGACCATCCCGACGTGATCGCGGGCCAGGGCACCATCGGGCTGGAGATCGCGCAGGATCTGCCCGAGGTCGCGACGGTCCTCATCCCGATCAGTGGCGGTGGTCTGGCCTCCGGGGTGGGCACCGGGATCCGCGCGTTGTGCCCCCGGGCCAAGATATTCGGCGTGGAGCCCGAGCTCGCCGCGGACACCGCGGAGAGTCTGGCCGCGGGCCACCTGGTGGAATGGCCTGTGGCCCAACGCAACCGGACCATCGCCGACGGCTTGCGTGCGACCCCGTCGGGGCTCACCTTCGCTCACCTGCAACGGGTGCTCGACGGTGTGATCACGGTGAGCGAGGACGAGATCCGTTCGGCGGTGCGAGAACTGGCGCATCACGCACATCTGGTGGCCGAGCCCAGCGGTGCCGTGGCGCTGGCCGGATATCGCACGGCAGCCACGCCGCCGGGGCCGACGGTCGCGATCGTCTCCGGTGGAAACATCGCGCTGCCGTTGCTGGCCGAGATCCTCGCGGAAGGTCAGTGAACACCTTCCATCAACCTGCTGATCCGCGGTGACATCAGCAGCACCACGACACCCGTGACGATCGCCACCGCCCCGAGCGTGCCGAAGTAGGCGAATTCGTGAGCCGGATCGTAATGCTGGGCCAGCACCCCCGACATCGCCGTGCCGAGCCCTACCGAGAAGAAGAACAGCGCCATCATCTGGGCCCGGAACGCCTCTGGGGCAAGCTTTGTCGTGACCGACAGGCCGATCGGTGACACCAGCAGCTCGGACACCGCGAACACCACCATGATGCCGGCGACCAGTAGCGCGGGCACCACCTTGCCCTGGTGCGGCGCTGTCGGGAGAAACAGCAGGAATGCGGCGCCCATCCCGATCACCCCGTAGCCGAACTTGCGCGGTGTGGTCGGTGCCCGGTTGCCCAGCCGGGTCCACAGGACCGCGAACACGGGTGAGAGCAGGATGATCCATACGGGCTCGATCGACCCGATCCAGCTCGACGGCGCGGTCCAGCCGAACAGTGACCAGTTGACCCGCTCGTCGGAGTAGACGGCCAGCACCGTGAACGTCTGCTGGAACAGCGACCAGAACACCGCATTGGCGATGAACAAGGGGATGAAGGCCCGCACCCGGATCCGTTCGGTAGCTGTCACTTTGGCGCTGGACAGCATCACCGCGAAGTACATCACCGAGGCCACGGCGATCACCGCGGTGGTGATCTGTGACAGGTTCGCCAGTTTGACCAGGTGTGCCGCGAACAGCACCCCCACGACCACGGTCCCCGCCGCCACGGCGGCGATCATCTTTCCGATGGACCGCACCGGCAACGGGTTCGCCACGACACGTCCGTGGCTTCCGAGGTTGCGGCGGAACATCACGTACTGCGCCAGCCCCACTGCCATACCGACCGCTGCGGCGCCGAAGCCGTAGTGGAAGCCGATGTGTGTCTGTAACAACCCCGTGGCCAGCGGTCCGACGAAGGCGCCCAGATTGACGCCGAGGTAGAACAAGGTGAACCCGCCGTCGGCGCGCGGGTCGTTCAAGGCGTAGAGCGTGCCCAACAGTGACGACGCGTTGGCCTTGAGTGCGCCGGACCCGAGTGCGACGAGCACCAGGCCGATGCCGACGCCGGAGAGATCCGGAATGACCGCGAGGGCGATATGGCCGGCCATGACGACCACACCGCCGTAGAACACCGTGCGCTCCATGCCCAGGATGCGATCGGCGACCCAGCCACCCAGCACGGTGGACAGATAAACCAGACCGCCGTAGGCGCCGACGATGCCGGTGGCGGTGCTCTTGGGCAACCCGAGCCCGCCGTCGGTGGCCACGTAGTACAGGTAGTAGCCGAGGATGGTGAGCATCCCGTAGAAGGAGAACCGCTCCCACATCTCCACCCCGGCCAGGTTGGCCAGCCCGAGGGGATGGCCGAAGAACGTCCGGTGTCGCGGAGAATCCTGGACTTCCTGCATGCGCCACCACCTTGCCATGCTGACCGCTCGGTCGGTCCAAATTGACGGCCAAGGCGGCAAACTGTGACTGCTTGGTGTACTGGCGATTCTGCGGCACAGCACATTTCGTCATCGGTGGTGAGAGGTCACCGACGGTGCAGGAGATGGGAATGAAGCTGCCACCGGGTAATGTCACCGTGAAACGTTTGGACGACGGCCACACTTTTCGGGGGTGTATGTGGACGCGGTGCTCGGTGTGTCGTTGACACCGTCCACCGTCGGTCTGGTCCTGGTAGAGGGCTGCGAGGCCGACGGAGCGACCGTCGACCATGAGGCGCTCGACATTCGCGGCCTTGCACCCGCGCGCACCGACGACATCTGCGCCGACGTGGTGAAGGCGGTTCGGCGTTCCGAAAGAGTTGCCGCAGAACGTGGTTTGCGGCTGACAGCCATCGGCGTCACGTGGAGTTCAGGGGCGGCCGCCGAGGCCGCGGTGCTGTTGAAGAAGTTCGCGGACGCCGGATTCGCCGATGTGATCCCGGTCCGGTTGCCGCACGCGACGGATGCGTTGGCTCGGCGCGTTGCCGGGATCGTCGGATTCGACACGACCGGCGTATGTGTGCTGGAACCCGATGTCGTACAGGCGATGACCGTGAGCGGCGAGAGCCCGGTGCAGACCACGGTCAGCCGTGGCATCGAAACCGTGGCCGGCCTGACCACCTGGTTGTCAGACATGTTCGACGCGGCGGACCCGCGCCCTGATGCGCTGGTCGTCGTGGGGTCCGCCGTAGATCTGGACTCGGTTCTGCCGAAACTCGAGCAGGCGCTGGCGGCGCCGGTGTTCACACCTGCCGAACCGGGATTGCCGTTGGCCAGGGGAGCCGCATTGGCCGCGGTGCGCAGGAACCGTTGGGCATCCGACGACAGCGTAGCCCCGACCGGATGGCGCTGGCCCCCAAAGCAATTGACGCCCCTGGCGATATTGGTCGGTGGAGTGCTGGCGTTCGCCGTATCGCTCTCGCTAGCGATCGGCCAGCAGCTGTTGCCCACCTCGGAGCCGGCGCCGCACAAGAGCACGCGTCCGGTGGTGAGTACATCGGGGGATTCGGCTTCCGTGCAGCAGACCTCGGCGGTCACGTCTCCGGCGCCCTCGCCCTCGACGTCCGAAGCTCCGCCGATGCTCGAACCGGTGGTACAGGACGCCCCGCCCGAGTACGTCGTCGATCAATCCATCACGGCGCCACCCGAGAACACCGGCGAGCTGATGGCGCCTCCCGCGCCCGGACTGGAGGCGGTGCCGCCGGAGCAGTCGCCGCCACTGCCCGAACAAGTTCCAGGTGCGCCGCCGCCGGAACCGGGTCAACAGCCCTTGCCCGAGAATCAGGCGCCGCCGCCGTCCTCGACATCGGAGGTGCCTCCACCTCCACCTCCGC
Source organism: Mycolicibacterium arcueilense (assembly GCF_058536225.1). Lineage (NCBI taxonomy): Bacteria > Bacillati > Actinomycetota > Actinomycetes > Mycobacteriales > Mycobacteriaceae > Mycobacterium > Mycolicibacterium arcueilense. The sequence goes on from NZ_JBZTYL010000025.1 coordinate 190,316, forward strand.
CTCCGGCCCCGGCCCCCGAGGTGGCGCCTCCAGCGCCACCAGTCCCGCCCGAGGCGGCGCCGGTGCAGCAGACGGCCGCGCAGGCTCCGTTGACCGAACCGGCACCGCCCGCACTGGAGCCACCAGCGCCGGAGCCGGCACCGCCCGCGCCGGAAGTGGCCCCACCCGCACCTGAGCAGCTGCCGGCCGAGACTCCGGTGCCGGTTCCCGCCACGCCCTGACCGCTGTGACGTTGCTGAGACTCACGCCAGGGCGCCGATGGGTGCGGTGAAACGTTCTGAGTTGCCCGGCCGATGAGTTCACCATGGGCAACCCACTGCGCCACCGCCGACCTCGAATTGCCGTCGCCACGCTGCGCCTAAAAGGTGCACCTTCGGCGCTCACCTACACTGGTGGAATGCTGAGCGCCCCATCGTCGTCATTCGGAACCGTTCGAGTATCGGTACTGAAAGTGTTTGCGGCGATCGGTGTCGCCACCTTGGCCGCCGCGAGCACGGTGAATGTGGCATCTGCTGCGTCGAGCACGCCTGCACCCGGTGCGAAGATCGAGCCCGCCTCGGGCTCGGTGGTCGGCGTCGCCATGCCGCTGACGGTGACGTTCGCCGACCCGGTGACCGATCGCGATGCGGCACAGAGCAGCCTGAAGATCAGCTCTCCCGAGACCCCCACGGGCACCTTCACCTGGCTCAGTGACGATGTGATGCAGTGGAAACCGGATCAGCTGTGGCCGGCTCATTCGAAGATCTCGGTCTCGGCCGGCGGTGCGAAGACGAGTTTCGAGACGGGGGCCCAGGTACTCGGTGTCGCCGACATCGATGCGCACACCTTCACGGTCAGCATCGATGGCACGGTGGCCCGCACCATGCCTGCGTCGATGGGCAAGCCCAAGCACCCGACCCCGATCGGGACCTTCACCGCGCTGGCCAAAGAGCCTGTCGTGGTGATGGATTCGCGCACCATCGGTATTCCGCTGAGCGACCCGGAGGGGTACAAGCTCACCGTCTACGACGCGGTTCGCGTGACCTGGGGTGGTGTCTACGTGCACGGGGCGCCCTGGTCGGTGGGATCGCAGGGCTATGCCAACGTCAGCCACGGTTGCATCAACCTGAGTCCCGACAACGCCGACTGGTACTTCAACACGGTGCACCTTGGCGACCCTATTGTCGTGCAGGCATAGCCGCGTGCAGGTTCTTCGCGGTCGGTGAGGTGGAGGCCGTCGCCGGGTCGGGATAGGTCCCCAGGAGCCGGTCGGCGATCCCGGCGGTGGTCACCGTGAACCAGTAGTGCTCGTTCTTGTAGTGGTGCTGGCGATGGTTGCGCCAAACCGCGCGGTATGCGCGGGTTTTCGGCTTGTAGTCGCTGTGGATCAGGTAGTGGCACCACTCGTAGGCCAGGCCGAGCACTGTCAGCAGTGACAGAAAAGTCAGCCCCAGGCCGGGTCGGGGGAACGCCAGGAGGGCGACGGCCACTGCGAGAGGCAGGATCCACAGCAGAGCTCGCCACGGGATGAAGATCAACGGGATCTCACGTGGGTCGACGTGGTGCAGCCGGTGGTCGCGAGCCAACAGCGAATCCAGTGTGATCGGGCCTAATCGCCTTGGCCGCCAATGCAGTACGAAGACGTGGACGACCCATTCGAAGAACGGGAACGTCACCAGCATCACCGCGGGTACGAGCGCGTCGGTGAGTTGCCAGTCTCCGACGGCACACCGCGCGGCGACGCCGGCGATCAGCGCGGTGCCGATCATCCAGGGGGAGGGGTGCTTGACGAACTCCCGAGCCGCGTCACCCAACGTGAAAGCATTGCGCGTCATCGGGTTTCCTCCAACGCCTCGAGGGCGCCCATGAGCGCCATCGTGGCGGGCTCCAGTAGGTCCTGGGCCGCGAGACGGGCAGCCGCGGAGTCGCCTGCTTCGATGGCCTCGACGATCCGGCGATATGCCTCGGGGCGGCCGACTTCGGCGGCCATCATGGTGGCCAGCGCCGGCAGCGCGGGCTCGTAGGTCTGCCGAAGGGTGTTGTACATCAAGCGGAAAGCGATCGAATCCGCACCGTCGACGATCAGATCCCAGAAGCTGAGTGCCTGGCGCTGTTGCTCGACCGGGTCCGGTTCGGCCGCCAGGGCCTCGACGGTGCGGCCGAGTTGCGCGATCACCTCGGACGGGGCCCGCTCGGCGGCCAACTCGGCGACCTTGGGTCCGTTGTGCAGGCGGGTTTCGAGGATGCTGCGAACCACGCCGACGTCGAGTTCGCCTGCGCGCAAGAGGAGTCGGGGCAACAGATCCAGGCCCGCATGTTTGCGGAAGTCCCGCACCGTGGTCGAGTCGCCCTGCCGAACCTCGACCAGGCCCGCCTCGGTCAGCCGCTTGATCGCCTCGCGCACAGCCGGGCGGGACACGCCGAGCACCTCGGCCAGGCGGCGTTCACTGGGCAGCGGCTCGCCGGGCTGCATCTGACCGCTGAGTACCTCGGCGACGATCTGCTCGAAGACGTCCTCGGGCACGGATCGGCGGTTCACCGGTTGTAGCGCCATACCGCCCATGCTGCCCGGCCTGGCGGTCAGAGGTCAAGTGGTAAGACCACTAAATTTTCACCGCAGAGCGGCTGCGGTCTCGGCGTCGGCCGGCAGAAAGGCCTCGATGCTCAGTTCCGCGGCGGTCAGGTCCAGGGCAGTACCGAAGGTGGTGACGGTGCTCAGGAAGGTCAGCACGGCGCCGTCGGGGGCCGACAGTTCCAGTGGGACGACCACGCCGCCGAGGTCGCGCACCGGTTCCATCCCTCCCGGGTAGGACTCGATCTCGGCAAGAAGGGCGGCCAGCTCCGCCGAACCGCTCACGGTGACCTCCCGGCGCAGCCGGCTGATCAGGTGGTGGCGCCACTCTGCCAGGTTCCGGATGCGCGGGGCCATGCCCTCGGGGTGCAGGGTGATCCGCAGCGCGTTGGGCTGCGCCAGCAGATGGGGCGCGACACCGTCCAGCATGACTGCGGTACCGGCATTGGCCTGCAACAGATTCCAGGTGCGATCCACGACCACGCAGGGAAACGGGTTGTAGGCGTCCAACACTCGGGCCACACCGTCGCGCACACCTGTCATCTCGGGATCCTCCAGAGTCCGCTCGGCGTACACCGGTGCCAGCCCCGCAGCGAGGAGCAACTGGTTCTGGTCTCGCAGCGGCACCTCCAGTGCGTCGGCGAGGCGCAGCACCATGGCCCGACTCGGTACCGACCGCCCGGTCTCGATGAAGCTGAGATGTCGCGCCGAGACGTCGGCCTCGATGGCGAGGTCCAGCTGACTGATGCGGCGCCGTAATCGCCAGTCGCGCATCAGCGATCCGATAGGTGTCTGGGTTGCCGCAGTCGTCACCACCCGAGTCTCACTCACGCGCGGGGAGATAACCACTACCTGCGGGGTAATTGCGGTACTTACCCGGTCCGCGTCACCGTGGAGTCCAGTACCCACCAAGGAGGCGGCAGTGAGCGACAAACCTCAGTCCGACCAACGTATTCCGCGCTGGCTGCACTTCGTCATGGCGGCCGACCGGGCCGGGTCGGCCGCCTACATCGGCGCCGGCTTCTTCTTCGCTCCGGTGCTCGCGGTGGTGTCGCCCTGGCCCGCGCTGACAACCGTGCTCTGGATCGCGATCGCCCTCGCCGGCCTGTGGCTGGGGCTTCTCGGCATTGCGATGGCAACCGGTCTGGCGATCACCCTGCGGTCGAATACCGAGATCCCGGAGGACTATTGGCGATCCATCATCGACTATCCGACTGGCCGCGGTAGTCCACCTGCCAATGTTTGATGCCGTTGAGCCAACCCGACCGCAGCCGTTCGGGCGCCGCCAGCGGCCTCAGGTCGGGCATCACGTCGGCGATCGCGTTGAAGATCAGGTCGATCGTCATCCTGGCGAGGTTGGCGCCGATGCAGTAGTGCGCGCCCGTGCCGCCGAACCCCACGTGCGGGTTGGGATCGCGCAAGATGTTGAAGCTGTACGGGTCGTCGAACACGTCCTCGTCGAAGTTCGCCGAGCGGTAGAACATCACCACCCGCTGCCCCTTCTTGATCGGCACGCCGGCCAGCTCGGTGTCTTCCAGTGCGGTGCGCTGGAATGACGTGACGGGCGTGGCCCACCGGACGATCTCGTCGGCCGCGGTGCCCGGGCGCTCCCGTTTGAACAACTCCCACTGGTCGGGGTGATCGGCGAACGCCATCATTCCCTGGGTGATGGAGTTGCGCGTCGTCTCGTTGCCTGCCACGGCGAGCAGGATGACGAAGAAGCCGAACTCGTCGTCGGAGAGCTTGTGCCCCTCGACGTCGGCCTGCAGGAGAGTGGAGACCAGATCCTCGCCAGGGTTCTTCGTCCGCTCAGCCGCCATCTGCATCCCGTACATGATCAGCTCGACCGAGGCACTGATCGCATCGTTGGAGGCGAACTCCGGGTCCTGGTCGCCGACCATCTGATTGGACCAGTCGAACAGTTTCTTGCGGTCTTCCTGCGGCACACCCATGAGGCCCGCGATGGCCTGGAGCGGTAGTTCGCACGAAACCTGCTCGACGAAGTCTCCCGAGCCCTCGGCGGCGGCCGTCTCCACGATCGTGCGTGCGCGCTCGGCGAGGTCCGCGCGCAGGCGTTCGACCGCCCGTGGTGTGAAGGCCCGCGAGATGATCTTCCGCAGGTGCGTGTGGTGTGGGGCGTCCATGTTGAGCATGACGAACTTGCCCTGTTCGATCTGCTGCTGGACGGTGCCGTCGCGGTAGCGCGGGAGGGCGGTCTTCTCCTGGCTGGAGAACACGTCGCTGCGCAGCGAGACCTCTTTGACGTCTTTGTGCTTGGTGACGACCCAGAACCCGCCGTCGTCGAACCCTCCTTGGCCCAGCGGCTGCTCGTTCCACCAGATCGGAGCCAGCTTGCGCATCTCGGCGAGTTCCTCGACGGGCAGCCGTTCGGCGTAGATGTCGGGATCGGTGAAGTCGAATCCGGGCGGGAGGTGCAGAGTCGGCATGGCGTTGGCGCTCCTCGCGACGACGTTGTGTAGTGGCGTAGACCCATTGCTACACCACAGGTGGGGCCCCTCGGAGCGGGTTTCGGAAACTCCCACATCGTGGGTATTGGAACGTGTTCCGATTCTTGCGTTGTAACGGTTGAACGAGCGCGACGATGCACTCAGCGTTACCATTCGTCCCTGGAGCAACAGCAGGAGGCCAACCAGTTATGCGAGTCGACGTCCGTAGGTTCGGGATCGTGTTGACGGGCTGCGTGTCGGGTCCTGTCGTCGCGTTGGCCATGGCCGCCGCGGCGGCCGCGGAGCCACCCAATCCGGCGCCCGCCCCCGCGCCGGCACCTGCGCCCGCGCCGGCGGCTGCTCCCGGGCCGGCGGCTCAGGCCGCGGTCGGAGATCCGGCGGCACCGGCTGCCGCGGCCCCAGTGGGCACCCCTCACCTGGCGAGCCCCGATGCCCTGCCACCGGGCGCCACGATGGATCCCACGGGACAGGGTGCCGAAACCCCCAACTTGAGCTATCTCAAGGATCTGTGGCATGCCGTGCAGAACCAGGAGATCAGTGGCAAGGAAGCCCTGGTACTCGGGCTCGCACAGCGCGGCATGAATACACCTGTCCCGGGTCAGGTACCCGGGCCGAACGTTCCGACCGCGCCTGCGGCACCCGGGGCGCCGGAGGCACCGCTGCCCGGCGGGTCGGCCGTAGCCGAGCCCGGCGCTCCTGCCGGCCCCGCCGGGTTGCCCGCCGCTCCCGCCGGTCCAGCTGTTGCTGTGCCCGCCGTACCGGCGGCGCCGGCTGCTCCGGCGCCGGCGCCCTGAGGCACGGGAATCTGATCAGGCCGGCAGGCTTGTCACCGGAAGATCGACCCGGGCAGGCACGTGCTTGTGCCATGGTGTGCCCGCGTACTCATCGCGCCACTGCGACGACGTGAGCTCGTTGGGGGCGACTCCGGGCACGATCGACCGTCCCTGACCGTCGGTGTAGTCGAGGCCGAATCCGTTGGGCAGCGAGATGTGCCCGGGCAGCATCGCGTCGTTGACCTCGACGGTCACGTCCGCGCTTCCCGTCGCGGTGGTCAGCCTGGCCCGGTCTCCGTCGCGTAGGCCGATGGACTCGGCGTCGTCGGCGCTGATCCGCAGGGCGCCCTCAGTGTCGCGCTTGCGCCAGGCCGGGTCGCGGAAGATGTCGTTGGCGGTGTAGGCCCGACGTTCGCCGGCCGAGAGCACCATCGGGAACTCCTCGGAGGTCAGTGCCGACGGCATGGTCGGCAATGCCCGGACCGCGTCGAGCATCTCGGGCATGTCGAGTGCGATCTTGCGATCGGGGTGCCCGATCAGAGCGAAATCGTCCGGGTATTCGTGCACGGTGAAGGTCAGCCCGGACCGGCCGGCCAGGATGGCCTCGAAGAGGGCGTTGCCGTCGGCGTGACCGGCGCGACGCACGGCATCGGGATAGGTCATCGCGGTCTTCTGCGCCAGCCCCCACAGCGCCGCGGCACCGGCGAGGCCATCCGGAAGCACCGGTCCGAGCGTCTCGTACAGCACGTATGGCAGGACCCGCCCCAGACCCGGGTTGGCACCCACAGCGCCGAGAAACGCTGCGGCGTAGGCGTCCAGACCGTCGCGGGCGGCGCGCCGTAACGGATCCAGTTCGGCGTCGTCGACCGCGCCGATGGCGCGTACCAGGCGGGCCCAGATCTCGGGCTCGGGCAGGGTGCCCGGCAGCGGTTCGAACAGCCGGTGCCGCAGGTGGAAGTTGTTGTGCGGGAACTCAAGGTTGAAGAACGTCGCCTCGGGCTTCTCGAACTGGTTGGCCGCGGGCAGCACATAGTCGGCCAACCGGGCGGTTTCGGTCATCGCGACGTCGATGACCACCAGGAGCTCGAGCGATTCGAGCGCGGCGCGCACGGCCGCCGAATCGGCGATCGAGTGTGCCGGGTTGCTGCTCTCGACGATCATCGCGCGAAAGCGGTCGGGGTGGTCGGTGAGGATCTCCTGCGGCACCGCGTTGGACGGCACCAGGCCGGCGATCACCGGGGCGCCCGTGACCGGGCTGCGCCCGACCCCACCTGAACCGAACAGCGGGGCGAACGACGAATGCAGATGTTGCCCACCGCGTTTGGCGAAGTTGCCGGTGAGGATCCACAGCATCTTGTTGAGGTACGAGCACAGCGTGCTGTTGGGGGCCTGCTGGATGCCGAGATCCTCGAACACGGCCACACTGTCGGCTGCGGCGAGGCGGCGCACCGCCTGGCGCAGCAGGGTTTCGTCGACGCCGCACCGCGCGGCATAGTCGCCGATCGGGACGTGGCCCAGCACCTCACGGACCGGTTCGACACCGTTGACGTGAGCGGCCAGGAACTCTTCGTCGCACAGGTTTTCCTGAACCAGCACCGCGGCCATCGCGGCCAGGCACCACGCATCGGTCCCGGGCCGCACGCGCAGGTGGAAGTCGGCGAGCTTGGCGGTGTCGGTCATCACCGGGTCGATCACTATCATCGCGCGGTCCGGATCCTTGGCGATCTCGTTGAGCACGACGCGGGCCCGTGGAAAACTCTGCGACATCCACGGGTTCTTGCCGACGAACACCGAGACCTCGGCGTGCTCGAACTCGCCGCGGGTGTGCCCGCCGTAGAGGTGGGCGTCGACCCACGCCTCACCGGTCTTCTCCTGCGCCAGGGCGTTTGACCGGTACCGCGAGCCGATCGCCTTGAGGAACGCGCCGCTGTACGCGCCGCCGAGGTGGTTGCCCTGGCCGCCGCCACCGTAGTAGAAGATCTTGTCCCCGCCGTGAGCGTCCTTGACTGCCAGGAACTTCGCGGCGATCTCGGAAACTGCGGTGTCCCAGTCGATCTCCTCGTAGCTGCCGTCAGGTGTGCGGCGCAGTGGCGAGGTCAGGCGGTTGGTGCTGCTCTGGTAGTGGTCCAACCGCAGCGCCTTGTTGCACGTGTAGCCCGCCGACGCCGGGTGGTCTTTGTCGCCGCGGATTTTCGTGATGGCCCGGCCTTCGGTCTGCACCACGATGCCGCAGTTGCACTCACACAGGATGCACGCGGTGGGCTGCCATTGATCGACGGTCATGACGGGGTTCCTTCCGGAAGGAGTGCGCGAAGTTGACGGTGGATCAGATCGAGTGGTTTCACGTCACGGGTCGCCCGAGCCATCACCACGGCGCCTTCGACCGCGGTCAGGATCAGTGTGGCGAGTTCCTCGGCGCGTTCGGTGGTGACTCCGTCGCTCTGCAGGCGGCGGGTGATGAGTCCGGTCCAGCGGGTGAAGGCCACCCCGGCGCGGTCGAGGGGAGTGGGCTCGGCGGCCGCGGGTTCGCCGGCCTCGACCGTCACCGCGACGATCGGGCAACCGGCCCGGAAGTCGGTGGCGGACAGCTGTTTACGGAACCCCGCGATCATCGCGTCGAGCAGTGCCACGGCGCTGTCCGCCTCGTCGATCCGAGCCGCGATGTGATCGCTGGCGTAATCGATTGCCTCGCACAGGAGTTGGTTGCGGCCGCCGGGGAAGTAGTGGTATGCCGAGCCTCGCGGGGCGCCGCTGTGGGCCAATACATCGGCAATCGCCGTCGGGTGCGCGCCGCGTTCCCGGATCAACAGTGCGGCCGAAGCCACCATGCGTTCGCGAGGACTGGTCATCCGAAGCCCTTCCGCCAATTCTGTGTATGCAACCATACATAATCGGCAGGCGTGGGTCTACCGCCCGTCGCCTACGACTCAAGCGGCGGGTTGCTGCTTGATGCTGACTGCAATTCGCCGCGTTGACGATCTAAGCGGCTGTCACCAGCCACAGCACGAGAAAAATGGACATGCTCGTCAGGCAGAGCAGATGATCGCGGCAGATGGCGCGGGCCAATCGCGTCTGCTGGGCCGGGCCGGCGGTGCGCGCGCCCAGGGCCACGGCGTTGGGGACGGTGCGCAGCAGGGCCAGCAGCACGGGGCCGCCGGCGAGCAGCGCGAACATTGCGGTCAGCCAACCCGGGTCGGCACCGTCGAATGCGTGAAAAGCCACTGCCGCCAACAGCACCACCATGACGGCGGCGATCAGCAGGCTCATCGGGCGCGATGTCGTGGTCGCACGGCGGTAGTAGCCGGCGATGGACGCCAGCACGGGTTCCGGCAATTCGGCCGACCTGCGGTGGGGTAGGACCTGAACGTCGAAGATCAGGTCCATCCACAGAACGGCGATGAGGAACCCGCTGCCGGCGGCCTCGATCACACCCCGGCGGCCTCGTTCAGGGCATTGAGGTTGCCCGTCGCCTCCAGGTACTCCTGAACCCAGCGCTCGATCACGGCCGAGGTCTTCTCGACCTTCTGGAACTGGCCGACGACCTGGCCCACCGGGTTGAACGCGACGTCGACACTCTCGTTCGGGTACTTGTGCGTCGCCGCGACGGCCATTCCGGACACCATGTACTGCAGCGGCATGCCGAGCGGCTTCGGGTTGTCCGGGTTCTCCCAGGCGTCGGTCCAGTCGTTGCGGAGCATGCGGGCCGGCTTGCCGGTGAACGAGCGGCTGCGCACCGTGTCCTTGCTCGTGGCCTTGGCGTACGCCGCGTGCTGCTGTTCGGTGTGCTCGGACTCCTCGACCATGACCCACTGCGAGCCGGTCCAGGCGCCCTGCGCGCCGAGAGCCAGGGCAGCGGCGATCTGCTGACCGCTGCCGATACCGCCGGCGGCCAGGACCGGAACCGGGGCCACTTCCTTGACCACCTGGGGCCACAGCACGATCGAGCCGATCTCGCCGCTGTGGCCGCCGGCCTCGCCGCCCTGGGCGATGATGATGTCCACGCCCGCGTCGGCGTGCTTGCGGGCCTGTGACGGCGAACCGCACAGCGCCGCGACCTTGCGCCCCTCGGCGTGGATGCGGTCGATCATGTCCTTGGGCGGCGTGCCCAGCGCGTTGGCGATCAGCGTCATCTTGGGGTGCTTCAGCGCGATCTCGACCTGAGGCGTCGCGGTGGCCTCGGTCCAGCCCAGCAGCTGCAGGGCGTCGTCGTCGCTGTGGTCGACCGGCACGCCATGGTCGGCGAGGATCTTCTTGGCGAAATCCAGGTGCTCCTGAGGCACCAGGGACTGCAGCATGCCCTTGAGGTCGTCGGCGGACATGTTGGCGTCCATGCCCTCGTACTTGTTCGGGATGACGATGTCGACGCCGTACGGGTGGTCGCCGATGTGCTCGTCGATCCAGTTCAACTCGATCTCGAGCTGCTCGGGGGTGAATCCGACGGCGCCCAGCACGCCGAAACCACCGGCCTTGCTGACGGCGACGACCACGTCGCGACAGTGGGTGAACGCGAAGATCGGGACGTCGATCCCGAGCTCGTCGCAGAGTGCGGTGTGCATTCGGAGCTCCTTGTGGTGGCGGTGTAGTGGCGGTGCGGTTTGAGAGTCCTCGGCCGGTACGGCCCGCATGGAAATGAAACGTGTTCTAGTTTAGTACGGCCTCGGGCTCGTTTGGGGAACGACCCGGAATTTTCATGCGAGTTCGGCGACGAATGAAACTTCATTCCCGTCAGGATCGGCAACGTCGATGACAGCGACCATGTCGGCGATGACCTGCGGTTCCCCGATTGTCACCCCATCCTGGCGCAGCCCGGCGGCGGTGTGCTCCAGATCGTCGACACCGAATCGCACGGCAGACCTCCCGGCCCGAACCGGATCAGTGACGACCTGTAGCCAGGCGGTCGCGGTCAGCTGCCATTCAGCGACCCCTGGAACAGGTTCCAGGTCAGGTTCCCGGCCGAGCAGCCGCGCGTACCAGGCCCTCGCCTCCTCGAAACGACCGGTGGCGATGACAGCCGCGACGTCCTTGATCGCGATGGATTGCATTTGTGCGGACATCCCTCTGTTCTAGTCCTGATCGAGTCTCGACTGGCAGATTGTCGTGGCGGCTTGGTGTACTAGGCCCATGGGCCGCATGCTCTCGCCACCCGAGTCACTTGAGGAGATCGGGGACGGTCCGGGCGGTGCGCAGGTGGGGGCCTTCTTCGACCTGGACGGCACGCTGGTGGACGGGTTCACCGCCACGGCGCACGCCGGTCATCGGATCCGCCGGCGGCAGGCCGCTGCAGGCGAGATCCTCGGAATCGTCGAGGCCTCGGTCCGGTATCGGATCGGCCGGATGCCGTTCGAGCGGCTGTTGGTCCGGGCGGCCGGGTACCTCCGCGGCGAATCACTGCTCGAGCTCGACGAGCTGGGGGAGTACCTGTTCGAGAGCCGCATCAACCAGCGGGTCTACCCGCACATGCGTGACGTGGTGCGTCGTCACCAGGACCGCGGCCACACCGTCGTGATGAGTTCCTCGGCCCTGACCATCCACGCCGAGCCGGTCGCGCGGCACCTGGGGATCGACCACGTGCTGTGCAATCACTTTCTGACCGACGACCAGGGCAGGCTCACCGGCGGGATCGTCGAACCGATCATCTGGGGGGCCCGCAAAGCCGATGCGGTGCAGGCCTTTTGCCGGGCCGAGCAGGTCGATCTGGCCCACAGCTATTTCTACGCGGACGGCCCCGAGGATGGCGCACTGATGCGGTTGGTGGGCCATCCGCGGCCCGTGAATCCGCGGCCGGGTCTGGCCTCGGCCGCCACCGAACAGGACTGGCCGGTGCTCAGCTTGCCGCGTCCCGGTGGCCGGCGTCGTGGCGAACGCCGGCTCCGTCCCGGCGCCTAGCCCAGCCTGTGCAGTCCCATGCCCGTGACGAGCGGCATGTCCAGGGTGGTGCGGATGCCGGGCGCGGCGGCCACCACGTCAGGGATGGCGTTCACGATGCGCCCGGCCGCCGCGACGATGGCGGCGTGGTTGTGGTCGCCCTTACGGCTGGTGGGGCAGATGTCCACGACATACGACGGCTCGCCGGTGATCTCGACGCGGTAGGAGCCGCCGGGCTGGGCCGGTTGCGCCCAGTCCGGTCGTAGGTCCGCACGTACCCGGGTGACGTGTTCGACGACGATCACCGGCTTACCGCCGACCATGCCGTTGATCTGGAAGCGCATCGCCGCCACCGTGCCCTTGGCGATGACGCCGGTCGCGACCTCGATGTCCTCGGGCGCGGGCTCCAACTCGTAGTGCTCGGTGATGTCTTCGACTTCGACGCCCAGTCCGGCGGCGAGCATCCGGATCGCGGTCCCCCAAGCGGCACTGAGGATTCCGGGGAGAAACAACATTCCGGGCTGGTCGATCGGGTTGCCGAATCCCATGACGATCGACATCACCTCGGTGCCGTCATAGGTGGCGTAGTCGGCGATCTCCATGGTCTTGATCTGATCGATGCGCTGACAGGTACCGGCGATGGCGAACGGCAGCAGGTCGGTGGCGAACCCGGGGTCGACACCGGTGATGAACACGCTTGAATTACCCGCCTGAGCAGCTTCTTCGACCCGTGCGATGGCCTTCTCCGGCATGGCGCCCCAGGGGAATTGCAGGCCGCCCGGGGCCGAGCCGACCACATTGATCCCGGCGGCCAGTGCGGCCATCACATCGCGCGTGGCTTCCACGGGGCGGGTGTCACCCATCGCGCAGTACACCAGGCAGTCCGGCTTGGCGGCGATCGAGGCATCGATGCCCAGCGTGGCGGTGACCCCGGTGACGCCACCCAGTCCGGCCAGTTCGCCGGCGTCCAGGCCGACCTTCGCCTCGGTCGAGGTGCCCACCGCGACGAGTTCGAACCGGGGGTCCTCGATGAGCTGGATCAGGGCCAACCGGCCGCAGTTTCCGGTGCCGACGATCGCCACGCGAATGGCCATACAGGTCTCCTCAAGTGTTCGGTCTGATCGCAGTATGCCTACCGGACAAGAAAATTGGAACAGGTTCTAATTTGCGACCGCAGGCGGTAGCCTCACCCGTCATGGGACGGGTAGACGGAAAAGTGGCACTCATCAGTGGCGGGGCGCGGGGCATGGGTGCCGAGCACGCCCGGGCGCTGATCGCCGAAGGCGCCAAGGTGGTGATCGGGGACATCCTCGACGACGAGGGGAAGGCGCTGGCCGCCGAACTCGGCGATTCGGCCCGCTATGTGCACCTCGATGTCACCGAGGAGGACCAATGGAACGCGGCCGTGGAAACGGCCACCTCGGAGTTCGGCTCACTCACCGTGCTGGTGAACAACGCCGGCATCGTCGCGCTCGGCCAGATCGGCAAGTTCGACATGGCCCAGTGGCAGAAGGTGATCGACGTCAACCTGACCGGCACCTTCCTGGGCATGCAGGCGTGCGTCAAGGCGATGAAGGCCGCGGGCGGCGGTTCGATCATCAACGTCTCGTCGATCGAGGGGTTGCGCGGTGCGGCCATGGTGCACCCGTACGTCGCCTCGAAGTGGGCGGTGCGCGGCCTGACGAAGTCTGCGGCACTGGAGCTGGGACCCAAACAGATCCGGGTCAACTCGATCCACCCCGGATTCATCCGGACCCCGATGACCGAGCATTTCCCCGAGGACATGCTGACCATTCCGCTGGGCCGGTCCGGACAACCCGAGGAGGTCTCGACCTTCGTGGTGTTCCTGGCCAGCGACGAATCTCGCTATGCCACCGGCGCGGAGTTCGTGATGGACGGCGGCCTCGTCAACGACGTCCCGCACAAGCTCTGAGTCAGCACCGGCCGCACGCGGCGGTACCGGCCACGGCAGAATGACCCGGCAGGGCATCGACTCATCGACACGGTGCCGTACCGGTCTGTGAGGAGCTGCCCATTTCCGCCCGGAGTCGCCGCGCAGGCCTGAGCCTCACGGGTTTCGTCGGCCTGGTCGTTGCCGCGGTGCTGGTGTTCTCGCTGTGCGCCGCCGATTTCCCGCCGTTCGCCACCCCGGAGCCGCCGTCGGGACGGGTGGAGCTGGCACAGGGCTGGCAGTTGGCCTCGGCGCGCACCGTGACGGCCGACGGCGCCGCGCTGTCGACCCCGGGCGCGGTCGAGGCCGACTGGCACGAGGTCAAACACATGCCTTCGACGGTGCTGGCGGCGCTACAGGACGACGGCACCTACCCGGACCTGTACGTCGGGGACAACCTGGCCGATGTGCCCGACGATCTGTTCCGCCAGGACTGGTGGTACCGGACGACGTTCACCGCTCCGCAGGGCAGCTCCAGCTACCGGCTCGATTTCCCCGGCATCAACTACCGCGCCGAGGTCTGGCTCAACGGCACCATGATCGCCGGTAATTCCCTGCTCGTAGGGATGCACACGATCCACGAGATCGACGCCACGCCGTGGATCAACCCCGGCGGCGCCAACACGCTGGCGGTCAGGGTCACTCCCGAGCAGGCGTTGCAGGACATCGACGGGGTCGAGCTCGCCGACAGCTGGTGGGACTGGCTCAACTGGAACCGCATCGGCTATCAGGGCCCGGACAAGAACCCGCTGCGTGGCAATTCCTATGTGCCCGACCGTAACGCGGGCATCTTCAAACCCGTCTACCTCAGCTTCTCGGGGCAGGTCGTGCTCAGCGACCCGTTGGTCACCACCGCGTTGCCGCTGCCTGACACCTCGCATGCGCGGCTCACCGTCTACTCCGACATCCGCAACACCGCCGACGTTCCGATGCGAGGCGTCGTTCGGGCCCGGATCAGCCGGCCGGGAAAGCCGACCATCTCGGTGGATCAAGCGGTCAGCCTGGCGCCGGGGGAGAAGCGGGAAATCCGGTTCGACCCGGACACTTTCGCGGCTTTGCAGGTGAGCAACCCGGACCTCTGGTGGCCCTACACCATGGGCCGGCCGGACCTCTATGACCTGCGGCTGGAGTTCGTGCGGTACGGACGGCCGATCGACACCGTGGATTCCCGATTCGGTATCCGCACCGTGGCGCAGCACCGCGACAACGACGAACAGTTCCCCGATCTGGGCCGCGGTGGCAGCTTCTACCTGACCGTCAACGGGCGCGACTTCCTGGTCCGGGGTGCGGCATATACGCCCGATCTGCTGTTCCAGTACGACCCGCAGCGAGAGGACGCCATCCTCGGATACGTCCGGGACCTCGGGCTGAACATGGTGCGCCTGGAGGGAAAGTTCCCGGGCGACAACATCATCGAGCGGGCCGACGAACTCGGCATCCCGCTGATGTACGGGTGGATGTGCTGCAACCAGTGGGAGAAGTGGTGGCAGTGGGACGACGAGGATCGGCGGGTGGCCGACGAGAGCATGCGCTCGCAGATCCTGTCGCTGCGCGGACACGCGTCGGCGTTCCTCTGGGCCAACGGCAGCGACGGCAAGCCCCCGGCGCCGGTGCTCGACGGCTACCGCCGCATCCTGGGTGAGCTGCACTGGCCCAACACCGTCGTCGACACGGTGTCGTCGCTGGCCCGCGACGCCAACGGCGAGCCGGACTGGGACGGCATCCACATGGCAGGCCCGTATACGTGGCGCCCGCCGAGCTACTGGTTCGACGGTCGTTATCAGGCCACCCGCGGTTCCAATGCCGAACAGGGCGACAACGAACACATCCCGCCGTTCGCCAGCCTGCAGAAGTTCATCCCGCCGGACAAGCTGTGGCCGATCAACGAGGCCTGGTACTTCCACGCCGGGGCGAACCCGAGCAACGCGGCCCTGGAGAGCATCCGCACCGCGGTCATGCAGCGCTACGGATCATCGCGCGGCGCAGAGGAATTCGCGCGCAAGGCCCAGCTTGCCCACTACGAGTCCACCCGCGCACAGTTCGAGGCGTTCGCCGCAGGCGGGTGGGACAACCACAAGATGACCATCTACTGGATGCTCAACAACCACTGGCCGTCGTTCTTCGGCCACCTCTTCGACTACTACCTGCGGCCCGGCGGCGCGTACTTCGGAGCCAAGAAGGGGCTGCGCCCGCTGTCGGTCGTCTTCGACTCGTACGCGACCGGCGACCACGACACCGCCGCCGTCAAGGTGGTCAACCAGTCGCCGCAGGAGCGGACCGGTCTTCGGGTGCGGGTGCGGACCTACGACCTGACCGGCCGGATGCGCGACGACCGCAGTTCCGAGGTGCCGGCGGTGCCGTCGAACGGGGTGGTGCCGGGGTTGACGCTGCCGCGGCTGGCCCTGGACTCACCGGTGGTGTTCATCCGCTGTGAACTGCTCGACGAGTCCGGTGCCGTGGTCGCCGACAACACGTACTGGCAGTCGCAGAAACTCGACGATGTCGGGCCCCCGGTCAACGACCAGGCCTTCGACCTGGTGCAGAGCAGCTGGGCCGACCTGACACCGCTCAACACCATGGGACCCGCACGGCTGGACGTGACCGCGCACCGAACCGAGTCGACCGACGGCAGCGCGAGCGTGGTGATCCGGTTGCACAATCCGGGACGTCAGATCGCCTTCTTCGAGCGGGCCGAGATCACCACGACCCGCGACGGTGACGAGATCCTCCCGATCGAATACTCCGACAACTACGTCACCGTGTACCCGGGCGAGACGACGGAGATCAGCGGCACGGTGACCGGATCGGAGCACGGACCCAACTGGGTCCGGGTCGGCGGGTACAACAGTGCACCGACGGTGGTACCGATCGACCAGCGGGCACGACGATAGGATCGGCTGATGACCACAACCGATGAGCGCCATGAGGTCGGCCGGCTGGCCGACAGCGGCGGATGGCTGCACCGTGACCTCGACCGGGTGGACGTCTACCAGCGCGGTGCGAACCGGATCAGGGTGGTGTGGCAGGGGCCGACCACGATCAGCGGGGCGACGCTGTACCAGGACGACATCATGACCACCTACACCCGCGAACTCGCGACGCTGAACAACTGGCTCAAGCGCTGAGTCACCGGCCGTCCCGGTCGGGCGGCCGGAAAATCGGTCGCCCTCGTCGGTGACGGTGTGGCACTGTCGGATTCTGTGATCGACAACGTGGCACCCTCGACAACACCGCTCGCGATACAGAGCATCACCGACGCTGACTGGGCGGGCATGGCGCTGCTCGGCAACACCGCGTTCGGTGAGGTCAACCACCCCGATTCGATGGCGGCATGGCGCGAGCTGGTGCCTGCCGACGGTGGTGTCGTGGCGCGGGACGGCGATGGCGACATCGTCGGACAGTCGATCTTCCTCGACCTCACCCTGACCGTTCCGGGCGGCGCAACGCTGCCCGCGGCGGGAATCAGCTATGTGGCCGTCGCTCCCACCCATCGACGCCGCGGCATCCTGCGCTCGATGTACACCGAGCTGCACCAGCGGATCGCGGAGGCGCAATATCCGATCGCCGCACTCACCGCCAGCGAGGGCGGAATCTACGGCCGATTCGGTTACGGTCCGGCCACCACCGTGCACCTGATGACCGTTGACCGCAGGTTCGCCGAGTTCCATGGCTCTGTCCCCGACCCCGGTGGTGTCCGCATGGTCAAACCTGTCGAGCACCGCGACGCCTTCTCCGCGATCTACGACCGCTGGCGACGGCAGACCCCGGGCGGGTTGGCGTGTACGACGGCGCTGTGGGACGACGTGCTCGCCGACCGGGAGGACACCCGCGAGGGCGGTTCGGCATGGTTCGCGTTCCTGCACCCCGACGGCTACGCGCTGTATCGCGTTCACGGCGAGGAATCCCGGACGCTGCGCGTCCGCGACGTCACCGCGGTGACCACCGACGCCTACATCGCCCTGTGGCGGGCCCTGCTCGGGATGGACCTCATGGACAAGGTGAGCGTTTGGACTCACCCCGGCGATCCGTTGCCCTACCTGCTGACCAATCCACGGCTGGCTCGCGTGACCTCGAGCAGTGACGACCTGTGGATCCGGATCATGAACATCCCGGTGGCTCTCGAGGCGCGGCGGTATCACGCCGACCTCGACGTCGTCCTGGAGGTCGCGGACGGTTTCCGCGGCGACGGCGGACGCTTCGCCCTGCAGGTTCGAGAAGGCCGCGCACGGTGTACGCCCACTGAGGCGCCGGCGGACGTCGAACTCGACCTCGACGTCCTCGGAAGTCTCTATCTCGGCGCTCATCACCCGGACGCGTTCGTTGCCGCAAACCGATTGCGCAGCAAGGACTCAGCCCTGCTGCAGCGGCTCGGTGCGGCGTTCGTGAGCGATGTTCCGGCCGAGCTGGGCTACAGCTTCTAGGCCGCGTCCGACACGTGCTGCGTAATGTTCACGGGGTGAGCGCACGCGCAGGCATCGTCGTAACCGGAACCGAAGTTCTCACCGGCAGGGTTCAGGACCGCAACGGTCCGTGGCTGGCCGATCAGCTCCTCGAGCTCGGGGTGGAACTCGCACACATCACCATCTGCGGTGACCGGCCCCGCGACATCGCGGCACAATTGCGGTTCCTCGCCGATGAGGGCGTGGACCTGATCGTGACGAGCGGCGGGCTCGGACCGACCGCCGACGACCTCACCGTGGCGACGGTCGCCGAGTTCTGCGGCCGCGAACTCGTGCTCGACGAGGCGATGGAGGAGCGGATCGCCGCCATCCTGCGCAAGTTGATCGGCGACCGGCCCGGCGTGGATTTCGACTCGGTGCGCGCCGCCAACCGCAAACAGGCCATGGTGCCGGTGGGCGCGGAGGTTCTGGCACCCGTCGGCACCGCCCCCGGTGTCGTGGTTCCTGGCAGCCCGACGGTGGTGGTCCTGCCCGGCCCGCCGCGGGAACTGCAGCCGATGTGGCATACCGCTGTCGCGACCGAGGCTGTGCAACAAGCGATTTCGGGTCGGACCGAGTACCGGCAGGAAATGGTTCGGATGTTCGGCCTCGCCGAATCCGGTCTGGCCGAGACCTTGCGTGACGCCGAGGGGTCCGTCCCGGGCTTCGACGCACTGGAGATCACGACGTGCCTGCGTCGCGGCGAACTCGAGATCGTCACCCGCTACGAGCCCGACGCCGCCGGTGCCTACCAGGCGCTGCTGGCCCTGCTGCGGGACCGGCACGGTGCCGCGTTGTACTCCGAGGACGGCGCGACCGTGGACCAGCAGGTGGCCGGCCTGCTCGCCGGGCACCGGATCGGCACTGCGGAATCCTGCACCGCAGGACTACTGGCCGCCCGGTTGGCCGACATCCCCGGGTGTTCGGATTACTTCGCCGGCGGGGTGGTCAGCTATTCGAACGAGGCCAAGGCCGAACTGTTGAACGTGGATCCGGTGCTGATCGCCGAGTACGGCGCGGTGTCGGAACCGGTGGTCGAATCCATGGTCACCGGCGCGCTGCACCATTTCGGTGCCGATACCGCGGTGGCCATCAGCGGGATCGCCGGCCCGGACGGCGGTACCGCGGAAAAGCCGGTCGGCACCGTGTGTTTCGCGGTGCGGTCGGGGCCGGTGGCCATCACCCGCACCCTCCGACTCCCCGGCAACCGTTCCGACATCCGGGAGCGGGCCACCACGGTCGCGATGCACCTGCTGCGCCGGGCGCTCACGGGAGTTGGCGACTGAACCTGCCGCCCTCAGGTGCCGGCCGCGACCGGGGTTGCCGCGGGCGCGGCACGCACCGCGCGGAGCCGTCGCGGGGCGCCGCGCGCCACCCGCGCCACGATCGACGGGTGCAGCAGTCTGCTGGGTGGGTCGATCAGGTTCATCACCCGGAAGAACGCCTCGGTCACCACCGGATCGGACTCAGCGGCCGCGAGCACGTGCTGGGTGTACCAGTTGGATACCCGTACCGAGACCGGGCGATGGCCGGGTATCTGCGGCAGCGCCAGGTCGGCGCCGCTCGCCATCTGCCATGCCGTGTCGACGCAGCCGGCGGCCGCGCGCAGGAATCGGGGACCCAGATCATCGGCACCTCGGGACAGGCAGTCGCGCAGCGCCAGCGCCTCGAGCGCGGCCACCGACATCCCTTGTCCGTACACCGGATTGAAGCTGCAGATGGCGTCGCCGAACACCAGGAGACCATCGGGGAAACGGGTCATGCGCTCGTACCGCCTACGCACGCTCGCGGGATAACGGAAGGTGGCCACCGGCTCCAGCGGTTGGGCGCCGCGCAGGGCCGCGATCGCATCGGCCGGGAACAGATCCTCGACGAAGTCGATCATCCCGGCCAGATCGGCCGGTGGTTCATGTCCGTTCATGCCCGCCGTGGTGAGCATCCAGGTGTCGTCTTCGTAGGCGAACAATGAACCACCGTAAGGTCTTTCGGGTACGGCGCCGACCAGGATGAGCCGATCGCGGGGCGCGCTGCCGGTGAAGCGCAACAGTTGGCTGGAATAAGCGACCTTCACCTCGACCCGTGATTCGGCCGGACGCCCGAATCCCGCACTTTCGAGGAACGCCGGGGTCCGGCCGGCGCGTCCCATCGCGTCGACGATCAAATCGGCGGCTATCGCCCTGCCGGTACCACCGTCGCGGCCGGCGACCAGGACGCCCGTCACCCGCCGGGTGCCGGTCATCAGCAGCTCGACCGCGTCATGCCCGTCGAGCACGTCGACGTTGTCGATGGCGCGCACCCGGTCTCGCACATGTGCTTCCAGGAACGGTCGGCTGGCCAGATAGGAATCGATCGGCTGCTCCGGTGCCCGGCTGAGATTGAGCTTGTGGCCGCCGAATGTCAGCGAGATGAGGGACAGGTTTTCACCGCCCAGCACCGTTGCGCCGTCGGCGGCCAGGTCTTCGGGGAGGCCGGGAAAGAGTTTCTCCAGTGTCCGGAGCCCACCGCTGAGCAGTCCGTGGGCATGCCGGCCCTGCGGCACCCCGCGCCGCTGGGCCGGACCGCCGGGGAGTACGTCGCGCTCCACGAGGGTGACCGTCTCGAAGAACTCGGCCAGCACCCGGGCTGCCAACAGCCCGCCCATGCTCGCGCCCAGCACCACTGCGTGTTTGCCGATCGTTGCCATTGCCGACCTCCGGACCGCTGGCACATCACCAGTTGCTCGAAGTATCGGAGCGGGCCGGAGCCGGGCCTAGAGTAGTGCGCTACTCGAACCTCAGCGGGTCACCGGTATCGAGCGCCGCGCCTGCTCGACGCATGCCGGCCAAGCGCCCTCGTCGAGGACAGTGACCGCCCGCGCCCCGAACGCGCTGGAGATGACGACATCGGGTTGCAGGCTCGCCAACAGGTTCAGGCTGTCCGCCATGGCTGCGGCGTCACCGACACCCGGGATCACGAACGTCGACCATCGCCCGTCGCCGGCGACGAACATGGTGTCCCCGGTGAACAGGTACCGGCCCTGGGCGCCCTGAACCAGATAGCTCGTGCTGCCGGGAGTGTGCCCCGGGGTGGGGATCACCTCGACACCGCGGTCGTCGAGATGGCGGGACCCCAGCGGGACGTCGATCGGGCTGTGCCGCCCGATCGTCTCGCGTTCGGCGGCGGGCGCATGCAACCTCGACCCGAACCGCTCGGCGACGCGGGCCAGCATCGGTCCCGCCTCGTCCTGGTGTGAGAGGTAGTGGTCGTCGACTCCGCCGAGCGTGTCCAGCGCGGCGAAGTCGGCGTCACTGGCCGGACTGTAGAACAGGGCGTTGTGCCCGGCGGGCGTCCACAGATAGGCGTGGGTGGTCAATCCGGGAAACGGTGTGTCGGTGCGCGTTTCCCACAGATCGGTCCGGATCCGGGTCATCGAGGTGGTCATGACGACAGCCTCGCCCCTCAACAATGGTTGAGGTCAACCCCTGAACGGGTTCAGTCGGTGCCGGCCGTGTCCCACATCGTGATCATGGTGCCCATGATCTCCTCGGCGCAGCCCAGACCACCGAGGTGGCTCTCGTAGGGCAGCTCGGTCATCACCGCATCGGGCAACCGGGAAACCACATGTTGACCGTGCGCGAACGGCACGATGTGGTCATGGTCGCCGTGCCACCAGCGCACCGGAACCTTGACCTCGTCGAGCCGGAAGCCCCAGTCCCGCTCGAACACCACGATGTCGTAGAACGGGGCGGCCAGCTGCTTGCGGCTGCCGTTGAGCAGATCGTCGAGGAACATGGCCTTGAACTCGGGCCGGCCCAGCATGCGCCGGTCGCCCTCGGGGGAGATCCGCGCGTAGATCTCGAGGGCGGGGGAGGCGACCGGACGGATCAGCCGGATGAGTCCGGAGGCGGCCAACCGGATCGGCGCACCGGCCACCTCAAGGATGGGCGCGACTGCCGCACCGAGCTGCATCAGCGGGCTGCTGATCGCGTCGGGGCCGATCATCGGGGCCACACCGCCGAGCACCCCGGCCGCCACGACCCGGTCGGGCATGGCTGCCGCGGTGGCCAGCGTGTAGGGGCCGCCACCGGACAGCCCGATGACGGCCATCTTGTCGATGCCCAGGACGTCGGCGATGGTGCGCAGATCGTCACCGAAATCCAGTACCCGGTCGTACTGGTGCGGGGTGGAGGAACCGATGCCGGGCCGGTCCACCCCGATCAGCCGGATGTGGTTGCGCTCGGCGTAGATCCGGGCCTCGGTCGGGATCTGCCTACGCGCTCCCGGGGTGCCGTGCAGCCAGAAGACCGCACGGCCCTGCGGGTCACCGAATTCGGCGAAGCCGAGCTGACGGCCGTCGCCGACGGCGACATTGCCCTCCAGTTTGGGGCGATCGATCGGGATGACCATCTGTGTGCCTCGCCGGGTCCGCGTCTAGCCCGCGACCGAGGCGTCGTAGATGGACTGGATGGACTTGTCCAACGTGGCGTTGAACTCGTCGTCGCTCTGCTGCGCCGACAGGCCTTCGGTGAGCGCGCGGCTGAAGCTCGCGATCACGCCGGTGTTCTCGGCCAGCATCTTGTTGGCGTCATCGCGCGAGTAGCCGCCGGACAGCGCCACTACCCGCATCACCTTGGGATGTTCGACCAGCGACTGGTAGTGGTTGGCCTGAGTCGGCAGAGTCAGCTTGAGCATGACCTTCTGGTCGGCGGGCAGCGCGTCGAGGTTCTTGGTGATCTCGTCGCGGAGCAGGTCCTCGGCCTCGGCCTTGTCGGAGATCGAGATGGTGACCTCGGGTTCGATGATCGGGATCAGACCGTGCGACAACACCTGCTTGGCCACCTCGAATTGCTGGGCGACCACGGCCGCGATGCCTTCGGCGTCGGCCGCGCCGATCACCGAACGCTCCTTGGTGCCGAAGATGC
The DNA here is from genome assembly GCF_058536225.1 of Mycolicibacterium arcueilense. Lineage (NCBI taxonomy): Bacteria > Bacillati > Actinomycetota > Actinomycetes > Mycobacteriales > Mycobacteriaceae > Mycobacterium > Mycolicibacterium arcueilense. The sequence goes on from NZ_JBZTYL010000025.1 coordinate 213,264, forward strand.
CACCCTTGGCCGCGCGGGCGAGCAGATCGTCCAGGCCGGGCATCGGCTTCATCACCTGCACGCCGTTCTCGACGTCGGCCAGGCCCTTGTCGATCTTGAGCAGTGGCACCACGCCCTTGTCCTCCCAGAGGTAGGTGGCGGTGGGTTTGCCCTCGATGGAGCGGTCCATGGTCTGCTCGAACAGGATCGCGGCGAGCACGCGGTCACCGTTGAACACCGGCGAGGTGATGATGCGTGACCGCATCTGGTGGATCAGGTCGAACATCTCCTCTTCGGAGGAGTAGGCGCTTTCCTCGACCCCGTAGAGACGCAGCGCCTTGGGGGTGGACCCACCGCTCTGGTCGAGCGCGGCGATGAAGCCCTTGCCCGTGGTCATCTTGTCGGCCTGCTGCTGGTTCACCATGAGGTTGTCTACTCCTTTGAAGACGGTGTCCTGATGTAGTTGTGCTGCTGAGGCGCACACCACAGTGGCGCACAGTTCGACTCAGAGGATAGGCGGCCAGCTCACAGCGGTAGCGCCCACCCATCGGGGCGGGGTACGGCCGGCCCACGGGGCCGCCTGCTCGAGTTGGCCGGCCAGGCTGAGCAGCACGGTTTCGTCGGGTGCCAGCAGCTGCACGCCGATCGGCAGGCCCTCGGCGGTCTGGCCCAGCGGCAGCGAAATCGCGGCCCAACCGGTGACATTGGCCAAGGCGGTCCAACCGGTGGTGGCGAACTCGACGTCGAAGAAGGCCCGGGTGGTGCCCCGGGGCTGATTCAGCAGTCCGTACGGCGGCGGACCGGTCAGCAGTGTCGGCACCAGCAGCACGTCGTGACCGGCCATTTCCCGGGCGAAACGGCGGGTCTGGGCGTGGACGGCGGAGATCGCGTTCGCGTACGCCAGTCCGGTGGTGGTGAAGCCCTCCCGGATCATCACCCAGGTGCTCGGCTCGAATTCGTCTTCGAGGGGTGCTCGTCCCAGATGGGCGGCGGCCAGGTCATGTAGTTCTGCGTTGCTGACGGTGTGCAGCACCGCGATGGCGTCGGCGACGGCATCCGGATCGATCGTCGGGGCCCCGGGAGTGAGGTGGTGTCCGAGGCTTTCCAGCAGACGGCCGGTCGCCTCGACCGCAGCCACCACCTCCGGGTCGATCCGGTCGGTGGGAAACGGTGACGAGGTGGCGATGAGGATGCGCTGTGGCGACGGGGTCTGCGCGGCCGACTGAAGGAACGGGACGGCAGGAGCCGCGGCGCTGTACGGATCACCGGGTGCGGTGCCGGCGATGACGTCGAGCAGAGCCGCGCTGTCGCGCACCGTGCGGGTGAGGGCGTGTCCGTTCACGAGGCCTTCGAGGCCGTGGCCACCATCGGGGGCGAAGGACGACCGCCCGCGCCGTGGCTTGAGACCGACGACGCCGCAGCAGGAGGCGGGCACCCGGATGGACCCGGTGCCGTCCCCGCCCGAGGCAGCGGGCACCACGCCGGCCGCCACGGCTGCGGCCGAACCTCCGCTGGACCCGCCGGGGGTGACGGAGGGGGACCACGGGTTGATCGTGGGACCGAACAACAACGGTTCGGTGGTGCAGTGGTTGCCCCACTCCGGGGTGTTGGTCTTTCCGAACACGACCAGGCCCGCGTCCAGGTAGCGGTCCACCGTCCACGCGTTTTCGGTCGCGACATGGTCGCGCAACGCCCGCGAGCCCATCGCCTCGCGGGCACCGGCCAGTGCGGCACCCAGATCCTTGAGCAGGAACGGCACCCCGGCCAGCGGCCCGGCCTGCTCCTTGCGCAGTACGCCGGACTCGTCGAGTGCCGCGGCTTGGGCCCGCCCCCGGTCGAACAGGTCGGTGACCACGGCGTTCAGGGTGCGCGTCGCCTCGACCCGGATGATCGCAGCCTCGAGCAACTCGACGGCACTGACCTCACCGGATGCGGCCAGTGCCGCCTGCCCGATGGCATCGGTGGCCGCGAGTTCGAATGCCGACGAGGAATCCATGTCACCTCACTCCAGGAGTTCGACGGTGGTGTCCGACGGCGTACTTCGACGGGTCAGCTCGAGCGCGATCAGTACCTCGGCCCCCGTCAGGATCAGGCCGACGAAATACATCCACTTGAGTGTCGGATCGGGTTGCGCGGCAAAGTAAACGATGAGGAAGATCGGCCCGACGATACCGAAGACGAACACCATGACCTGGATGCGGACGTACCGCCAGAAAGTGGACATCGATCTCCCGCCGCACGGCCGATGAGCGGCCAGTTTAGCGTGGTTACCGCGGCGCGACGACCACCGGTGTGGACAGGATCTCGCGGTACTCGACCATCGGTTCGCGTTTGAGGACCGCGCTTCCCGAGGTGACCAGCAACTCGGTCGGTGAGACTGCGTAGTTCGCCTGGAAGTTGCGCGCGACGAACTTGCGGCCCGGTGTGAGGTCCGCCGACGCCGCCAGGGCGGCCCGGTCGGAAAGCCGTACACCGTGGTATTCCAGGCGTCCGGTGCGATCCAGGCAGATCACGACGAGTGAGCCTTCGGTGCGCCCGATGGCCCTGGCGGTCTGGTTGTCGCGGCACCGCGCCTGGGAGTCGACGAAACCGGATCCGTCGGAGGCGAATGCCGCGGTGGCCGAAGCGGCGGCAGACCGTTCGGTGGCGACGGGTTCCGGTAGGCGGTTCGGTTTCACCTCATATGTTCTGGCGCCGACGGCGTACACCGAATCCCGGGCGGAGAATTTGGAAGCCAACGTGGTGATGATGACGAACGCGGTGAGCATGGAGCTGACCACGGCTGCGGCGGCGACCCCGATCCCGACGGGCAGCCACTGTCGTTGCGGCGCCTTCCGGTGACGTCCACGGCGAACCGGTTGATACGGCGGATGCGGTGTGGAGACTGGGAAGGTGACCAAGCTTGCTCCCGGGTAACGGCGGTGTGATGGGCGTGGCACAGGCGACGGGCGCTGACGCGAGCTCATATTGTGCACGACGAGACCGGGCGCTGTGGGTGACACCCGGGAATTCGCCGAAATCCGGTCGGGGTGTGGGTCGGTCGAGCTCCTGTGGCAGCGCTGCGCTGAAAGTAGCTCGGCAACAGTGACATTCGCAGTCGTATCCTCGCAAAGAGTCAGTGCGCCGCAGGCAGAAGCGATTTGGATGACCAACTCGGTCCGCGGCCGGCAACGACAAATCGGTCACCCGCTCCACGACGGCACTTCCCGTCACGTCGATTCAAACCGGTTGGCCCTGCGGGCAGCGTCGGTAGCTTCGAATGGCCGATGTATGCAGCCGCTTTCGAGGGGAGTGTGGCCATGTCTTCCACGGGACTCACTATCAGTCCGCTGTCGGGATTCACCGGAGCGTTGATCGACGGGGCCGATTTGTCCGCGCCACTGCCGCCCGAACAGGTGGCGGCGATCCGCGAGGCCCTGCACCGGTGGAAGGTGGTGTTCTTCCGCGGGCAGGACCTCGACCACGCGTCGCAGATCGCGTTCGGTGCCCAGTTCGGCGAAGTCACCCCGGGTCATCCCTACGAGGGCGATTCTGCCCCAGTCGGATTCCCGCAGATTCATACGGTGTCCCCGGCCGCCTACGACCATCGCTACGGCACCAGGTACCGCAAGCGGCAAAGTCCCAACGGTCCGGGTTGGCACGCCGACGTCACGCCGCTGATCAACCCGCCGTCGCATTCGATCCTGCGAGCAGAGCAGGTGCCCGGTTATGGGGGTGACACTCAGTTCGCCAATGTGGCTGCGGTGTACGCGGGTCTGTCTCCGTCGGTGCAGGCGCTCGTCGACGAGCTGCGTGCCGAGCACCGATTCGGTTCGACGGCATCGGCCGAACGCAGCAACGAGAAGATCGGCGACCTGGTGCGCAGTAATCCACTGGCGACGATCCACCCGGTGGTCCGGGTGCACCCGGAGACCGGGGAGAAAGTTCTCTACGTCAATCCGTCCTTCACGCGGGAGATCGTCAATCTCTCGGCCCGGGAGAGTAGGCACCTGCTCGATCTGTTGTTCGAGGAGATCGCCCGGCCCGAGTACTCGGTGCGATTCAGGTGGGAGCCGGGCAGTGTGGCGTTCTGGGACAACCGCGCCGTCCTGCACCTGGCACCGCGGGACTTCGAACACGTCGAGGGCGATCGGGTGCTGCACCGCATCACCCTGGTGGGCGACATTCCGGTGGGCCCCGATGGTGTTGCCTCGGAGTCGATTTCGGGCGACTACTTCGGCGCTGCCTGAGATGGCCATCTTGTTGTCGCGACCGACCGGTGTCGCGCATGCCGACCCGCCCAGCGGACTGGTCGACCCGCGGGCGGCGGTCCGGCGGGCACAGCGCAAACCGCTGGTGCCGCGTTCGGTGCAGCGGCTTCTGGGCCCGGTGCTGCTGGTCGGACTGTGGCAGCTGCTCTCGACGGTCGGCATCTTCGACGAGCGCACCGTGCCGCCGCCGACCCGGGTGCTCGGTGCCGCGTGGACGCTGATCGCCGACGGGACCTTTCAGGAGCATCTGACCGCCAGTCTGTTGCGCGTCGGATACGGCCTCGCGTTCGGCATCGTGCTGGGCCTCGGGCTGGCCCTCATCTCGGGGCTGTCCCGGATCGGGGAGAACTTCGTCGATGCCAACATGGAAGTGCTGCGCGCGGTTCCGAACTTCGCGCTGGTGCCACTGCTGATCGTGTGGTTCGGCATCAGCGAGCTGCCGAAGATCCTGCTGATCACACTCGCCGTTGCCGTGGCGATCTACATCAACACGTTCAGCGCGATCCGCAGCGTCGATGCCACGCTGGTTGAGGCGGCGCGATCGTTCGGTGCCGGCCGGGCCGAAATGATCTACCGGGTCATCATTCCCGGATCGCTTCCGGGATTCCTGGTCGGCCTGCGGCTGGCGCTGACGGCGTCCTGGTTGTCGCTGATCTTCGCCGAGACGATCAATGCCAAGAAGGGACTGGGCCGGATGATGACCGACGCCCGCGAGTACTTCCAGATCGACATCGTCTTCGTGTTGATCGCTGTGTACGCGATTCTCGGGCTTGTCTCGATTCTGGTGGTGCGCTTCCTCGAAGGCCGGCTTCTCACCTGGAGGCGGGCCTATGACGGGGACTGACACGCTGCCCGCCCCTGTTGACGCGGCGGCGGTGGTGATCGCCCGCGACATCCGGAAGCGGTTCGGGGACAACGTCATCATCGACGGGCTCGATCTGCAGATCCGAGCCGGCGAGTTCGTCGCCCTGCTCGGCCGAAGTGGTTCAGGCAAGAGCACGTTCCTGCGGGCACTGGGCGCTCTCGACAGCGACGTGGACGGCTACCTGCGGGTGCCCGAGCGGCGGGCGATCGTCTTCCAGGATTCCCGATTACTGCCGTGGCAGCGGGTGCTGGCGAACGTGACGATCGGATTGCCCGCCGGCGCAGCGGTACAACGGCGCGCGCTGGCGGCGCTGCGCGAGGTCAATCTTGCGGACAAGGCCAAGGCATGGCCACGCACATTGTCCGGCGGAGAGGCGCAGCGGGTCGCGCTGGCCCGGGCCCTGGTGCGTGAACCGCAGCTACTGCTGCTCGACGAACCGTTCGGCGCACTCGACGCGCTCACGCGGATCAGGATGCACGGCCTGCTGATGGATCTGCACCGCCGACACACCCCGGCGGTCCTTTTGGTCACCCACGACGTCGATGAGGCGATCCTGCTCGCCGACCGTGTGATCGTGCTGACCGACGGCGTCATCTCTCTCGATGTCGACGTCACGGTGCCCAAACCGCGCGCCCGTGACACCCACGAATTCACCGCGCTGCGAAAGCGGTTGCTGTCCGAACTCGGCGTATCCGAAGACAAGGAACCATCAGATGCCATTTGACCGTCGAGTTCGGTTGCGCTCCGCCGCATTGTTGTTGGTTCCGCTGTTGCTCAGCGCGTGCGGGTTGTCCGACGACGAGTCCGGCGGCGCCATCGACACGGTGAAGATCGCCGCCAAGACCGAGGTACCGGCCGGCACCAAGCTCGTCGTCGCCGAGCAGAACGGGACACAGTCGCTGCCGTGGAACCTGGCCAATGCCGGCCAGGGAACACCTTACGAGGTCGATTTCGCCGATTTCAGCGGCGGCGCCGCGGTCATCGAGGCACTGCGGTCGGGCGCGGCCGACGTCGGCTCCATCGGTGAGGCACCGGTACCGATCGCGGTGGACAGTGGCGTCACAGACCTGGTGACCATCGGGTTGCAGGCGAATCCGGGTACCAGCGGTGGCTACTACCTGGTGGCTCGCCCCGACAGCGGGGTCAGGACCATCGAGGATCTGCGCGGAAAGCGGGTCGCCTATCCGCCCGGGTCGGGCCGCCACATGGTGACCGCAGGGCTGCTCAAGCGCCACGGTCTGGACCTGCGAACCGATGTGCAGCCGGTGGAACTCGCTGGGGCAGAGGTGGTGCCGACGTTCGCCGCCGGCGCGGTCGATGCCGCCATCGTGCTGGGTAACCAGTACTACCAATTGGGAGAGCCGCCGATCCTCGGTGATGGTAAGGGCATCAACACCGGCATTCAGACCCTGATCGTGCGAAGGGATGTACTCGATGATCCCGCCAAGGTGGCGGCGATCGGCGACTACCTCGGACGCGCCGTCGCAGCCAACAACTGGAAGGACACGCATGCCGACCAGTGGATCGACCAGTACTACGTCAAGGTTCAGGGCATCACCTTCGACCAGGGCAAGAAGCTCTACGAAGAGGACGGGATCGCCTCGTACTACCCGATCGACGAGCAGTCCACGGCGTTGTTCCAGACCGTCGCCGACGGTCTGCACGAGACGGGAACGATCAAGGGCCGCGTTGACGTGAAGCCCTTTGTGGACGGTCGGTACAACGACATCGTCATTGCGCAGAACGAACTCGACGGTGTCACACCGAAATCGCTGAAATCCTAACGGCTCCAAACTGAATCGAGGAGAACACTGATGACACAACTGGCGTCCGCACTGAGCGTTCGGCCACTGTCCGGCTGGATCGGTGCCGAGATCCACGGAATCGATCTCACCGCACCGCTACTCGATGAGCACATCGCCGAAATCCGTGCCGCACTGCTCAAATGGAAGGTGGTGTTCTTCCGCGACCAGTTCATCGGCCACGACGATCACCTTCGGTTGGCCCGGGCCTTCGGCTCTCCGACCCCGGCGCATCCGCTGTTCGATTCCATCCCCGACCCGGACTACCCGACGATCTATCCGATTTTCGCCGACCGGTTCAAGGCCCGGTACGGCAGCAGTCGCGGTTACGACAAGGCCAACTGGCATGCCGATGTCACCGCCGCGGTGAATCCGCCTGCCGCATCGATACTCCGGGCAGAGGTGATCCCGCCCTACGGCGGGGACACCCAGTGGGCGAACACCGTCGCCGCCTACGCCGGACTGTCCGCACCGCTGCGGCGGCTCGCCGACGGACTGAGGGCGGTGCACCGGTTCGCACCACCGGACGGCACGACCGCAACCGAGGACTATCAGCGCCGGGTGAATCGCCGTCCGCTGCTGACCGAGCACCCGGTGGTGCGGGTCCACCCGGAGACGGGGGAGCGGGCGCTCTACGTCAACCCGGGTTTCACCAGCCATATCGTTGACGTGTCACCGCACGAGAGTCGCCGCCTGCTCGGCCTGTTCTACGACGAGTTGGTGCGTCCGGAGTACACCGTGCGGTTCAAGTGGGAGCCGGGCAGCATCGCGTTCTGGGACAACCGCGCGACCGTGCATCTGGCACCGTCGGATCTCACGGGCGAACACGACCGCCGGTTGTATCGGGTGACGTTGGTGGGGGATGTGCCCCAAGGCCCCGACGGGCGACCATCGCAGGCTCTCGACGGCGAGCCGTTCGACGCAGCCTGAACGTCAGGCCGGTACCACGACGGTCAGTTCATCGCCGTCGCGTTCCACGTGCATGCCGGCACGGCGGGCGACCGCCGCGACCCCGGCTGCGCTGTCGGGTTCGCTGCGGGAGCTGACCAGCGCGCGGGCCAGGTGGCCCTTGTGAGCCTTGTTGAAGTGGCTGACCACGGTGCGATGGCCGTCGGCATGTTCGGCGAGAACCTGCACGCGAACCGAACCGGGGATCCGGCCCAGCCCGGCGTAGGAGCCGGACCGCAGATCGACGATCAGCTCGCCTGCGGCGATATCGGCGAGGACGGGTTCCAACAGCGGGCGCCAACGTTTGGCCAGGCCCGGTTGTCCGGGCAGTTTGGACGAAGCGGACAGCCGGTAGGCCGGCACCGGATCGTCGGCGCGCAGGAGGCCGAACAGGGCGGATCCGACGGCGAGCCGGTGGCGGGCTCGTGCGACGGCCGCGCCGCGGAGCGACCCGACGTCGAGGGCGTCGTAGAGCACCCCGGTGTATCGCTCGATGGCCGGCATCGTCGGCGCCTGGCGCAGGGCGGCGTTGCGTTCGATCTCGGCGTCCTGGCCGGCGGAGATGCCTAGGGCTGTCCGGCTGGCCGGTGGGTCGGCGGCCAGGGTGACCAGTTCGTCGATCAGAGATTGGCGGAGCGGGGTGAGCTCTGGCGAGCTCAGAATGTCCAAACGCACCGGCGGGCCGTCCCCGCCGGTGCGTTTGGTCTCCGATGGTGGCAGGAGCACGAGCACATCCAGACGCTATCCGAATGCTCTCGGTTGGCCGGCCACCGACCGGTGTGATGTCAGACGGCCATCGGGGCCGGCTCGTCGGGCGCCGGGGGAGCCGGAGGGGGCGGGACGTCCAGGACGATCGGCGCCGGCGCATCCATCGGGGCGACCGGCGGGACGGCATCGGCCGGCGGCGGCGGGGCGAATGGATCGATCGGGGCCGGAGCGGCCATCGGATCGACGGGTGGCGGGGGCGCGAAGGGGTCCATGGGCGCCGGAGCGGCCATGGGATCGATCGGCGGAGGTGGCGGGGGCGCGAACGGGTCCATCGGCACGTCCGCAGGCGCCTCCTGCGGCGCTTCTGCCGCCATGGGCAGGTACATGTGATGGCTGAACTGGCGCTGGTAGGCACCGCCGCCACCGACCCGGACGCCGTGGCCGCCCTCGCCCGAGGACACCGGCGTGCCGTCCGGCAGGGTCACGGCGGTGTGGCCGCCGTTCCAGCCGATCACCAGGGCGCCCGGCTGGGTCCCGTACTTGAAGCCGCGGGCCAGGAGCGCACGCTCCTGATTTCCGGTGTTGAACCGGTCGCCGTAGACGGGACGGCCGGTCGCCATATTGCTGACCCAGGAAGCCAGCCCCGAGCAGTCGGTGCCGGCCGGCGAGTCTCCACCCGAGATGTACGGCGTGCCCGAAACCTGCTGGACAAGCGCCATAAGCGTCGCGATAGCAAACATGCGGCGGGACGCTAGCAGAGCCGTTTTTGGCCGGGCAAAATATGTGACTCCGTTCACAAGAGGTGCCTGATATGGACTGTTTCACGCATCTCCGGATTGAGTGCAGTTGCCTGCGCGCGCAATTCGGTTGCCAGGGGAATGTGTTTGCCAGGCGTCGGTGGACGTGTCGGACAATCGCCAATAGTGCTGTGGCACTGGGCTTGTGCTGACAGTCCACGGGTCGATCAAAAGCTTGCGCAACGCAAGCGGTGTCCGAATTACATTGATGTTAAAGGTATTTCGAACCTCGACCGGCTGCCTGCGCGCCTGGAGGGCGTCCCGGGCGGCGACGGGCTTCTCCGTGGACGCGATCGCAGGCGGATCGACGCGGCGCGGTAAATCCGGCAACGGCGCCACCCCGTTGAATGGTGGCTGGCGGGCCCCGATCGGGCGCTCTGATTCGCGGTTGCGGCGGCGATCCCCGGCGGCGGCGTCCCTTGACATGCAGCCTAATGGCTGCATGATTGACCGAAGAGCCCGGGCGCCCGGGCTATGACGGGACGGTGAGGGTGGACGAGGTCTTCAAAGCGCTGGCGGACCCGAGTCGGCGGCTGCTACTGGACAGCCTCAACGACAGCGACGGACAGAGCCTGCGGCAGCTCTGTAGCGGCTTGTCGATGGCCCGGCAGTCGGTCAGCAAGCATCTGGCGGTGCTGGAGGCGGCCAACCTCGTCACCACGCTGCGTCAGGGGCGGGAGAAACTGCATTACCTCAACCCCGAACCGATCAATGCCATCGCCGACCGCTGGATCGACCGCTACGACTCGACGAGGGTAGAGGCCCTCACAGACCTCAAGACGGTCCTGGAGCGCCCCTCTGTTCCGGGCGAGTTCGTGTACACCACCTATATCCGCACTACACCGGAAAGGCTGTGGCAGGCGCTCACCAACCCGGCGTTCTCCGGCAGCTACATGGGACACGCCATCGAATCCGACTGGCAGAAGGGCTCGACCTACACCTGGGTCGAAGGCGGGCTGCGTATCGAAGACCCCGAGCAGGTCGTCGTCGAGTCCGATCCCTATCAGCGGCTCGCCTTCACGTTCCACACCTTCACGCCCGACCTGACCCAGATAGCCCCCGATCTCAACGAGGAGATCCTTGCCGAGGCGGCGGCCGAACCCCGGTCACGGGTGTCGTTCGACATCGAACCGGTCGGGGACCAGGTGAAGCTCACGGTGGTCCACGATGGTTTCGATCCCGCCGGCCCCGTGCGAGAGATCATCTCGCACGGCTGGCCGGTCAAACTGTCCGGTTTGAAGTCCGGATTGGAACAGGCCGTTTAGACCAGCGAGTCCTGCGGGTCACGCTGGACGGGAGTGGGCCACGGCGCCGGCAGGGGACGCTGACGCACCCGTTGCGGCCACCAGAACCACTTGCCCATCAGGGCTGCGATCGACGGGGTCATGAAGGAGCGGATGACCAGGGTGTCGAACAACAGGCCCAGACCGATGGTGGTGCCCACCTGGCCGATCACGGCGAGCTCGCTGACTGCCATCGACATCATGGTGAACGCGAACACCAGGCCTGCCGAGGTGACCACCGACCCGGTGCCGCCCATGGCGCGGATGATGCCGGTGTTCAAGCCTGCGTGTATCTCCTCTTTGAATCGGGAGACCAGTAGCAGGTTGTAGTCCGCGCCCACGGCCAACAGCACGATGACCGCCATCGCGAGCACCATCCAGTGCAGCTCCAGTCCGATCAGGTGCTGCCAGATGAGCACCGACAGGCCGAAGGAGGCGCCGAGGGACAGCACCACGGTGCCGACGATCACCGCCGCCGCCACCACGCTGCGCGTCAGGATCAACATGATGATGAAGATCAGGCACAGCGCGGCGATTCCGGCGATCAGCAGGTCGTAGTTGGCACCTTCCTGCATGTCCTTGAAGGTGGCCGCGGTGCCGCCGAGGTAGATCTTGGACCCCTCCAGCGGGGTGCCCTTGATGGCCTCCTTGGCGGCGTTCTTGATCGCATCGATGTGGGAGATTCCCTCTGGGCTCATCGGGTCGCCCTCGTGGCTGATGATGAACCGCACCGCATGCCCGTCAGGGGATAGGAACATCTTCATGCCGCGCTTGAAGTCCGGGTTCTCGAAGGTCTCCGGTGGCAGATAGAACGAGTCGTCGTTCTTGGAAGCGTCGAACGCCTGGCCCATGGCCGTCTGGTTCTCCATCATCGCTTCCATCTGATCCTGCAGACCACCCATCGTGGCCTGCATGGTCAGCATCATGTTCTTCATGTTCTTCATGGTCTGGATCATCGGCGGCATGATCGTGACCAGCTGTGGCATGAGCTCATCGAGACGATCCATGTCCGGCATCAACTTCTGGATGTCGTCGGTCATGGTGTCGATGCCGTCAAGGGTGTCGAAGATCGAACGCATCGACCAGCACATGGGGATGTCGAAGCAGTGCGGTTCCCAGTACAGGTAGTTACGGATCGGACGGAAGAAGTCGTCGAAATCGGCGATGTGGTCCCGCATTTCGGCGACATCGACCACCATGCCGTGCATCTTGCCCACCATGCTGTGGGTGGTATCCGACATTTCCTTGGTCAACGCGAGCATCTTCTCCATCGTGTCGACCGTTTTTTGCATCTCGTCGGCCTGGACCAGCATGTCCTTCATGCGGTCCTGCATGTACTTCATGTTCATCATCTGCGTGGTGCCCTGCATGCTGATCTGGAACGGGATCGAGGTGTGCTCGATCGGCGTTCCCTGCGGACGCGTGATGGCCTGAACCCGAGAAATGCCGGGCACCTGGAAGATTCGCTTGGCGATGCGGTCGACGACCAGGAAGTCCGCCGAGTTGCGCAGATCGTGATCGCTCTCGATCAGCAGCAGCTCGGGGTTCATCCGGGCCTGTGAGAAGTGGCGGTCGGATGCGGCGTAGCCGGTGTTGGCCGGTAGATCCGCCGGGAGGTACTTGCGGTCGTTGTAGTTGGTCTTGTACCCCGGCAGGGTCAGCAGACCGATCAGCGACAGTGCGATGGTGGCGATCAGGATCGGTCCCGGCCAACGCACCACCGCGGCGCCGATCTTGCGCCACCCGCGGGTGCGCATGGCCCGCTTGGGTTCCAGTGTCTTACCGAATCTGCTGGCCACCGAGATGATCGCCGGTCCCAGCGTGAGAGCGGCGACAACGCCGGTGACCATGCCGATGGCCAACGGGATGCCCAGCGACCGGAAGTACGGAAGGTTCGTGAAATGCAGACACAGGGTGGCGCCGGCGATGGTCAGGCCTGAGCCCAGCACCACGTGCGCGGTGCCGTGGAACATCGTGTAGTACGACTGTTCCCGGTCCTCGCCGACACTTCGGGCCTCTTGATATCGGCCTATCAGGAAGATCGCGTAGTCGGTGGAGGCGGCGATGGCCAGTGTCACCAACAGGTTGGTGGCGAACGTCGAGAGCCCGATGATGTTGTAGTAGCCCAGAGCGGCGACGACACCGCGCGCTGCCGAGAGTGAGAGCACCACCATGACCAGGGTGAGGATCACCGTGATGATGGAGCGGTAGACCAGAAGCAGCATGATGATGATGACCGTGAAGGTCAGCGCCTCGATGATCTTCACACTGCGGTCGCCGGCAATGTGCTGGTCGGCGGCCAACGCGGCCGGGCCGGTCACATACGCCTTGACCCCCGGTGGCGGCGTGACGCTCTCGACGATCTTCTGGACCGCCTCGACCGATTCGTTGGCCAGCGCCTCGCCCTGGTTACCGGCGGTGTAGACCTGCACGTAAGAGGCCTTGCCGTCGGAGCTCTGCGCGCCCGACGCGGTCAGCGGATCGCCCCAGAAATCCTGGACGTGCTCGACGTGCTCCTTGTCGGCCTCGAGCTTGGCGACGACCTCGTCGTAGTAGTCGTGCGCTTTGATGTCGAGCGGCTCGTCGCCTTCGAGCACCACCATGACCGAGCTGTTGGACTTGAACTCCTGGAACACCTCGCCGACACGCTTCATGGCGATCATCGACGGAGCCTGGTCGGGGCTCATCGACACCGACCGCATCTTCCCCACCTCTTCGAGCTGGGGAACAGCGGTGTTCAGGATGCCGATGAGAACGACCCAGCCGAGGATGATCGGCACGGCCAGGCGCCGGATCCACTTGGCGATCCCGCCGTGGTGGGCCTTTTTCGGTCCGGTGACCGAAAAGGCGTCGGTCGGGGCGTCAGGGGTGCTCATGCAGATTTCACCAAGCAGAAGGTCTGGGCGTTGACGCCGTTGGAGGTTCTCTCGTCCTTGAGCTCGTCATCGACGGTGATGCGGCAGCTGATGCTGTCCCCGTTGCCCTGCGCGACGATGTTGGGGAACACCGACGGAGCGGTGGACTCCAGACGCAGCGTCCAGGGCAGGGTGACTCCGTCGACGCGCTGGGGCTGGGCGTCGAGATCTAGGTAGTTCACGTCCGCCGTCGCGCCGGGCACGCCGTAGATCTCGTAGACCACCACCTTGGGGTCGAACGGCTTGGTGTCATCGACCTTCGCGCTGGAGATCCCCGAGCCATTGCCTGCGCCGAAGAACGTGCGCACCCGCATCACCGTGAACCCGCCTACCAACACCACCACGACGATGATCAGGGGGATCCAGAACTTCTTGGCCAGGCCAGAAATCGAAAACTGTTTCCGGCGAGAGCTTTTCGTCGCGTTGGTCATCGTGAAATGGCACCGGTCCGTCGGTTGTGGGCAAAGTGGGCATTGGGGCGGCGAGGCGCCATCGTCGTGCTGGTGGCATGGCAGCCGATGGGGGAGCACCCGTGCACCATGTTCACCTCGAAACGCCTCGCTGTCTAGCCGAATGGCTAACTAAAAACTTAGCGAGATATTAGCCTATTTAAATGAGTGGCAAAACGGTGACACAGGTGTGATTGTGCACCCGGGGTGCTGCCCGGCCACCCGTGGCAGACCACCGTCGTGGCCCGGCGCGTAGCCGCAGGTCAAGCTACATTTACGGGGCCGTCAGGCCGGGAGATGCCGAGGCATCGGAATGCCGATTGTGATGGAGCTAACGGAATCGGGCTGGGTCCGCAGCCGTGTCGGCCGCCGGACCCAGCCCGTTGGAAATCCTCGGATCAGTGCCAGTCCCAGACCGACATGTCGTTGGGCGGGTAGTTCTGGCAGACGTCGGTGGTGTTGGCGGCG
>NZ_JBZTYL010000026.1:0-546668 GCF_058536225.1 Mycolicibacterium arcueilense
TAAGCCTGCCAGCGCCGATGATACTACCCTCCCGGGTGGAAAAGTAGGACACCGCCGAACACAAATTAAGTCCCGAGCCCTCCAATTTCGATTGGAGGGCTCGGGCATTTTTGTGTGTCTGCACTTTTTTATTAGAGGCGCGTTTTCAATTCGGTAATTGAAAACGCGCCTCAGTCGTCGGTCAATTGAAAAGTGCCGGCATTGTGCGGCTCTTCTCCAATTCCAACAACGCCCGCTTGCGGTCCAGGCCGCCGCCGTATCCGGTGAGGCTGCCATTGGCACCGATCACCCGATGACACGGCACGATGATTCCGATCGGATTGTGTCCGTTGGCCAGTCCGACCGCGCGTGATCCGCTCGGTGATCCGATCTGCCGCGCGATCTCACCGTATGAGCAGGTTTCGCCGTACGGGATGGTCCGCAGGGCGTCCCACACCCGGCGCTGGAACTGGGTGCCCACCATGTCCAGTTCCAGGTCGAATTCGGTGAGGTCGCCGGCGAAGTAGGCGGTCAGTTGGTCGACGGCGTCGGGAAATGCAGAGTCGTCGTGCTCCCATCCTTCGCGGCTCGGTTCATACGTCTGATCGACCATCCGGAGGTGCATGAGCCGGCCATCGCGGCCGGCCAGGGTGAGAAGACCGACCGGGCTGTCCATCGTGCGGTAGTGCAGTGTCGTCATGCCTTCTCCTCTGGATAGTGCGGGGGCCATTCGTTCACCGCGTGGTCCAGGGTGGTCCACAGGTGTTGTGTCGCATAGGCGCGCCATGGGCGCCATCGGGTGCTGTGCTCTACAAGGCCGTTCACCGGCATGCCCAAGTGCTCGGCAGCGGCGCGGACCCCGAGATCAGTGGCAGGGAAGGCATCTGGGTCACCGAGGCCGCGCATCGCGATCACCTCTGTCGTCCACGGCCCCACTCCGGGGAGGGCGAGCAACTGCCCGCGGGCGCGGTCCCAATCGCAACCGGGGTCCAGGACGAGTTCGTCGGCGGCGATGGCCTGAACCATGGCCGTCACCGTCCGTCTGCGTGAGGCCGGCATCGCGAGATGCGCCGGATCGAGACTGACGAGATCGGTGACGTCGGGAAAGACGTGGGTCAAACCGCCCGCATCGTCGGAGATCGGTGTTCCGTAGCCGGCGACCAGGCGACCCACATGTGTACGTGCGGCTTTGATCGAGACCTGTTGGCCAATAACCACCCGAAGCGCGAGTTCGGTTTCGTCCACTGTGCGGGGAATGCGCTGTCCCGGCGCCTTGGCCACTACCGCCGCAAGACCCGGATCTGCCTGCAGCGCTTCCACGACCGCCTCGGGGTCGGCATCCAGGTCCAACAGTCGGCGGCACCGCGCGATGGCAGCGGACAGGTCACGGAAGTCGTCGAGCACCAACTGGCATCGGACATGGTCTGGTTGAGGTGCCAGGCCGACCACGCCATGACCGTGCGGCAGTCGCAGGGTGCGGCGGAACTGCCCGTCTCGGACCTCCTCCAACCCTGGCACCGCACTGGCCGCCAGATGACCGAACAACCCTTCGTAGGAGAACGGGGTCCGCACCGGCAGCCGTAGTGACACAACACCGGGAGCGGCGGAGGCCGCGGTGGTGAATTTGCTCCGGGCCCGTTGGCGAAGCTGGGTGGGCGTGAGATCGCACACCGCGCGGACGGTGTCGTTGAACTGGCGGATGCTGGCGAAGCCGGCGGCGAACGCGACGTCGGCGAACGGGATCTCGGTGGTTTCGATCAGGACCCGAGCCGTCTGGGCGCGCTGGGCCCGAGCCAGGGCCAGGGGATTGGCACCCAGTTCGGCCTGCAGGATGCGTTGCAGCTGCCGGCTGGTGTACCCGACGCGGGCCGCCAGCCCCGTCACCCCTTCGCGGTCCACGATGCCGTCGGCGATGAGCCGCATGCACCGCGCCACGATGTCGCCGCGCACGTTCCATTCCGGGGAGCCGGGGGAGGCGTCGGGACGGCACCGCTTGCAGGCCCGGAACCCGGCCGCCTGGGCGGCCGCCGCGGTCGGATAGAACCGCATGTTCCGGGCGAATGGTGGACGCACCGGGCAGCTGGGGCGGCAGTAGATACCTGTAGTGAGCACGGCGGTGACGAACCAGCCGTCGAACCGTGCGTCCTTGGATTGGACTGCCCGGTAGCAGCGGTCGAAATCTTCGTGCATGCGTTCCACGATGGCACGGCATCCGGCGCTGCACTAGCGGAAAAACGACATGGTCGTGGGGCTTGGCTCGCGGCTAGACTTCGACCTGTGGCCGAGCTGGTGCAGCAGTACCTGGACCGGATTCGTGCCGAGCAGACCGATGTGCGCGATGGCGCGCTGGCAAACTACATCCCCGAACTCGCCAACGTCGACCCTGAGGGCTTCGGGCTCAGCTTGTCGTCCTCGGATGGATTTGTCTACGAATCCGGTGACGCTGCAGTCGAATTCACGATCCAGTCGATTTCGAAGCCGTTCACGTATGCCCTCGCGCTGGACCGGATCGGCCAGGATGCGGTCGACGCCCGGATCGGGGTGGAACCCTCCGGCGAAGCGTTCAACGAGATCAGCGTCGACGACGTGACCAAGACCCCGAAAAACCCGATGATCAACGCCGGTGCGATTGCGGCAGTTTCGCTGATCCCCGGAGCAGGTCCCGACGAGCAGTTCGACTGCATCCATGAGTTCTACTCGGCATGTGCGGGCCGACGGCTCGAGATCGACATGGATGTGTATGCCTCGGAGAAGGCTACCGGCAACCGGAACCGGGCTATCGCCTACATGTTGGCCAGTTTCGGTGTGCTGGACGGTGATCCGGATGACGTGCTGGATGTGTACTTCCGGCAGTGTTCGGTCAAGGTGACCAGTACCGATCTGGCACGCATGGCCGCCACGTTGGCGCGGGGCGGGCTCAATCCGTTGACCGGGAGACGGGTGATCGACGCATACGTGGTGCGCCGCACCCTCAGTGTGATGGTGACCTGCGGGATGTACGACGCGACAGGCGATTGGGTCAGTGCTGTGGGCATGCCCGCCAAGAGCGGCGTCGGCGGTGGCATCGTGGCGGTGCTGCCCGGCCAACTCGGCATCGGCGTCTACTCGCCGCGCCTCGATGCACGCGGTAACAGTGTGCGCGGCGTACAGGTGTGCCGAAACCTGTCTTCGCAGCTGGGATTGCACTTCCTCAGCGTCACCCGTGAGTCGTCGTCGACGTTGCGGGCGGTCTTCGACGCGGGCCCGGGCATCCGGGTCTACGAGGTCCAGGGGGACCTCCTGTTCGCTGGGGCCGAGCAGGTGCTACGGACCGCCGACCACGACCGCGATCGGTACGACGTGGCCGTGCTGGACGTCACCCGCGTCGACGACATCAACGATGCCGCGCGCGGCATGCTGACCGGAATGCGGGCCAACCTGACCGCTGCGGGCAAGGAGGCCTATCTCGTCGACCCCGACGGTCGTGTGGTGCCTGCCGACCGTCGCGATGACTACGACGCCATCGTGTTCCGCACCCTCGACGAGGCCGTGGACGCGGCGTTGCGGTGGTGCGCAGGCTAGGCCGGCACGGCTACCCGGGTCGGCTCACCGAGACCTCGCAGGGGCACCGACTCGCCCAGTGACCAACGAGCCCTTTCGGTTTCAGATGCATTGGCGATGGTGTCCGATGAGGCCACCAGGTGCCCTGGCACCTGCTTGGAGAAATCACACAACCGTGACGCCTCGTTGACCGGCTCGCCGATCACGGTGTATTCGAAGCGTTCCTTGGCGCCCACGTTGCCCGCCACCACCTGGCCCGCCGCGACCCCGATGCCTGCTTTCAGCTCGGGAACCTCGGCGCGCAACCGCTGCGCGATGGCCCGTGCGGCCCCCAACGCTTCGTCCTCGGCGTTGGGCAGCGAGACCGGCGCACCGAACACCGCGAGGATGGCGTCACCCTCGAACTTGTTGACCAGGCCGCGGTGATTGTCGACCTCATCGACGATGACGGCGAAGAATCTGTTGAGCAGATCGACGACCTCGACCGCGGGCCTGGTGGCGACCAACTGGGTCGAGCCGATGACGTCGACGAAAATCACTGCGGCATGGCGCTCCTCGCCGCCCAGGACGGGCTTCTCCTGTTCGGCCAGTGCGGCGACTTCCCGGCCGACATGCCGGCCGAACAGATCGCGGACCCGCTCGCGCTCGCGCAAGCCGTGCACCATCGAGTTGAATCCCCGTTGCAGCTGGCCGAGTTCGGTGCCGTCGAACACCACGAGGTTGGTGTCCAGATCGCCCTGCTCGACGCGATTGAGGGCGGCACGCACCACCCGGATCGGGGTTGCGGTCAGATAGGACAGGATCCACATCAGCAGGAAGCCGAAGATCAACGCAAACAAGCCGAGACCGATGACGGCGTAGGCGAACTGGACCGGGGTGAGGTTGTTGAGCGTCACGGCGAACACCGCGGCCAGCATGATGCCGAGGATGGGAACGCCCGAGCTGAGCGCCCACACGACCATGGTGCGACCCATGATGCCCTGCGCCAGGCGGATAGGCGGCGGGCCCGCTTCCAGTGCCTGCGCGGCGACCGGTCGCAGTGCGAACTCGGTGAAGAGATGGCAGCTGACCGACACCACGATGCCGGGAAAACTGATGCCCAGCAGGAACTTCGGGATGTAATTGGTGTCGACCAGACCGTAGAGCGTCGTCAACAACGCGGTGCCCACGCCCCACAGGATCAGCAGCACCCGGGTGAGCCGGAACGGGGCGAGGAAGGTGTTCCGCTGATCCGCAACGGTGGGCGGGCGTTCCTCGATGGCCCAGCGCACGTTGTCGATCACCCGGGTCGTCGCCCAGAACACCCCGACGATCAACGCAGTCGCCATGTAAATGGGGGCAACGATGAAGGTGATCCAACGGACCGGCCGGTCGAACACATCCGGCGATGGGAACAACAGGGTGACGATGATCATCGAGATGCCGATACCGAGCAGGTTCACCAGGATCACGAATGTCGTGAGGATGGCCTGGATGCGTACTCGGCGTCGGCGCTGACTCTCCGATACCCGGCCCAACACCCACGATCCGTATTCCGGGGTGTCCGGGATCCGGCTGTTCTGGCGGGTGACACCCTCAAGGACGCGGCCCAGCCGTCGTGCCAGCGATTTGTCGGAGTTCATTGTGGCGTCAGCCTAGTTCGTTCGACATGCCCTTAAGGTGGATCGGGTGCGCCTCGTGATTGCCCAGTGCACCGTCGACTACGTCGGGCGGCTGACCGCCCACCTTCCATCAGCCCGCAGGCTGTTGCTGTTCAAGTCGGACGGTTCGGTCAGTGTCCATGCCGATGATCGCGCCTACAAGCCGCTGAACTGGATGAGCCCGCCGTGCTGGCACACCGAGGAGTCCGTAGAAGGTCCAGGTGGGGCATCGTCTGTTCTGTGGGTGGTCGAGAACAAGGCCGGTGAGCAGCTGCGCATCACGGTCGAAGACGTCGAGCACGACTCCAGCCACGAACTCGGTGTCGATCCCGGTCTGGTGAAGGACGGTGTGGAAGCGCACCTGCAGGTGCTGTTGGCCGAACACGTCGAGCTGCTGGGGGCCGGCTACACCCTGGTGCGCCGTGAGTACCCGACCGCGATCGGTCCGGTGGATCTGATGTGCCGTGACGAGCTGGGCCGTTCGGTGGCGGTGGAGATCAAACGCCGCGGCGAGATCGACGGGGTGGAGCAGCTGACCCGCTATCTCGACCTGCTCAACCGCGATACCGTGCTGGCCCCGGTGGCGGGTGTGTTCGCTGCCCAGCAGATCAAACCGCAGGCCCGAACGCTGGCCACGGACCGTGGAATCCGCTGCGTGACTTTGGATTATGACCAGATGCGGGGTATGGACAGCGACGAATACCGGCTGTTCTGATGCGCCGTCGGCGTCGTGAGGATCGGCGGTTCGCGCCACTGCCGCCGTCACGTCGCGTCGAGACGGGGCCTGACGGTTACGAGTACGAGGTGCGGGTGGTTACCGCCTCACGTGCGGTGAAGGTCTATCGATGCCCCGGATGCGACCACGAGATTCGGGTGGCCACCGCGCATGTGGTGGTGTTGCCGGTTGATGTCGGCGATGTCGATGACCGCAGACACTGGCACACCGCCTGCTGGGCGAATCGGGCCAATCGCGGCCCGACGAGAAAATGGTCCTAGTGCTCTGAATCCGCAGCCGGTTCGACCAGCTCGATCAGCACGCCGCCGGCATCCTTGGGGTGGATGAAGTTGATGCGCGAGTTCGCCGTGCCCTTGCGGGGAGCTTCGTAGAGCAGCCGAACTCCCTGGCTGCGCAGGCGCTCACTCAGGGCGTCGATGTCGCTGGTCCGGTAGGCCAGCTGCTGCAGGCCCGGGCCGCTGCGATCGATGAACTTGGCGATCGTCGACTTCTCGTTCAGCGGGGCCAGCAGCTGGATCTGGGCGCTGCCCTTGGGGGCGCCGCGCACCGAGAGCATGGCCTCCCGCACGCCCTGATCTTCGTTGATCTCCTCGTGGAGGACGATCATGCCGAGATGGTCGTGGTACCACTTGGCCGCGACATCGAGATCGGGAACGGCGATACCGACGTGATCGATCGCCGTCACCAGCGCGGAAGCGAGTGCAGGACGGGCATCAACCTGTTCGGCGGTCATAACGCAACGGTAACCTTTACCTGAACGTTTGCGTATGTGTGATCGCCCACACAGCTCTTGGACCATGGCTTTGGAGGAAAGAATGACCACGTCGGTGATTGTTGCTGGAGCGCGTACTCCGGTTGGCAAGTTGATGGGCTCGCTGAAGGATTTTTCCGGCAGTGACCTGGGCGCGATCGCGATCCGCGGCGCCCTGGAGAAGGCGAAGGTCGACGCTTCGCTGGTGGACTACGTGATCATGGGCCAGGTGCTGACCGCCGGCGCCGGTCAGATGCCCGCTCGTCAGTCAGCTGTGGCCGCCGGCATCGGCTGGGATGTGCCCGCCCTGTCCATCAACAAGATGTGCCTTTCGGGCATCGACGCGATCGCGCTGGCCGACCAGCTGATCCGCGCCGGTGAGTTCGAGGTCGTCGTCGCAGGTGGGCAGGAGTCGATGAGCCAGGCCCCGCACCTGCTGCCCAAGAGCCGCGAGGGCTACAAGTACGGCGATGCGACGCTGGTCGACCACCTCGCCTACGACGGTCTGCACGACGTGTTCACCGACCAGCCGATGGGCGCGCTCACCGAGCAGCGCAACGACGTCGACAAGTTCACCCGCGCCGAGCAGGACGAGTTTGCTGCTCAGTCGCACCAGAAGGCCGCCGCGGCATGGAAGGACGGGGTGTACGCCGACGAGGTGGTGCCGGTGTCTATCCCGCAGCGCAAGGGTGACCCGATCGAGTTCGCAGAGGACGAGGGCATCCGGGCCAACACCACCGCCGAATCGCTGGGCGGCCTGCGTCCGGCCTTCCGCAAGGACGGCACCATCACTGCCGGCTCGTCGTCGCAGATCTCCGACGGTGCGGCCGCGGTCGTGGTGATGAGCAAGGCCAAGGCGCAGGAGCTGGGCCTGGACTGGCTGTGTGAGATCGGTGCCCACGGTGTGGTGGCCGGTCCGGACTCCACGCTGCAGAGCCAGCCCGCCAACGCGATCAAGAAGGCCGTCGAGCGCGAGGGCATCAGCGTCGATCAGCTGGACGTCCTCGAGATCAACGAGGCGTTCGCTGCGGTGTCGCTGGCCTCGACCAAGGAACTCGGTGTCGATCCGGCCAAGGTGAACGTCAACGGCGGCGCGATCGCCATCGGCCACCCGATCGGGATGTCCGGTGCGCGCATCACCCTGCACGCCGCGCTGGAGCTGGCGCGTAAGGGGTCCGGCTACGCGGTGGCCGCGCTCTGCGGTGCCGGTGGCCAGGGCGATGCCCTGATCCTGCGTCGCCCGTAGTTAACCGACGGATCAAAACGACGCTGCGTAGTAGCTGGCCGTCCGTTCAGGCACAATGGCGGCCATGACACGCTCCTTCGACCTGCGCACGGTTTCCGGCTGGTTCCGGCTCATCGCCCTCGCTGAGGCGGTGAGCTGGGCCGGCCTGCTGGTCGGCATGTATTTCAAGTACCTGGGCAGTCCGCGCACCGAGATCGGTGTCAAGGTGTTCGGACCGATCCACGGGGGCGTTTTCGTCGCCTTCGTGGTGGCCGCCCTGCTGGTTGGTATCGCCTGCAAGTGGGGCGTAGGCACCTGGATTCTGGCGTTGCTGGCCAGCATCGTGCCATTGGGCAGTGTGATCTTTGTCATGTGGGCGGATCGGACCGCCCGCATCGAATCGGGCGAGGCTCCCGCGCTGGTGGCACAACCGGGCGGGGCTGTCCCGGAAACGACGTGACAGACTTGATGGCGTGACTCGTCCACGACCTTCGGTGGGGCCGGCTCTGGCCGGCGCTGTTGACCTCTCGGCACTCAAGCAGCGGCCCGCGGCGGCCACCGGCGCTGGCAGTCCCAGTGCGCCCGGCGGCCCGAATGTCACCGAGGTCAACGAAGCCAACTTCGAAGCCGAGGTGCTGGTCCGCTCCGGTCAGGTGCCGGTAGTGGTGCTGCTGTGGTCTCCGCGCAGCGATTCCAGTGCCGCACTGGGGGACACCCTGGCCGGTCTGGCTGACGCCGACAACGGCAAATGGTCCCTGGCGCTGGTCAACGTCGACACCACCCCGAGGGTGGCGCAGATGTTCGGCATCCAGGGCGTGCCCACCGTCGTTGCGCTAGCCGGCGGACAGCCGATCGCCAGCTTCCAGGGCTCTCAGCCGGCAGACGAACTCCGTCGCTGGGTCGATTCGCTGCTCGACGCGACCGCGGGCAAGCTGACCGGGTCCGGCGACGGTGACGACGAGGCCGAGCAGGTCGACCCCGAACTGGCCGCGGCCCGTGCCCACCTGGACGAAGGGGACTTCCCCGCAGCGGCCGCCGCCTATCAGGCGATTCTCGATGCGCAGCCCAATCATGCCGAGGCCAAGGGCGCGGTGCGACAGATCGCGTTCCTGCAGCGGGCCAGCGCGCAGCGCCCTGATGCCGTTGCTGTTGCCGACGCCGCTCCCGACGACATCGACGCCGCCTTCGCCGCGGCTGATGCCGAACTCCTGGCTCAAGAGGTGTCGGCGGCCTTCGATCGGCTCATCGCACTGATCAAGCGCACCGCCGGCGACGACCGGACCAAGGTGCGGACCCGGCTCATCGAGCTGTTCGACCTGTTCGACCCCGCCGATCCCGAGGTCGTCGCGGGCCGCCGCAATCTGGCCAACGCGCTGTACTGACCCGACTTCTGCCGAGCAGACGAGTAAGTACCCCCGGAACGTCGATTTCCGGGTACCTACGCGTCTCTCGCGCAAGGAAAAGGGACCTCTAGGCGACTTCTAGACGGGCTCGAACCACAGCATCGCCAGGGGCGGCAGAACCATCACCGCCGAGGCGGGGCGGCCGTGCCACGGCTCGTCGGTGGCCTGCACCGCGCCCATGTTCCCGATGCCGGACCCGTTGTAGATCGTCGCGTCGGTGTTGAGCACCTCCTGCCAGTCACCGGCATGAGGTAGACCGAGTCGGTATTCGCTGTGCTCGCTGCCGGCGAAGTTCACCACGCAGGCCAGCACGGATCCGTCGGCTCCGAACCTCAGGAAGCTCAGCACGTTGTTGGCGGAGTCGTTGGCATCGATCCACGAGTACCCCTCGGGGCTGGTGTCACGGCTCCACAACGCCGGGTGGCGCGCGTAGATCCCGTTGAGATCGCGCACCAAGCGTTGCACCCCGCCGGAGAAGCCCTGCTCGTCGAGCTGGAACCAGTCCAGCCCGCGTTCCTCCGACCACTCGGCGCGCTGTCCGAATTCCTGGCCCATGAACAAGAGTTGCTTACCGGGATGGGCCCACTGGTAGGCCAGCAGGCTACGCAGCCCGGCGGCCTTGGCGTGGTCGTCGCCGGGCATCCGGGTCCACAGCGTGCCCTTTCCGTGCACTACCTCGTCGTGGCTGATCGGCAGCACATAGTTCTCACTGAACGCGTACAGCATCGAGAACGTCATCTCGTGATGGTGGTAGCTGCGATGCACCGGGTCATGGCTGACGTAGTCGAGCGTGTCGTTCATCCAGCCCATGTTCCATTTCATCGAGAACCCGAGGCCGCCGAGGTTGGTCGGACGGGTGACCCCGGGCCAGGATGTCGACTCCTCGGCGATGGTGACGATTCCGGGGTTCGCCTTGTGCACGGTGGCGTTCATCTCCTGCAGGAACTGCACCGCCTCCAGGTTCTCCCGCCCGCCGTAGATGTTGGGGGTCCAACCACCCTCGGGGCGGGAGTAGTCGAGGTAGAGCATCGAGGCGACGGCATCCACGCGCAGGCCGTCGACGTGGTACTCCTGCAGCCAGTACAGCGCATTGGCGACGAGGAAATTGCGTACCTCGGGGCGACCGAAGTCGAAGACGTAAGTGCCCCAGTCGAGCTGTTCCCCGCGGCGCGGGTCGGAATGCTCGTACAGCGGCGTGCCGTCGAAACGGCCAAGGGCCCAGGCGTCTTTGGGGAAATGGGCCGGGACCCAGTCGACGATCACGCCGATCCCGGCCCGGTGCAGTGAATCCACCAGGAACCGAAAATCGTCAGGAGTTCCCAACCGGGAGGTCGGGGCGTAATAGGACGTGACCTGGTAGCCCCACGATCCGCCGAACGGATGCTCCGCCACCGGCAGCAGTTCGACGTGGGTGAAACCCTGTTCCACAACATATTCGGTGAGTTCCGTGGCCAACTGTCGGTAGCTGAGCCCGGGACGCCACGACATCAGGTGCACCTCGTAGGTGCTCATCGGTTCGAACACCGGATTCTGCGCGGCGCGCTGGGTCATCCACTTGCCGTCGCTCCAGGTGTAGGAGCTGGTGGTGACCCGGGACGCCGTTTGCGGCGGCACCTCGGTGGCGAACGCCATCGGATCTGCGCGGTCGGTGGTGACCCCGCCGGCGCCGTGCACGCGGAACTTGTACAGGCCGTCGATCGGGAACCCCGGCCAGAACAACTCCCAGACCCCCGACGAGCCCAGCACCCGCATCTGGGCCTCGTTGCCGTCCCAGTGATTGAAGTCACCGATCACGCTGACGCCCTTGGCGTTCGGTGCCCACACTGCGAACGACACGCCCTCGACGACGCCGTCGGGGGTGGTGAAACTGCGCGGGTGCGCGCCCAGGATCTCCCAGAGGCGTTCGTGGCGCCCTTCGGCGAACAGATGGAGGTCCAGTTCGCCGAGGGTGGGCAGGAACCGGTAGGCATCGGCGGTGGTGTGGGTGAAGATGGTTTCGTCGGCACCCGGATAAGCGATCTCCAGGCGGTAGTCGGCGAGGTTCGTGAACGGAACAGCCACCGCGAAAAGCCCGGAGTCGATGTGCTGCATGGGGAATCGGTCGCCGCCGATCACCGCCACGACCTTGACGGCGTGCGGACGGTAGGCCCGGATCACGGTCCGGCCGTTGTACTCGTGGGCCCCCAGCACCGAATGCGGGTCGTGGTGTTGCCCGATCAGCAGCCGCTGGATGTCCGATGGGTCGGGCCGCAGATGTCTGTCGGTGAGGTGGTTGCTTCTCGTCATCTTGTTCTCATTCCCTGCGTAGCAAGCCCAGTCGTTGCTCATAGGGTACGAGCGGCATGTTCAGCACGTGTGCCACCGCCTTGGCGGGATCGAGGCGAACGTAATTCGACTGTCCCCATTGGTATTCCTCGCCGGTGATCTCGTCGCGTACCCAGAACCGGTCATGCGATTCCATACCCAGTGCCTCCATGTTCAACCACAACATGGCTTCTTCCGGGCCGAACGCGTTGAGCGTGACCACCACGAGCACGGTGTCTCCGGTGATCGGGTCGAACTTGCTGTAGGCGAGTAGTGCGTCGTTGTCCACGTGGTGGAAGGTCAGGGTGCGAAGCTGGCGCAGGGCCGGGTGCAGGCGCCGGATCTCGTTGAGGCGGGTCACGAACGGTTCGAGCGAACGGCCCTCGGCCATCGCCGCCGCGAAGTCACGGGGACGCAGCTCGTATTTCTCCGAATCCAGGTATTCCTCGCTGCCCTCCCGGACGGCTCGGTGCTCGAACAGTTCGAAACCCGAATACATGCCCCATGACGGGCTCATGGTGGCGGCCAGCACCGCGCGGATCGCGAACATGCCGGGACCGCCGTGCTGCAGCGACTCGTGCAGGATGTCGGGCGTGTTGACCCACAGGCTGGGCCGTGCGCTGTCGGCGTTCGCGGTGATCTCGTTGCCGAACTCGGTCAGCTCCCACTTGTTGGTACGCCAGGTGAAATACGTGTAGGACTGGGTGAAACCGCGCTTGGCCAGGCCGTAGAGCCGGGCGGGTCGGGTGAAGGCCTCGGACAGGAACAGCACGTCCGGATCTTCGTTCTTGACCTCGGCGATCAGCCAGACCCAGAAGTTCGGCGGTTTGGTGTGCGGGTTGTCGACGCGGAAGACCTTGACACCGTGCGAGATCCAGAACCGCACCACCCGCAGCACCTCGTGGTACAGGCCGGCGGGGTCGTTGTCGAAGTTGAGCGGATAGATGTCCTGATACTTCTTGGGCGGATTCTCCGCATACGCGATGGTGCCGTCGGGCAACACCGTGAACCACTCCGGATGCGCTGCGGCCCATGGGTGATCCGGCGCGCACTGGAGTGCGAGATCGAGCGCCACCTCGACACCTTGCCTGCGGGCGGCGGCCACGAAGTCGTCGAAGTCGTCGATCGTGCCGAGCGCGGGATGCACCGCATCGTGACCGCCCTCGTCGCTGCCGATGGCCCACGGTGACCCGACATCGTCCGGTGCGGCGGTGACCGCGTTGTTGCGTCCTTTGCGATGCACCTTGCCGATCGGGTGGATGGGCGGCAGATACACGATGTTGAAACCCATGCGGGCGATCCGGGGAAGCTGCTCGGCGGCGGTGGTGAATGTCCCGTGCACGGGATGTCCGGTCTTGTCCCAGCCGCCGGTGGACCGCGGGAACATCTCGTACCACGAGGAGAACCTGGCCAGCGGCCGGTCCACCCAGACGCCGTATTGCTCACCGCGGGTGACCAACTCGCGCAACGGGTACTGCTCGAGCAGTTCGGTGACCTCTTCGGACAGTGCCGCCCCCGCACGGCGGAACGGGTCACCGGGGATGCGCAGTGCCGCGGCGGCCTCGATCAGCGGATCGCGCAGTTTACGGGGCACCCCTGCGGCGGCGCGCTCGAGCAGACGTGCCCCGACCAGAAGGTCGTTGGACAACTCGGCTTCGCTCTGACCTGCGCCGAGCTTGACCTCGACCGCGTGCCGCCAGGTGGACAGCGGATCGCCCCAGCCGTCGACCCGGTAGGTCCACAGGCCGACGGTGTCGGGCGTGAACTGGCCGTGAAAGACATCGGGGGTGTGTCCGGTGGACATCGGCAGGGCCTGGGGCTTGATGCGTTGTGAAGGACGCACCCCTGAGTTGGTGGGCAATACGGTGTCGATGGGCACCGGTGCGGCCGCGGTGCCGGGTCCGGTAGCCAGCTGCGGGTAGTCCGTACCGAGATACCGCACCACCAACGTGGCCGCGACGGCGTCATGTCCCTCGCGCCAGACGGTGGCGCGCACTGGCACCACCTCGCCCACGACGGCTTTTGCCGGGAACTGCCCGCCGAAGATCACAGGCGCGACATCGTCGATTCCGATACGACCGGCCACCCATCCACTCCTCACGTCGTCTCGATCAAGCGGCTGTCTCTCGTTCACACACCTTGTCGCGTGTCTGATACCCACCGTAATGGGCTGCCCAATCCGACGGGCGTTAAGCGCGACCAGACCGCCGCTCGTAGGGCTAACACCGGCTGAACGGATATCGCTCATCGCTGCACGAACCGGAATTGTCAGTAAGGTTGGATCGCGTGAAAGCCCTCAGAAGGTTCACCGTCCGCGCGCACCTTCCCGAGCGGTTGGCGGCGCTGGAACGGCTGTCGATCAACCTGCGCTGGTCGTGGCACAAACCCACCCAGGATCTGTTTGCCGTGCTCGATTCCGAGCTGTGGCAGCAGACCAACGGGGACCCGGTCGCGTTGCTGGGGGCGGTCAGTCCGCAACGGCTCGACGAACTGGCGGCCGACGAATCCTTCCTGGGCCGGCTCGACGAGCTGGCCGCCGACCTGGACAACTATCTGAGCCGCCCGCTGTGGTACCAGCAGCAGATCGAGGACGGGGTCGCGATGCCGAAAGGTATCGCGTACTTCTCGATGGAGTTCGGTGTCGCCGAGGTGCTGCCCAACTATTCGGGCGGCCTGGGCATCCTGGCCGGTGATCATCTGAAATCCGCGTCGGATCTGGGGCTGCCGTTGATTGCGGTCGGCCTCTACTACCGATCGGGTTACTTTCGGCAGTCGTTGACCGCCGACGGTTGGCAGCACGAGACCTATCCGTCGCTGGACCCGCAGGGCCTGCCGTTGCGCCTGCTCACCGACGCGTCCGGCGCGCCGGTGCTGGTGGAGTTGGCGTTGCCGGAGGCCCGCGACCTGCGGGCCCGGGTCTGGATCGCGCAGGTGGGCCGGATTCCGCTGCTCCTGCTCGATTCCGATGTTCCGGAGAACGAGCACGAACTGCGCGGCGTCACCGACCGGCTCTACGGCGGCGATCAGGAACACCGGATCAAGCAGGAGATCCTGGCCGGTATCGGCGGCATTCGCGCGATCCGGGCGTTCACCGAGATCGAAAACCTGCCTGCCCCTGAGGTTTTCCACATGAACGAGGGCCACGCCGGTTTCCTCGGCGTGGAGCGTATCCGCGAGTTGGTCGCGGCGGGACTGGATTTCGACACCGCACTGACGGTGGTGCGTTCCTCGACGGTGTTCACCACCCACACCCCGGTGCCGGCCGGGATCGACCGGTTCCCGGTCGAGATGATCCGACGCTACTTCGGCAGTCCGCCCGCTGGTCCTGCCGATTCGCGGCTGCTGCCCGGAGTGCCGCTGGAGCGGGTTGTCGCGTTCGGTGCCGAGGACGATCCGTCGAAGTTCAACATGGCGCACATGGGTCTGCGGCTGGCGCAGCGGGCCAACGGGGTGTCGCTGCTACACGGTCGGGTCAGCCGCGCCATGTTCAACGACCTGTGGCCGGGGTTCGACCGGGCCGAGGTCCCGATCGGCTCGATCACCAACGGTGTACACGCCCCGACCTGGGCGGCGCCGCAGTGGTTGGCACTGGGACGTGAGCTGATCGGCTCTGAGGCCGCCGAACCGGCGGTGTGGGAACGCCTGCAGGAAGTCGACCCCGGCCATATGTGGTGGATCCGATCGCAACTGCGCGAGACGTTGATCGCCGACGTGCGCGACCGGCTGCGCCGTTCCTGGCTGGAACGCGGTGCATCGGACGCTGAACTCGGCTGGATCGCAACCGCTTTCGATCCGTCGGTGCTGACCGTCGGATTCGCGCGGCGGGTGCCGACCTACAAGCGGTTGACGCTGATGCTGCGCGACCCGGAGCGGCTGGAGAAACTGCTGCTCGACGAGAAACGGCCGGTGCAGCTGATCGTGGCGGGCAAGTCGCACCCGGCCGACGACGGGGGCAAGGCACTGATCCAGCAGATCGTGCGGTTCGCCGACCGTCCGGAGGTGCGCCATCGCATCGCGTTCCTGCCCGATTACGACATGTCGATGGCCCGGTTGTTGTACTGGGGTTGCGATGTCTGGCTGAACAATCCGTTGCGACCGTTGGAGGCGTGCGGCACGTCGGGCATGAAGAGCGCGCTCAACGGCGGGCTGAACCTGTCCATCAGGGACGGCTGGTGGGACGAGTGGTACGACGGCGACAACGGATGGGAGATCCCGACCGCCGACGGCGTGGCCGACGAGGCGCGTCGCGACGATCTGGAGGCCGCCGCCCTGTACGACCTGCTCGAGCATGCGGTCACACCCAAGTTCTACGAGCGCGACGAACATGGTGTCCCGACCCGGTGGGTCGAGATGGTGCGCCACACGTTGCAGGTGCTGGGGCCCAAGGTGCTCGCCTCGCGCATGGTGCGCGACTACACCGAGAAGTACTACGTGCCTGCGGCGCTGTCGTTGCGCGAGACCGTCGAGGCCACCTCGGGTGAGCCGTTCGGTGCAGCCCGGGAACTGGCCACCTACCGTCGCCGTGCGCAGGAGGCCTGGCCGAAGATCCAGATCACCGATGTGGACAGCTATGGCCTGCCCGATACGCCGTTGTTGGGTTCACAGCTGACGCTGACGGCCACGGTGCAGTTGGCCGGCCTGAGGCCCGACGAGGTCACGGTGCAGGCCGTGCTGGGCCGGGTGGACGCCAGTGACGTCATCGTGAATCCGGTGACCGTGCCGATGACGCACACCGGGTCGGCAGACGGAGATACCGACGTGTTCTCCACCAGCACGCCGCTGCCGGTGGCCGGGCCGGTGGGGTACACCGTCCGGGTGCTGCCGCACCATCGGTTGCTGACCGCCGACAACGAGTTGGGCCTGGTGGCACTGGCTTGAGTAAGGCGCTCAAAGTTCAGCTCGACGGTGGACCGTACGCGCTGGCAGCCGGAAGCGACGGCGCGATGTGGGTGACGCTGGTGCATGCCGGCGCTGTCGCCCGGATCTCGGCCGCCGGCGACGTGACCACGTACCCGGTTGCGGAGTGTGCGCGTCCGTCGATCATCGCGGCCGGTCCGGACGGGGCCCTGTGGTTCACCCGCTCCGGCGACGATCGCATCGGCCGGATCACCACGGCGGGGGAGCTGAGTTCGTTCGAATTGCCCGAGGGCAGTTCACCATTCGGCATCACCGCAGGCCCGGACGATGCCATGTGGTTCACCACGATGACGTCGGGCCAGATCTGCCGGATCGGCACCGATGGTGAGATCAGCAGCCAATCCGTGGTCGGCGGGATGCCGTCGATGATCACGAAGGGGCCCGACGACGCGTTGTGGTTCACCCTCAACGAGACCGGCAAGGTCGGCCGGCTGACCGTCGACGGAAATCTCACGGTTCGCGAACTGCCCACTGCCGCAGCCGGTCCGGTGGGCATCGCCGCCACGCACGACGATGCGGTCTGGTTCACCGAGATCCGCGCCGACAAGGTGGGCAGGATCCCGGTCCACGACGCGATCCAGGAGCTCGACCTGCCGGGCAAACCGCACGCGGTGGTCGCCGACCCGACCGACGGCGTCTGGGTCAGCCTCTGGGGTGCCGACCAGATCGCCCGGATCAGCGGCGACGGTGAGGTCGTGACCATCGACCTGCCATCCGGAAGCGAACCGCACGGGTTGGCAATCGGTCCCGACGGGGCCTGTTGGGTGGCGCTGGAATGTGGATTCGTCCTGAAAATGCCCACCTGAGTGACCGTCGCCGGCAACGGTCAGGTAAGTACATAGGCAGGTTCCCTCCGGGAACGTGGCGATACGTTCCTGCGGGGAACTGTAACGAGAGGCCGCCTGTGTTGATTCGCTCGTTGGGACTGCTCACGGCCGCGGCCCTGGCCTGCACGGCGTCGGTTGCCCCGGCCTGGGCCGATCCCGTCGTCGCCCCCGAAATCGAGGTGGTCGCCGATGTGCTGCCCAAGCCGGGTGAACCGGTCGTTGCCGATCTGGTCGAGTCGACCCCACCGGCCACCCTCAAAACCCCGGACGGCTGGGACCTCACGGTGTCGGCCGCCGACGAGACGCAGGTCGCGGCACCGCCGCTGACCACCGCGTTGTCCTCGCGCGAATACGTCGTCGGCGGAACCTACCGCGGCGCCATGACCGGACCCGACGGCGGCGACAAGCCGGGCGGCACCCTGGAGGCCGGCTATCAGATCGGCTGCGGCATCGACATGAGCACGTCCAACGGCGTCTCGTTGACCGGCACCGCCGGGCTCAACAGCTCGATCGGGGTCCTGGGCACCGATGTGGTCTCGCCCTGGCCCGAGGGCATCCTGCCGGGGGTCGGCGCCAACATCGGCGGCGGCATCACGGTCGGTCTCAAGCCCGGCATCATCAACCTCATCCCGGTGACCAAGAAGGAATTCAAGGGCACCGAGCCATGGGTGATGATCAGCAACTTCAGGGTGAAGATCGACGGCTGCGTGGGCCAGTCGTTCATCCGGTCCTATGCGGTGCTGACCCGTTCCACCGAAGAATCCGAGGCGGTGCTGGCCTGGTACGGCACCACGAAGGTGGTCTGAGCCGTCACGCGAAGCGCTTGAGACAGCGCTGCTCGTCACCGAGGATGCCGACCCGGAACGCATCGATGCGGGCGAACCCCGAGGGCACCGACTCTCCGTTGACGTCGCTGGCCGCCAACCCGTTGGTCAGGATGCCCGATACCGCCTCGTCGACGTCGCCCGCGGTCAGCAGGATGGTGTCGCCGTTGGGCAGGTTCACGGGCTTGATCATCTTGGCGGTGGCCACGCCCGTCAGGCAGGCGGTGCGTAGCGCCGCCTCGGCGTTGTCGAGCACCAAGCCCTGGGCATGTTGAAGGGCCAGGGCGTAACGCGAAATCAGCACCGAGAACGCGGTGTTGTCACCGCCGGCCAGATCGCCGACGTCGACCTCGTCGGACGGTGTTGCCAGCGCTTGCATTTCGGCCAGGTCGACGACGATGGTGTTGGTGTCAGGGCAGTAGGAGGCCGGGGGGCTGGGCCGTGCGTTTGCGCAGTCCGCTGCCGCCTCGGGCCGGAAGTCGAGCCGTGGGGGGCTCGCCGGCTTGAAGAGGATGTTGAGCGCGTCGACCATCGAGCGCACCCAGTGTTCGGTGATGTCCAGGTCGCCACTCTGGTCCTCGGGCAGCAGGACCGGAAGGTCGCCGCGCCGCTGGTTGATCTCCTTGACGTCGATCGCGGCACAGGCCGCGGGCCCGTCGGTGAACCCGAATTGGAAGGCCGAGATCCGTTCGAACGCCGACCCGTGCTCGTCGATCCCGACCCGGGCCTCGGCCTCGGTGAGCAGCGGGTCCCGGAACGCGATCACGGCGGCGAGCAGCTTGTTGAGCCCGTCGGCGGTACTGAGTGAGAACCGCGGGGAGTCACCCTGGGCCACCCAGCGCATGTAGCTGCCCGCCAGACAGTCGGCCTGCTGTTCGGCGACCAGGGTGGGCGTCTTGCGGTTGACCAGTCCGGCCTGCTGCTGGATCGCATGGCCGTACTCGTGGGCGAGCACCATGACGGCGCCCATGTCGCCGTTCTGTTGGCGCAGCCCGGGCATCAGCACGCCGCGGTCCCAACCGATGGTCCGATCCGGTTTGCAGAACGCGGCATTGACCAGACCGTAGGTCTCCATCCCGCAGAACCCACCGTCGAAACTCTCGGCGTCCCAGGAGATCAGCGCCCGCACCGGTTGGAACTCACCTTCGAACGCCTCGGAGTAGGCATCCGACCAGTACTCTTCGAGGTCGCTGACAGCGCTGGCGGCGAGGTTGTCGATCTTGCCGCCGTCGGAGTTGGTGACCTTGCGAGAGGGCTTCTCGGCGTCGGGGCGCAAACCGCTCGAACCGTCGGTGGCGGGCATTCCGGCAACCGAGAAGGGGTCGCTGAACACCGACACCGCCGTCCCGCCCACCAGAGACGAGCAACCCGCCAGCGGCAACACCGTGCATACGGCAAAAGCGATGCCGAACAGGGCGCGTCGGCTCATTTTGCCGCCTTCCGGTGCACTCTGGCGGCCATAACCATCCGCGCGGGTAATTGCCGCACACACTAGTTAACCGAGCGAGCTCAGGGTGCGATATCAGCTCGCGCCGCGCAGCCGCTTCAGCGACTGACGTACCCGTTCGGGGTCGGTGGTGGACCAGAACGGCGGCAGTGACGAGCGCAGGTACCCGCCGTAGCGGGCGGTCGCCAACCGGGAGTCGAGCACCGCGATGACGCCGCGGTCGTCGGTGTGGCGCAGCAGCCGACCGGTGCCCTGGGCGAGGAGCAGCGCGGCGTGGTTGGCGGCGATCGCCATGAAGCCGTTACCACCGTGCGCGCTGATCGCCCGCTGCCGGGCGGTCAACAACGGATCGTCGGGGCGGGGGAACGGAATCCGGTCGATCAGCACCAGCGAGAGCGACGGCCCGGGCACGTCCACCCCCTGCCACAACGAAAGGGTGCCGAACAGCGAGGTCTCCGGATCATCTGAGAACTTCTGCACCAGAGCCGAAGTGGTGTCCTCGCCCTGGCACAGGACCGGTGTGGACAGCCGTCCGCGCATGACCTCGGCGGCGGCCTTGGCTGCGCGCATCGACGAGAACAGACCAAGGGTGCGGCCGCCGGCCGCGGTGATCAGCCCCTCGATCTCATCGAGAGTCCTGGTGTCGGTGCCGTCCCGCCCGGGAGGCGGTAAATGCTTGGCCACGTAGAGGATTGCGGATTTGGCGTGGTCGAATGGTGATCCGACATCGAGACCGCGCCAGCCCGGTTTGGCCGACTCATTGTCGTCGGAGAAACCGCCAAGGCCCCAGTTGCGCGCCATCGCGTCGAAGTTGCCGCCGAGGGTCAGCGTTGCCGAGGTCAGTACCGCGGTGGTGTTGGCGAACAGCCTGGTGCGCAACAAGCCCGACACCGACATGGGTGCCACCCGCAACAGGCTGCGTCCTGGTCTGGGAGCCCCGGTGTTTCCGGTGTTCGGCCCGTCCGACTGTTCCACCCACACCACATCGACGCGGTCGGGGATGGCCGGGACGAACGAGGTGAGGATCCGGGTGGCGGTGTCACTGACGTCGCTCAGTGCGGTGACGGCCTCGGTGCGGGCCGAGGCGGCCTGCGGGTCGCTGGGTGCGGTGTCGATCGCCGTGCGTGCCGCATTGGCGGCATCGCGCAATGCGGTCAGATAGGTGCCCAGTTCCTCGTCGAGCACATCGATGCGGCCGGCGTCGAGCTCGTGCAGCATCGAGGACAACGTCGCCACCGCGGCCTCGAACCGTTCTGCCAGTTCGTCATCCACCAAACGGGACATTCTGCGGTGTGCCACGGCCATCGAGGTCGCCGACAATTCGGCGGTGGCCACCCCGGTCACCCGGTCGGCCAGTTCGTGAGCCTCGTCGACCACCAGTTGCTCGTACTCGGGCAGCACCGAGAAATCGGAGAGCGCGTCGATGGCCAGCAGTGCATGGTTGGTGACGACGACGTCGGCGGCCCCGGCCTTCTCCCGCGCCCGCTCGGCGAAGCAGTCGGTACCGAACTGGCAGCGCGACACCCCGATGCATTCCCGTGCCGAGACACTGACCTGCGACCACGATCGGTCCGGCACGCCGGGGGTCACCTCGTCGCGGTCGCCGGTCTCGGTGTCGGAGGACCATTCCGTCAGCCGTTGCACATCGCGGCCCATGGCGCTGACAGCCATGGGGGAGAACAACTCGTCCTGGGGTCGGTCCGCCGGCTCCTCGGCCGATCCGTTGTGAATTTTGTTCAGGCACAGGTAATTTCCGCGCCCCTTCAGCAGCGCGAACGTGGGTTTGCGGGGCAGCGCATCGGCCAGTGAGTTCACCAACCGGGGCAGGTCCCGGTCGACCAGCTGGCGTTGCAGGGCGATGGTGGCAGTCGAGACGACCACCGGTTGCTCGGTCTGCAGCGCGCGGGCGATCGAGGGCACCAGATAGGCCAGCGATTTGCCGGTGCCGGTGCCGGCCTGCACGGCCAGGTGTTCACCGGATTCGAAGGCGTTGGCGACGGCCTCGGCCATCTGGACCTGACCGGGGCGGCTGGCACCGCCGAGCCCTTTGACGGCGATCTTGAGGAGATTGGTCACCACGTTGGCCACCTCACGGGATGGCTTCGATTTGGTCGTCATGTCAGTGCCGACGCCACGACCCGGGTGGGAATGGCCGGCTCGCCACGGGAAAGTTTGAGGCCATCCCACGGCAGGCTGTTCAGACCCGCGGCCACCCGCTCGCGCGCGGTGGTCAGATCGGCGGTCGGGTGGTGCCCCTCGGCGGGGACACCGTCGGTGACCAGTGGCACCGTGAGCCGGCGCGCGGTGAGCCCCGAGGGCTCCGACGGAACCTGGCCGTACGGGTGGACCACTTCCTCGACGATCGTGCCCGAGGCCTTGGCCAGCCGGAGCGCCTGTTTGCGGCCGCCGTGGGATTCCTTGCGGCTGCTGCGCTTGGCCACCGGGATCCCGTCGACCTCGACCAGCTTGTAGACCATCCCGGCGGTCGGTGCGCCCGATCCGGTGACCACCGAGGTGCCGACGCCATAGCTGTCGACGGGCTCGGCGCGCAGGGCGGCGATCGCGAACTCGTCGAGGTCACCGGAGACCACGATCTGGGTTCCGGTGGCCCCGAGACCGTCGAGCTGCTGGCGCACCTGACGGGCCAGCACCCCGAGGTCACCCGAGTCGATGCGGACGGCGCCCAGCTGCGGACCGGCCGCGGCGATCGCGTTGGCCACACCGGCGGTGATGTCGTAGGTGTCCACCAGCAGGGTGGTGTCGACGCCGAGCGCAGCCACCTGGCCGCGGAACGCGGCCTGCTCGTCGGGGCCGGACTCGGTGGTGTGCAGCAGCGTGTAGGCGTGCGCCGCGGTGCCCAGCGCGGGGACTCCGTAGCGCTGCTGGGCGGCCAGATTGGAAGATCCGGTGAACCCGGCCAGGTAGGCGGCCCGCGCTGCGGCCACGGCTGCCAACTCGTGGGTACGCCGTGAGCCCATCTCGATCATCGGGCGGCCGTGGGCGGCGCTGGTCATCCGGGCAGCCGCCGATGCGATCGCCGTGTCGTGGTTGAGGATTGAGAGCACCAGGGTCTCGAGCACCACACACTCGGCGAAGGTTCCGTGCACCGAAAGCACGGGTGAACCCGGAAAATAGAGCTCGCCCTCGGCATAGCCGTCGACGTCACCGGTGAACCGGTAGTTCGCCAGATAATCCAGTGTCGCGGGGTCGAGGAACTCGGAGAGCCCGGTCAATTCCTGCGGCGAGAAGTTGAACTCTGCCAACGCTTCCACAAACCGCCCGGTGCCGGCGACCACGCCGTACCGGCGCCCTTCGGGTAGGCGGCGGGCAAAGACTTCGAACGTGGTGCGGCGGTGCGCCGTGCCGTCGCGCAGCGCGGCGGCGAGCATCGTCAGCTCGTACTTGTCGGTGAGCAACGCGACGGTCACACCAGCAACCGTAGCTGTTCACGGCTGCTTCAATAGCGCGGCTCCCCTGCCGGTATTGTGGGCCCATGGTTACACCGGCGAAGGCCCGTCCGGGGACCCGCGAGGAGCGCAGCGTCGAGGCTGCGCCCCGGGAAGAGACAGCCTCCGAAAGTCCATGGGTGACCATCGTCTGGGACGATCCGGTCAACCTGATGACCTATGTCACCTACGTGTTCCAGAAGTTGTTCGGATACAGCGAGCCGCACGCGACCAAACTGATGTTGCAGGTGCACAACGACGGCAAGGCCGTGGTGTCGGCAGGCAGCCGTGAGTCGATGGAAACCGATGTGTCCAAACTGCATGCGGCGGGGCTGTGGGCCACGATGCAACAGGACCGCTGATCGACTGTGCGTAAGTGGAAAAGGGTCGAGACCGCCGACGGTCTGCGCTTCCGCTCGGCGTTGGAGCCCCACGAGGCCGCACTGCTGTCGAGCCTGGGCACCTCGATGCTGGGCATGCTCGACGAGCGTGGATCGTCCGGGCCCACAGACGAACTCGAGATGATCACCGGCATGAAGACCGGTAATCCGCAGCCGCCCGAGGATGCCACGATGAAGCGTCTGCTCCCGGATTTCTATCGGCCGCAGACCGAGCATCCCGCCGGTTCGGGTACCGCCGAGAGCCTCAACAGTGCGCTGCGCGGACTGCATGAGCCGACCATCATCGACGCCAAACGCGAAGCGGCGCAACGTTTGTTGGACACCATCCCGGACGGCGGCGGCAAGCTTGAGCTGACGCAGGACGATGCCGAGTCGTGGGCCGCGGCGGTCAACGACATCCGGCTGGCGTTGGGAACCATGCTCGACATCGGTGCGCAGGGCCCTGACCAACTGCCCGCCGAGCATCCGATGGCCGGGCACCTCGACGTCTATCAGTGGCTCACCGTGCTGCAGGAATACCTCGTCCTCGGCCTGATGGGGAGATAGGACCAGATGGGCTCGATCACCGACGTCGGCGGCATTCTGGTCGGCCACCATCACCGCATTGACCCGGATGTATCGCTGGGTTCGGGATGGGCCTCGGGGTCGACGGTGGTGCTGACGCCACCGGGCACCGTCGGTGCCGTCGACGGGCGCGGTGGCGCCCCGGGCACCCGCGAGACCGACCTCCTGGACCCGATCAACACCGTGCGCCACGTCGACGCCGTGGTGCTGACCGGCGGCAGCGCATATGGGCTGGCCGCGGCCGACGGCGTGATGACTTGGCTGGAGCAGCAGGGCCGCGGGGTGGCGATGGACGGCGGCGTGGTGCCGATCGTGCCCGCCGCGGTGATCTTCGATCTGCCGGTGGGCGGCTGGGCGAACCGGCCGACCGCAGAATTCGGTTATGCGGCCGCCGCCGCTGCCTCGACCGAGTTCGCCCTGGGCACCGTCGGCGGCGGGGTCGGCGCCCGCGCCGGTGTGCTCAAGGGCGGTGTGGGTACGGCGTCGGTGACGCTGGACTGCGGCGTCACGGTCGGTGCCCTGGTCGTGCTCAACGCCGCCGGTGACGTGGTTGACCCGGCCACCGGTCTGCCGTGGATGGCGGGGCTGATCGAGGAGTTCGGACTGACCCGCCCGCCCGCCGATCAACTCGCGGCCTACGCCGACCATCACACCGAGCTGAGCGCGTTGAACACCACGATCGCGGTGGTCGCCACCGATGCGGCGCTGAGCCCCGCCGGGTGCCGCCGGGTGGCGGTCGCCGCCCACGACGGGCTGGCCCGGACCATCCAGCCGTGTCACACCCCGATCGATGGCGATACGGTGTTTGCGCTGGCGACGGGCGCGGTGACCGTCGAGCCGGACGAAAAGACCCCGGTAGCGATGTCACCGGAAACGGCGCTGGTGACCAAGGTCGGAGCTGCCGCGGCCGACGTACTGGCCCGCGCCGTACTGGTCGGGCTGCTGGCTGCCGAGCCGGTGGCCGGAATACCGACCTACCGTGGCATGTTGCCGGGAGCGTTCGCAGTGAAGGAATGGGAGTGATCAAGTGCTGGTGATCCGCCGGGATCTCGTCGAGGCCATGGTGGCGCATGCCCGCGCCGACCATCCTGACGAGGCGTGTGGGGTCATTGCCGGGCCGGAAGGCTCCGATCGGCCCGAGCGCTTCATCCAGATGGTCAACGCCGAGCGGTCCCCGACCTTCTACCGTTTCGACTCCATGGAGCAACTTCGGGTGTGGAAGGCGATGGATGAGGCCGACGAGGCGCCCGTCGTGATCTACCACTCGCATACCGGCACCGAGGCCTATCCGAGTCGAACCGATGTCTCGATTGCCGCAGAACCCGATGCGCACTACGTGCTGGTCTCCACGCGGGACCCTGACGAGCACGAACTGCGCAGCTATCGCATCATCGACGGCGTCGTCACCGAGGAACCCGTCGACATCGTCGAGCAGTACACCTAGTCATAAGGAGGGCTCTCACATGCCTGTTTCAGTTTCGATCCCGACCATCCTGCGTCCGCACACCGGCGGGCAGAAGCGCGTCAGCGCATCCGGCGACACCTTGTCGGCCGTGATCAGCGACCTGGAGGCCAACTACTCCGGGATCTCAAGCCGGTTGGTCGATGACGGCAAGTTGCACCGGTTCGTCAACATCTACGTCAACGACGAGGACGTCCGGTTCTCGGGCGGGCTGGACACCGCGCTGTCCGACGGCGACTCGGTGACGATCCTGCCCGCTGTGGCAGGCGGATAGCCGATGGCACGGCACGACTCACTGCTGCAGGCCCTCGGGAACACCCCGCTGGTCGGGCTGCAGAACCTCTCGCCGCGTTGGGACGATGGTGAGGACGGGCCGCACGTGCGGTTGTGGGCCAAGCTCGAAGACCGCAACCCGACCGGGTCGATCAAGGACCGGCCGGCGCTGCGCATGATCGAGCAGGCCGAGCGTGACGGGTTGCTGAGCCCCGGCGCGACCATCCTGGAGCCCACCAGCGGCAACACCGGCATCTCGCTGGCGATGGCCGCGATGCTCAAGGGCTACAACATGATCTGTGTGATGCCCGAGAACACCTCCATCGAGCGGCGTCAGATCCTGGAACTCTACGGCGCGAGGATCATCTTCAGCGCAGCCGAGGGCGGATCCAACACCGCCGTGGCGACAGCGAAAGAGCTTGCGGCGGAAAACCCTTCGTGGGTGATGCTGTATCAGTACGGCAACCCGGCCAACAGCGACGCGCACTACTACGGCACCGGCCCCGAGCTGCTGGCCGACCTACCCGAGATCACCCACTTCGTCGCGGGGCTCGGCACCACCGGGACCTTGATGGGCACCGGCCGGTTCCTGCGCGAGAACGTGCCGGGCGTGCAGATCGTGGCGGCCGAACCGCGCTACGGCGAGGGTGTGTACGCGCTGCGCAACATCGACGAGGGGTTCATCCCCGAGCTGTACGACCCCGACGTGCTGACCACACGGTTCTCGGTGGGCTCCTATGACGCGGTGAAGCGCACCCGTGATCTGGTGACCCGCGAAGGCATTTTCGCCGGCATCTCGACCGGCGCAGTTCTGCACGCTGCGCTGGGGATGGCGGCCAAGGCAGTCAAGGCGGGGGAGCGCGCGGACATCGCGTTCGTGGTCGCCGACGCCGGTTGGAAGTATCTGTCGACCGGTGCCTACGCCGGTAGCCTTGATGACGCAGAGGATGCATTGGAAGGGCAGCTATGGGCGTGAGCGGGCAGGAATGACAACCTCGGGTCTACCCGCGGCCGGCGCACCGAAGAAACGTCCGGCATGGATTGTCGGCGGCGTCACGATCGTCAGCTTCGTCGCGCTGCTGTACGTGATCGAGGCCGTCGACACGGCCATGGGCCACCGGCTCGACCAGGACGGCATCCAACCCCTGCAGACCGACGGACTGTGGGGCATCCTGTGGGCGCCGCTGCTGCACGGCGGCTGGCCGCACCTGATCGCCAACACCGTGCCCGCGCTGGTGCTCGGCTTTCTCATGACTTTGGCCGGGATGGGGCGATTCATCGCAGCGACGGCGATCATCTGGATCCTCGGCGGCTTCGGCACATGGCTGATCGGCAACATCGGCCTGCACTGCCCCTACGTGACCGTGCAGTGCACGAGCACCCACATCGGCGCATCCGGGCTGATCTTCGGGTGGCTGGCGTTCCTGATCGTGTTCGGATTCTTCACGCGCAATGTGTGGGAGATCGTGATCGGCGTCGTCGTGCTGTTCGTCTACGGCGGTGTGCTGTTCGGAGTGTTGCCCGGTAATGCGGGCGTGTCCTGGCAGGGTCACCTCAGTGGCGCCGCCGCCGGTGTATTGGCGGCATACCTGTTGTCCGGACCGGAACGTAAGGCGCGGGAAGCGAAGAAGAGCTCCGCCCGGCCGCGTCTGAGTGCATGACCGTATGAACGACCCACTCGCACCCGTCGGCATCTTCGACTCCGGCGTCGGTGGTCTGACCGTGGCCCGCGCGATCATCGACCAACTGCCCGACGAGGACATCATCTACGTCGGCGACACGGGCAACGGTCCCTACGGGCCGCTGACCATTCCCGAGATCCGGGCGCACTCCCTGGCCATCGGTGACGACCTGGTGGCCCGCGGCGTCAAGGCTCTGGTGATCGCCTGTAACACCGCGTCCTCGGCCTGCCTGCGCGACGCGCGCGAGCGCTACTCACCGGTGCCGGTGGTCGAAGTGATCCTGCCTGCGGTCCGGCGGGCGGTGGCCGCCACCCGCAACGGTCGCATCGGTGTGATCGGCACGGCCGCCACCATCGCCTCGGGCGCCTATCAGGATGCGTTCGCCGCGGCGCGTGACACCGAGGTGTTCGGGGTTGCCTGTCCGCGGTTCGTCGACTTCGTGGAGCGCGGGGTCACCAGTGGTCGCCAGGTGCTGGGTCTGGCCGAGGGCTATCTCGAACCGCTGCAGCGCGCCGAGGTGGACACCCTGGTGTTGGGGTGCACGCACTACCCGATGCTGTCCGGTCTGATCCAGTTGGCGATGGGCGACAACGTCACGCTGGTCTCCTCGGCCGAGGAGACCGCCAAGGACCTGCTCCGGGTGCTCACCGAACTCGATTTGCTGAAGCCGCACGAATCCGGCCCGGCCCGACGGGTGTTCGAGGCCACCGGCGATCCTGAGGCGTTCACCACGCTGGCCGCCCGCTTCCTGGGCCCGGGGCTGGACGGGGCGCGGCAGGTCCGGCGTCACGTGGGGGCCGGAAAATGATCTCCGT
This sequence comes from Mycolicibacterium arcueilense, assembly GCF_058536225.1. Taxonomy (NCBI): domain Bacteria; kingdom Bacillati; phylum Actinomycetota; class Actinomycetes; order Mycobacteriales; family Mycobacteriaceae; genus Mycobacterium; species Mycolicibacterium arcueilense. The sequence goes on from NZ_JBZTYL010000026.1 coordinate 28,237, forward strand.
CGCCCAAACCGGCGATGTCTTGGCAACGTGCACAGCAAGCATGGCAAGCTAGACACTGTGCGATTGACCATCCTGGGATGCTCCGGCAGCGTTGTCGGCCCGGATTCGGCAGCCTCCGGCTATCTCGTCACCGCACCTGACACGACTCCGATGGTCGTCGACTTCGGCGGGGGCGTCCTGGGTGCGCTGCAGCGCTACGCCGATCCGAATTCGGTCAACGTGTTGCTGTCCCATCTGCACGCCGACCACTGTCTGGATCTGCCCGGCCTGTTCGTGTGGCGGCGTTATCACCCGATCCCGGCCACCGAGCGCGGCCTGATGTACGGGCCGGTCAACACCTGGGCCCGGCTCGGTGCAGCCTCCTCGCCCGAGGGCGGGGAGATCGACGACTTCACCGACATCTTCGAGGTGCGCAACTGGGAGGACGGCACCACGGTGCAGTTGGGCACACTCGACGTGACACCCCGGCTGGTGTGCCATCCGACCGAATCCTTCGGCATGCGCTTCACCGATCCGTCCGGGGCAACCCTGGTCTACAGCGGCGACACGGGGTACTGCGACGCGCTCGTCGAACTGGCCCGCGGGGCCGACGTCTTCCTGTGCGAGGCCTCGTGGACACACGATCCGTCCCGTCCGCCGCACCTGCACCTGTCGGGCACCGAGGCAGGGCGCGCTGCCGCCGAAGCCGGCGTCGGTGAGCTGCTGCTCACCCACATTCCGCCGTGGACGTCGCGCGAGGATGTGATCAGCGAGGCCAAGGCCGAGTTCGACGGCCCCGTGCATGCCGTGCTGAGCGGCGAGACCTTCGACGTCACCCGGCGGTGACCCGCTAGGGTTGGCGGGTGTCCAAGCGAGAAGACGGTCGTCTCGACGACGAACTGCGCCCGGTAACCATCACCCGCGGATTCACATCGCATCCCGCCGGATCGGTACTGGTGGAGTTCGGCCAGACCCGTGTCATGTGCACCGCCTCGGTCACCGAAGGGGTGCCGCGCTGGCGTAAGGGTTCCGGGCAGGGCTGGCTGACCGCCGAATACGCCATGTTGCCCGCCGCCACCCACGACCGTTCCGACCGGGAATCGGTCAAGGGGCGCGTCGGCGGTCGGACCCAGGAGATCAGCCGCCTGGTCGGACGTTCACTGCGCGCGTGCATCGACCTCGGTGCGCTGGGGGAGAACACCATCGCGATCGACTGCGACGTGCTGCAGGCCGACGGCGGCACCCGCACCGCTGCCATCACCGGCGCGTACGTGGCGCTGTCCGATGCGGTCACGTATCTCGCTGCGGCCGGACGGCTTTCCGATCCGCGTCCGCTGTCCTGCGCCATCGCAGCGGTGTCGGTGGGCGTGGTCGACGGTCGCGTGCGTCTGGATTTGCCCTACACCGAGGACTCGCGCGCCGAGGTGGACATGAACGTCGTCGCCACCGACACCGGCACCCTGGTGGAGATCCAGGGCACCGGCGAGGGCGCGACGTTCCCGCGCTCAACCCTGGACAAGATGCTCGACGCCGCGCTGGCGGGTTGTGAGCAGTTGTTCGTAGTCCAGCGCGAGGCACTGGAATTGCCGTATCCGGGTGTGCTGCCGGAAGGGCCCGCGCCCAAGAAGTCGTTCGGAAGCTGAGTGCCCTCGCTTCTTGTGGCCAGCCGTAACGCGAAGAAGCTGGCCGAGCTACGGCGGGTACTGGATGCGGCCGGGATCACCGGGCTGGACCTGGTGTCCCTGGCCGATGTCGCCCCGTTCGACGAGGCGCCGGAAACCGGCGCGACCTTCGAGGACAACGCTCTGGCCAAGGCACGGGATGGGTTCCGTGCCACCGGATTGGCGTGTGTGGCAGACGATTCCGGTATCTCGGTGGATGCCCTGAACGGTATGCCCGGCGTGTTGTCGGCGCGGTGGTCGGGTGTGCACGGCGACGACGCCGCCAACACCGCGTTGCTGTTGGCGCAGTTGGGCGACGTTCCCGACGCGCGTCGCGGCGCGGCGTTCGTATCGGCGTGTGCGCTGGTCTCCGCGTCTGGCGAAGCGGTGGTGCGCGGCGAGTGGCCGGGCACCGTCACCCACGAACCTCGTGGCGAAGGTGGGTTCGGGTACGACCCGGTGTTCCTGCCTTCTGGGTCCGTTCACACCGCCGCGGAGTTGTCTCCGGCGGAGAAGGACGCGGCGTCGCACCGCGGCCGGGCGCTGGCGTTGTTGGTGCCTGCGCTGCGGGAGCTGGCCGGGTCGTAGGGCGCACTTGCCCCGCGGATTGTCACGCTGGCGCACCTCTCGAGGTCGAGCGTCACGCCAGCGTTGGCGTAACTGACCGCGGCCCCGCGATTGTCACGCTGGAGTGGCTGTGGAGCGCCGGCGTCACTCCAGCGTGACAAAGAGGTGGACGGGCTTTCGTACGCCCTAGATCTCGAAGCGCTTCTTGAGGTCGAGGGTATTGAAGTGCTCGACGATGATGCCCAACAGTGGGATCGTGCCGGCGAGCAGCACGCCGATAGTCTTGCCGATCGGCCAGCGAACCTTGACCGCGAGGTTGGCCGTGAACAACAGGTAGATGAAGTACACCCAACCGTGCACGATGCCGATCCAGCCCGGAGGGTTGTCCACCTGCACGATGTACTTGAGCACCATCTCGTAGCAGAGGGCGATCAGCCAGATACCGGTCGTCCATGCCAGCACGCGGTAGCCCAGCAAGGCCTTGCGGATGGTCTCTTTGGGTGTCGAAACGACCGGCGTGGCCTCGGGGCCCGCTTCTGGTTCCGTCATCTATCGGTCCTGTCTTTCTTCTCGGGCTGGTCGGACTTGGCCAGCTCGGCGAGGTAGGCGTTGTACTCGGAGAGCTCCTGGTCGCCGGCGTCCGCAGCCGCGGACTTAGGACGCTCTGGCAGCAGGCCCGCGGGAATCTCGGTGACGTCTCCGCTGGGCCGCTCCGGTGGAGCGTCCTCGTAGCGGACGAACTTGTAGTACGCGTAGAAACAGAACCCGGCGAACATCGGCCACTGCAGGGCATAGCCCAAGTTCTGGAAGGTGCCCGAGGCCGATTCGTAGCGCGTCCACTGCCACCAGGCCAACGCCAGGCAGCCGGCGGCGCCAAGACAGACCAGTGCGATGAGCGCTGGTCTCCTACGCCGTGTAGTGGACATTCGTCCATGGTACGGCGCGGGTCTCGGGCGTCGAAAATACGTGCCTGGATGGGCGGTACGGGCCGCTTAGGCTTTTCGGGTGCTGCTCTATGACCTGCTTCTCGATGCCGCGATCGTCCAAGCCGAGACGCAAGCCCACCTCTCCGACCTCATCGGCGAAAATTCGCCTTACGACGGGGACTGGAGCCTGGATCTCGGCGCCGGGGTGTTCTCGAAGGCCTCGACGAGTGGAGCCGACCCATTTGTTGCCCGGGCCGAATTGCTCGGATCCGCCGCGCAGGGACCTGGCACCTGGCTGTGGGCATGGGCGAACTCCGCCTACCCGCCCTCGATCGTCGAGAGCAGCGCACTGATCCGTAACTTCGGAGAGCAGTACGAAGTCGCCGAGTTGCGCGACGCAGAAGTGCCACTCGGTGAGGCTGAGCCGCGTGAGTTCGCGTGGTGGATGGGTGGGGTCGCGGCGCTCCTTCTCGGCAATTGCCCACCTACACCTTCGACGCCGACGGCTCCACTATCGGCGCAATCGTGCTGGCGGACGATCGGCTGCGGTTGCCCGAGCCGACCGTGCCGCGTCTGATGCGCAGCGTGGGCGAGGCGTTGCAGGCCCTGCCGGTCGCGCCCCGCAGCGTGTGGGCATGGGGTGATGTGCGTGGGGTCCAGGTCGACGAGATTCCGGGGGGCCTGCGGATCGCATTGCCCGACGGGCATGCCGAGTTCCGTTTCGACGAACAGGACAGACTGATCGACATGTCGGGTCAGGCGCGTCCGGCCGACTAGACCTTGGGGCCGATGAACTCGTCGAGGCGAGCGGTGGCGGCCTTGCGGTAGATCGAGACGACGTACTTGGTGGAACGTGTCCACGGGATGCCGAGGTGATCCAGCGCCGCGGTGAACAGATTGAGGATGTCCTCCGAGTGATTCGTGAAGTGGTACCGGATGCTCTTGACGCCGCGGTCGTTCGCGATCACCCGGCAGCCGTCGCTATGGATCAGGCCACGAACGAACTCCTCGGTGGCTTGGTCCACGAGATCCTGCTGCCAGGGCTCGAGCCGGATTGGTCTGTTGTGCTTCCGGCCTGGACCATGCTGGGGAAACAGGCAGGGCCAGTGCTTGGAGTACTGGGACACCACGACGCACGCAGTTGGTTGTCGCTTGACCGACGCGTGTTGTGCAGGCATGAGGGTGTCGATGGCCGTGCAACAGCTGTCGATGATCCCCGGGTATTTGCTATCAAGGGTGATCCTGAGCCGCCACGCCCGTGGATGTTGTGAGATGCATCCGTCGCCCAGATACAGGCCGAGTAGGTATGCATATTCGCGCGGGGCTAGCAGCAAGTAGTCGTGATCAACGCCGCATGGCGAGCATGCACCGGGTAGTCGGACCCGTTTGCTTGGCCGGGTTCGCCAGTCGCGCACTGTCGGGCGCGGAATTCCTGTTCGCCGTGCAATGGCGCAGTCGTTGAGGCCTGCTGCAATGAGTTTCTGAACTTCGTTGAATTCGCTTGCTGATCGCACATCGAGCCTCTCGACCTCCGATCGCTCCAACGTATCGCCCACCTCCGACAGATCCGGCTGTGACGTGGGCTGTACGATCAAGGCTCCGCGGGCGTGGCGCAATTGGCTGACGCGCCGGCTTTAGGTGCCGGTGTTCGAAAGAACGTGTGGGTTCGAGTCCCACCGCCCGCACTCTTCAGGCGTTCTCATACCTGGTACCGCATGCGGTACCAGGTTTCACGGTTGGTGATCGCTTCCAGATCCGTCGCCGGCGGGCTCCCGACGCAGTTCGTCCCGTAGCAAGGCGATCTCGGCGCGCAGGTCATTGATGTGGGCCGCCGTCACGGCTGCGCTGGCGGCGTCGTCGACGGCTACGGTCTGCACGATCCACGACGCGATCGTCGCGGTGATCGAGCCGACCAGGCTGATCCCGCCGATCATCAGCAGCGCGGCGATGACTCGCCCGGTCGTGGTCACCGGATACATGTCGCCATAGCCGACGGTGGTGATGGTCGTGATCGCCCACCAGATCGCGTCACCGAAGTTGGTGATGTGGGCGTCGGGGGCGTCGCGTTCGGTCTGGAGGACGGCCAACGACGCGACGTACACGAGCAGGATCGCGCCCGAGATCGTGTACAGGATGACCTTGCCGCGGATCGCGTGGCCGACGGCTTTCTGAAGCACACCGATCAACACGATGAGGCGCAACAGTCGCAGCGGCCGCAGCAGGGGCAGCACCACGATCGCCAGGTCGACCAGATGGGTCCGGAACCAGTGCTTGCGGTCGTCAGCCAGGTACAGCCGGGCCACATAGTCCACGGTGAACACGGCCCAGGTGATCAGAGTCGCCAGCTCGACGGCCCGCGCGGCCAACCCGTGCGGCTGCACCAGCACCTCCACCGAGTAGGCAGCGAGAAATACCGCTGCCACCGAGGCCAGCGGCCATTCGGCGCGTGCCTCCCACCTGTCGAGGCGCTGTTGCATCGTCATCGCAAAAGTGTGCGGCACCGCGCCGCGAAAAACTCAGGCAACCCCGTCGACCGGTACAGCGTTCCCCTTCACGGTGTTGAGGATCTGCACGATGTTGTCGACGTCGGCATCGGCGAAGACGTCGTCGGGGCCGGTCGGCGCATGGTCGATGTAGGGCGACTCGTACAGCCGGGCCGGTTCGACCACGCCGTTGGCGGTGAGTTCGGTGATGATCAGATTGATGAACCGGATCTGGTCGGCGCCGAATTTGGCACCGTCCAGGTATCCGGAGAAGGCGTCGACGGCAGCCTCGTGGTCCAGGCCCACCAATCCGCGAATGAACAATCCCAGCCCGTGCGCCTGCTCCTTGGCCAGTGCGATGTCGTCGGCCCCTCCGGTGCCGCTGTCGACCAGCATCTGTTCCAGGGCCGCGAGGTCGGCGGAGGTGAGCGGTTTGTTGCGGCGCAGACGTTGCAGCGCAACGTGGTCCTGGTGCTGTTTGAGGTAGGCCCTCGCCTTGAGCTCGAAGCGTTCCCAGTTGGTGCCGGGCGTGATGCCGGGCAGGTCGACCAAGGTGGACTCACCGAGTTCGTCGGCGAAATCGGTGTAGACGACGACTTTCTTCGCCTTCTCGAGGAAGCGGAGCAGACCACGCAATTTGCGTCGCGCGTGCTCAAGCATCGGCAAGGTGACATCCACCCACCATTGGTCGCCGGCGACGTCGTCCAACAGCTCCTGCTGCGCGGCGATCGAGGGAATTGCGGTCTGGTTCAACAGTCCTGACGCGATGTCCTGAATCTTCTCGCGTAGTCGCTCGGCGGCCAGGGCGTCGTCCTCGAGTTGGGCGAGTTGGCGGCGCAGGATGAGCATGTCGAATCGCTTGGCGTCTTCGTCGTCGTCTTTGTGTGTCGACGGCAACCCGGCCAGGGATTCGGCGACGTCGCCGGCAGTCTCGGTGCTCAGGGTGCCTGCCCACGGTTCCCACCGGGCGTACTGCTCCACCAGGCGTCGATGCGGACGCACCAGGAAGTTGTCCAGTGTCATGCCGGCCACGATGCGGTGAAGCGACCACGCCACGTCGACGCGCAGACCACGGTCGGTCTCGGTCCCCTGCCCTTCAACGGGGTCGGCTTCGGTGGGCGGCTGCAAATGATCGAGGGCGGTGATCAACCCCAGGCGGGTTTCGAACAGCCTCTGGTTCAACGACTTCTGCAACGACCCGGGCGAGCCGGGCAGGTCCTGGCTGAAGTATTCGAGGTTGCCGCAGTAGTCGAAGACGTAGAAGTTCTGCTTGTGCTGGCCGGGACCGAACAGGTCCGGGCACAGCCGGGTGCCGCGCCCGATCATCTGCCAGAACTTGGTTTTCGAGCGGACCAGCTTGAAGAACACCAGGTTGACGACCTCGGGTACGTCGATGCCGGTGTCGAGCATGTCGACTGAGATCGCAATGTGCGGGGCTTTGTCGGCGACGGAGAAGTCGTCGATCAGTGATTGGGCATGCGAGATGCCGTGGGTGATGACGCGTGCGAAATGCCCGGCCAGGTGGGGATATTGGATGTCGAAGCGGCGGGCGATGAACTCGGCATGGTCGCGGTTCTTGGCAAAGATGATGGTCTTGCCCAGCCGGTCACCGGCCGCGACGCGATGGCCCTTGGCCATGAGGTCGGCGAGCACCATATCGACGGTGCTCTCGTTGAACAGCACCTTGTTGACCTCCTCGGAGGTCACCTCGTCGGGGGTGTCATCATCGCCCCAGTCAAGGGCTTCCCACTCGTCCTTCTCGGCCTCCGGTAGATCGGCGTAGCGGATTCCGCGATCGAGAAATTTCGTGCCGCCGGAGATTCCCACGGCCGGCACCAGGAATCCCTCCTTGACTGCGTCGTCGAGACCGTAGGCGTCGGTCGGTACCCCGTCCTCGAGATGGAACAGGCGATAGGTGTTGTGGTCGACCTCGTCCTTGGGGGTCGCGGTCAACCCGACCAGCAGTGAGTCGAACCAGTCGAAGATGGCCCGGTATTTCTGGTAGACGGAGCGGTGGGCCTCGTCGATGACTACAAGATCGAAGTATCCCGGGCCGAATTTCCTTGTCCCCGTGCTGGTGTCGTTGATCAGGTTCATCATCGTCGGGTACGTGCTGACGTAGACACGGCCGTCGGCGACTTTCTCGGTGAGGAGGTTCACCGTGGTGGCGTCGGGCAGATGGGCCTTGAAGGCGTTCGCGGCCTGGGTGACCAACGCGGTGCGGTCGGCCAGAAACAGCACGCGCTTGACCCAGTTGGTCTCCATCAGTTGCTTGACCAGGGCGATGACGGTGCGGGTCTTACCTGAACCGGTGGCCATCACCAGTAGGGCTTCTCGGCGCTTGCCGGTGAAGCTTTCATCGATGGCCCGGATGGCGCGGTGCTGGTAGTGGCGCTCGACGATGGCCGAGTCGATGGGCGCGTCAGCGAGTGCCTGTCGGGTCTGACGGCGTTGGATCATCAGTTCCAGCTCGTCGCGTGTGTAGAAGCCCTGGATCGGTCTGGCGGGGTAGCCGGCGGCGTCATCCCAGATCCAATGGTCATATCCGTTGGTGAGGAAGATGACTGGGCGCTGGCCCGTCATCTTCTCCAGGCAGTCGGCGTACAGCGTGGCCTGCTGTTCGCCGACGTGCGGACTCTTGCTGGTGCGCTTGGCTTCCACCAGCGCCAGCGGGAGCCCGTTGGCGCCCCAGAGCACATAGTCGACGAATCCGCGTCCGCCCTCGGTCGGCATGCCGGTGACCTCATACTCGCGATCCTTGGCGTCGGCGAGCGGCCAGCCTGCCTCGTTGAGCAGGAGGTCGATGAAGGTGTCGCGGGTCTCGGCTTCGGAGTAGTCGCGGTTGTCGGGTTGCTTGTTGGCGGCCTGGGCCTTCTTGATTTCCTCGCGCAACCGGGCGATCTCGGCATCCCGCGCGGCGGCCAATTCGTCTTTCTCGGCGAGGGCCCGGGCGTGTGCCTCGTCCTGGGCGGCGAATTTCGCGGCGAGTTTGCCGGCTTCCTGGCGGGTCAGTGGTGCAGCCTTGGCCGCCAGTTTCGGATCGAAAGGCAGCTTCAGCGGCGCGGCCTTCGGATAGGCCGAGTAGTGAAAGACCGCCCACACCATGATGTGGTGCAGTTCGCGCAGTACGGCCAGGGCGATGTTCGGCGCGATCGCTTTCGGCTCGTGCGCGGCCGCGTTGCCGGCCTTACGAATCAGGTTGAGCTTCTGCACGATTGCCGGGGGCACCTTGGAGCGGAACGGCGGCTCGTTGATCCGGGCCGACAGGTCGTTCTTGTAGGGCAGCGGCAGATCCAGGATGTCGTAGATCAGGCCGACGAGTTGCTCGATGCCACGTCGGCTGTAGATGCATGCCGAGCGTGGGTCGGTGCTGAGATAACTTTCGGCGCGGGCGCAGTCTTCGTGAATCTCGGGCCAGTCCGCGGCGCCGATGAACGCGAAGTTGGTCACGACGCTCCTCCTGCGGTCAGTACGTTCAGGACCCGCGGTGCAAAGAACCGGCGTTTGTATGCGTCCGCGTCCACTACGTCGAGGACACCGAGATCCATCAGCTGTCCGATGAGCTTATTAGCTCGACCGTAAGAAACTGCGAGCGCGGCCTCGACGTTGCGGACGGTGAACGACGAATGCGCGACGGCAAAATCGACGAGGGCGTGTGCGCTGTCAGCCCGTAGTGCTGATGCTCGGATGACTTCTTTGAGTTCGGCTTGCACCCTGACGAGTTCGAGCATTTGACGTCGCGTGGCGCTCGCAGATTCCCGTAGGCCCAGGGCGAAGAAGCGGACGAAGTCGTCCCACGCTGCGTCGGTGCTCACCGCGAGCAGGCGGTCGTAGTACTCGCTGCGCCGAGCCTCGAACCATGGGGAAACGGTCAAGGTTGGTTCGGTCAAGACACCCGCTGCGTATAGGTGAAGGATGATCAGCAACCGACCCAGTCGGCCGTTCCCGTCTCGGAATGGATGCAGGGTCTCAAGCTGGTAGTGCGACATCGCGGCCGCAACGACAGGATCGATCGTCGTGGTGTGGTCACGGCGCATCCAATCGACGAGATCCTGGAGTCCGGTTGTCAGGTGGTCGCCCGGCGGTGGCGGGATGAAGCGCGCGGCATGGATCGGTGGGAGATCGGGGCCTGCGTCGCCGCGCCGGCCAATAACGACCTGTGTGTCGCGAATGCGTCCCGACTGGTCAGCCAAGGGCGTTCCCTGCATGAGCAGGCCCTGTAGGTCTTCCAGAAGGTGTGTAGAGATCGGCCGACCTTCGGCCACCCATCGGAAGCCGTAGTTTGCCATCCGCACGTAGTTCAAGATTTCGACGAGTTCCGCCGATGTGGGTTCTTCGTCATCTGCCGTCAGAACTTGGGCAAGCGGTGCGTATGTACCTTCCAACGCGGATGTGCTCTGCGCTTCCCGCCGTAGGGCCGGCATTCGCAGGAGTGTGGGGTCCGGAAGCTGTGAGGCTGTGCTGTCCAATGCAGCCAAAGCTGCGCGAGCTGCGGAAACCGCGAGAAAAGTGGGCGTGCTGAGCGTCGGCATCTCGTTGAGCAGTGGCGCCGGAACAAAGGCCTTGTGACGCCAGTCTCCGGACGACGGGTCCGTGCCGACGATGTCGACGAGAGCGCCAGATCGCTCGTTTACGAACATGGTGACGTCCACAATGTCACTCTACTGCCACTTGTGTGACATTGTCTGTCGATCGATGTCATTTAAGGGCTGTTTCTTGCTTATTTGCTCGGGATGTCGGTGGGTCACCGGGCTCGAGCGGAAGACTGTCGAGCATTCGAGGGCTCCTTGCGTGAGGCGAACCGGTTTGTATATCCGATGCCACTGACAACCTGGGCGGCAAGTGACGCGTTGTCGCCGAGGGTTGTCGACCCCGACCACACGGCACGGGTAACTAGGCTGGCAGATGTGAGTGCCCACGATCTCGACGGCGGCGACGCTGCCGCAGCACGAGTTCGGCGAGGGCGTCCGGCGCGGATCAACCGAGAGCAGATTGTTGCTGCCGCCCTCGGCGTCGCCCCGGCGCCGCTGACCATGCAGGCGGTCGCTGACGTTCTGGGCGTCGACCGGAAGTCGGTCAAGTACCACATCGGCGATCGCGAAACCCTGTTGGCGCTCATGGCATCAGCGGTGTTCGAGGCGGAATTCGATCGTGTCCCACCGCCGGTCGATGGCGACTGGCGTGATGTGTTGCGGTGGTATGCGTACCGGGCGCGCAATGCGATAACTCAACTCGGGGTGCACGACGCGTTCCCGATGGAGGGCGCGATCGGCCTTGCGGCGTTGGACCAAGCCGAATTCGTCCTCCACACCTTGGTCGACGCGGGCTTTGCCGTCGAGCAGGCAGGCCGGGCCGCCAACACCATCGCCGAGCTGGCCCTGTCCGCGGCCCGCGATTCTCTGCTGCGCGGCGGGGGAGGTGTGCATCCACAACACGAAGAGGCCTTGGCGGCCATACACATTGGTGACGGAAACGCCTACGCGTTACTGCAGCAGGTTCTGGCGGCGATGTCGGCGGAACCTGACGAGGACGCGCAACTGGAGTTCAACCTCGATGTGGTCATCGCCGGGCTGACGACGATGCTGTGAGCAAGCTGCCGGGGTGCTGATCGGTTCTGGTATCCAGACCGTATCGTTCCATCTCGTCTAGCGGCGAAGGCGCACAGCGCGCTCGTCAGCACCGAAGGAGTCGATACATGGGCAAGCGGTTGATCGCAGTGATCCTGGCAGTGCTGGCGGTCGCCGTGGGCTGCGGCAAAAGCGACAACGCGGCCGCTGCTGTCGTCACACCCGGCCACGACCAGACATCGCCCTCGGACGCCTACACCGCCTCCGCCGAGGAGGGACCCGACGAAAACGGGGGCAAGACCTGGGTCCCCGTGATTCGCGACAAAGCCGGCCAGGAGGTCTTCCACGACCATTCCTCCTACCGCACCCCCGGGGTGGTGATCACCTGGCTGCCCACCGAACCTGAACAGCTCTGGGTGTATTCAGGTGATGAAGGGGTCTACCGGATCGCTCCCGGCAGCCACGGTGGGTGGACCAGGAGCGCCGTCAAACGCGAGAACGTGCCGTCGGAGATATCCAACCTCTGGGAGTCTTCCCGTTCCTGAATGAACGCACCGCCCATCGGGTGCAGACTCGAGTGCGAGACGGAGGGAGAAACAATGATCGATGTCCTTCCCGACATGCCCGAGGGCGTGTTCGGTATTCGAGTGTCCGGCCGGGTGCGCGGTGATGACTTGCGTGACTTCCGGCCGACGATGGACGAATTGCTGAAGACCGGGGAGATCCGGATCGTCGAGGTCATCTCACCGGACTATGAGGGCTTCGGGCCCGGCGGACTGGTCGAGGATATGAAGCTCGGCTTCGGCGCGCTGCTCGAGCATCACTCGGCATTCAAACGGATTGCCGTGGTGTCCGATAGGGAGTGGGTGGCCCATGCGATGCACGCGTTCGCCTGGATGATTCCGGGGGAGCTCAAGGTATTCGGGCTGGGCGAGCTCGATGCGGCCAAGGAGTGGGCTGCGGGCTGAGATCGAGCGAGTCGTGTCACGATGTCGGGCATGACGATCGTTCTGGTGCACGGCAATCCGGAGACTGACGCGATCTGGGGTCCGCTGGTCGATGCGCTTGGACGCGAGGATGTCGTGCGGTTGTCACCGCCGGGATTCGGGGCCCCGCTACCTGACGGCTTCTCGGCGACATATGTGGCCTACCGGGTCTGGCTCGAGAGCGAGCTTGAAGCCATTGACGAGCCGGTTGACCTTGTCGGGCACGACTGGGGTGGTGTGCACGTGGTGAACGCGATGATGCATCGACCCGACCTGGTGCGTAGCTGGGCAAGTGACATCGTCGGAGTGTTCGACGCCGAATACCAGTGGCCTGACATGGCCCAGGCATGGCGGACGCCCGGCAAGGGCGAGCGGCTCGTCCAGAACATGCTGGGCGGCACGGTTCAAGACCGGACCGCCGTATGGGCCGCGCTGCTGCCGGAGGACATCGCAGCGTCGATGGCACGCGCTCAGGGGCCGGATATGGGGCAGGCGACCCTTCGGCTGTACCGTTCGGCAGGAATGCCCGGTGACATGGCCGAAGCGGGCGGTGGGCTGGAGCGGGCGAGTGCGCGCCCCGGTCTTTCGCTACTGGCGACGGCGGACCCATACGTGGGGTCCGAAGAAATCCGGCGTCGCGCAGCCAGCCGAGCAGGGGCCTCCACCGAGGTGCTCGACGGACTGGATCACTGGTGGATGGTGCAGGACCCAGCCCGCGGTGCGGCGGCGCTTTCACGATTCTGGAAATCACTCGATTAGTCCCGGTCCGTGCCGCGGCGAGTCGGCGATCGCCAGTGTCATTCGTCGCCTGCTCGGGCAGACGCGTCGAACCGGATGTCCCACAGGTGGACGTGGCCGGGGATCTGCTGGTCCATGAAAGCTGACCAGTCCTCGTACCTGTCTGCCTCGGCTTGCCACTGATCCGCCTCGACATCGCGGCCGACGCACCGCAAGGTGTCGGCCGCGTGGCGTTGCAGAGCTTGTCCCAAGTCGTGCATGCAGATTTCGTCGAGCATCCCGATTGCCTGCCGAGCGATGCCGTCGATGGCGTGATCCACCCGATGTTGTGCCACCGTTGCGAACCTCAGCTCGGCGACCGCCCAGTGGAACGCGGCGTCGGCAGCGCGCATCGGGTGGTACATCTCGTCGCGCTCGATCAAGTTGGCGGCCAGTTCCTGGGCCAGGGTTATCGACTCCTCTGACGGTGCAAGGAAGTCGATCAACTTGCGAAACGTCCAGAGCATCAACTCGGGCATGTCGGCATCGACTTGCCGGGCGAGCGCCACCGCCTGTCGGTAGGCGGACTCCGTGCCGTCGAGATCGCCTAGTTCCGTCAGGATTTCGCCGAGATGGATACACACCTCCGCGGCGTGAACGATGTGGCCTCGCTCCATGGACGCATCCACTGCAGCGCGAAGGTCCGCCGCCTGTTCATCGAGCGGCTTCGGTGGCGGTTGCGTCGCTTTCACCAGGTCCCGGTGCTTCCTGCTGATCCGGCTGAGCTCGTCGGCGATCTCTGACACAGTGTCGAAATCCGTACCCTGGATCAACGCCGGATCGAGCATGTCGAAGACCCGCGAGCGGGCCTCGCTGTAGTGGTGCAGTGCCGCTTCCAACTCTCCCGCAGCGAGCGCCTCGTCGCCGAGCTGTTCGAGCTCATCCGCTGACAGACGCGTCGGCTCGGTCATCGGGCGACCTCCGATCCGTCGACGCCGGCGGCCAGCACGATGATGTCATCGAGCGCCTCCGACAACAGGATTCGATCCTCGGGGCCATCGCACTGTGCGGCCATCCGAGCCTGGACGAACAGCAGCTGCATGAGCCGACTGAACACGAGGTCGTCGGTGGTGTGGATCAGCGCCTGCACCGCCCGGTTGTCCCAGTTCACCACCAGATGCGGAAGGTCGCTGCGCCCCGGCGAATCTGTGTCGATCTGGCCGTGACCGATGAAGACGGCAGGAAGGTCCGTCGATGGAAAACGGCGCACCACAACCCGACTACCCGATGCCAGCAGCGCGTGACTGCCGCGCTGTTCCAGCGTCGCCACGGCACCGTCGGCGTCGGCAGACGGCACCGTCAGCGCCGCCACCTCGGACGCCGGATAGGCCCGTGTGACGGTGACCCCGGACATCACTTGCGGCAGCATGAGCAACACTTCCTGGTCCAGAGCGTGGCCCGCGTTGACGACGATCCGCCCGCCTGGGTTGAAGCTCGCGATGGTGCGAAACTCCTTGACCGACGCAGCGAAAAGGACGTTCGGGTTCCGGCTGACGATGTCGACCAGACGCAGGTGTCCTTCGGTTGTCTGCATGGTCAGCATCGGCAGCACTACTTCGGCCAGCTCACGATTCTCCGCGTCGATGCAGTGCGTCGCAGCGGATCTGAGCTCGAGTTCGTTGTCGGTGACGAATTCGGCGAAGCGCTCGGGATCGGTGTCGGCCAGGGAACGCAGCCACTTCAGCGCGGCCTGTGCGAGCGCGCGTCGAGTCCCGGCCTGTACCGCGTTGTTCATGATGGCCTCGCGGCTGGCGGTCGGCTCAAGCTTGGTCGAGTTGACCACCGCCCAGGCGAAGAACGCCCATGACGGCAGCAGCGCGCCTTCGGCGTCATCGACAAGCATGTCGTTGACGTAGACGCGATTGCGGCGGACGGAGGTGGTCCGGCGCGACGGAGTTCCGATGTACACCACGCCCTCTAGTCCCAGGGTCTCGTCGGCAATCTCGATGGCATCGAACTGCCTACCCACCCCGACGCCGCCATAAACGGGCGAGACACCCTGCAACACACCCGACCGGTGAGCGCCGAAGTCGCGTACCCACGGATATTCACGCGAAACCTCCTTCGGGCCTTGGCTTGTCAGCACCTTGACGGCCACCGGAAGGAACTCGGCATACTTCTGCACGAGGGGGCTCACCTGCTCAGCCCGTGCCCACCCGATCATGTCCGGGCGCGGCTGCAGCCGCACGGTGGTGCCGACCGCCGCTTCGTCGGTGATGGTGCGGATCGTGCAGGTGCCGTCGCTGCGGCCCACCCACTCGATCGGGTCCGCGCCTGTCGCGCTTCGCGAGACGACGGTGATCTCGTCGGCAATCAGGAAACAGCTCAGCAAGCCGATCCCGAACTGACCGATGTATGTCCGACGACTCCGCTGCAGTTCGTCGCTCTTCGAACTGGCGCCGACGGTAGCGAGGAACTGGTCGACCTGTGCAGGGCTGACGCCGATTCCGGCATCGGTGAGTGCGAACTCGTCGGCGGGTGAGTGCGGCGAGGCCACTCCGTAGGGAGAGATCGTGATGACGCGTGGCGCAGGTGCGTCGTCAAAGGCGTCGCGGGCCGCGATGGCATCCACCGCGTTCTGGATCAGCTCCCGCACATAGACGCCGGGACTGGAATACAAGTTTTTGCTGAGTAGCGCGATCACCCCGCCGAGATTCACTCGGAAGTTCTGTTGTTGAAGCTCGGACATCCCCGGCCCTCCTGTGTCGGCTCGTTTGAGAACCGGACAGATTCGCACGGGGTACCGACAAGTCGGTGCGCTCCGAACTGGTGCGGAGTGGGTGCCCGCGACGGTGGGAACATGGATGGGTCGATCAGCATCATTACGGGGGGGGCAGCATGGGGGAGTCGTCGACGAGCGGGAGCGAGCCGACCTTCAGCACCGATGACCGGCGGCGGCACGTGCGCCGGCTGGCGTTGGAATCGTTGGAGCGTCGTGGGGTACGGGTGCGTCCGGCCCCGCAGGACGCACTGGGTGACGACTGTTTCATCGACCAGACGGGAAATCACTACCGGCTGTACAACCTTCAGCTGCAATGTGCGCAGCGCCCGCCGGCCGAGTGGGCGGGCGCTGTCGAGTTTCATTTCGATCAGCAGTTCGCCGGCCGCTCGGATCCCGGGCCGGCCGAACTTACGGACGCCGAATTTCTGGCGCAGGTTCGCACGCGCCTGCAGACGCCGGACACCTCGGGCATGACCTCGATGCGGTACGCCCGCCCGGCGTTCGACGGTCTGGTGGCCGAGCTGAGTCGTGACCTGCCGACGGTGGTGAAGACGGTGGGTGACAACGACGTCGTCGGCCGCGACCTAAATTTCCTCTACGAGGTGGGTCAGCGCAACACCGATGCCGAGCCCGTGACCGTACAAGCGTTGGACCGCAACGTGTTTGCGTTGGCCGGAGATTCCTTCTTCATCGCCTCGAAAGCTCTGAACCTGCCTCGGCTGATCGAGACGGTGCTCGGGGGAGCCGCACCGCTGGGGGTGGTGTTCAGCGTGCCCCACCGCAGTCTGCTGTTCCTGCACGCCGTCGGCGAGGCCACCGCTGATGCAGTCAATTGGCTCGCTTCGGTGACGGTGGGGCAGACCGAGAATCCGCCTGGCGGGGCGATCAGCCGGGATACCTATTTCTGGCACGGAGGCGCGGTGCAGCGCATCACCCAGATCGACACCCAGGCCCGCAGCATCAGTCTGCTGGGTGACGGGGCGTTCGGTGAGGCGATGACTCAGCTGTAGTCGAGATCAACGCCAGGGTCGCGCCACGCGTCGGGAGACGACCGTAGCGTCGCGTTCGGCGCGCCAGCGCCGACCGCGAACCTACCTGTCGAACTTCCCACTCAAATACTCGACGCGGCAAGCGTTTCGGGCGAGCTTGCCGCTCGTCGTCCGGGGGATCACGCCGGCGGCGACCATGCGCACATCGGCGACCCGGATCTGGTGATGGCGGGACACTGCCGCGCGCACCGCGTCGACGATCGGTCCGGGCTCGGCGCGTCCGGCTCCCGCGGCCCGCTCGGCGACGATCACCAGTTCTTCACCGCGGTCCCCGTTCACCGAGAACGCGGCGACATAACCCGAGCGCACTGCGGGCGATGACGCGCTGACCGTCGTCTCGATGTCGTGCGGGTAGTGGTTGCGGCCGTCGATCAGGATCATGTCCTTGATCCGGCCGGTGAGGTACAGCTCGCCGTCGATGTAGACGCCGAGGTCGCCGGTGGCCAGCCAATGGCCGTTGTCGGGTACCTCGTCGGCGTGGCTACCGGTCGTGAGCCGGGTCTGCAGTTTGTTGGCGAACACCCGCTCGCTCTCGTCGACGCGACCGAAGTATCCCTGGCCGACGTTGTTGCCGTGCAGCCAGATCTCGCCGACGGTCCGGTCCGGCAGTTCGTCGCCGTCGGCGCCGGCGATCACCGCCCACTGGTTCGGAATCGGCTGTCCGCAGGACACGTGGGCCACGGCGCCTTCGTCGGTTGCTGCAACGGTGACCGCGCGTCCGGCACTGAGCTGGTCGCGGTCGAGGTACACCGCACTGGCCGCGGCGCTCGGCGCGATGCTGGCCACCGACAGGGTGGCCTCGGCCATGCCGTAGGACGGCTTGATCGCGGTCGCGGGCAGCCCGTACGGGGCGAACGCGGAGGTGAACTTCTCGACGGCGGCCATCGTGACCGGCTCGGACCCGTTGAGGAGCGTGACGACGTTGGTCATGTCCAGCGTCTCGCCCTCGGGCGGCAGGCCCCGCTCGGAAGCCAGCTCGAAGGCGAAGTTCGGGGCGGCGGCGAAAGTGCGTCCGTGGGCAGCCTCTTCGGCCAACCGCTTGATCCAGCGGTACGGGCGGCGGACGAACGCCATTGGGTCCATCAGGCTGATGTGGCCACCGCACAGCGCCGGGAACATGATCATGATCAGGCCCATGTCGTGGTACAGCGGCAGCCAGCTGACACTGCGGATCCCGGTGTCGAGGTCGCCGGCCAGGATCATCTGGATGACATTGGTACACACGTTGCGGTGGGTGATCTCCACACCGGCCGGGGTGCGTGTCGACCCGGATGTGTACTGCAGGTAGGCGATGTCGTCGGAGTCGACCGACGGGCTGACATACATCTCGGCCAGCGTGTCCGGCACGGCATCGACGGCGATCATGCGAGGCCGCTCGGCGGCGGGCAGCGTCTTGATGAAGTTGCGGACCGATTCGGCCGCTGCGGTCGTGGTGAGCACGACGGTGGGCTTGGCGTCGGCCAGCACGGCGGCCAGTCGCTCGGTATGACCGGCCAGGGCCGGCGCGAACAGCGGGACGGCGATGTTGCCGGCGTGCACGGCCGCGAAGAAGGCCGCGACGTATTCGACACCCTGCGGAGCCAGGATCGCGACGCGGTCGCGGGGCTGTGTCACCTGCTGCAGTCGGGCGCCGACAGCACACACCTGCGCCCACAGAGCGTTCCAGCTGAGCTCGACCGCTTGGCCGTCAGGATTGGTCGAGTAGTCGAGGAATCGGTAGGACGGCTCATCTCCGTAGATGAACCGGTTGCGATCCAGGAACGACGTCAGGGTGACGCCGTCGGGTACGACAATCGTGCCGTCATCGCGGACGTAGTTCTCGATGTTCGACGTCGACGTATCAACGGCACTGGTTGCGAAGGGATCCCGACCCATGCCGTAAGACTAATAGTGACTCTAATAAAGCCTGGCAGCGCGGTCCGGTGTGGGTTGTCACGAGGTGTGGAAAATGTGTCGTGCGTCTCTTTTTATCGCGGCCCATCCACGGCATAAGTGCCGTTATCGTCGGTGAACTCCACAATCACCCTGCGCAGCGTGTCATTTATCTCAACTGCGCAAGTGAACGTCGCTCCGGCCCGCACGACCGGATTCCGGCCGTTGTTGCACGCGACCGCGACGACGCGGTTGGCCCCGTAGCCGTTGATCGGATCGGACAGGATCTGTGCCACTCCGGACTCGGCCTGATGGACATCGAGTCGGGTGCTGTTGGTGTCCGCGCGGCTCCACGCCCACAGCCCGGTGCCGATCACCGCGACTGCCACGACGGCGACGATCGCACCGATGAGCAGACGCCGGTCGGGTCGCGTCGGCTCGGGTCGCGGAGTCGGCTGCGACGGTGCGGGCCGCGGTTGGTGTTGCGGCGACGGTTCGGGCCACGCGCGGTGCTGAGGCGGTGCCGGTTGTCGTGGGGGTGGTGGTGGCGTCCATCCGCGCCGCGGCGGGGGAGCGCCCGGTGGCGGCGTGCCACCGGGCAGGGGTGCGCCGCCCGGCCGCGCCCACCACGGCTGCTCGGGACCGCTCATCGGTTCTCCTCGACTGGACTCATCGGCTCACGGGAACCTCTGGTAGCACTGTGCGTCATCGCCCTGCAGGCCGGACCGGTAGGCCAGGATGCGGGTGAACCCCGCCGGCAACACCCTGCCGTTGACGTCGCTGGCGGCCAGCCCATTGGTGAGCAGGCTGCTGATCGCCTCGTCGGTGTCACCGGCTGACAGCGTGATCGGCAGACCGGGCTCGGCCATCCTGGCCTGGCCCACGCCGGTCAGGCAGCCGGTGCGCATCGCGGCCACGGGAGTGTCGAGCGTCAGGCCCTTCTCGTGTTGCACCGCCATGGCGTACCGCGATGTCAGGACGGAGATCGCCGAGTTGTCGCCTTGGAGGAGCTCCTGCTCGTCGTTCTCGTTTCTGGCTTCCCCCAGGGCTTTCAGCCCCGCCAGGTCGACCACGATGGTGTTGGTCGCCGGGCAGTAGGACGCCGGCGGCGACGGTCCGGCGTCGGGGCAGGCGCTCGGCTCGGTAGTCAACGTGGGTGGGTTCGTGGGTGCGTAGACCTGCCGCAGCGACTGCATGGTGTGGTCCAGCAGATTCGCGGTGATCGTGCTGTTGGCGCTCTGCGGGCCGCCGAAGAAGTCGAGAAATTTGGGCAGATCACCACGGCGCTTGGTGATCTCGTCGGAGTCCATGGCGGCGCACTGGTCGACATTGCCGCTGAAGCCGATCTGGAAGGCGCTGACCCGGTCCAGCGCCGAACCGTGCTCGTTGCCGGTGAGCGTGGCGTCGACCCGGGTCATCAGGGGATCGCGGATGTAGATCAGCCCGGCCAGGACATGGTTGAGGCCGTCGCCGGTGCTCAACTCGAAGCGTGGGGATTTTCCGGCGGCGACCCAGCGCAGGTAGACCCCGGCCAGGCAATCGGCCTGCTGCTCGGCCACCAGCACGGGCGTGCTCTCGTTGATCAGCCGTGCCTGTTGCTGGACGGCGTGGCCGTATTCGTGGGCCATCACCCCGACCACGCCCATCTGGCCGAAGTACTGCGCCGCCACCGGAATCGCGACGCCGCGGTCCCAGGCCATCACGTCGCTCTTGAGGCAGTAGAAGGCGTTGGTCAGCCCGACAGTGCTTTCCCCGCAGATCTCGAGCCCGGGGGAGGCGTCGGAGTTGTAGGACACCAGGCGGGCAACGGGGGTGAAGGTTCCCGGCAGGGAACCGCCGCTGTAGTTCTGCGACCAGAAGTCCTCGATGTCGTCGATGGCCCGCAGGGCGAGGTCATCGATCTGGCCGCCATCGGTGTTCTCGGCCCGGCGGGTCGGCCCGGGGGCATCGGGTCGGGTGCCGCTGTGGCCGTCGGTCACCGGCAGTCCACCCACCCGGTCGGGTAGGAACAGCATCGAGGTCGCCCTGCCCCCGATCACGGGGGCGTCGCCGCATCCGGCCAGCAGCGCCGCACAACAGGCCAGACCGAGCCACCAGCGAAGCCTCGCCAACTGATCCGCCTTCCACGCGATCCACCCCAGCCAG
This sequence comes from Mycolicibacterium arcueilense, assembly GCF_058536225.1. Classification (NCBI taxonomy): domain Bacteria; kingdom Bacillati; phylum Actinomycetota; class Actinomycetes; order Mycobacteriales; family Mycobacteriaceae; genus Mycobacterium; species Mycolicibacterium arcueilense. The sequence continues at coordinate 48,971 of NZ_JBZTYL010000026.1, forward strand.
TTCTACCTGTTCGCGACGACGTTCGGCGCGGGCCACCGATGACCTGCGGGACAATGGCGGCGCCATGTACACATTCGACGATCTGGTGACTCGGGTACTGGCCCGTGCAGCGGAGCCGGGGACGTCCGTCATCGGGATCGCCGGGGCGCCGGGGGCAGGCAAATCCACGCTGACCGAGGCGCTCGTCGCCGCCGTCCGGGCCCGGCTCGGCGACGACGCGGTGGCGCACGTTCCGATGGACGGATTCCATCTCGCCGACGTGGAACTGCGCAGGCTTGACCGGTTGGACCGCAAGGGTGCGCCGGACACGTTCGACGTTGCCGGATACGCCGCGTTGTTGCGTCGTATCCGCGGACGCACCGAGGTGGTCTACGCCCCCGGTTTCGAACGCGACATCGAGCAGCCGGTGGCCGGTGCGATCCCCGTGTTCCCGGACACGGCGGTGGTGCTCACCGAGGGCAACTACCTGCTGCTCGACGATCCGGCGTGGTCGGCGGTGACCGCGGAGATCGACGAAATCTGGCTCTGCGTAATAGAAGACGATGTCCGCGTCGCCCGTCTGGTGGCTCGTCACATCGCCTTCGGGAAGCCGGCCGGTGCCGCGCGGCGCTGGGTTGCCCAGGTCGATGAACCCAATGCCCGGTTGGTGGCGGGGACCGCCGAGCGCGCCGATCTGGTGGTCCCGGTGGCGGCCGTGAGGCCCAGCTCACACTGATGTCGTTTGTGTGCATAATCACGGTTTGGTGAGTTGCTATAACCCTCGGTGAGAGCCATGATTGTGGTGGTAAATCTGGAATCATTCCAGAAAATCAGCGCGAGATTGGATAGGTTGCAATGGCACTTTTGTCGATTGGTTCTCAGTTCCCGGAATACGACCTGACGGCCGTGATTGGTGGAGATCTGTCCAAGGTCGACGCCAAGCAGCCCGATGACTATTTCACCCGCGTCACCAACAAGGACGACGAGGGCAAGTGGCGGATCATCTTCTTCTGGCCGAAGGACTTCACCTTCGTGTGCCCCACCGAGATCGCCGCGTTCGGAAAGCTCAACGAAGACTTCGACGATCGCGACGCCAAGGTGATCGGCGTTTCGGTGGACAACGAGTTCGTCCACTTCCAGTGGCGTGCACAGCACGACGACCTGAAGAAGCTGCCTTTCCCGATGGTCTCGGACCTCAAGCGTGAGCTCACTGCGGCGGCCGGCGTACTCAATGCCGACGGTGTCGCCGACCGGGCCACCTTCATCGTCGACCCCAACAACGAGATCCAGTTCGTCTCGGTGACCGCCGGTTCGGTGGGGCGCAACGTCGACGAGGTGCTGCGCGTTCTCGACGCGCTGCAGTCCGACGAGCTGTGCGCCTGCAACTGGAAGAAGGGCGACCCGACGCTGAACGCCGGCGAGCTGCTGTCCGAGGCGGTCTAGTCATGAGCATCGACAACATCAAGGAAGCACTGCCGGAGTACGCGAAGGACCTCAAGCTCAACTTCGGCAGCATCGTGAAGTCCACGGAGCTCAACGAGCAGCAGCTGTGGGGTGCGTTGGTCGCCACGGCCGCCGCGACCAAATCGCAGCAGCTGCTGAAGGAGATCTCCGAGGACGCTCTCGACGTGCTGAGCGCGGAGGCGTACCACGCCGCCCTCGGTGCCGCGTCGATCATGGGGATGAACAACGTCTTCTACCGCACCAAGGGGCAGCTCGACGGCCGCTACGACGACCTGCGGGCCGGGCTGCGGATGAACATCATCGCCAATCCCGGTGTGCCCAAGGCTGACTTCGAGCTGTGGTCGCTGGCGGTCTCTGCCATCAACGGCTGCTCGCACTGCCTGTCCGCGCACGAGACCGTGCTGCGCGACGCCGACGTCTCCCGCACGACGATCTTCGAGGCCATCCGGCTGGCGTCGATCGTGTCCGGGGTGGCCCAGGCGTTGCTCACCGCGGACGCGCTCGCCGGAGTCTGATACGTAAGGTCCCAGAAATGGGCTTACGCGCATAACCCGACAGATAAACTCGCCTCTCGCGATTCTGAGAGGCGAGTTTTCTGTTGACGGCACCAACGAGCGACACCCACACCGCCCGCATCGACGCCACCGTGCGCAAGGCGATCACCGGTGCATCCATCGGCAACGCCGTCGAGTGGTTCGACTTCGCCATCTACGGTTTCCTGGCGACCTACATCGCCGGCAACTTCTTTCCGGCCGGCAACGAAACCGCCTCGCTGCTCAACACTTTCGCCATCTTCGCCGCCGCATTCTTCATACGTCCGCTCGGCGGCTTCGTGTTCGGTCCACTGGGTGACCGGTTGGGGCGTCAGCGGGTGCTCGCCGTGGTGATCCTGCTGATGTCGGCGGCCACGCTGGGCATCGGCCTGCTGCCCACCTACGACACCATCGGTGTGGCCGCGCCGCTGCTCCTGCTTCTGCTGCGGTGCCTGCAGGGATTCTCCGCCGGCGGCGAGTATGGCGGTGGCGCAGTCTATCTCGCCGAGTACGCGAGCACGCGGCGACGCGGCTTCACCGTCACGTTCATCGCATGGTCGGGGGTGCTGGGATTCCTGCTGGGCTCGGTCACCGTCACGCTGCTGCAGGCATTCCTGGCGACCGAGGCGATGGAGAGCTACGGCTGGCGTATCCCCTTCCTGGTGGCGGCGCCGCTCGGCCTGGTCGGTCTCTACATCCGGCTGCGCCTCGACGACACTCCTGAGTTCGCCGAGCTCGACGAGGCCGACCGGGTGGCCACCTCGCCGTTGCGCGAAGCCGTGGGCACCGCGCGACGGGCAATCCTGCAAGTCATCGGCCTGTTCATCGTGTTCAACGTCGGCTATTACGTCGTCTTCACCTTCCTGCCGACGTACTTCATCAAGGCGCTGCACTTCAGCAAGACCCAGGCGTTCGTCTCGATCACCCTGGCCAGTCTGGTGGCACTGATCCTGATCCTGCCGTTGGCCGCGCTGTCGGACCGGATCGGGCGCAAACCGCTGCTGATCGCCGGCTCGGCCTCCTTCGTGGTGGGCGCGTACCCGCTTTTCCTGCTGATGAATTCGGGATCGGTGGCAGCGGCGATCGTCGGGCACTGCCTGCTTGCGGCCATCGAATCCGTGTATGTCGCGACGGCGGTGACGGCCGGCGTGGAGCTCTTTGCGACCCGGGTCCGCTACAGCGGCTTCTCGATCGGCTACAACATCGCGGTCGCGTTGTTCGGCGGGACCACCCCGTATGTGGTCACCTGGCTCACCGCGGCAACCGGCAACAACCTGGCCCCCGCGCTGTATCTGGTTGCCGCGGGAGTCGTCTCGGTGGCCACCGTCCTGACATTGCGCGAGAGTGCGGGGCAACCAATGCGTGGCGTGGGCGACCCGCCGGGGCAGCAACGTGCCACGATGACACCGTGAGCACGACAAGAGGACGTCCGACGGGTGGGAAAGAAGGACGCCCGCCTAGGTCGAATGTTGGGCTGCGCCCGACGAAAGCCGACGTGGCCAGGCTGGCCAACGTCTCGACGGCGACCGTCAGCTATGTCCTCAACAATGTTCAAGGGCAACGCATCTCGGAACAGACCCAGGCCGCGGTGCGCAAAGCGGCGGCCGACCTCGGTTACCGACCCAACCTTGCGGCCCGCAACCTCGCCGTCGGCGGCAGCGGTGTGGTGCTCTACATCGTGCCGCGCACCGACCTCGGCGAACTGCCCCTGGAGGTCGGCAGTCGGCTCACCACCGCGCTCGGCCGACACGGCATCGTGCTGTCGATGCAGCTCGAGACCGACGACGGTCAGAACATCGTCGACGCGGTTGCGAACCTGAACCCGGTGGCCGTTGCCGGCGTGTTCCCGCTCACCGGCGCCGCTGCGGCGGCAGTCGAAGCGGCGAGGATCCCGCAGATCTACCTGGGCAGCGAGAAGTTGCGCGCACTCGGGTCGCTGCATCTGACGGTCGGGGCGATGCGGGTGGAGCATCTGATGTCGCGGGGCCACACGCGCCTGGGCTTCGCCTATTCCGGCGCGGAGGTGCTGCGGCCGCTCGGTGACTACTGGTTGTCGGGTCTTCGCATCGCCGCCGACGCGCAGGGCCTGCCCGAGATCGAGGTCGACAGCGTCGCCACCGACGGGTCCGATGCGGCCGCCGTCGTGTCGAGATGGGTGTCAGCGGGCGTGACGGCGGTGTGTGCGCAGAGCGATGAGACGGCGTTCGTGGTCCTGCACGGGATACGGCGAGCCGGCTTGCGCTGCCCTGACGATCTCGCGGTCATGGGAGTTGACGCGATACCGCTGGGTGCGGTGAGTTCCCCGCCGTTGACCTCTGTCGTGTTCGACGCCAAGACCATTGTCGATGCCGCGGTGCCGGCCATGATGGCAGAACTCGGATACCCCACGGTCGCCGACGTGGAAGACAACGACCCTGCCGGGCTCATCGTGCGCGACAGCACCTGAGCATTACAGGCGAACGGCATACCGTAACCCGTCCGGACCTTGTCCGGGGGTGGTCCCGACGTGTAACTTACGCGGGTAAGTAACTCTCCGCAGCCCTCAGAGAGGCGGACCGCCGTGAGTGTGAGCACCACCAATGACGTGTATTTCGATCCCTATGACGTCGAGATCAACGCCAATCCGTATCCGACGTTCGCCCGGCTCCGCGAGGAATCGCCGCTCTACTACAACGAGCAGTACGACTTCTACGCGCTGAGCCGCTTCGCCGATGTCAACAAGGGCCTCGTCGACCACGAAACCTTCAGCTCGGCGCGCGGCGCAATCATCGAACTGATCAAGGCCAACATCGACATCCCGTCGGGCGCCCTGATTTTCGAGGATCCGCCGATCCACACCGTGCATCGCAAGCTGTTGGCCCGGATGTTCACCCCACGCAAGATCAATGCGCTGGAGCCCAAGATCCGGGAATTCTGCGCGCAGTCGCTGGACCCGCTGGTGGGAGCAGGCAAGGTCGACTTCATCAAGGATTTCGGCGCGATCATGCCGATGCGGGTGATCAGCGCGCTGCTCGGGATCCCCGAGGACGACCAGGAGATGATCCGCGACCACGGCAACGACCAGCTGCGCACCGAGGCCGGCAAGCCGATGAAGGCGGCACAGGAAGGTCTGGTCGACGGCTCGATCTTCGAGACCTACATCGACTGGCGTAAGGACAACCCGTCCGACGACATCATGACCGACCTGCTCAATGTCGAGTTCACCGACGAGCACGGGGTGACCCGCAAGCTCACCCGCGAGGAACTGCTGATCTACATCAACGTGGTGGCAGGTGCGGGCAACGAAACCACGACGCGGTTGATCGGTTGGGCGGCAAAGGTTCTCGCCGAACATCCCGATCAGCGGCGCCAGCTGGCCGAGAATCCCGCGCTCATCCCGCAGGCGATCGAGGAGTTGCTGCGGTTCGAGCCACCGGCCCCGCACGTGGCGCGGTATGTCACCCGCGACGTGGAGTTGCACGGCCAGACGGTTCCCGAGGGCAGCGTGATGATGATGCTGATCGGCGCGGCCGTCCGCGACAGCCGCCAGTTCCCGCCTGACGGTGAGGTTTTCGACATCCACCGCGAGCAGCGTCAGCACCTGGCGTTCAGTGTCGGCACCCACTATTGCCTGGGTTCGGCGCTGGCACGCCTGGAGGGCCGGATCGCGCTGGAGGAGATGCTCAAGCGCTTCCCGGAGTGGGACGTCGACCTCGACAACGCCATATTGTCACCGACTTCGACGGTCCGCGGCTGGGATTCGATGCCGGCGTTGATCCCGTGAACGACGCTTGCGGAGCGAACCGTACCTGGACACGCGGGAGCCGAGCCTGCGAGGCAACCGCGTGACGGCCTCGCTGACCGTCCCCAAGGACTGGACCCAGGTCACGCCCGAGTGGTTGACAGCCGCGCTGGCCGATCACCACCCCGATGCGGTGGTGGACCGCGTGGCGGTCGACATGCGCGATGACGGCACCAACCGCCGTGCGCGCCTGTCGGTCACGTACTCGTCGGGGACCGGTCCTTCGACGGTGTTCGCCAAGGCCGTCGATCCCGGGCACAAGGAGATGATCAAGTACACCAGCGGTCTGCTCCATGAGCCGAGGCTGTTCAACTCCAAAGTCGAACTGCCGCTGGAGCATCCGACGGTGTACGCGGCTCCGATCGACGAGGGCGACGAGGACTTCATGCTGGTCATGGAAGACCTCACGGCACGCTCGGCAGACCCGCGGGATGCCACCAGGCCGCTGACCGTGGAGCAGGCTGCGCACGGCGTACGCGGCCTGGCCCGGTTGCACGGCGCGTTCTGGGGCGCGCGGGTGCGCCGCCCCGGACTGGAGTGGCTGGAACCGTTCGAGCCGTGGGACGGTATGCAGTGGGCGCCCTTACCCGCTGCGCTCGAGCGGTTGGGTGACGATGCGCCGGCGTCAGTGCATGCGCTGACCATCGACCATCTGGTGGAGGGGATCTGGAAGCCGTTCATCCGGACCCTCACCGCAGCCGGCGTCCCGCAGACGCTGCTGCACGGTGATCCTCATATCGGAAACACCTACCTGCTGCCCGATGGGGATGTCGGATTCCTCGACTGGCAGGTGGCCCGTCACGGCAACTACTCACTGGATCTCGGCTACTTCCTGCAGGGTGCGCTGACGACGGAAGACCGAAGGGTGGCCGAACGTCAGTTGCTCGAGGAATACCGGGACGCGCTGGAGCTTCCGGCCGAGGAACTGCCGTCGCCCGACGAGATCTGGCTGCGATACCGGGCCTCGGTCGCCCACGGTCTGATGACCTGGCTGGCCACCGCCAGCGCGGGAGAGTTGTGGCAGCGTCCGGACATCGCACTGGCGCTGGCTCAACGGTATTCAGCGGCCTACGAAGATCTCCAGACCGCGCAGGCGCTGGCCGACCTCATCGGTCGGTGACATCGGTCAGGCAGACCGCCTGACGGGAATCCTCGATCCGGACGGCCGCGGAACCACTACGGTGTCCGGCATGACAGGTGTGGTGGTGACAGGTGCAGCGTCGGGGATCGGCCGGGCCAGCGCGGAGGCGCTGATCGCAGACGGTCGTCGGGTCGCGTTGTGGGACATAGCGCCCGAGGTCCGCGAGGTGGCCGAAGGGTTGGGAATGCCCTCGACGGTGATCGACGTCTGCGATACCGGTGCGTTGACAGCAGCCGTCGAGGAGTCGGCGCAGGCGCTTAACGGTATCGATGGTCTGGTGCATGCCGCGGGCCGCGTTCTCCCCGAACCGGTGGGCACCTTCACCGAGGAGTCCTGGGACGCGGTGCTCGACGTGAATCTGCGTGCGCAGGCGCTGTTGGTGCAGTTGCTGTTGCCGCATCTGGAGAAATCCGCATCTGACGGTGGGTCGCCCGCCGTGGTCGGCATCTCCAGCATCGAGGGCCTGGCCGCCAACCCGTTCATCCCGGCCTACTGCGCCTCCAAGGCGGGCTTGCTCGGTATGACGCGGTCGATGGCTGCGCAGTTGGGCCCGTTGGGGATTCGCGTCAACGCCGTGTGCCCGGGCTTCATCCACACCCCGATGCTCCAGATCGCATTGGACGTCGAGGAGATCCGGGCGAGCTTCGAACAGGCCGCGCCGCTGGGGCGGCTGGGGAAGCCCGACGAGATCGGGGCGGCCGTGGCATTCCTGATGTCACCGAAGGCGTCGTTCATCACCGGTACGCAACTCGTCGTGGACGGGGGAGTGACCAGCCGTCACGCGTGACTGCGCGATCCCTACGACGAATGGCCAGTTATGACACGTGAACTCGGAGAATCTGTGTCGTAACTGGCCACTCAGCCTTTCTGGCCGGTGTTAGTCGCTGGCGGGAAGCGGCTTGGCCTCCTTGAGGCTCAGCGCGGTGCTGCCGACCGACAGCGTGCCGGCGCCGGCCTTGGTGACCAGTACCTCGGCGCCGCCCTCGTCGACGTAGCGCTTGCCCATCAGGTTGCCGTCCGAGAACGCGCCGTCGATGGTTGCGCCCGAGTCCTTCTCGGCATCGAGCGGGACCATGGCGACGCCACCGGCGCGGAGGTCGTCGAGACTGTCGGCGCTGCGCACCACGATGACCTGGGTGTCGCACACCTGGCTCTGCAGGCGGGTGCCGTTCTTGATCATGCTGACTCCTTTGAAACGGGTGCGAGTTCGTCGACGAGTTGGCGGCGCAGAACCTTGCCGGTCGGGTTGGTGGGCAGCTCGTCACGGAACACCACCCGGTCGGGGGTGCGCGAACCGCGCAGCTGCTTGCGAACATGTTCGCGCAGTGCATCCGGGTCAGGGGAGGCCCCCTCGACGGGTACCACGACGGCCACGATGATCTGGCCCCACTGGGGATCTTCCGGGCCGACGACGGCGACGTCGCGAACCTCAGGATGTTCGACGAGCACATCCTCGATCTCGGCCGGGGCGATGTTCTCCCCGCCGCGGATGATGGTGTCGTCGGAGCGTCCGCCGATGAAGAGGTAGCCGCCCTCGTCGAGCATGGCGACGTCCTTGGTGGGGAACCAGCCTTCAGTGTCGAGCACGGATCCGATGTCGGTGTAGCGACCCGACACCTGCTCGCCACGCACGAACAGCTCGCCCGTCTCGCCTGCGCCGAGCACGGTGCCGTCGTCGGCGCGGATCTGCACCTCGATACCCGGGACCACCTGGCCGACCGAGCCGAGTCGCCGGGCGCCGGACGCATCCTCGGCGGCCAGTGCTTCGCGGTGATCGTCGGGGCCCAGAACCGCGATGGTGGAGCTGGTTTCGGTCAATCCGTAGGCGTTGACGAAGCCGACGTTCGGCAGCAGCTGCAGTGCTTTGCGGACCAGCGGCAGCGCGACCTTGGAGCCGCCGTAGGCGAGGTTGCGCAGGGTGGGCAGTTCGAGGCCGGCGGATTCCAGCGCGGTGACGATGCGGTCCAGCATGGTAGGCACCACGGTTGCCGACGTGACGCCCTCGGTGCGGACCAGCTCGACCCACTTGTCGGCGTCGAAGTGCCGCAGGTACACCATCTTCCGGCCCGCGTATAGGTTCGACATCGCCGCGCTGACCCCGGCGATGTGATAGGGCGGCACGCAGATCAGGGCGGCGTCTTCCTCTGCCGCCGAACCGAATTCGACGGTGCCGGTGATGTAGCTGGTGAGGTTGTTGTGGGTGAGCTCGACGGCCTTGGGCCGGGAGGTGGTGCCCGAGGTGAACAGCACGACCGCGACCGCGTCGGGGTCGGCGAACTCGGCTGTGGGTTCGGCGTCGCGCGCCGCGGCCAGGAACTCCTCGGAGGTGATGACCTGCTTGCCCGCTCCGGCGACGACATCGGCGTATTCGGCGTCGGCGACCACCAGCGGCTCGGGCAGGCGCTCGATCAGCTCGTGCAGACCGTCGCGGCTCAGCCGGTAGTTCAGCGGGGTGAACGGCACCGCGGCGCGGGCCGAGGCGAACAGCAGCAGCGGCAGCAGCGCCCCGCCGGTACCGACATAGGCCACGTGGGCGGCTCCGGAGGCCGCGATGACGCCGGCGCCGCCGTCGGCCAGGGCGCTGAGTTCCTCGGTGGTCAGGCGGAGATCGTCGGACACCACTGCGGTGCGGTCGGGCCCACCCGAGACCGCCATCTCGAGCAGTAGCGAGATGCTCATAGGCCCTGTCCCGGTGCGTCGATGAAAATGTCGATGATCGGATTATCCCCGCCGCCGTAGCGGGAGAGGTCGGTGACACCGGAAGCGGTGAGCACCTCCGAGTCGACGAATGTCTGACCGTTCACCTCGGCGGCCGGGCGGGACAGGATCTCGACGGCCGCATCCGCCATGATCTCGGGGCTGCGGGACTGTGAGGCCATCTTGTCGCCGTCGGCGAGGTTGGTCACCGCGGCGGTGGCGATGTAGGTCTCGGGCCACAGGCAGCTGAAACCGATGCCCGCGTCCGCGTATTCAGCCGCCCAGCCCAGCGACAGCAGCGTCATGCCGTACTTGGAAAGGGTGTAGGAGGGGTGTGCGCCCAACCAGTAGGGGTTCATGTTCATCGGCGGGGCCAGGGTCAGCACCTGGCCGTTGGTGGACTTGCGCAGGTGGGGCAGTGCGGCCTTGGTGAGCAAGAAGGTGCCGCGGATGTTGATGTCCATCATCAGGTCGAACTTCTTGGCCGACAGCGACTCGGTGGGGTCGGTGGAGATGGCGCTGGCGTTGTTGATCACGATGTCGACGCCGCCGAAGTGCTCCACCGCGGTCTCGACGGCGCGGGCCACGTCCTCTTCCTTGCGCACATCGCCGACCACGGCGACGCCCTTGCCGCCGGCAGCCTCGACCTCGGCAACCGCGGTGTGCACGGTGCCGGGCAGCTTGGGGTGGGGTTCAGCGGTCTTGGCAAGCAGCACCACGTTGGCCCCACGGCGGGCGGCACCGAGCGCGATCGCGAGCCCGATACCGCGGCTGCCACCGGATACGACCAGCGTGCGATCGGTGAATGACTCTTGCTGGCTGGACATGGTCCTCCTCGTCGAGCGCAGCGTCCGCTATGCGCCGTGTGTCAACCGTACCCAAATGGTATTGGCATTCTCATTTTTAGCAAGTGTCGTAATCGTGGGGTGCACCGCCCGGAGAAACGGCATCGACCAGACCTCTTCGTCCGCGTCGCGAGAGGTCCTCGGAGCGCAGGTCGGAGCACTCCCGGCCAGTACAGGGCCCACATTTCCGCCGCGCGGTATTGGCATTCTCATTTTTAGCAAGTACGTTATCCACTGATGAGCGAGCAAGATGTCTCTCCGGTAGAGACCCCGTCTGGCATCCCGCTGGCGCCCGTCTACGGACCGAGCGACCGTGCGGTCGAGCCGCCTGCCCCCGGGACCTATCCCTTCACCCGCGGCAACTTCGCGTCCGGATATCGCGGGAAGACCTGGACCTTCCGCCAGTACTCGGGCTTCGGTACCGCCGAGGAATCCAACCGCCGCTACCGCTACCTGCTCGATCAGGGTGGGACGGGTCTGTCGGTGGCGCTGGACCTACCGACCCAGTGCGGTTATGACTCCGATGACGAAGAGTACGGCGAGGAAGTCGGCCGTGTCGGTGTCGCGGTGGACACCCTGGCCGACGCCGAGATCCTGTTCGACGGCATTCCGCTGGACAAGATCAGCACCAGCTTCACCATCAACGGCACGGCGGCCATCCTGCTGGCCTTCTATGTTGCCGCCGCGGAGAAGAAGGGCGTGCCGCGCGAGAAGCTGACCGGCACCATCCAGAACGACATCCTCAAGGAATACGCGTCGCGCGGCACCTGGATCTGGCCGCCCGAGCCATCTCTCCGGCTGATCGCCGACACCATCGAGTTTTGCGCCGCAGAGGTGCCGCGGTTCAACGCGATCTCGGTGGCCGGTGCGCACTTCCGCGACGCCGGGGCCAATGCCGTCCAGGAGATGTCGTTCACCCTGGCCGACGGTGTCACCTATTGCGACACCGTGGTGGAGCGCGGCCGAATGACGATCGACAAATTCGCCCCGCAGATATCGTTCTTCTTCTACACCCACGGTGACTTTTTCGAGGAGATCGCCAAATACCGTGCGGGCCGGCGCCGTTGGGCCACAATCGTGCGGGAGCGCTACGGCGCGACCACCGACAAGGCCTCGATGTTCCGATTCGGCTGTGTGGCGGGCGGGGCCTCGCTGTACGCGCCGCAGGCGCAGAACAACCTGGTGCGGGTCGCCTACGAGTCGTTGGCGGCGGTGCTGGGCGGCGTGCAGTCGATGTTCACGGCAGCGTGGGACGAACCGTTCGCCCTGCCCAGCGAGGAGTCCGCGACGCTGGCGCTGCGTACCCAGCAGATCCTGGCCTACGAAACCGGCGTCACCAAGGTCGCCGACCCGCTGGGCGGTTCGTACTTCGTCGAGGCGCTCACGGACGCCACCGAAGCCAAGATCATCGAGATCATGGATGACCTCGAGAAGCACGGCGGCATGGTCCGGTGCATCGAGGACGGCTACCTGCAGGGCCTGATCGCCGACGAGGCGTTCAAGATCCACCAGGAGACCGAGTCAGGGGCGCGCCCGGTGGTCGGCGTCAACAAGTTCGTCACCGACGAGCCTGCGCCCGACATCGACACCTACGAGCTCGACGCGGAGGGCCGCGATCTGCAGCTCAAGCGGCTGGCGAAGGTCAAGGCCGAGCGCGACGACGTTGCGGTCAAAGAAACATTGGCGGCATTGGCCAGGGGCGCCGAAGGCAGTGGACCGGGGGCAGACAACCTGATGCACCGGTTGATCGACTGCGCCAATGCGTATTGCACAGTGGGAGAGATGGTGTCGACCTTGAAGTCGGTGTGGGGCGAGTTCCAGCAGCCGGTGGTGTTCTGAGCATGGCAACTCGCGTACTTGTCGCAAAGCCCGGGCTCGACGGTCACGACCGCGGCGCCAAGATCGTCGCGCGTACGTTGCGTGATGCGGGGTTCGAGGTCATCTATACCGGCATCCGTCAGCGCATCGAGGACATCGTGTCGATCGCGCTGCAGGAAGACGTTGCGCTGGTCGGCCTTTCGATCCTGTCCGGTGCGCACATCGCGCTGACCACGCGCACGGTCGACGCGCTGCGGGCCGCCGATGCCGGCGACATCGCCGTCGTCGTCGGTGGCACCATCCCGCAGTCCGACGTCCAGAAACTCCTCGACGCCGGTGCGGCTGCGGTGTTCCCGACGGGAACGTCGCTCGAGACACTGGTGACCGACGTCCGCGCCCTGACCGAGAAAGCGAGCTGACATGCGCCTTGGTGTGATGATCGGGGCCGAGCGCGGCGATATGGCCCGCAAGGTCTCCAAGCTGGTCTCCGATATCCAGTGGGCAGAATCCGCCGGACTGGACAGCGCGTGGATGCCGCAGGTACCCAACGACTTCGACCTGCTCAGCATGGTGGCGCTGATGGCATCGAACACGTCGCGCATCGAACTCGGCACCGCGGTGGTGCCGCTGCAGGCGCAACACCCGATCGCGCTGGCGCGGCAGGCGCTGTCGGTGCACGCCATCTCGGGTGGCCGGCTGGTCCTGGGTGTCGGGCCGTCGCACCACTGGATCGTGCGCGACATGCTGGGCCTGCCGTATGACAAGCCCGCCGCCTACACCCGGGACTACCTGCAGGTGCTGAACGCAGCCATCTCCGGGCCCGGAGACGTTGACGTGGAGAACGATTCGTTCACTGTGCACAACCCGACCGTGCTGGGTGCCGACACCCCGATGCCGGTGCTGGTGTCCGCACTGGGCCCCGTGATGCTGCAGATCGCCGGTGAGCACGCCGACGGCACCTCGCTGTGGATGGCCGACGAGAAGGCGATCGGCGAGCACATCGCCCCGAAGATCAACAAGGCCGCTGCGGAAGCGGGCAAGCCCGCGCCACGCATCGTCGCGGGCATCCCGGTCACGTTGTGCGCCAACTCCGAGATCGAGGAAGCCAAGGACCGGGCCAACCGCGTTCTCGCGGAAGCCGAGACCTCGCCCAACTACCAGCGACTGCTGGACCGTGGCGAGGCTCGTAACGTCGGCGATCTGCTCGCGGCGGGTGACGAGGAGTCGATCCTGAAGCGGTTCAAGCAGTTCGCCGATGCCGGGGTGACGGATCTGTCGGTGCGCCTGCTGCCGATCGGGGAGAACCGCGACGAGCTGATCGCGTCGAAGTACCGGACCCGTGAGGTGATCGCGGAACTCGCCAAGCGCCTGCGATGAGCGCTTGCGCGAAGAGCGAGGGAGCACTGCGATGACTTCCGAAACGGGTCCACTCGCGGGCATCCGCATCATCGAGGTCGGGGTCATGCTGGCCGGCCCGTACGCCACCATGATGTTGGCCGATCTGGGCGCTGAGGTGATCAAGGTCGAACCACCCGGCGGGGAGATCTCCCGTCAGGTCAGCGACAGCTATTTCGCCAGCCTCAACCGGGGCAAGCGCAGCATCTGTCTCGATCTCGCCTCCGAGGCCGGTCAGGCGAAACTTGCCGAACTGGTGGCTGATTCGCATGCGTTGCTGGTGAACATGAAGCCGTCGGTGATCCGCAGGCTGGGGCTCACCTACGAGAACCTGCGGCACATCAACCCCAAGATCGTGTGTGTCGCGATGACGGGATTCGGGCTGGACGGGGGAGACGACCCGGCGTTCGACTACGTCATCCAGGCCGCCACCGGCGTCGCCGCGATGACCGGCGATCCCGACGGCCCACCCACGCTGCCGGGCTACTCCTCGGCGGACAACTCGACCGGGTTGACCGCTGCGCTGGGCCTGCTGGCGATGATCGTGTCGGGCAACGGCGGCCAGGTGGATGTCTCGCTGCGGGACGTCATGCTCTCGCAGCTGAACTATCGCGCCTCGGCCTATTTGAACGACGGAGCCGAACCACGCCGCCACCCGTTCGGTGCCCATTCCTATTACGTGCCCGCGCAGCTGTTCCCGACCGCCGACGGCTATCTGGCGTTGTTCATCACCCACGACGGGTTCTGGAAGTCGTTCGCCGGTGAGGCCGGGATCGACGGTTTCGAGACCATGGCCGAGCGGGCCGGCAAGCGCGACGAGGTTCTCGGCGTGGTAGCCGCCGCACTGGCGACCGATACGGCTGCGGGGTGGGAGTCACGGCTCAAGCCGTTGGGGATCCCGGCGGCCGCGGTGCGGACGCTGCCGCAGGCATTGGATGCGACGCCCGAAATGCTGGTGACTGCCGGGGATTTCCGGTTGGTGGGTAGCCCGGTGCATGTCGCCGGATATACACCGGACTATCGGCCTGCGCCGGTGTTCGACGAGTACGGACAGTGCTCGCCGATTTCTGCACCTGGGTCGTGACTGCTTGCTCGCAGCAGCCCAGAGGTAGAAACCGGCGGCACCCTGGACCGGATGCACCTCGCGCCTGAGCTCAGTCCTCGTCGTAGGAGACCGTCACCGAATTGCAGTCCGGCACGGCCTGGCAGGTCAACACGTAACCGTCGGCCACTTCGTCGTCGTCGAGCGCATCGTTGACCCGCATGGTGGCGGTGCCCTCGAGGAGCTTGGCCATGCAGGTGCCGCAGTTGCCGGCCTCGCACGAGAACGGCGGCGTCATACCGGCCCGGCGCGCGCTCTCGAGCAGGGTCTCGCCGTCCCTGCGCGGCACGGACAACTGCTCGCGGTCGAAGACGATCGTGACCTTGCCGTCCGCTTCGCTGCCGGCCATCGCTCCTGCGGTCATGTAGCTCCCCTGTGCAAGTACGTTCTGATATGAAGAGAATACCATTCTCGCTAACTGATAGTATCTTCTCGGCATGGTCGGTGCCTACCCAGAGGCTTCGGGAGAGGGGTTGTGAATCTTGACTGAGGTCACAACTGCTCCTCGCGTGCGCACCCCCGCCGTCCTGGCATTCGACGACCGTGAGTACACCCTCGCCGAGCTCGATGCATTGACCAGCGGCATGGCCACCGCCCTGGAGCACCGTGGCGTACGCCCGGGTGACCGGGTGGCGATCATGTCGTCCAACCGCCCCGAGTTCGTGGTGGCGCTGCGGGCGATCTGGGGGCTCGGTGCGGTAGCAGTGCTGATCAGTCCGGCCTGGAAAGCCGCCGAGGTGGCGCATGTCCTGGCCCTGACCACGCCGAGTCATGCGGTGGGTGACCACGAAGCGCTGGCGGCGCAGATGCCGATGTTGCATCTGGACGAGCCGATCACCCCGGGGCGAAGGCAGTTCGACCTGCCCGACCCGGACGGCGACGCCCTGTTCGTCTTCAGTTCGGGAACCACCGGCCTGCCCAAGGCGGTCCGGCACACCCACCGCGGGTTCACCGCAGCCATCGAGCATTGGCGCGACGCGCTGGGGTTCACCGACGCCGACCGCATACAGATCATGACGCCGCCGTCGCACATCCTCGGCCTGCTCAACATCGCCATGGTGCTCGACACCGGAGCCTGGATGCGTCTGCACCGCCGCTTCGACATCGACACCATGCTGCGCCACATCGAGTCGGACCGGATCACGATCGAGATGGCCGTGGCACCAATCGCTTTGGCGTTGGCCGCACATCCTGACCTCGGCCGCTACGACCTGTCCTCGCTGCGCTATGTGATGTGGTGTGCCACTCCGGTCACCCGTAGCGTCGCCGACACCGTCACCGAGCGTGCCGGCATTCAGTGGCTGACCGCCTACGGCACCACCGAACTCCCCGTGATTGCCTGCAACCCACTCGATGCCACCCGCATCGAGACCGTGGGCCGGCCGGTGCGCGGGGTGGATGTGCGCATCAGCCAGGACGGCGAGATCCAGGTCCGGTCGGATTCGGTGATGGTCGGTTACCTGCCGAAGGACGCCTCGGCGGGCGCATTCAGCGACGGCTGGTACCGCACCGGTGACATCGGTTACCTCGATGACGACGGTTATCTGCGCATCACCGACCGCTCCAAGGAGATGGTCAAGGTCCGCGGTTTCCAGGTGGCGCCGGCCGAGATCGAGGCGGTGCTGCACGGCCACCCGGCCGTCACCGACTGTGCGGTGTTCGGTGTTGCCGATGCGGCCGACGGCGAGGCCGTGGTGGCCGCCGTGGCGACCAGTTCTGCGGTGTCTGCCGAGGAACTCATCGATCTCGTCGGTGAGCGGCTGGCCTCGTACAAGCGGCCCAGCCGCGTGGAGTTCGTAACCGACATACCGCGGTTACCTTCCGGAAAGGTATTGCGACGAGTGCTGAAGGAGCGGCATGGACGTTCGACTGACGTCTGAACAGCAGCAGCTGCGAGAGGCCGCAGCGAAACTGGCCGACGACCTCGGACCTGATGCGGTCGGAGAATTGTCGGATGAGGGCCGGATCGCCCGGTTGGAAAATACGGTCGCTGCCACCGAGTGGCGCACCCTGCGTTCCGACGGCGCCTCCGGTGTGGAAGTGGCGATCGTCGCCGAAGAGTTCGGGCGCGGTCTTGTCGACGTGCCGTTCCTCGGACCGGTGCTCGCCGACGATCTGGCCCGTCGGCTCGATCGTGAGGTGGCGGTCGGCTCAGGGGAGTCTGGCGGGGACGACGCCGCCACCGCCGGTGTGGATCTCACCCGCAGCACCGTCGGTGTGGTCGAGTCGCCCGCCGAACTCGGTGAGCTGTCGAGCGAGGACGCCCTGCGCTGGCAGGCGCTGGCGCTCGCTGCCACGAGCGCCGACCTGGTCGGCGCTGCGCGCGGTGCGCATGCACTGGCCGTCGATTACGCGAAAGTCCGTGAGCAGTACGGCTCGACGATCGGCTCGTACCAGGCCGTCGCGCACCTGCTGGC
Source organism: Mycolicibacterium arcueilense (assembly GCF_058536225.1). NCBI lineage: Bacteria > Bacillati > Actinomycetota > Actinomycetes > Mycobacteriales > Mycobacteriaceae > Mycobacterium > Mycolicibacterium arcueilense. Next base: position 66,143 of record NZ_JBZTYL010000026.1, read on the forward strand.
CGAGGGGCTGGCGCTGATCGAGGGTTCGATCAGCGTCCTGCGCCACGCGGCATGGGCGGTCGACGAACTGCCGGGGGAGGAAGCCGTCCGGGCCGGGAAGATCGCCAAGATCTACTGCGCCCGTGCCGCGCGGACCGTGTGTGAGACCGCGATTCAGGTGCACGGCGGTATCGGAAACACGTGGGAATGCCTGGCGCACGTATACCTGCGCCGCGTTCTGGTGGCCACCGAGTTGTGGCCCGTCAAGCTAGAGGACCTGGAGGTAACTGACCTTGGACTTTCGTGATTCAACCGAGGAAGCTGCCTTCCGGGACCGGCTGCGGACCTGGCTGACGGACAACGCCGCGTCCTTCAAGGCATCCGGCGACGATTACTGGGCCAGGATGGGGGAGTGGCATCAGGCCCTCTATGCCGCAGGGTTTTTCGGCACTTCGTGGCCCAAGGAGTTCGGTGGCCAGGACCTGCCGCCCGTCTACGACGTCATCGTCGACGAGGAGCTGGCCCGCGCCGGAGCCCCGCCGCGCCCCAGCCTCGGCTACCTCGTGGTCGGGTTGGGCCACCACGGCGGCAAGGAACTGCAGCAGCGGTTCCTGCCGGGCATGATCAATGGCACCGAGCGCTGGTGCCAGGGCTTTTCGGAGCCGGGCGCCGGTTCGGATCTCGCCTCGCTGACCACCACGGCGACGCGCGACGGCGACAACTACATCATCAACGGACACAAGATCTGGACCAGCTACTCCGATGTGGCGGACTGGTGCCTGGTGTTGGCCCGTACCGACAAGGATGTGGCCAAGCACAAAGGCATCTCGGCCTTCATCGTGTCGATGCACCAGGACAGCATCGAGCAGCGGCCGCTGCAGATGATCAACGGTGTCACGACGGAGTTCGGCCAGGTCGCGTTCGACGGTGCAGTAGTGCCGGCCTCGAATATGGTCGGTGAGCCGGGCGACGGTTGGCGCCTTGCCATGACGGTGGTCAGCCATGAGCGGGAGCCGTCTACTCTCGGCTACTCGGCCCGGTACGGGAAACTGGTGCGGGAGATGGCTTCTCGGGTGTCGGGTAAGACGCCAGAAGATCTCGCGTGGGCCGGGGTGCAGGCTGAGATGCTCCGTCTGCACGTGCGCCGGCGCCTGTCCGAACAGCTCGACGGGCTCAAGCACGGCCCCGACGGCTCGCTGGACAAGCTGCTGATGACCTGGGTCGAGCAGTCCGTCGGGCATGCCGCGCTCGCGGTGGCGGGCACGTCTGATCCCGAGTTGCTCAGCGCCTATCTGTACAGCCGGGCCCAGAGCGTCATGGGTGGCACGTCGCAGATCCAGAAGAACATCATCGCCTCACGAATCCTCGGGCTGGGAGTCTAGATACATGTACGGAATGCCGGATGAAATCGATGTGCAGGCCGACGGTGCCCTGCGCATCATCACGCTGAACCGCCCCGACGCGCTCAACGCCGTCAACGACAACTTGCACGTCGGACTCGCGAAGATCTGGGAAGAGCTGAACGAGGATGCCGACGCGCGGGCGGCGGTGATCACCGGTGCGGGACGCGCGTTTTCGGCCGGGGGTGACTTCAACTACCTCGACGAGTTGCGCCGCGACGAGGCGTTGCGTCAGAAGACGATCAAGCACGGACGTGATCTCGTCATCGGTATGGTGCGGTGCCGCATCCCGGTGGTGGCCGCGGTCAACGGCCCGGCGGTCGGGCTGGGCTGCAGCCTGGCCGCGCTCTCCGATGTGGTGTACATGGCCGAGAACGCGCACTTCGCTGATCCCCACGTGCAGATCGGTCTGGTGGCCGCGGACGGGGGTCCGTTGGTGTGGGGCTCGCAGATCAGCCTGCTGCAGGCCAAGGAGTTCGCGCTCACCGGCGTGCGGATCAAGGCCCAGCGCGCGGTCGAGCTCGGTCTGGCCAATCATGTGGTGCAGGACCCGCTTTCGGAGGCGATTGCCTGCGCCAAGAAGCTGATCGACCTACCCAAGCAGGCCGTCGAGGCCACCAAGCGGTTGATGAACATCCAGCTGGAGCAGCAGGTGATGGCGTCGCTGGATTACGCCAACCTCGCCGAGTACGTCTCGTTCGGCACGGCCGATTTCAATCGGATCGTGGACGGCCTGATCGCCAAGAACTGACCGCCAACCGACCCCGCGAGGGTGCGCCGAATGGCCACTTACGGCACGCGAATCAGCGAAAAGCGTGCCGTAGGTGGCCAATGGCCGTGATCACTAGAAGGTGAGTGCCTCGGAGCGCTGGACGGTACCGGAGACACCGCTGGCGTCTTGACCGGCCAGCCGTACGGCCGCGAGGCCCATGGCCTCGGGCGGCTCAACCATCTCCGGCGGAATCTGCAGCCCGCTGCCGCCGGCCTGCCAACCCTCGGTCAGCACCACGCGTGACGGGCTCAGGCAGTTGACTGCGATGTTGTCGCCGCGCAGATCGGCGGCCAGGCCGAGGTAAAGGCGTTCGGCGGCGGCTTTGGACACCCAGTAGGCGTTGGCGCCGTGCTCGATCATGTCGACGCCGGTGGTGGTGATCGCGATGAGCGACCCGCCACCACGCCTGCGTACCTCGGGAATGACGGCCTTGGTCACCAGGTACACCCCGGTGAGGTTGACGTCCAGGCACAATTGCCAGCGTTTGAGCGGCGTCGTCTCAATGGGGCCGAGCCACAGTACACCGGCGTTGGCCACCAGGATGTCGATGCCACCGAACTCTGAAACTGTCTTGGCGACAGCCTTGTTCACCGATTCCTCATCGGTGACGTCGCAGGCGACCGGGAGGGCCTGTCCGCCCGCGCCGGTGATGTCTGCGGCCACCGATCCGATGGTGCCCGGCAACTTGCCCTGCTCCTTGGAACGGGCCGCGACCGCGACCGCGGCGCCTTCGGCTGCCAGTGCCCGGGCGATCGTAGCGCCGATACCGCGGCTTGCACCGGCGACAAAGGCGACCTTTCCGGTCAGGTTCATCGCGACAGACTATTACTTCGGCGGGAAGCGCAATGCCCCGTCGAGGCGGATGATTTCACCGTTGAGATAGTCGTTTTCGATGATGCTCTGGGCGAGCTGGGCGTACTCGGTCGAGCGGCCCATGCGCTTGGGGAACGGCACCTGCGGACCCCAGTACTGCTCGAGCTGATCGGCGGCCTTGCCGTAGGCGGGGGTGTTGATCGTGCCGGGGGCGATGGTGCAGACCCGGATGCCCAACGGCGACAGGTCGCGCGCGGCGACCAGCGTCATGCCGAGCACACCGCCCTTGGCGGCCGAGTAGGGCAGCTGGCCGATCTGGCCTTCGTAACCGGCGATCGAGGCGGTGTTGACGATGGCGCCGCGGCCGCCCTCCTCCAACGGTTCGGTCTTGGCGATCGCCGCAGCGGACAGTCGCATCACGTTGAACACCGCGGTCAGGTAGAACTCGATGGTCTTCTTGAATCCGTCGAGATCGAGCGGGGACCCGTCCTTGCCGACCAGGCGGCCGCCGGCGGCAGGTCCGCCATGGGTGTCGACCGAGATGCGGAGCGGGGCAAGGGCTTCGGCCTCGGCGATGGCTGCGAGCACCGACTCTTCGGAGGTGGCGTCGGTGGGCACATAGCGCACGCCCAGCTCTTTCTCCAGGGCGGCGCCCTTGTCGTCGGCCAGGTCCGCGACGACCACCTTGGCTCCCGCGGCCTGCAGACGGCGGACTGTCGCTTCACCCAGGCCACCCGCACCGCCGACGACGATCGCGGAACTACCGGCGATTTGCATAGGGTTCCCCTTCTTGCAACTGTGACTCTCTGGCTGCGAGAATAACATTCTCTTACCGGGTGAACCAGGGAGCAGAATCAATGCCTGAAGCCGTCATCGTGTCCGCGCTGCGGACCCCCATCGGCACGGCCAAGAAGGGCACGTTGCGTGATACCGACGCCTACGCGCTGGCTGACCACGTAGTACGGGCAGCCGCCGAGGACCTTGCCGGCTACGGCACCATCCCGGTCGACGACGTGATCCTCGGCGAGGGTCTCTACGGCGGCGGCGTCGTCGCCCGTCATGCCGCCATCACCGCCGGCCTCACCACGGTGCCCGGTGCGGCCGTCAATCGGCACTGCGCCGCCGGTCAATCCGCAGTGCAGAACGCGGCCGCGAGTATTCGCGCCGGCATGGACCGGTTGGTTCTGGCCGGCGGCGTCAACTCGGCCTCCACCTCGCCCCGCTTCATCCGCGCGGCCAGCAGTGCCAAGGACGCCGAATGGGTGAACTGGTTCCCGCCGACCCACCCCGACCGCCCGGACGCACCGAACATGGACATGTCCATCACGGTCGGCTGGAACGCCGCGGTCAAGGCCGGGGTGAGCCGCGAGGAGATGGACCAGTGGGCGTTGGGTTCACACCTCAAGGCCATCGCGGCGATCGACGAGGGCCGGTTCAAGGAGGAGATCGTCCCGATCCAGACTCCGCACGGGCTGTTCGACACCGATGAGCACCCGCGCCGTGACACCACCCTGGAGAAGCTGGCCGCACTCAAACCACTGCATCCCGAGATCGACGGCTTCTCCATCACCGCAGGCAACGCGTGCGGAGCCAACGACGCGGCCGCACTCCTGACCATCGCCAGCGACAAACTCGGACTACCCGCCCTGGCGACCATCAAGTCCTGGGCATCGGTGGGCGTCGACCCGGCATCCACCGGCCTGGCTCCGGTCGAAGCCATCACCAAAGCGCTTGGCCGGGCCGGTCTTTCGCTGTCGGATGTGGACCTCTTCGAGATCAACGAGGCCTTCGCGTCGATGTGTGTGGCCACCATCAAGCTGCTCGACATCGACCCGGAGCTCGTCAACGTCAGCGGTAGCGGGTGCTCACTCGGACATCCGGTGGCCGCCACCGGGGCGCGCATGCTGGCCACCGTGGTCCACGAGCTGCGCCGGCGCGGCGGCGGCATCGGTGTCGCCGCGATGTGCGCCGGCGGCGGGATGGGTTCGGCGACGGTCATCGAGGTGCCTTCACCGTAGTGTCGACCGTGATGACGAAGCACAACATCGAAGAGCTGATCGCAGCAGCGCGCAGTGGATCCCAGCGCGCTGTCGGGCGTCTGCTGAGCCTGGTCGAAAGCGACCGTCGCGGTGAGGTTCTCGCGGTACTCGGTCCCGCGTCGCCGCGAGTCATCGGGGTCACCGGTCCGCCCGGCGCGGGGAAGTCGACGACGGTCGGCGCCCTGGTCGGCGCGTACCGGGAGCGTGGCCTGCGGGTCGCGGTGCTCGCCGTCGATCCGTCGTCCCCGTACAGCGGCGGTGCGCTGCTCGGGGATCGGATCCGGATGGCCGCACACATCAACGACCCCGACGTGCTGATCCGCTCGGTGGCCACCCGCGGGCATCTGGGCGGGCTGGCTGCGGCGGTACCGGCGGCGATCCGGCTGCTGGCCGCCCTGTCCTACGACCTGATCGTGTTGGAGACCGTGGGTGTCGGCCAGTCCGAGATCGAGATCGCCGCGATCGCCGACCCGACCGTGGTGATCCTCAATCCCGGTGCGGGTGACGCCGTTCAGGCCGCGAAGGCCGGCCTGCTGGAGGTCGCCGATCTGGTGGTGGTGAACAAGGCCGATCGCGAGGGGGCCGATCAGACCGCCCGCGATCTGCGCGCCGAAGCCACCGTGCCGGTGCTCAAACTTGTTGCCGCACAGGGGGAGGGCCTGGCCGAGCTGGTCGAGGCCATCGATGCCCATCACCGCGCCGACACCGCTGAGCGGCGCACCGCCCGGGCCCGCACCCAGATCCTGTCACTGGCCCAGACGCTGCTGCGCAACCACGAAGAGTTGGACGGGCTGGCGGCGGCGGTGGCCGACGGCACCACTGACCCCTACACGGCGGCAGCCCAACTGATCGCCGACTCAGCCCGCTGAGTCGGCGAGCCCGATCACCCGTCGCATCGTGGCGAGGAGTTCGGTCTGCAGGGCGTCGTCGTCGAGATCGGCTACCAGCGGATGCATCACCGCGGCGCCGATCACCCCGGACAGCACCGCCGCATGGACCCGTGCCCCATCGCCGGACTGGTCGCCGAGCATCGCCGCGTAGAGCCGGTCGATGAACTGCTGGAACGGTTCGTGTTCGGCCAGCAGTCGCACCACGACTGGGTCGAATTGCAGTGTGCTGGCAGCACGCCGACGTGAGACCGCCATCGTGATCACGCGGGTGAGAAGGATTTCGCGGGCCCGGGTGGGCGAACCTTCGGCCTCGGCCGCCTCCAGCGATTCTTCGAGCTGGCCGAGTTCGCGTTCGGTCAGCGCGATGATGATGGCTTCCTTGGTCTTGAACTGGTGGTAGACGGCGGCTTTCGTGACACCGATGGCGTCGGCGATCATCTGCAGTGAGGTACCGCCGACGCCGTGGTCGGCGATCAGCTCGAGAGCCGCATCGAGGATGCGGGTCTGCGCCGCGCTGCGCGGGGTCCCCAGCACGACTCGACCGTAGCTGATCAGCTCACCGACTTGCCCGTCGCTGCGGCGTAGCCGCTGCGGTAACCGAACACCATGGCGGGGCCGAGGGTGCCGCCGGCTCCTCCGTAGGCCTTGCCCGTCACCCCGCCCATCGCGTTGCCGGCGGCGAACAGACCGGGGATGGGTGCGCCGTTGACGTGTAGTACTCGGCCGTCGCGGTCGGTGCGTGGTCCGCCCTTGGTGCCCATCGCGCCGATCTTGACCGGCACTGCGTAGAACGGCGCGGTGTCGAGTGGCCCCAGCGTCTGGCCGGCCGGGGTGGCGGCCGAGTTGTCGCCCCAGTAGCCGTCATACGCGCTGGATCCACGGCCGAAGTCCGGGTCGACCTCGTCGGCGACGTTGTCATTCCAGCGACTCAGGGTCGCGGCCAGGCCTTCGGCGTCGATGCCGGTCTTGGCGCCGAGCTCGGCGAGCGTGGCCGACTCGCAGAACCACTCCGGCGCCGGGGCACCGGGTTCGACGCCGAGGAACCCGTAGCGCTGCAGGTGCACGGAGTCGAACACAATCCACGCCGGGTCGTTGGCGTAGCCGAGCTTGGGGTCGAGGTACTGGAATGCCCCGGCCATCGAGTTGTATTCGCCCGCCTCGTTGAGGAAGCGCTTGCCGGCCCGGTTGACGATGACGCTGCGTGGCCGGGTCCGTTCCAGCCGCACGCTGCGGCTGCGGGGGTGACCGTCGATGGTGTCGCCGGGCAGTTGCACGATCGGAACCCACCACGCCTCACCCATGTTGGCCAGGTCGGCGCCGTGAGCCATGGCCATCCGCAGCCCGTCGCCGGTGTTGTTCGGCGGTGACACCGCGCCGCGCATGGGGCCGCGCAGGTAGGCCTCGACCAGCTTGGTGTCCCATTCGAAGCCGCCGGTGGCCAGCACGACGCCGCTGCGGGCGCGGACTTGAACGCCCGCTCCGCTGGTGTTGTTGAAGCCGATGCGCACGCCCTCGATGCCGGTGTGGTCACCGATCAGTTCGACGGCGCGGGCCTCGGTGACCGGTTGGATGCCCCGGTCGAGCAGCCCCCGCAGCAGTCCCGCGATCAGTGCGGTGCCGGCCACGCACAGGTCGGCGTCCGGGTCGTCGTAGACGGCGTGAATCCGGGCGCGAGTTTCGGCGTCGATCCCGACATTGCTGAAATCGGCCGGGAACGAGGTGATCCGGTCGCGCCAGTTGCCGAGCTTGCCCTGGTCCACCGGGGCGGCGCTCAGCGAGCGGCCACCCCCGGGACGCCCGCCGGGCAGTTCGGGCTTGTAGTCGGGGAAGCCCTCGGCGACGGCGAAGCGCAGCTCACTGTGTTCCTCGACGAAATCGAGCATCGCCGGTCCGGTCCGGACGAAGGTGTCCACGAGATCGGTATCCAGGTAGCCCAGCGACTGGGCCTGCAGGTAGTCCACCGCATCGGAGACCGGTAGCGGTCCGTCGGCGCTGCGGTCATGGGAGGGGATCCACACGATGCCGCCGGAAACCGCGGTCGTGCCGCCGACGGTCGGTGCCTTCTCGTAGATCGCGACCGACGCGCCGTTGACCGACGCCGTCAGCGCCGCGGTGAGCCCGGCGCCGCCGCTGCCCAGCACGACGACGTCGACTTCGTCGTCCCAGTCAATTTCGGTACGGGTCAATGTCTTTCCCTTTCAGTACAGGATGGCCGATAATTCGTTCGCGGCCCGGACCACCGCATCCTTGCCGCCCATCACGACGTCTTCGCGGTGCGAGATGAGGTTGATGCAGGTGGGCGGTGAGGGCAGGCGCCGGCGCACGGGTACGGCCAGGCCGTACGTGTTCGGTTCGATCTCGCCGTGGGTGATCACCCAGCCCTGTTCGCGGGTCTGCCGCACCAGTTCACGTTCACCGGGGCGCGGCGGCATGCTCGCCAGCAACGCCACCCCGGCCGCGCCCAGTTCGAGCGGGTGACGGCTGCCCTCGTGGAAGGACAGTTGGTAGAACACCTGCGTCGGGACGATCACCGCGACGGCCACCTGTTGATCGCCCTCGGCCACCAGTAGTGACACCGTGCTGCCGAGCTCGTCGGCGAGTGCACGCAGGGTCGGGACGCTGAGCTGACGCATGTTGTTGTCGAACGAGGATCCGAGCGCCGCCAGCCCGGCGCCGGGCCGGTAGCGACCGTCTTCCCCCTTTGTCACGTAGCGGAATTGGCTCAGGGTGGCCAGTAGCCGGTAGGCGATCGTGCGATGGGCTCCGACATGGTCGGCGACCTGTTGCACGGTGAGCCCGGTCGGGGCGGCGGCGATGGCCGCGAGCGCGCTCAGTCCGCGTGCCAACGTCTGCGAACCGGGCACCCCGGTGGGGGAGCCGTCGGTCTTCGATTGTGCCTGCGACGGGGTTGCCTTGGCCGGCATCGCGCCCCTCCTTGACAGATAGAACCGCGAGAGTGATGCTCTGATAATAATGCACTCCGATGTGCGCTATATGAGCAAAGTGCTTACAAATTTGGAGAATAGCATTCTCACTACCTCCGGAGAGGGGAACATGACAAGCACTGCCGCCGGGCCGGCATCCGGTTCCGTTTCGGCCACCGAGCACGAGAGCGTCTGGGCTGATCTCCAAGGCGTTGCGTTCTCGCAGGGATACCTCGATGTGGGCGGAATCCGTACCCGCTACCTGCACGCCGGTGACCCGGAACTGCCCGTGCTTGTGCTGCTGCACGGGTCGGGTGGACATGCCGAGGCGTACGTGCGCAATCTGGAATCCCATGCGGAGCACTTCTCGACGTGGTCGATCGACATGCTCGGGCACGGCTACACCGACAAGCCGGGGCACCCGCTGGAGGTGTCCCACTACGTCGATCACCTCGTCGGTTTCCTCGACACCATCGGTGCGCAGCGCGCCCACATCTCGGGTGAGTCGCTGGGCGGCTGGGTGGCCGCCCGCGCCGCCGCCGATCATCCGGACCGGGTCGACCGTCTGGTACTCAACACGGCCGGTGGCTCGCAGGCCGACCCCGAGGTGATGAAGCGGATCATCACGCTGTCGATGGCAGCCGCGGAGAACCCGACCTGGGAGACGGTGCAGGCCCGGATCAAGTGGCTGATGGCCGACAAGACAAAGGATTACGACGACATCGTGGCGAGTCGCCAGGCGGTGTACCGCCAGCCCGGTTTCGTCGCCGCGATGAGCGACATCATGGCGCTGCAGGATCCGGAGATCCGGGCGCGGAACCTGCTGGGGGAGAAGGAATACGGCTCGATCACGGCGCCGACCCTGGTGTTGTGGACGAGCGATGACCCGACCGCCGATGTCAGCGAGGGCCGGCGGATCGCGTCGATGATCCCGGGTTCCCGGTTCGAGGTGATGCCCGACTGCGGGCACTGGCCGCAGTACGAGGACCCCGAGACGTTCAACCGGCTGCACCTGGACTTTCTGTTGGGGTCCGAACGTGGCTGACGAGGTCGACGTCCTCATCGTCGGCGCCGGGCCGGTGGGCCTGACCCTGGCGAATGTCCTTGGCATCCAGGGCGTCCGGACCCTCGTGGTGGAGGAGCGCGACACCCTCATCGACTACCCCCGCGGGGTCGGTCTCGACGACGAGTCGCTGCGTACCTTCCAGTCCATCGGGCTGGTCGAGGCGGTCCTCCCGCACACCGTGCCCAATCAGATCCTGCGGTTCTACGACGGCAACCGCCGGCTGCTGGCCGAAATGGCGCCTCCGGATGCCCGATTCGGCTGGCCCAAGCGCAACGGCTTCGTCCAGCCGCTGGTCGACGCACAGCTGTTGGCCGGGCTGGACCGGTTCGACCATGTGCAGGTGGCCTGGGGTCGCCGGATGGAATCGGCGGTCGAGACGGCTGACGGGGTGACGGTCGAGTTCGGGCCGGACGTGCCCGCAGTGCAGGCGCGCTACGTGGTCGGGTGCGACGGGGGACGCAGCGCCACCCGCCGCATCACGGGGGTGTCGTTCGACGGCACCACCTCGCCGACCCGCTGGGTGGTGGTGGATCTGGCCAACGATCCTCTCGGCCATCCGAACAGTGAGGTCGGTGCCGATCCGGACCGGCCGTACGCGTCGATCTCGATCGCCCACGGGATCCGCCGATTCGAGTTCATGATCCATGCCGACGAAACCGACGAGCAGGCCGAGGATCCCGAGTTCGTGGCACGCCTGCTGGCACCGTTCGTCCCGCATCCGGACAAGGTCGACGTGATCCGTCGTCGCGTCTACACGCATCACTCCCGCATCGCGGGGAACTTCCGTAAGGGTCGGTTCCTGCTGGCCGGTGACGCCGCGCACCTGATGCCGGTGTGGCAGGGCCAGGGTTACAACAGCGGCATCCGGGACGCGGCGAATCTGGGCTGGAAGCTCGCTGCGGTGGTCAACGGCCAGGCCGGTGACGCCCTGCTGGACAGCTACGACACCGAGCGGCGCAAGCACGCCCGGGCCATGATCGATCTGTCCACGTTGGTGGGGCGGGTCATCTCGCCCACCAACCGCAAGATCGCGGTGGTGCGGGACAAGCTGATTCGCGGCGCATCGGTGGTACCCGCGCTCAAACGCTACGTGCTGGAGATGCGGTTCAAGCCGATGCCGCGTTACGACCAGGGCGCGGTCTATCACCCGAAGCCGCCGACGGCAGACTCGCCGGCCGGCACCTTGTTCATCCAGCCCCGAGTCGACACCCGTGAGCAGTCCAACGTGTTGCTCGACGATGTGATCGGACTGAACTTCGCGGTGCTGTGCTGGAACAACAATCCGCGCGCGCTGCTCGGAGAGCAGGCCTATGCGCGCTGGAAAGCCCTGGGCGCGAGGTTCATCGCGGCCCGCCCGCAGACCCAGTTGTTCTGGACCGGGCACGATGCGGACGGCGACGACGGCTCGGTCGTGATCGTGGGTGACCGCACGGGTGCGCTCAAATCCTGGTTCGACGTCCACGCCGAATCGGTGCTGGTGCTGCGCCCGGACCGGTGCATCGCCGGTGCCGATATCGCCCAGCGTGCCCCCGAACTGAGCGACGCCCTGTTCGACGTACTGCATGTGCGGGAAGGAGGAGTGAACGATGCCGGTAGCCCTGTGCTGTATGTCCCACAGCCCGCTGCTGAATCTTCCGGGACCGTCGGCTGATCTCCTCGACGAGATCAGCGCAGCGGTCGGGAGTGCTCGCGCGTTTGTTGCCGACTACGACCCCGAGCTGGTGGTCACCTTCTCGCCCGACCACTACAACGGGTTCTTCTACCGGTTGATGCCGCCGTTCTGTATCGGCACCGCGGCCTCCGGAGTCGGGGACTACGGGACGTACGAGGGTGCGCTCGATGTCGCAGGCGACATCGCCCAGCAGTGCGCAGAGGCGGTGTGGGAGTCCGGGGTCGACATCGCGATCTCGACCAGCATGGACGTCGATCACGGCACCGTGCAGCCGCTGCAGGAACTGTTCGGTGAAGCGACCGCGCGTCCCATCGTGCCCATCTTCATCAACTCCGTGGCCACGCCGCTCGGCCCGCTGTCGCGGTCACGCGCCCTCGGCACGGCCGTCGGCGCCTACCTGGCCACCCTCGACAAGCGGGTGCTGGTGCTGGGATCCGGTGGACTGTCGCATGATCCACCGGTACCGACCTTGGCCACCGCACCACCGGCGGCGCTGGACCGAATCGTGCACGGGGTCCCGATGACCACCGAACAGCGGATGGCCCGGCAGACCGCGGTGAGTCAGGCCGCGCACGATTTCGCCCATGGCGACAGTGCGTTACGGCCGTTGAACCCCGACTGGGACCACGGCCTGCTGGAGATCTTCGACGAGGGCCGGTTGACCGACCTGGACGGCTGGTCCAATGCCTTCATCGCCACCGAAGGGGGCAACTCGGCGCACGAGATCCGCACCTGGGTGGCCGCGTTCGCGGCGCTGAAAGCCAACGGGCCGTACCGGACGGAAAACCACTTCTACCGGGCGGCACCGGAATTGATCGCAGGATTCGCAATCAGGACGGCGGTAGGAATCGCAGCATGACTTCAGACACCAAGACGTTCGACGAAACGGTCGACGTGCTCGTCGTCGGGTCCGGGGGCGGTGGCATGACGGCTGCGCTGGCGGCCGACGCGGCCGGACTCAAGACTCTCGTGGTCGAAAAGTCCTCTCACTTCGGCGGTTCCACCGCACTGTCCGGGGGAGGCATCTGGGTGCCCGGGGCACCGTCACAGCGCCGTGCCGGCCATGTGCCCTCCCCGGACGGCGTGTTCGACTACCTCAAGCAGATCACCGAAGGCTCGGTTAGCGACGCCCGGTTGCGCAAGTACGTCGAGGCGGCGCCGGAGATGATGGACTTCCTCGAGCGCAACAGCGACTGGTTCGAGTTCGTCTGGAAGCCGGGCTACGCCGACTACTACCCGGAACTGCCGGGCGGATCCGCCCAGGGCAGCACCATCAACGTCCCTGCCATCGACCTGCGCAAGCTCGGCGAACACGAGCAGGAGCTGCTCGCCCCGCTCGCCCTCGCGCCCAAGGGAATTTGGTTCGCCCCCAAGGATCTTCGGCTCTTCTACCAGATCCGGCAGAACTGGCGCGGTAAGGCCGTGTTGCTGAAGCTGATCTGGCGGATGGTCCGGGCCCGGGTGTTCGGTGACCGGATGGCCGCCATCGGCCAGTCGCTGGCCGCCCGCATGCGGCTGGCTCTCAAACAACACGACATCCCGCTGTGGCTCGATGCGCCGATGACCTCGCTGATCACCGGCGACGACGGTGCGGTGCTCGGAGCCGTCATCGAACGGGACGGTAAGGCGCTGCGGGTCCGGGCCACCGGGGGAGTGATCCTCGCCTCCGGCGGCTTCGACCACGACATCGCGTGGCGCAAGGAGCATCTACCCGTGCTCGAGAAGGACTGGAGTTTCGGCAATCCCGCTGCCACCGGCGACGGTATCCGGGCCGGAAAGAAGGCCGGCGGCGCCACCGAACTGCTCGACGAGGCGTGGTGGTTCCCGGCCATCTGCTGGCCCGACGGCCGACTGCAGTTCATGCTCAACGAGCGGATGATGCCGTCGCAGTTCGTGATCAACGGTGAGGGCAAGCGCTTCATCAACGAGGCCGCTCCCTACATGGACTTCGCCCACGCCATGATCGAAGGACAGCAGTCGGGGGTGGGGCACATCCCGTGTTGGCTGGTCACCGACATCGACTCGTTCCACCGGTATGTGGTGGGCGGGCACCTGCCCATCCCGAAGATCCCGTTCGCCCCGGTCCCCACCGGGCGCAAGGTTCCTGAGGCCTGGCTGGATTCCGGTGTCGTCGTCGAGGCACACAGCTGGGAGGAACTGGCCGGCAAGATCGGTGTGCCCGCGGAGAATCTGCAGGCCACCGCCGATCGCTTCAACCAGTTGGCGCACGGCGGCCACGATGACGACTTCAACCGCGGTGACAGCGCGTACGACAACTACTACGGGGACCCGACGCTGCCCAACCCGAATCTGCGACCGCTCGGCAAACCGCCTTACTACGCGTTCCAGATCATCCTCGGCGACCTCGGCACCTCTGGCGGCCTGCGCACCGACGAGAACGCGCGGGTCCTGCGCGCCGACGATTCCGCCGTGGACGGGCTCTACGCCGTGGGCAACGTCTCGGCCGCAGTCATGGGCCGCAGCTACGCCGGTGCCGGCGCGACCATCGGACCCGCGATGACCTTCGGGTACGTGGCAGCCAGACACATCGCCGAGCTGCAAGCTGAACAGGCTGCCGCACAACCAGTTTCACAAGCCGCCAACCATCAAGTCCACGACAACGTCAGCAACACCCCAGGAGGAAACCGATGAAGATTTCGCTGTTCTACGAGTTCCCACTGCCCCGGCCGTGGTCGGAGGATGACGAACATCAGCTGTTCCAGCACGGACTGACCGAGGTCGAGGCCGCCGACAAGGCCGGTTTCTCCACCGTCTGGCTCACCGAGCACCACTTCCTGGAGGAGTACTGCCACTCGACCGCGCCGGAGATGTTCCTGGCCGCGGCCAGCCAGCGCACCAAGGACATCCGGTTGGGTTTCGGTGTCATGCACCTGCCGCCGCCGATCAACCACCCGGCCCGGATCGCCGAGCGCGTCGCCACCCTGGACCACCTGTCGAATGGGCGCGTCGAGTTCGGTACCGGTGAGGGCTCCTCGGTGGCCGAGCTGGGCGGCTTCGACATCGACCCGGCCGACAAGCGCACGATGTGGGAGGAGGCCCTCGAGGTCTCGATCCGCTGTATGACCGAGGCCCCCTTCACGGGCTTCAAGGGCGAGCATGTCGAGATGCCCGCCCGCAACGTGATTCCGAAGCCGCTGCAGAACCCGCACCCGCCGGTCTGGGTGGCCTGCACCCGCCCGTCGTCGGTGCAGATGGCGGCCCAGAAGGCGATCGGCGCGTTGAGCTTCGCCTACACCGGTCCCGAGGCCTTGAAGGAGCGGGTTGACGGGTACTACAAGGAATTCGAAGAGCAGGGTGCACCCGTCACCCCGGCGATCAACCCCAACATCCTGGCAATCGGTGGCGACCTGTCGATGATGGTGGCGAAGACGGACGACGAGGCACTCAAGCGCCTGGGCACTGGTGGTGGCTTCTTCTCGTTCGGGATCATGCACTACTACCTGACCGGTATGCACACCCCCGGTCGGACCAAGGTGTGGGAACGCTATCAGGAGGCGGTCAAGGAGGATCCGACGCTGGCCTACGGTCCCGGCCGCGGCGCCATCGGTTCACCCGACACCGTCCGCGAGTTCCTGCGCGCCTACGAGGCGAGCGGCGTCGACGAGATCATCCTGCTGCTCAACCCGCGCAGCCACGAGGGCACCATGGAGTCCATCGAGATCATGGGCAAGGAGATCCTGCCCGAGTTCATCGAGCGGGATGCAAAGGCGGTGGCGGACAAGGCCAAGCGTCTGGAGCCGGTGATCGAGAAGGTCGAGTCGCGTCGCCGTCCGTCCGAGGCTCCGCTGTTTGACGAGACCTACGCCTTCGGTGGGCTGCCCACCGGCCGCGACAAGTTCACCGCGGGCGAGATTCCCGAGGCGATGGCGGAGATCAACGAGGGCCGGGTCAAGGCGGCACAGGCGGAGAAGGACGCTCGAGAAAACGCCGGGTGACCGTGACCGCACTCGACAAGCTCGTGCGCTACGACGGCAAGCACGTTGTGGTGACCGGTTGCGGGTCGGGTATCGGCGCCGAGGTCACCCGCACGCTGGGTGAGCTCGGCGCCCGGGTGACGGGACTGGACATCCGGCCACCCGACCGCCTGCCCGACACCTTCATCGAACTGGACCTCGCGGACCCGGAGTCCGTCGACCGTGCCGCCGGTGCGGTCGACGGTCCGGTGGACGCGCTGTTCAACGTGGCCGGGGTGTCGTCGGGCATCGGCAATGCACTGCTGGTGGTTCGGATCAACTTCCTGGGTACGCGGCAGTTCACCGAGGCGGTGGAGCATCGCATCGCAGCCGGTGGATCGATCACCTCGGTGTCTTCTCTGGCAGCATCGGGGTATCGCGAAAACCGTGTCACCA
Organism: Mycolicibacterium arcueilense; assembly: GCF_058536225.1. Taxonomy (NCBI): domain Bacteria; kingdom Bacillati; phylum Actinomycetota; class Actinomycetes; order Mycobacteriales; family Mycobacteriaceae; genus Mycobacterium; species Mycolicibacterium arcueilense. Next base: position 82,068 of record NZ_JBZTYL010000026.1, read on the forward strand.
CGGCAGGATTGGTCAGGACGCGGACGTTCGAGGAGGGGGTGCGATGGTGTGACGACCACCCCGAGGCCCTGGCCGACGGCGGCTACCGGTTGTCCAAGGAGGCCATGATCCTCTACGGGATGGGCCGTGTTGCCGAACTCGGCGCCCGGGGGATCCGGATCAACTGCACGGCCCCCGGCGTCACCGAGACTCCCATACTCGATCAGCTGCGTTCGGCCTACGGGCAGCAGTACCTCGATTCGTTCACCACTCCGCTGGGCCGCAACTCCGAGCCGGCCGAGCAGGCCGCGCTGTTGGTCTTTCTCGGCGGCCCGGGTGCCAGTTATGTGACGGGGCAGGTGATCTGGGCCGACGGTGGCATTCTCGCCCGGCGGGAGGCTGCTTTGGTCGATGCTGTAGATGACACTGCAGATACCGAGCAGAGGAGCTGAGCTTGGCGGGGACGATGCACGACTTCCGCAAGGTCGCCGACGATGTGCGCAACTGGGGTCGTTGGGGCGACGCCGATGAACTCGGCACCCTGAACCTGATCACCGCCGACAAGGTGGCCGAGGGTGCGTCACTGGCCAAGCAGGGCAAGGTGTTCGCGCTCGGTGTCGACTTCTCGTCGGCCGGGCCGCAGGGGGCGTTCCAGTTCCGGCAGAACCCGACGCATGTGATGACGGTGGACGGTGGCGACGCCCACACCCTGGCGCAGTATGGACCGCAGTGGCTGCGCAACACGGTGGCACATGAGGTCAGCGGGTTCTTCGTGGACAACCCGTTCCGCTTCAACGACGACATGATCGTCATGCCGCTGCAGGCGGCCACGCAGTGGGATGCGCTGTCGCACGTCTACTACGAGGACAAGCTCTACAACGGGTTCCCCGCGGATTCGGTCACCAGCTTCGGTGCCTTCCACTGCGGCATCGACAAGGTGGACGGCAAGGGCATCACGTCGCGCGGGGTGCTCCTCGACCTGGTCCGCCACCGCGGTGCCGAGCAGTTCCTGGAGCCGGGTAACCCGATCACCCCGGCCGAACTCGACGATGTGGCCAGGGCGCAGGGCGTGAGCATCACCCCGGGTGACATCGTGGTGGTCCACACGGGTTGGTGGACACGGTTTTCGGTGAACGGCGACGGCGCCGAGCCCGGATCCGGACTCGACTGGCACTGTGCCTCGTGGCTACACGACCATCAGGTGGCGGCGGTCGCCGCCGACAATCTGATGGTCGAAGACCCGGACCCGGCCAACGGTGTCGAGGGCACGTTCCTGCCGATGCACATGTTGTGTCTGCGCGATATGGGCCTGATGCTCGGCGAGTACTGGGATCTCGGTCCGCTGGCCGCGGACTGCGCGGCCGACGGCGTTTACGAGTTCCAGCTCGTCGCCCCGCCGCTGCGGGTTACCGGTGCCGTCGGTTCGCCGGTGAATCCCATTGCGATCAAGTGAGGTGAGATGACGTCAACTGAGAAAGTGCCGTTCGTGGTCGGGCTGGGCGGCACACTGCGCGCCGACTCCTCGACCGAGCGGGCCGTGCGGTACTGCCTGGCAGCCGTGGAGCGGCAAGGGGGCCGGACGCGGATGTTCGCCGGACCGGATCTCGAATTGCCGATGTACGCGCCACACTCTTTGGAGCGCACGCCCGCGGCCCTCGACTTCGTGTCCGCGCTGCGTGACGCCGACGCGGTGGTGGTGGGCTCACCGGGGTACCACGGCGCGATCTCCGGTCTGGTCAAGAACGCATTGGACTACATCGAGGATCTGCGGGAGGACCCGAGGGTGTACCTGGACAACACCCCGTGGGGCTGCATCAGCTGCGCTTACGGCTGGCAGGCTGCGGTGGGCACGCTGGGCCAGTTGCGTACGATCGGTCACTCACTGCGGGCCTGGCCCACTCCACTGGGGGTGGCGATCAACTCCGCGGACAAGATCTGGTCTGAGACAGGTGAGTTGGCCGACGGAACCGTACGCGGTCAACTCGACATGTTGGCCACCCAGTTGCTGAACTTCGGTCGGTCCGGCGGAGCCCCGCAGTGACGGCGCAGCGGACGTTCGCCCGCAAGAGCATCGACGTCGACGGCCTGACGACCGGTTACCTGGAAGCTGGGTCCGGCGACCCTGTCGTCCTACTTCACGGTGGCGAGTTCGGCGTCAGTGCCGAATTGGGTTGGGAGCGTGTCATCGGAGCGCTGTCCGAGCATTACCGGGTGCTCGCTCCGGACATGCTGGGCTTCGGTGAGAGCGCCAAGGTCATCGATTTCAACGACGGCCGGGGCATGCGGATTCGGCACGTCGCCCGGTTCTGCGCCGAACTCGGTGTTGCGGGAGCGCATTTCGTCGGCAACTCGATGGGGGCGATCAACCTGCTCGTCGACACCACGTCGGAGACCCCGCGTCTCCCGGTGCGATCGCTCACGGCGATCTGCGGGGGAGGGGAGATCCAGCGCAACGAACATTCGGCGGCGTTGTACGACTACGACGCCACGCCGGACGGGATGCGACGCATCGTCACCGCACTGTTCGCCGACCCGTCCTACCCGGCCGACGAGGCGTATGTGCAGCGGCGGTACGAGTCGAGCATCGCGCCGGGAGCCTGGGAATCCCTGGCGGCGGCCCGTTTTCGACGGCCCGGACTCCAGCCGCCGGCGATGCCGTCGTCGCAGCGGGCATACGGCCGCATCGGTGTGCCGACCATGATCATCGAGGGGGATCGTGACAAGCTGCTGCCGTCCGGCTGGGCCGCCGAGATCGCCGGCCAGATCGCCGGCGCCCGCAGTGCGGTGATTCCCGGTGCCGGGCACTGCCCGCAGATCGAACAGCCTGTCGCACTCGTCGAGGTGCTGCTGGATTTTCTGAAAGAGGTCGAATGACCACGAGCGAGAAGCGGAGCGGGATCGCGCATGACTAACGAGTTGGCCGGAAAAGTCGCGGTCGTCACCGGCGGTGCGTCGGGTCTCGGTGAAGGGTTGGTGCGCCGATTCGCGGCTGAGGGCGCCAAGGTGCTGATCGGCGATGTCGACGAGGACCGCGGCAAGGCGCTGGCCGCGGAACTCGGTGAAAACGCCGCGTTCCTGTTCACGGACGTGGCTGACGTCGAGCAGGTGGGACGTCTGGTCTCGACGGCGGTGGAGGACTTCGGCGGCCTGGACGTCATGGTCAACAACGCCGGGGTCTCGGGCCGGATGCACCGCCGCTTCCTCGACGACGATCTCGCCGATTTCGACACCGTGATGCGGGTCAACGTCCGTGCTGTCATGGCCGGTACCCGTGATGCCGCAAGGTACATGTCCGAGCACGGCGGCGGATCGATCCTCAACCTGACTTCGATCGGCGGGATCCAGGCCGGCGGTGGGGTGATGACGTATCGCGCCTCCAAGGCCGCGGTCATCCAGTTCACGAAGTCGGCGGCGATCGAGTTGGCCCACTACGAGATCCGCGTCAACGCCATCGCTCCTGGCAACATCCGGACCGCGATCGTGGCCAAGTCGGCTTCCCCTGAGGAGCGTGAGCGTATCGAGGAGTTCGAGGCCGGGATCCGTGCCCAGATGCGCAACGACCGCCCGCTCAAGCGGGAGGGCACGGTCGAGGACGTGGCCGAGGCGGCGCTGTACTTCGCGACCGACCGGTCCCGGTACGTGACGGGAACCATCCTGCCGATCGATGGGGGCACCGTCGCGGGCAAGGTCATCGTGAGAAAGCCCAAGTAGCCGAAGTAGCCCACCCCGCGCAGCCCCGCCAAGTTGCCTCGCCGAGGGTACGGTTTTTGCCGCGATAACCAGGTTTTTCCGTCAAAAACCGTAGTGTCGGCGCGCTCGGGGACGGCGGCCGCGGAAGATTAAATCAAGTGCTTGACTTAATTACAGGAGGGGCGTTGACTGTAACGGTGACAGCAGCCAACCGGACCGCCCGCGCCGATCGGGCGAGCAGTACCCAGGAGGCGATCCTCAAGGCGGCTGAGCGCCTCTATGCCGAGCACGGGGTGTTCGCGGTATCCAACCGCCAGGTGAGCGAGGCGGCCGGGCAGGGCAACAACGCCGCGGTCGGCTACCACTTCGGCACCAAGACGGATCTGGTCCGCGCGATCGAGCACAAGCACCGTGGTCCGATCGAGTGCCTGCGCGAGCAGATGGTTGCCGACACCGGTGCGTCGGCCGAGCTGAGGGACTGGGTTGCCTGCCTTGTGCAGCCACTCACCGATCACCTTGCCGCGCTGGGCAACCCGACCTGGTATGCCAGGTTCGCCGCGCAGGTGATGACCGATCCGGCCTACCACAACATCGTGGTTCGTGACGCCCTGAGCTCCGCGTCGCTGGTGCAGGTCATCGATGGGATGAAGAACTGCCTCCCTGATCTGCCCGATGAGATCCGGGTCGAACGCAACATCATGGCGCGCAATCTCCTGATGCACAGTGCCGCTGATCGCGAACGCGCGATGGCCCAGGGCGGCACCGTGCCGCGGGCGTCCTGGCAGGGCGCGGCGTCGGGGCTGATCGACGCGATCGTCGGTCTGTGGATGGCGCCGGTTACTCGAGAAAGCGACCTCCTGTGAAAGTCATTGTCGACCAGGACAAGTGTGTCTCTTCGGGGCAGTGCGTACTCAACGCCAGTGCGGTATTCGACCAGCGCGACGAAGACGGTGTCGTCGTGCTGCTCGAACCCGTCCCCGGTCCGGATCAAACCGACAACGCCCGCCGCGCCGCCGCGGCCTGCCCAGCCCTGGCCATCGAAATTCAAGACTGACTTGAGGAACGGAAGCACCATATGTCTGAGACGCTGACCGAAGTCGACATCCCCGACTACCCGATGGAGCGCGATGTACGGTGCCCGTTCGCGCCGCCACCGCCCATGCTGGGAAACCCCAAAGGTCTTTTCCGCGTCAAGATCTGGAACGGCGACACCCCCTGGTTGATCACCGGCCACGAAGAGGCCCGTACTCTCTTCGCAGACTCCCGGATCAGTGTGGACGACCGAATCGAGGGTTTCCCGCACTGGAACGAGCACATGCTCTCCACTGTCGACAAGCGGCCGCGCTCGGTGTTCACCTCCGACGCCGAGGAGCACACCCGGTTCCGCCGGATGCTGTCCAAGCCGTTCACGTTCCGTCGCGTCGAGGGGCTGCGCGCGGCCATCCAGAAGATTACCGACGAGTGCATCGACGAGATCCTGGCCGGCCCGCAGCCCGCCGACCTGGTTGCCAAGCTGGCGTTGCCGGTGCCCACCGTGGTGATCAGCGAGATGCTCGGCGTCCCTTACGAAGACCACGAGTTCTTCCAGGAGCATGCCAACGCCGGTCTGGCCCGCTACGCGGCAGCCGATGCCATGCAGAAGGGCGCGATGAGCCTGCACCAGTACCTGATCAATCTGGTAGAGGAGAAGCAGGCCAACCCGTCCGAGGACGCGGTGTCCGATCTGGCCGAGCGCGTGACCGCCGGGGAGATCAGCGTCAAGGAGGCCGCGCAGCTGGGCACCGGTCTGCTGATCGCCGGACATGAGACCACCGCCAACATGATCGGCATCGGCATCCTGGCGCTGCTGGAGAACCCTGAGCAGGCCGACTTCCTGCGTGCCGCCGACGATCCGAAGGTGATCGCCAACGCGGTCGAGGAACTGATGCGTTATCTGTCCATCATCCAGACCGGCCAGCGGCGGGTCGCGCTGGAGGATATCGAGATCAGCGGCGAGACCATCCGCGCCGGTGACGGCGTCATCATCGACCTGTCGCCGGCCAACTGGGACGCGAAGGCCTACCCGGAGCCCGACAAGCTCGACCTCAGCCGCGACGCCGGCCAGCAACTCGGCTTCGGCTACGGCAGGCATCAATGCGTCGGTCAGCAGCTGGCACGCGCCGAACTGCAGATCGTGTTCCACACGCTGCTGCGCCGGATTCCGACCCTGCGCTTGGCCGTTCCGCTCGACGAGGTGCCGTTCAAGCACGACCGTCTCGCCTACGGCGTCTACGAACTCCCCGTCACCTGGTAGTCGCCGCAAGCCGATCCCTCAGCCCTCACAGCCCGATTGGAGTACCACAGATGACTGCTTCGACGACCCTCTATCCGCCGGAAGGCTTTGGGGCACCGAAGAACCGGCGCGGACATGCGACCGGTGACCTCGGACTGCCACCAGGTACCGAGATCTTCTCGGCCGACAACCACATCTCGGTGGCCGACGATATCTTCTTCGAGCGCTTCCCCGAGGAGCTCAAGGGTGCCGCGCCGCGGATCTGGTACGAGGACGGCGCCTACATGGTCGGTATGAAGGGCAAGGCCTGGACCGGAGGCGATTTCGGCCGCGTGCTGATGCAGTACGACGATCTCGCGGGGGCCGCGTCGAACAACATCGCGGCCCGCATCAGGGAGCTGAAAGAGGACGGCATCGACAAGGAGCTGGCGTTCCCGAACGCGGTGCTGGCCCTGTTCCACTACCCGGACAAGGCATTGCGTGAGCGGGTGTTCCGGATCTACAACGAGCACATCGCTGCTCTGCAGGAGCAGTCAGGCGGGCACTTCTACGGCGTCGGCCTGATCAACTGGTGGGATCCCAAGGGCACGCGAAGCACCCTGGAGGAGCTGAAGTCGCTGGGCCTCAAGACCTTCCTGCTGCCGCTGAATCCGGGCAAGGACGACGAGGGCAACATCTACGACTACGGCAGCACCGCGATGGATGCGGTCTGGGACGAGATCGAGGCGTCTGGCATCCCGGTCAGCCACCATATCGGCGAGACGCCGCCCAAGACGCCGTGCGAGAACAACAGCGTGGTGGTCGGCATGATGGTCAACGTCGACTCCTTCCGTGAGCAGTTCGCCAAATACGTCTTCTCCGGCATCCTCGATCGGCATCCCACACTCAAGGTCGGTTGGTTCGAGGGTGGAATCGCCTGGGTTCCCACCGCATTGCAGGATGCCGAGCACATGCTGGCCTCCTACCGCCACATGTTCAATCACGAGTTGCAACACGATGTCCGGCACTACTGGAACGAGCACATGGCCGCCTCGTTCATGGTGGATCCGCTCGGCCTGCGGCTGATCGACGAGATCGGTGTCGACAACGTGATGTGGTCCAGCGACTACCCGCACAACGAAAGCACTTTCGGGTACTCCGAGAAGTCTCTGGCCACCGTCGTGGAGGCGGTCGGACCGGAGAACGCGACCAAGATCGTGTCGACCAACATCCAGAAGTTCCTGGGGCTCCTATGACGAGTTCGACGCTTTCAGGCGTCACCCAGATCGCCCGAACCGGCTTCACTCCGTTCGACATCCCGGATGAGCCTGACCTCGACCGGATGCGTCGTGAGGTCAGCGCGCGCCTGCATGCCGCGATGACGGACCAAGGTGTCGACGCGCTCGTGCTGCTCGGCAACAGCAATGTCATGTACGCCACCGGCATCGCCTGGCCGCTGGCCGACGCCGGACTGTCGCACGTGGAACGGCCGATCGCGGTCGTGCTGGCCGGTGATGAATACCCGCACCTGTTCCTGCCGTTCCGTGAGGGCGCGGCCATGGAAACCGGGCTGCCCGATGATCACCTGCACGGGCCGGTCTACCTCGAATTCGACGAGGGTGTTGCGGAATTCGCAAAGATCCTGTCCGGCCTGCTACCGGCGGGTGCGACCATCGCGACCGACGAGTTGACCGGGGCGATGCGGCTCGCCGGTAGCGCGTTGTTCCCCAGCGCGCCGGTGGATGCCGGCCCGGTGATCGGTGCGGCCAAGATCGTCAAGACCATCGACCAGATCGCCTGCATCCGCCGGGCCTGTCAGATCACCGAACAGGCCGTTGCGGAGATCCACAAGTCGCTGGCGCCCGGTGTGCGCCAGATCGACCTCTCTGCCGAATTCGTGCGCCGTACTTTCGAACTGGGCGCCACGACCAACATGTTCGACTCGATCTGGCAGGCCATGCCCGCGTCGAAGGCGGAGGGCACCTGGACCACCACCGGCGATCTCGCCCTGCCGCTGCTCACCACCGAGCGCGAGTTGCAGCAGGGCGACGTGCTGTGGACCGACGTGTCCATCGCCTATCACGGCTACTGCTCCGACCACGGGCGCACCTGGATCGTCGGTCAGGATCCCACCGCGGCCCAACAGAAGCAGTTCGACAAGTGGAGTCGCATCGTCGACGCCGTGCTGTCGGTGACCAGGGCCGGCGCCACCTGTGGTGACCTCGGCCGGGCGGCGACCGCGGCCGGCGGTGGGCAGAAGCCGTGGCTCCCGCACTTCTACCTGGGGCACGGCATCGGTACCAGCGCGGCTGAGATGCCGATGATCGGAACGGATCTCGGCCAGGAATGGGACGACAACTTCGTCTTCCCGGAAGGCATGCTGCTGGTGTTCGAGCCGGTGGTCTGGGAGGACGGCACCGGCGGCTACCGCGGCGAGGAGATCGTGGTGGTGGCCGAGGGCGGCTGGATGCCGCTGACCGCATATCCGTACGACCCCTATGAGGTGTCCCGTGGGAACTGAAATCGAGGCCGACGGCCTGGCACTGCGCGTCAGCCGCCGGGAGCGCGCCATCGCCCAGATGGAGGCGCATGGCCTCGACGCGCTCGTACTGGGCAGGCAGGCCAACGTTCGATACATCTCGGGCGCCCCGCAGCTGTGGGTGGTGGGTACCCGGCCGTTCGGGCCGATCTGCACCTTCGTCCGTGCCACCGGTGAAATCCACCTCAACAGCACGTGGGACGAGGGCATCCCCGAGGAGATCCCACACGAGAACCTGTACGGCTTCGCCTGGAACCCGATGACTCTGGTCGGCGTGCTGCAGAGCATCAAGGGCGCCGACTCGGCGTGGCGCATCGGAACAGACGCTCTGACACCCACCTTCGCCAAGCTGCTGCCGATGGCCTTCCCGAACGCGGAGCTGGTGGACGGTGAGCAGGCAATGCGCGCCGCACGCCGGGTCAAGACCCCCGAGGAGATCGTGGCACTGCGCCGCGCGCTGGCCGTCGCCGAGGAGGGACTGGCGAAAGGCATTGCCGAGCTGGTCCCGGGAACCACCGAGAAGCGTCTCGCCGGTGCGATATTGGAGGCCGAGGCCGCCGGTGGGGTGAGCACCCCGGCCACCCAGGACGCTGCGTGGGTCACCTCGAAAGACCATCCGTGGCGTCGTGCCGAAGGTGACGGGCGCGTGAGCGAGGGTGACCTGGTGGCTCTGTCGGCGGGCGTGCTCGCAGACGGTTACGTCGCGGAGGTGGCGCGGACGGTTTACGTGGGCGAACCGACAGATGCGGTTCGAGCGCTGTACCGGCGCCGGGATGACCTGTGGGACAGGCTGGTTGATGCCTGCCGCGCCGGAAAGCCGACGAGCGGGTTACTCGATGCGTACGAACAGGCCGGCGAACCGCTGCCGGCGATGCCGGTGGCGCACGGGCTCGGGTTGGGATTCGACCCGCCGGTGGTGTCGCCGACCTTGCGGGCGACCGCCGAGGCCGACATCCTCGAGGAGGGCATGGTCCTGGCCGTGACGGGCTATGTCTGGGAGCAGGGCGTCGGTGCGGTGTTCACCCGCGATGCCATTGTCGTGGGGGCCGACGGCCCAGAGGTGCTGACCCAGGCCCCGACCGACAGTGAGGTGGCACATGTCTGAGCGGCCCACACCGGAGGAGATCATCCTCTACGAGAAGGACCCCAGGACCAAGATCGCCACCATCACCTTCAACCGGCCGGAATTCCTCAACGCGCCGACGTCGATGGCCCGGCTGCGTTACGCCGACGTGCTGCGGGCGGCCAACGCCGACAACGACGTCAAGGTAGTGATCATCCGCGGCGTGGGGGACAACCTGGGCAGCGGGGCGGATCTGCCGGAGTTCATGGAGGGTAACGACAATCCGGCGGTACGGCTGGCGGAGCTGCGGCTGGAGGATGACGGAGTAGGGGAGGTGACGTACCCGCCCAAGGGCACCTTCCGCAACGGCGCCACCATCAGCTCGTGGTACGCCAACTCCCAGGCAGGCAACCGTGCGTTGCAGGATTTCAAGAAGATCAGCATCGTCGAGGCCAAGGGCTACTGCTATGGCTGGCACTTCTACCAGTGCGCCGATGCCGACCTCGTGATCTCGTCGGACGATGCGCTCTTCGGGCATCCGTCGTTCCGGTATCACGGGTGGGGACCCCGCATGTGGACGTGGGTCCAGATGATGGGGCTGCGCAAGTTCCAGGAGATGGTCTTCACCGGCCGGCCGTTCACCGCAGCGGAGATGTACGACTGCAACTTCCTGAACAAGGTGGTGGCACGCGATCAGCTGGAAGCCGAGGTGCAGAAGTACGCGCTCGCCTGTACCCGGAACCGGCCGGTGGACACCGTCTTTCAGCAGAAGATGTTCTTCGAGATCTTCAAACAGCAACAGGGTGAGTACATGGGCAGCCTGCTGTCCGCGTTCTTCGAGTCGATGGGCAACGGGGTGGCCAACGACAGCGATGACGACCTCGACATGTTCGAGTCGATCGATTCCGGGCTGTCGGCCGCAGTCAATGACAACGACAGCAAGTTCCCGCCCGATTTCCGGCTGTCCAAGAAGAACAGGGCGAAACCCGAATAGACGCATGAGCTCACCACTAGACGGCTACACCGTCATCGACCTGTCCAGCGGGATCGCCGGCGCGTACGCCACGAAGATCCTTGCCGACGGCGGCGCCGACGTGATCAAAGTCGAATCACCCGAAGGCGATCCGTTGCGCCGTTGGTCGGCGTCGGAGGCAGACATCGGTCCGGACCGGGACGGTGCGTTGTTCGCATTCTTGGCCGGCGGAAAACGCAGCGTGGTCGTTGACCACGAAGCCTCCGGTGACCGTGAGTTGCTGGACCGCTTGGTGGCAGCGGCCGATGCCGTGATCTGGTCGCCGGAATCGGCTGTGGCCCAGAAGGTCGCGCCGGAGGATCTGTTTCGGCGGCATCCACATCTGATCGTCACCACAATCACACCGTTCGGGTTGGATGGTCCGTGGAGCGGCAGGGCCGCCACCGAATTCACCCTGCAGGCGTGGTCCGGCGGCGCGATCGGCATCGGACGTGGCGTGCAGGACCGAGCGCCGGTGTCCATCGGCGGACAGGTGGGCGAGTGGTTGGCCGGCGCCTACGCGGCGGCGATGACGCTGGCGTTTCGGGCGCGGGCGATCTGTGACGGCCACGGGGAGCTGGTGGACCTGTCGGCGCTGGAGGCGCAAATCCTGGGCCTGACGTACTACCCGGTCACCTATTTCGAGATGCTGGGTCGTCCATGGCGTACCGAGCGCAGGCCCACGGTTCCCGGGGTCGCCGAGGCCGCCGACGGGCTGGTGGCGCTCGGGTGTGGCACGGCCCAGCAGTGGTGGGATCTGTGCGCGATGTCGGGGCATGACGAGTGGATCGACGAAAACTCCGAGCTCACCATCACCGAGCAGGCCAACCTTCATGCCGAGGAGCTCTACGACTGGGTGCGCGAACAAAAAGCGGAAGATCTTCGTGAACTTGCAGGGGCCTTCCGGATCCCGAACTCCCCGGTCGGCAACGGTGAGAACGTCACCGCCATGGACCATTTCGTGCAGCGCCAGGCGTTCGTCCAGAACCCGCAGTACGGGTTCACCCAGCCCGCCGTGCCGTACCGGCTGTCCGGGGTGGCGTTGAGGGAGGCGGCGTCGGCTCCCCGGCTCGGCGAGCACACCGAGCAGGTCAGGGCGGACGAGTTGGTCCCGCGCGACGCGCCGGCCGGTACTCCCTGCGGGGATCGGTTGCCGTTCAGCGGGTTGCGCGTGCTCGACATGACCACGTTCTGGGCCGGACCTTCGTGCACCCATCCGCTGGGCCTGCTCGGGGCCGAGGTGATCCACCTCGAATCGACCCCACGTCCGGACGGCACCCGGCTGATCGCCGGGATCCCGGCCTCTGTAGAGCAGTGGTGGGAGCGCTCGCCGATCTTCAGTGCGCTTAACACCAACAAGAAGAGCCTGACCCTGGACTTCCAGACCGAGCAGGGCCGGGATCTGCTGCGCCGGCTGATCGCCACCTGCGACGTGGTGGTGGAGAACTTCACCCCGAGGGTGATCGAACAGATCGGGCTCGACTTCGAGTCGCTACGAGAGTTGCGCGAAGACATCATCATGGTCCGGATGCCCGGCTTCGGCCTCGACGGGCCGTGGCGGGACAACCCGGCTTTCGCCTACATCATCGAGGATGCGTCCGGATTGAGCTGGCTCACCGGCTACCCGGATCGCACCCCGTTCGAACCGTATTCGATCGGTGACCCCAACGCCGGCGTGCATGCGTTGTCGGGATTGATGCTCGCACTCGAGCACCGGCGTCGCACCGGGCAAGGGGTGCTTGTCGAGGCCGCGATGGTCGACGCCGCACTCAACATCGGCGCCGAGCAGGTCATCGAATACTCGGCCTACGGTGCGCTGCTTCAGCGCGACGGCAACCGTGGGCCGGCCGCGGCGCCGCAGAACATCTACCAGACCGCCGAGATCGACGAGTTCGGCCGTGCCGACAGTTGGGTGGCCATCGCGGTCAGCACCGATGCCCAGTGGGCCGCGCTCCGTGCGGCGCTCGGGCAACCGGACTGGGCGATGGATCCGGCATTGGACACCGCCGCCGGGCGCCGGGATCGCCACGATCTGATCGACGAGAAACTCGCGGCCTGGTGCCTGCCCCGCAGCGGCGACGAGATCGTCGAAATCCTCTGGCCTGCTGAGGTTCCGGTGGCCAAGGTGATGCAGCCGCACCGTCAGTTGGAGCTTCCGCAGGTGCGCTTCCGGCGCTTCTTCGAGCAGGTCGGGCATCCGGTGAACAACGCCGCACCCCACAGCACCCTGCCCGTCTCGCTGGCCAACGGACCGCGGGCGCTGCACCGGCAGCCCGCACCGCTGCTCGGCGAGCACAATCACGAACTGCTGGCTGAGCTCGGATTGTCCGACGACGAGATCACGGCACTAGCCGAGGACGGCGTGATCGGCACTGAACCCGGCGTGGGTGGACGTCGCAAGGCAACTCGCTGAGCCGGGCTCAGGGCCGGCGCGCGAACTCGTCGAGCAACGCACCGAAATCCTGGGTGTCCCAGAGGTGCAGCACATTACTCAGCATCAGTAACTGGGCCCGTACCGGCTCGTTGTCGGCGATCCGCGGGTCGAAGCGGTCGATGTGATGGTCAGGCGCGGTGGACTCAAGGTAGGCCTGAAGGTGGGCCGGAGTGTCGAGCAACCAGGCCACGCCCATCACCGCGGCGTACAGCATGAGCTGAGTCCGTAGCCTGTCGAGGTCGAGCACCGGCCCGCCGGCGGCCATGTACTCGGAGGCGAAGTGGGCGAGCAGGACGTCGAGATGCTGGTCCCACAGCCCGGTCTCGGCGCTGCACAGCGAACCCCACAGGGCCATCGCGACGTTCATCACGCTGGCGCAACCCCAGTCCATCAAGCCGCAGCGCAGGATGCCATCGGGTTCGGCCCAGAACCAGGCGTTGTCGACGTTGGCATTCCAGTGGCACAGCGCGATCTGGTCCTCGGTGGCGTGCAACCAGGCCATGATCGCGTCCTCGGCCGCGGCAATGCGGGCGACGTCGGCCAGCATGCGGGCGGTGAACTCCGGGCGGCAGTCGACGGCAGGGAGCAGCGCGGGATACCGCGTCGCGAAGGCGACCAGTCGGTGAACCTGCTCGGTGAGCTCTTTCGGAGAGTGCTGCACCCGGGCGCCTACCGTCACTTTGGCGGCGTCGTAACGGAATTGATCGGCCACCGTATCGGGGAGCGCCCCGGCCTGGTGGGCGCCGGCCAACCGTGCGACCGAGGCCAGCAAGGTTCGGTAGTGACCGAGTGGATCAGGCATCCGGAAGTCCAGGCCCTTGTCGTGGTGTGGCTCGACGCCGCCGCTGCCGAACGAGATCCGTTCGGTCAGCAGCATGCCGGTGCCGGACGCGTGGTGATAGTCGGCGAACAGGCACACCGGCACGGTGACGGGTAGCTTGGCGGCGACCGACAACGCCCCGAATGCCACCTCGAGCTCCATCTGCGTCTTTCCCCGATCGCGGCGGGGATTGTCGAAGTCGCGGGAGAACTTCACGAACAGTTCGGTCGGCAGGCCGTCGGCCGGATCCGCGTACCGAACGTTCAGTAGGGCCTTGCGCCCGGTGCTGCCTCCGGTGCAATCCTCGAAGCGGGTGATCGCGCTGATCCGGTTGTCCTGCGGGAGAGCGCCGAAGGCATGCAGGGCTGCGGTCAGGAACACCGGTCCGGCGTCACGCAACGTGTCCGGATCAGCGGGAAATTCAAGGCCGGTTCCGTCGCCGGTCACCCACCGTTGCATCTAGCCTCACCGCCTGTCCCACCGCTAGCCTCAATCACCATGGCTATCAATCCTTCTGACATTCTGCTCACGGGACAGGTGGCTGTGGTCACCGGTGGGGGCGCCGGCATCGGCCGGGGTATCGCTGCCGGATTGGCGGCGTTCGGTGCCTCGGTGGCCATCTGGGAGCGCAACGAGCAGAGCTGTGCCGAGGCCGCCGACTCCATCGGGGCACTCGGCATCGTCACCGATGTGCGCGACGGCGAACAGGTGGATGCCGCCTTGGCCCGAACGACCGCCGAACTGGGCCCGGTCCGGATCCTGGTCAACAACGCCGGCGGAGTGTTCGCCTCGTCGCTGCTGGAAACGAGCGAGAACGGTTGGGACGCGCTGTACCGGAGCAATCTGCGCCACGTCCTCTTGTGCACACAGCGCGTGGCGCGCCGATTGGTCGCCGATGAATTGCCGGGCAGCATCATCAATCTCACATCGATCGAAGGAGTGCGGGCGGCTCCCGGTTATGCCGCGTACGCGGCGGCGAAGGCGGGCGTCATCAACTACACCCAGACCGCGTCGTTCGAACTGGCGCCGCACAACATCCGGGTCAACGCGATCGCCCCCGACCTCACCCTCACCGAGGGGCTTATGGCCCTGTCCCCGGACGGGCCACCGGAGGGAATCGCTGATGCCATCCCACTGGGCCGGGCCGGCCATGTCGACGAAATCGCCGGGGCGGCGGTCTATCTGGCCTCCGGTCTATCCGGGTACGTCACCGGACAGACGCTTCACGTCGACGGTGGCACGCGGGCTGCGGGTGGCTGGTACCGCCACCCGCAGACCGGTGCCGCAACACTCGGTCCGGGCTAGGGATCCGGACCTACTTGAGGCAGCTTCCCGCATCGACCGGCAGCGTCACACCGGTGATGTAACGCGCCTCGTCGGAGGCCAGGAACAGCACGGCGTTGCTGATGTCCACGGCCTCGACCCACGGGATGGGCAGGGTGTGGAACAGCTGGCAGATCGGCGCCATGTCGTCGGGGCCCGGGTTCTCCAGGTCGGGCCGGAACATCTTGAATGTGCCGTCGTTGTGGAGCATCGGGGTCGCCACATGTGTGGGATGCACGGTGTTGCAACGGATGTTGTGCTGACCCAACTCCACGGCGAATCCGCGCATCAACCCGACGACGCCGTGCTTGGCGGCGACGTAGTTACCGCAGTGCGGGTAGGCCTTGAGCCCGCCGACCGAGCTGGTCAGGATGATCGATCCGCCGCGGCCACCTTCGATCAGGTGCGGCACAGCAGCTTTGACCGACTTCCACACACCCGACAGGTTGATGTCGATCATCTCGTCCCAGTCCAGCTGACTGGTCTCGTGCAGGACATCGCCGCCGTTGCCGATACCGGCGTTGGCCACGATGATGTCGAGGCGACCCAGCTGCTCGACGCCGCTGTCCACGGCCGCCTTGATCGCATCGGCGTCGCGAACGTCGACCTCGGCCGTGACGACGCGGCGGTTGAGCCCCTTGATGAGATTCGCGGTCTCGGCCAGATCGTCGGAGGTAGAGGCCGGGATGGCGGTCTCCACGCCGGGCCGGATCGGTCCACAGATGTCGATCGCGATGATGTCGGCGCCCTCTTGCGCCAGCCGTACCGCGTGACTACGCCCCTGGCCGCGGGCCGCGCCGGTGACGAACGCGACCTTGCCTTCCACCCGTCCAGTCATTGATTACCCCAGTTCTGTGTTCTGTTTGCCACGTAGCGGTGAAATACTGTGCACCTGCTCAGCAACTCTGTCACCGGGCCGCCCACCGTGTCAACGACAGATACGTTTCGGGCAATTTGTACTCTCTGCTTAAAAGAATGTGATTCTCAGTCGGCCATTGTGGCCACGATCTGCGGCAGGTCCAGCGTGGAACGGATGCCCGGCTCGGCGGCGCAGACGAAGGGCACCGCGTTGACCGCTCGGTTCGCGGTGTAGCCCGGGGAAATTGCCGCCATCCGATCGAGCGGAATCGGCATCCGGACGTCGATGTCCAGTGGTGCATCGCCGTCCACGGTCAGGCGCCAACCGGTGGGGCGTAGGTCCCAGTCTTCGGTGAGGTCCGTGCCGCAGTACCAGGTGGCCCGGAAACGCAGGAGCTCTCGCCCCGAGTGGATGCCTGACACGGTGATTCGTTGCGCGGCCACGGTTCCGGCGGCGAGATGGCCGGCGCGGATGGCGGTGTCCTCGGCCGCGAGCGCCCACTGGCCCTCGGAGTGCACCGAGTCCAGCGGCAGCCCGATCGCGTCGGCCACCAGTCGCAGCGACGGACCGAAACTGGCCTGCAGGTGGGCGGCGCGGCGCTCGTCGAACGGGCCGGCCGGACCGCCGAAGCCCATGACGCCGAACAGCAGCTCCGGTGAATTGCGTTGGGACAGATCGGCGTACTCGTCGATGGCGAGCAGGTTCAACCGGCGCTGCACCGAGGTCAGCGTGAGCGGGATCGCCTCGGTGATGAACCCTGGGCTGCTGCCGGTGGCATACAGCGTGGCGTTCCCGCGTGCGCAAGCCTCCGTGACGGATTTGTGTAGCTCCGGGTCGATCGAGTGCGGATGGTGGAACTGGCCGCACGTGCTGACTACGTTGATGCCCGCGGCGAGTAGTCGGCACAACTGCTCGGCGTCGGGAGCCGCCGGCATGTACAGCACGCAGTCGGGGTCCGCGTCGAGGATGGCCTCGACGTTGTCGGTGGCGGAGATGCCGGTGGGGTCCAGGCCGCACAGTTCGCCCGCGTCGATGCCGACCTTGTCGGCGCCGAAGACATGAACAGCGGTCAACTCGAGGTGCGGATGCTCGATGATCGAGCGCAATGCGTGGGTTCCGATGGTGCCGGTCGCCCATTGCGCGACGCGGCAGCGGTGAGTCCGGAGATCGGGCACGCGCCTGAGTGTAAGGAGAATTCTTTCCTTAGGAGAACGAAATTCTCAACTAGCTGGCGGCGAATCCGTTGGCCACGAAGTCCCAGACCTCGTCGGCACTGATCGGATGGATCGATGCCTCGTCGGGGCCTCCACTGGATTGCGCGACGAACATCACGGTCTGCATCGTCATCGCCGCCATTCGCCGGGGGTTGATCCCCGAGCGCAGCTGGCCGGCCTCGGACGCTTCCTCCATGAGTTCGGTGAGCAGGGCCAGCAGCGGAGCGTGGGCGACCTTGACCTCTGACGGATGTGACACCAGCAAACGCGGAGCGAAGTCGGTGAACAGTGGGCGCTTGGCGGCCGGATCGGGGCGCGACGATTCGAAAAGCAGCTGAATGGCGACCTTCAGGCGTTCGATCGGTTCGCCCTGCGTCGAGGTGGCGGCCCGGATCTGGTCGGCCGAGCGGCTCAGCGCGTCTTCGAACAACGCGAGCAGGAGTTCGTGTTTACCGTCGAACTGCAGGTAGAAGCTGCGCAGCGATTGACGGGAACGGTCCACGACCTCCTGGACCGTGAAGTCGGTGCTGCCCTTTTCGATGATGATCGCCTGGGCTGCGTCGAGGAACCGTTGCACGCGTTGGGCGGCGCGCAACTTGGCCGTTTTGATCGACCGCTCGACAGCTCGTTGCTTCCACGCGGGTTCTTCGCCAGCGGTGGTCACTGGCTGCTCCGACGCTTGTCGAGTGGGGAGAACATGAACTGACTGTACCGGAGAACGCCTTGCCATTGTGGTGCCAGACCCCCTCGCGGCCAATGTGTCGGAGATTGTAACTTTCGTACTGTGAGAATAGTATTCTCATGAAGGGAATTATAGAAGTCCTTTGAGAAGAAGGGTTTCGCATCAAAATTCGGCGCCGCCGGGGCGCTGTTCGCCGGTAGCTGCCGCATCGCGAAGACGGCTGTCGGGTGGCAGCGGTGAGCAGAAGGAACCACGTGTACATCGACTATGACGTCGCCGATTCGATCGCCACGATCACACTGAACCGGCCGGAAGCCGCCAACGCGCAGAACCCCGAACTCCTCGACGAACTCGATGCCGCCTGGACCAGGGCCGCCGATGACCGCGAGGTGAAGGTGATCGTGCTGCGGGCCAACGGAAAGCACTTCTCGGCAGGCCATGACCTGCGTGGCGGCGGGCCGGTGCCGGACAAGATCACCCTGGAATTCCTCATCGAGCACGAGTCGCGACGCTATCTGGAGTACACGCTGCGGTGGCGCAATGTGCCCAAACCGTCGATCGCGGCGGTGCAGGGACGCTGCATCTCAGGCGGCCTGCTGCTCTGCTGGCCGTGCGATCTGATCCTGGCCGCCGACGATGCGCTGTTCTCCGACCCGGTCGCACTGATGGGCATCGGTGGTGTCGAGTACCACGGTCACACCTGGGAACTCGGCGCCCGCAAGGCCAAGGAGATCCTGTTCACGGGCCGGGCATTGACCGCGGAGGAGGCCGAGCGCACCGGCATGGTCAACCGGGTCGTCCCTCGTGACGAACTCGACGTCCAGACGGCCGAGCTGGCCGCGCAGATCGCGCAGATGCCCGCCTTCGCGCTCCGCCAGGCCAAACGCGCGGTCAATCAGACCCTCGACGTTCAGGGCTTCTACGCCGCGATCCAATCGGTGTTCGACATTCACCAGACCGGGCACGGCAATGCGCTTAGCGTCAGCGGATGGCCGGTACTGATGGATATCGATGGAATGAAGCAGAACATCAAGTAGGCCTGGGCCTCTGAAGATGGGGGCGATCCGGCTCAGCGTGAGTTACGCGGCCAGGCAGATCTACGCGCAGACCACCGCGGCGGCTGCGGTGACGCTGGTGGTCCTGGCGCTCAGCCGCAACACCGTCGGTGATGCGCGCGAACTGCTGACCCAGGCGAACCTCGTTGCGCTGATCGCGCTGATGGTCGCGGCCGCAATCGTCGATACCGTCGTGGGTTGGGTCAATGTCCATCCGACGTTCAAATGGTTTGCCGCGGGGGCGGATCCGACACCGCAACAGCAGCGCGCTGCCATGCGTATCGCACCGAGGCAGACCATCATCCAGTTCACCACCTGGGCCGTGAGCGCGCTCGTGTACACGCTGCTGAACCTCGGTGCCGGGGGAGGCGTCGCCTACGTGATGGGCGGGGCGATCCTGTTCGGCGGTGTCGCGGCCGCCTGCATGGGATTCCTGGTGACGCAACGCATGTTGCGGCCGATCGTGGCAGCGTCGCTGACCGCATCCTCGTCGACGATGGTGCGCATGCCCGGTGTGCTGGCCCGGCTGATCACCATCTGGACCCTGTTCAGCGGCCTGCCCCTGGCAGGCATCGCCCTGATCGTATTGGCCCGCTCCAACGGCTGGTTCGTGCAGAAGACGGCGCCCGTCGAAGCGGCAGTGCTGGTGGTGGCCGTCATCTCGCTGGTCTTCGGACTTCGGTCGATGGTCCTGGTGGCGCGTTCGGTATCCGACCCGGTCGGGGAGGTCGTCCTCGCCATGAAGGCCGTCGAACGCGGTTGGTCCGGTGTCTCGGTCAAGGTGTACGAATCGTCCGAGATCGGCCGGCTCCAGTACGGATTCAATCGAATGCTGGCCGGCCTCGCCGAGCGGAACCGGTTGCGCGATCTGTTCGGTCGGTACGTCGGGGTCGACGTGGCTCGCCACGCCTTGCAGCAGGGTGGGGCCGTCACCGGGGACGTCCGCGAGGCCGCCGTCCTCTACGTCGATCTGGTCGGCTCGACAGCCCTCGCTGCCTCACGCCCGCCCCAGGAAGTGGCGCAACTGCTCAACGGGTTCTTCAAGATCGTGGTGGATACCGTCGAACGACATCACGGGCTGATCAACAAGTTCGAGGGCGACGCCGTGCTCGCCGTCTTCGGTGCCCCGTTGCGGCTGGACAACCCGGCGTCCTCGGCGCTGGCCACCGCGCGGGCGCTGGTGCCACGGCTGCACCAGCTGCCGGATGTGGAGTTCGGCGTGGGCATTTCGTGCGGCTCGGTGTTCGCGGGAAACATCGGCGCCGAGAACCGCTACGAGTACACCGTGATCGGTGACGCCGTCAACGAAGCGGCACGGCTGGCCGACCACGCCAAGGACCGCGAGTCGACAGTGTTGTGTTCGGGAAGCGCACTGGCCCATGCCGATGCCGACGAGGGCAGGCACTGGGCCGTGCGCGGCTCGACGGTGCTGCGCGGCCGCTCGACGGCCACGGTCTTCGCCGAGCCCCTCACCTGAGCACCGCTCGCGGAGGAACGCTACAGCTGGGCGAGGCGGGGCACCGTGCCGCGGGCGCGCAGCCCAGCACCGGCCTTACGAGTGAGTTCCCGTGAGCTGCCAAGCAACCCGTCGAGCACCAGGGCACGCTTCACGTGGTTGTGCAGCTCGTGCTCCTCGGTGAACCCGATACCTCCCAGCACCTGCTGGCAGTGCTTGGCAGCGGTCAGCGCGGCCCTACCCGCGGCGGCCTTGGCCAGCAGCGAGTTCAGGTCGACATTGTCCGCACCGGGCAGGCTCAGGGTCGCCTCGGCGCCCTCGATTGCCACCAGCGTCTCGGCCAACCGGTGCCGCACGGCCTGGAAGGACGAGATCGGCTTGCCGAACTGGACCCGGTCCAGGGCATGCTGTCGGGCCAGTGCGAGCATCGCCCGGGCCGAGCCGACCAGCCACCAGCCCAGCGCACGGCGGGCCTCCGATATCCGCAGCAGCTGACCGTCGGGGACCATCCGTAGCGGCAGTCCGCCCATGGTTTCCCCTGCGCTGGCGGGATTTTCGCCGCGCTCCCACACCACCCAGGTGCCACCGGCATATGGCATCGGCGGGGTGCCGCCGGGCAGGCCGCCGATGGTCTCGAGCAGCACATCGTTGAGAATCGACGCGTGCGAACCTGTTTCGCCCAGCAGCCGGAACACCAGTGGCAGGGCAGTCTCCGGCATGTCGGAGAGCATCTCGGCCCAGCCGAGTTCGGCCAGCGCGGCGTCGAGTTCGGCACCCGCGGCCGACAGCATGGTCTTGCGCAGGGTGTCTTCGAGCAGGCCGAGCGATTCGGTATCCAAAGCGGTCACGTCTCACTCCCTCCCGAGGTCGAGCAGCCGGCGCGCAATGATGTTGCGTTGGACTTCGGCCGTGCCGCCGTAGATGGTCGACGCCCGCGAATACAGGTACTCGGTGCGCCATTCGGAGTCTTCGAGCTCGATCACCCCGGGCATCAGGTTGCGCGCGGTGTCATAGAGCAGCTGTTCGGCACTCGCAAGGAGCACCTTGTCGATCGAGGTGTCCGGCCCGAGCTTGTGTCCCTCGGCCAGCCGGTGCTGAGTTGCCGCCGAGCGGCAGCGCAGTGTGTGCAGGGCCAGATAGACGTCACCGAGGTCCGGATCCACCACCTGCCCTTGCCGTTTCACCGCTTCCACCAACGCGTCGAACCGTGAGTACAGGTAGGCGATGCGCTGCCAGAAGCAGGTCGAGCGTTCGTACGGCAGCAGGTCCATCGCCAGTTGCCACCCGTCGCCCGGATTGCCGAGCATCCGGCTCGCGTCGACCTCGACGTCATCGAAGTACACCTCACAGAACTCGTCCACATCGTGCATGGTGTGCAACGGCCGCACCGTGATGCCGGGGGCATCGGTGTCGACGAAGAACGCCGTGATCGCCTGGTGGTTCGGCGTGTCCGCGTCGCCGGTGCGGGTCAGCAGGATGCACCGGTGCGAGTACTGCGCGAAGCTGGTCCAGACCTTCTGGCCGTTGACGATCCACTTGTCGCCGCGCTGGACTGCACGGGTGGTGAGCGATGCCAGGTCGCTGCCGGAGCCGGGTTCGGAAAACCCTTGGCACCACTGCTCTTCGCCGGACAGCAGTTTCGGCACCATCTCGGCAGCCAGCTCTTTGGGCGCGTAGTCGATCATCGTCGGCGCCAGCACCTCGAGCATCGAGTACGGGCCGGGTTCGGCCAGCCGGCGACCCACGACCTCTTCGCCGACGATCGCACGCAGCATCGCCGGTCCGCCCAGCCCACCCGCGTGCTCGGGCCAGCCGTAACGGCTCCAGCCGCCGTCGTAGAGGGCCTTCTGCACGCGGGCGAACTGGCGCATGTGACCCTCGAGCGAGTGGTCATCTGGTGGCGCCAGGTCGTTCTCGGCGAGCCAACCCTGCAGCGCCGTGCGGAAAGCCGCTGGCTCGAATAGGTCGGTCATCCTGCTTCCGGCCTGCCGATCGCGTGCGGCCGGCCGTGGTCGTGATCACCACTGCGTCGGATGAAGGTCATCGCACGGGTCTTCAGCCGCCAGCCCTCAGGGGTCCGCACGTAGGTGTCGCGGTAATAGCCGATGCGCATGTCGTGCTTGGAGTGCTCGATGAAGCACAGCGGCTGTGTACCAGACGCCGTATCCGATCCTTCGACCAGATCGATCAGGGCTGTTCCGGTCATGAACAGGCCCTTGGGCGCGGCGTCCACCAGCACCGGGAAGCGATTCAGCGTGTAGGTCTCGCCGAATGCGCTATAGGTGCCGTCGGGCGTGAAAACACTGATGAGACCGTCGATGTCGCCCTGGGTGATGGTCACCGCGTACTTGGCGAGCACCTGTTGGATCTCGATGAGATCCTCGGTCCGCGTCGGGGAATCAGTTGATGTGCTCATTGCGGAAGACCTTACCGCCTTTCATTACAAAATCCACACGTTGTGTAACGGATATGTCCTTGAGTGGATTGCCCGGCACCGCGATGATGTCGGCGAGCAGTCCCTCGGCGAGCCGGCCCCGGTCGGTGACGTTGATCAGATCGGCGGCCACCACCGTGGCAGCGCGCAGCACCGCGGCCGGCGGCATGCCCCACTCGACCAGCGTGACGAGTTCGTCGGCGTTCTTCCCGTGCGGGATGGCCGGTGCGTCGGTACCGACGGCGATCTTCACCCCGGCCTCGTAGGCCGCCTTGATGGAGGTCTCGGCCTTCGGGAACATCTCGGCTGCCTTGTCCTGCAGCACCTTCGGGGCCTTCGAGACATCCATGGCCTGGGCCAGGCGACGGGTGGTGACCAGGAACCGATCGTTGTCGACGAGCTTCTGGATCGCTTCGTCGTCCATCAGGAACCCGTGCTCGATGCAGTCGATGCCGCAGTCGACGGCGTGCTTGACGGCCTCGGCGCCGTGGGTGTGGGCCGCGACCCGCAGTCCGCGGCGGTGCGCCTCGTCGACGATGACGCGCAGCTCCTCGTCGGAATAGTGTTGTGCCCCGGCCTCTCCGGTGAGTGACATGACACCGCCGGAACAGCACACCTTGATCAGCTGGGCACCGTGCTTGATCTGGTAGCGCACCGCCTTGCGGATCTCGTCGACCCCGTTGGCGATGCCTTCCTCGATGGTCAGCTCCAGCACGCCCGGCATGAACGCCGCGAACATCGTGGGGTCCAGGTGCCCGCCGGTGGGGGTGATGGCATGTCCGGCCGGGATGATGCGGGGGCCGTCGATCAACCCGGCATCGATGGCCTTACCCAGGGCGACGTCGAGCAGGTAGCCACCGGTTTTGACGAACAGCCCGAGGTTGCGCACGGTGGTGAACCCGGCGCGCAGGGTGCGCCGGGCGTTGCCCACTGCGCGAAGTACGCGCGTCGGGGGATCGTCCTGCACCTGGGACAGGCCCGGGTTCTCGCCCCGGCCACCCATGAGCAGGTTGACCTCCATGTCCATCAGGCCGGGCAGCAGGATCGAGTCGCCGAGATCGATAATCTCGTCGTCCTCCGGAATCGGGCCACCAATGCCAACTATGCGGTCACCGTCGACACGGACGATGCCGGGACGAATGATCGTCCCGGCATCGACGTCGACCAGACCCGCGGCTTTGAGGGTCAACATCGGTTAAACCACCGGCTCCTTGATGAGATTGATATAGGCCGCACCGCTGTCGAGTACCCGCGGTTGCTTCCACACCTCGACCGGGAAGCTGACCTGGACGATCGACTGTCCGAGGTGGACCAGTGCCTTGGCGTCGTCCGGCATGCTCGCCAGTGGGAAGCGGGCATCGACGTAGACCATGATGTCCTCGAGGCGTTCCATGCCGGCGTCGTACAGTGCCTGCATCTCGTCCATCGACGAGTTGAGACGCTTCTGATAGCGCTCCTCTTCGGTGGGCAGGCACCAGTCGCTGAACCGCTCCAGGTCGGCGAATTCCTCTGGCAACTTAGACATTTGCGGCATCCTTTTCTGCGGCCTTCTCACTCGGGGCGTGCTTGCCGTTGGTCGAGCCATTCCCGTCATCATTCCCCGTCGCTGCGCTCGCCCCGGCGGCCTTGGCTTCTTTGTACCGGTCGACGTACTTGTGCGCGGTGTGGTGCAGGTGGCGCAGCAGGATTTCCTGGTCGCAGAGCGGGAAGTCGAGTACGGCACGGGTGCCGATCTGCGTCTGGGTGGCTTCGAGCGTGTTGGCGTCCTGGAACGCGTACTCCTTGAACGTCACTGCGGCCAGCTCCTGAGACAGTCGTTCGCGCAGGTTCTTCGGCGGAACGAAGTACAGGTCGGCCTCGAAGATGTGGCTGTCCACGCCGGTTGGCCAGTAGTTGTAGGTCAGATACCAGCCCGGCGCCCAGAAGAGGAGGGTGAAGTTCGGGAAGAACTCGAAAGAGTCCTGGCCCCAGGTCGAATGCCGGCCGGGATTGATCGCAGGCGGCAGCTCGTCGGGCAGGACGCCCTTGATATCGGGGCGATCCCACGGCCCGAACAGGCCACTGTGCAGGATGCGCTCGATCGGCTTGACCATCTTGAGGTCCTTCGGCGGGCTCATGCCACCCCAGGACGAGATCATCGAGTGATCGCCCTTGATGTCGTAGTGCAGGGCCTCGAAGCCGAACTTGGCCAGCTTCTCGGCCTCCTCCTTCTCCGCCTGCTTCATGTGCAGGATCGGCGCGTGGTAGAACTCGACGAACGCGTCGATGAACAGCTTCCAGTTGGCCTTGATCTCCGAGCGGTAGCTGTAGTGCTCGGTCATCTCGTGGAACGGATATCCCTTGAGGCCCTCGGCGAACTCGCCCAGGTACTCCTCAAGCGACACCGCGTCGTCGTCGAAGTTGACGAAGATGAAGCCTTCCCACACCTCGCAGCGCACGGGCTTGAGCGGGTAGTCGGCCTTGTCGACGTCGAAGAACTCCTGCTCCTGCTGGATGAACGTCAGATCGCCCTTGAGGTCGTAGCGCCAGGCGTGGTACTTGCAGACGAACTGCCTGCAGCTGCCGGAGACCTCTTCGCCCGGGTAGTCGTTCCACACCAGCTTGTTGCCGCGGTGGCGGCACAGGTTGTAGAAGGCGCGGATCTGCTCGCCGTCGTTGACGATGATGATCGAGGTGCCGGGACCGACCGACGGCAACTCGCGGGTGATGTATCTGCCCTTCTTGGGAATCAACTCCACGCGGCCCATCTGCAGCCAGGTCTTGCGGAAGATGGCTTGCTGCTCCAGCTTCCAGTGCTCGGGATCGATCGAATCCTCGTAGTTGACGGGGCCGGTGCCCAGCTCGGGCCAGTTCTCGGTCCAGCTGCCGGCATCCGGCTTCGGGAAGAACGCCATCATCTACCTCTACTTTCTTCTTGAGTTAGTGGCCGGATTCCGGCGCAATTCCAAAGGTGTTGTAGGCCATGGCCATCAGGCCATAGCCGCCGATTGTGAAGACCAGGTCCATGCGCTGGCGCTCGTCGAGATGCTCGCTCAGGGCGGCCCAGGTGCCGTCCGAGATCTCCGACTGCCCGTCGAGTTCGTCGACGGAGTCGAGCACCAACTGGTCGAGGGGAGTGGCACCTTCGCCGCTGGTACTACTCGCGATCCGCTCATCGGTGAGTCCCTCGGACTTCCCGATGAATGCGTGGTGCGTCCACTCGTATTCGCACTTCTTGCGATGGGCGATCCGCAGGATGGCGAGCTCACGCATCTGGGGATCCAGTGTCGAGCGGAACAGCAGATGATTGCTGAACCGCAGGAACGCCTTGGTTAGGGAGGGGTGGCGAGCCAGTGTCGACAGCGCGGTGCCCGCTCCCTCGGGATTGAGCCGCTCCTCGGGAAGCATGACCGACAGTGCTCGTCGCACGTCGTCGTCCCACTCCTCGGCGGGCAAGGGGGCCAAGCGCACGGGGCGGTTCTCCTCTCGGTGACCCGTTGGTGACTCTCGATGACGAGAATCAGGTTCTCATTTCCGACTAACAGGTTTCCACCTTTTGTGTCGATGGTCAACAAGAACGCGCGAGATTGCGTGGTGACCTGGCTAAATCTGCTCGTCAGCGGCATCAGACATTGATTCTCTCTAGACGAGAAGCTAGTTTTCTCCCATAGAGAACCAATGTGACGGCCATGGAACGGAGCGAGGCAGTGCACAAAGACGACATGATCTTGATCAGCGTCGACGACCACATCATCGAACCGCCGAACATGTTCAAGAACCATCTCCCGGAGAAGTACCGCGACGAGGCACCACGTCTGGTGCACAACCCCGACGGCAGTGACACCTGGCAGTTCCGCGACACGGTGATCCCGAACGTGGCGCTCAACGCGGTGGCCGGCCGGCCCAAGGAGGAGTACGGGCTGGAGCCACAGGGGCTCGATGAGATCCGCAAGGGCTGCTACGACCCCGACGAACGGGTCAAGGATATGAACGCCGGCGGTGTGCTGGCCACCATGAACTTCCCGTCGTTCCCGGGTTTCGCCGCCCGGCTGTTCGCCACCGACGACGACGAGTTCTCGTTGGCGTTGGTGCAGGCCTACAACGACTGGCACATCGACGAATGGTGCGGGTCGAACCCGGGTCGGTTCATCCCGATGGCCATCCCGGCGATCTGGAATCCGCAGTTGTGTGCCGACGAGGTTCGTCGGGTGTCGAAGAAGGGTGTGCACTCTCTGACATTCACCGAGAACCCGTCGACGTTGGGCTACCCGTCCTTCCACGACCTGGAGTACTGGAAGCCGTTGTGGGAGGCCCTGGTCGACACCGACACCGTGATGAACGTGCACATCGGATCGTCGGGCAAGCTGGCGATCACGGCCCCGGACGCCCCGATGGACGTCATGATCACCCTGCAGCCGATGAACATCGTGCAGGCCGCGGCTGATCTGCTGTGGTCGGCGCCGATCAAGGCGTATCCGGGACTCAAGATCGCACTGTCCGAGGGCGGTACCGGCTGGATTCCGTACTTCCTGGACCGGGTGGACCGTACCTACGACATGCACTCGACGTGGACGCACCAGGACTTCGGCGGCAAGTTGCCCTCAGAGGTGTTCCGGGAGCACTTCATGACCTGTTTCATCTCGGATCCGGTCGGGGTGAAGAACCGCCACGAGATCGGTGTGGACAACATCTGCTGGGAGATGGACTACCCACACAGTGACTCGATGTGGCCCGGTGCCCCCGAGGAACTGCATGCGGTGTTCGAAACCTACGACGTCCCGGACGACGAGATCAACAAGATCACCCACGAGAACGCCATGCGGCTGTACCACTTCGACCCGTTCGCCCATGTGCCCAAGGACCAGGCGACCGTCGGTGCCTTGCGAAAGGCCGCCGAAGGCCACGACGTGTCGATTCAGGCACTGAGCAAGAAGGAGAAGGCCGGCGCCAGCTTCGCCGACTTCCAGGTCAATGCGAAAGCTGTTGCCGGCGCACGCGACTGAACGCCAACACGAACGGCTGAGAAAAATAGGAGAACACACAGTGTCGGGCGGTATGAACTTCGAGTTGACCGAAGACCAGCAGCTGATCCGCAAGTCCGTTGCGGAGCTGGCGGGCAAGTTCGACGATCACTATTGGATGACCAAGGACCAGGGTCACGAGTTCCCACAGGAGTTCTACGACGCCATCGCCGGCGGAGGCTGGCTGGGGATGACCATCCCCGAGGAGTACGGCGGGCACGGCCTCGGTATCACCGAGGCCACCATCCTGGCCGAGGAGGTGGCCCGGTCCGGCGGAGCCATGAACGCCGCCAGCGCGATTCACATGTCGATCTTCGGGATGCAGCCGGTAGTTGTGTTCGGCTCCGAGGAGATGAAGAAAGAGACGCTGCCGCGCATCGTCAACGGCGATCTGCATGTGTGCTTCGGCGTCACCGAACCCGGTGCGGGCCTGGACACCTCACGTATCACCACGTTCGCCAGGAAGGATGGCGACAGTTATGTGGTGAACGGCCGTAAGGTGTGGATCTCCAAAGCGCTTGAGTCAGAGAAGATCCTGCTGCTCACCCGCACCGAGTCCCGCGAGGACGTGGAGAAACGTGGCGGGAAGCCGACCGACGGGCTGTCGTTGTTCCTGACCGACCTCGACCGGGATCACGTCGAGATCCGTCCCATCAACAAGATGGGCCGGAATGCGGTGAGCTCCAACGAGTTGTTCATCGACGATCTCCGGGTGCCTGCCGAGCACCTGATCGGCGAGGAGGGCAAGGGGTTCAAGTACATCTTGCACGGGCTCAACCCGGAGCGGATGCTGATCGCCGCCGAGGCCCTCGGCATCGGTCGCGTGGCCCTGGACCGTGCGGTCAAGTACGCCAACGAGCGGGTGGTGTTCGATCGCCCGATCGGCATGAACCAGGGCATCCAGTTCCCGCTGGCGGATTCACTGGCCCGCTTGGATGCGGCCGAACTGATCCTGCGCAAGGCCACCTGGCTCTACGACAACGGTAAGTCGTGCGGTCGCGAGGCCAACATGGCCAAATACCTTTGTGCCGACGCCGGGTTCGGTGCGGCCGACCGTGCGCTGCAGACCCATGGCGGGATGGGTTACTCCGAGGAGTACAACATCTCCCGGTTCTTCCGGGAGTCCCGACTGATGAAGATCGCCCCGGTGAGCCAGGAGATGATCCTGAACTTCCTCAGCGCGAACGTGCTCGGCCTGCCCAAGAGCTACTAGGAGATATCCAGATCTATGAGGACCTATTTCGACCTGACCGGACGTTCGGCGCTGGTGACCGGGGCCGGTGCCGGGATCGGCGCGGCGGTTTCCGAGGCGCTCGCGGCGGCCGGTGCCGCGGTGCTCGTCACCGACATCAGCGGTCAGGCGGCGGCTGCGGTCGCGGACCGAATCAACACCGCGGGCGGCAAGGCCGACAGTGCCGCGCTGGACGTCAGTGACCGCGACGCGGCAGTGGCCGCCGCCGCGCAGGCCGCCGCACTCGGCGAGGGCAACCTGCACATCGTGGTCAACAACGCGGGCGTCACGTCGCCGGCGATGTTCCCCAAGCTGACTGACGAGACCTTCCGCGTCACCTTCGACATCCACGTGATGGGTACGTTCCACGTCACGCAGGCCGCACTGCCGCACATGCCGACCGACGGGACCGGCCGTGTCATCAACGTCACCTCGGCGGCCGGCCTCACCGGCACGCTCGGGCAGGTCAACTACTCGGCGGCCAAAGCCGGCCTGATCGGGTTCACCAAGTCACTGGCTCGTGAGCTGGCGACGAAGAACATCATGGTCAACGCCCTGGCGCCGCTGGCGGCGACGCCGATGACGGAAACCATCCGCACCAATGAGAAGTTCGCGGCCAACATGATGAACCGGATCCCGCTCAAACGGTGGGCCGAGGCCGACGAGGTCGCGGGCGCGTTCGTGTTCCTGGCCTCCGACGCCGCGTCGTACATCACCGGGCAGGTATTGCCGGTCGATGGCGGCATGGTTATGTGACTTTGTGAGCGAGTTTACGAGCGAACCACAGATGACGGACTGTTCCTCCCTGCCGCTGGCCGGTATCACCGTCATAGCGATGGAGCAGGCGGTCTCCGCCCCGATGTGCACCCGGGTGCTCGCTGATTTCGGTGCCAGGGTGATCAAGATCGAGAACCCCAAGGGCGGTGACTTCGCCCGCGACTACGACGATGTCGTGCTCGGTCAGGCGGCCCATTTCGTGTGGGCCAACCGCGGCAAGGAATCGGTGACCCTCAATCTGAAGTCACCCGAGGGCATGGAGGTGCTGCACCGGTTGCTCGACGGCGCCGACGCCTTCGTGTCCAATCTCGCTCCGGGTGCCACCGCGCGCCTGGGGTTGGGGCCCGAGGACCTCAAGCTGCGTCATCCTCAGGTGATCCCGGTGGAGATCGACGGTTACGGCCCCGGCGGGCCGCTGTCGCACAAGCGCGCCTACGACCTGTTGGTGCAGGCCGAATCCGGTTCGTGCGCGTCGACCGGCTATGCGGGCATGCCGGCCAAACCCGGTGCGGCGGTTGCCGATATCACCACCGGGCTGTATTCGGCGTTGTCCGTCATGGCGCTGCTGGTCGGTCGGGCCCGCTCGGGCGACACCGGTGCCGCGCCGGCCGTGGCGGTCAGCCTGTTCGACACCATGACCGACATCATGGGGTACCAGCTGGCCTACACCCAGCACTCCGGGATCGACCAGGTTCCGCTGGGGATGAGTTCGCCGGCGGTGGCGCCCTACGGGGCGTTCGATACCCGCGACGGGCAGACCGTGGTGCTGGGGACCACCAACGACCGGGAGTGGCAGCGGTTGGCGCGCGAGATCATCGAGCGGCCCGATCTCGCCGACGATGCGCGCTTCGCCACCAACTCCGACCGCTGTGCGCATCGCGACGAGCTCAACAAGGCGATCGAATCCTGGTGTGCCCAGCACGATCTCGACGACATCCAGCGGACCGCCGATGACGCCGGGATCGGCAATTCGCGGTACAACCTGCCCAGCGAGGTCATCGACCACCCGCACCTGAAAGCGCGAGACCGTTGGCGTCAGGTCGGCACCCCCAACGGGGAGATCGCGGCGCTGTTGCCGCCGCCGGTCATCAGCGGGATGGAACTGGGGATGGGCGCAGTGCCGGGACTCGGCGAGCACACCGATGCCATCCTGAGCGGGACCGGCCTGAGCGCCGAGCAGATCGCCGTGCTGCGCGAGCAGGGCGCGATCGGCCCCGCCTACCCGCAGTCCTAGTCAAGAAGAACGGAGAATCCAATGCGCGAAACCGTCATCGTCGAGGCCGTCCGTACCCCGGTCGGCAAGCGCAACGGCGGCCTGTCGGGATTCCATGCCGCCGACCTGTCGGCACTGGTGCTCAACGCGCTGGTGGAGCGGGCGGGCATCAGCCCCGACATCATCGACGACGTGGTCTGGGGCTGCGTCTCCCAGGTCGGCGATCAGTCCAGCAACATCGGCCGGTACTCGGTGCTGGCCGCCGGCTGGCCCGAACACATCCCGGGCACCACGGTCAACCGCGCCTGCGGATCCAGCCAGCAGGCGCTGGATTTCGCGGTTCAGGCCGTCATGTCGGGCCAGCAGGACGTCGTCGTCGCAGGCGGGGTCGAGGTGATGAGCAAGGTGCCGCTGGGAGCGGCCCGGGCCACCGGTCAGCCATATGGGCCGAAAGTGTTCGAGCGGTACCAGGATTTTTCGTTCAACCAGGGCATCTCGGCCGAGATGATCTCGCAGAAGTGGGGTTTCAGCCGGACCCAGCTGGACGAGTACTCCGTCGCCTCGCACGAGCGGGCCGCGGCGGCGCAGGACCGCGGCGCCTTCGAGAACCAGATGATCACCGTGTTTCCCGACCCCGCCGACCAGCTTGATCCGGTGGTCGCCGACGAAGGGGTCCGCCGCGGCAGCACGGTGGAGAAGCTCGCCGGTCTCAAGCCCGCCTTCGCCGAGGACGGGGTGATCCACGCGGGCAACTCCTCACAGATCTCCGACGGTGCCGCGGCCCTGCTGGTGATGACGGCCGAAGCCGCTCTGGCAATGGGCCTTACGCCCATCGCGCGGTACCGGGCGGGCGTGGTGACGGGCGCGGACCCGGTGTTGATGCTGACCGGGCCCATCCCGGCGACCGAGAAGGTGCTGCACAAGGCCGGCGTGCGTCTGGACGAGGTCGGCGTGTTCGAGGTGAACGAGGCATTTGCCCCCGTGCCTCTGGCCTGGCTGGCCGAGACCGGCGCCGACGAGGCCAAACTGAACCCGCTCGGCGGTGCCATCGCGCTCGGACATCCGCTCGGTGCGTCGGGTGCGGTGCTGATGACCCGGATGATCAACCACATGCGCGACAACGGAATTCGTTACGGACTGCAGACCATGTGTGAGGGTGGCGGCACCGCCAACGCCACGCTGGTCGAGCTCATCGACTGACGCTAGGGAGAAGTAGTGCAACGCAACCTGTTCACCGAGGACCACGAGGCGTTCCGCGCCCTCGCACGGGATTTCATCGAGAAGGAAGTCGTCCCCGCCTATCCCGAGTGGGAGAAGGGCGGACGGATGCCCCGTGACGTCTTCAAGCAGATGGGTGAACTCGGCATGCTCGGGATGGCGATCCCCGAGGAGTACGGCGGCGCCGGCATCGGCGACTACCGCTACAACGTGGTGCTGCAGGAGGAGGCGGCCCGTGCACTGGTGACGTTGTCGACGGTGCGGACTCAGCTCGAGGTGATCCTGCCGTACTTCCTGCACTACGCGAACGAGGAGCAGCGGCAGCGGTGGTTCCCCGGGCTGGCCGCGGGCACACTGCTGACCGCGGTCGCGATGACCGAGCCGGGAACGGGTTCGGACCTGGCCGGAATGCGCACCACCGCGGTCCGGGATGGTGACGAGTACGTGCTCAACGGTGCCAAGACGTTCATCACCGGCGGCATCCAGGCCGATCTGGTGGTTGTCGTGGCACGGACGTCGACCGACCCGGAGAACCGGCGCAAGGGGCTGACACTGCTGGTCGTCGAGGACGGCATGGCGGGCTTCGAGCGGGGCCGCGAGTTGGAGAAGATGGGCTGCAAGGTGCAGGACACCGCCGAGCTGTCGTTCACCGACGTCCGGGTGCCCGTGGCGAACGTGCTGGGGGAGGAGGGCGAGGCCTTCAGCTACCTCGGCCACAACCTGGCCCAGGAGCGGCTCACCGTGGCGGTGGGTTCGGTGGCTCAGGCGCGCTCGGCAATTGCGGCGGCGATCGGCTACACCAAGGACCGCAAGGCGTTCGGCCAACCGGTGGCGTCTTTTCAGAACACCAAGTTCGAACTCGCGGCGTGCTCGACGGAGGTCGAAGCGGCGCAGGCGATGCTCGACCGGGCGGTGGCCCTGCACGTCGACGGCGAACTGTCCGGTGCCGACGCGGCCCGGGTGAAACTGTTCTGCACGGAGATGCAGGCGCGAGTGATCGATCGTTGCCTGCAGCTCTTCGGCGGGTACGGCTACATGATGGAGTACCCCATCGCCCGGCTCTACACGGATGCCCGGGTGGCGCGCATCTATGCCGGGACCAGCGAGGTCATGAAGGTGATCATCGCCAAGTCGCTGGGGCTCTGAGCGGGTATATCCGGCGGCTGTGACGGCCGTCGGAAACTTCTTTTCCTGAGACGCTTGTCACAACGGTCAAACCAACCTACTGTGTGTTCACTAGGTTGGTTCGACGAAGGAGTTCGGTGACTTCAGTTGCAGGGGCAGAGGTGTCCTCTCAGGGCGCACGGCCCTATGAGACGCTCCTGGCCAAGGGGGAAGACCGCAGGCAGCGGATACTTTCTGTGGCTGAGAAGCTGCTCGCCCGCAATGGTTGGCGCAACACCTCGCTGGCTCAGATAGCCCGGGAGGTCGGCGTCACCCCGGCCGGTCTGCTGCACCACTTCGAGTCCAAGGAACAACTGCTCAACGCAGTGCTCGACGCCCGCGACCATGACGACGACACCCACGCCGACCGCTCCGGCGATCTCGCTCAGGAGATCAAGCGGGTTGCCGAGCGGTTTGTCCGGGCGCCTGAACTGGTCGGCACCTTCACGGTTCTGTTGGTGGAGAACATCCAACCTGATGCGCCACTGCACGATCGTTTGCTGAAACGACAGCAAGCTGCGCGCGACATCGTCACCGACATCATCACCCGCGGCCAGCACAGTGGCCGCTACCGCTCCGACTTCGACGCGGCCACCAAGGCCGTGGAGATCCTGGCATTCATCAATGGAATGGAGACCTCATGGCTACTCGATCCCTCGCTCCCGTTGACGGACGTGTTCAAGAGCTACGCCGACATGCTGGGGCGGGAGATCGAGCAGCCGGACGGCCGCAACGGGGCGACCGTCCAGTGAGATTGGAGGACGACATGCGGTATCGGCTTGATGTGGTCGCCCCCTGTGTGGTCGACGCGGTCCGGTTCGCCGGCGGCTGGCTCGTCGATCGGGTGATGGCGGGGTGGGATGTCACGGTGCTGATCGGCGCCGACGAGGATGTCCGGCCGCTGGCGATCCTCGGGGTCGAGACCATTGCGCTGGAGTCCGTCCTGGAGTCTTGGGAGGACCGGCCGCATCCGCAGACCGTCGCGGTGGCCGCCAACCTGTTCAACACCGACGAGCGGGTACGACGCGGCGTCCTGGGGGCGCTGGAGCAGGGCCACACCGAGGTGACGCTGTGGGGCGACGAGTGTCCGGCCGATCTGAGTGTTGACCCGGTACGTCACGAATTGTCCGCCGCCGCACGCGCTTTCAAGGCCCAGGCGCTCGCCGCGGTCAACGATCCCGAAGCCAAGGTGGTCGGCAACACCGAGGCGTTCCGTTGCGGCACGATGCTCAGTCGCTCGGTGCCAGCGGATCTGATTCCGGCCAGCTGATCTCTCGCCGAGCGTGCATACAGATCGCGAATTCACGCGATTTCGCGATCTGAGTGCACGCTCGGCGCGCTAGACGAAAGTGGGCATCGCTGACCAGCCCCGCACCGCGGCGGTCTCCGACGGTTTGGCGTTGGCCCAGTCGACAGTCCACTCCGGGAATCGTTTGAGGATCTCCTCCAAGGCGATGCGCCCCTCCAGGCGGGCCAGTGCGTTGCCCATGCAGAAGTGCGTGCCTGCACCGAAAGTCATGTGGGACTTCTGTTCCCGGTGGATGTCGAAGACGTCACCGTCCGGTGCGAACCGCCGGTGGTCGCGGTTCGCCGCGCCGACCAGCATGAGCATCGCCGAGCCCTCCGGAACGGTTCGGCCGTAGTACTCGACATCGCGGGTGACGTAGCGGGCGATCTGCAGTGCCGGCGGCTCCCAGCGCAGGATCTCCTCGATCGCCTGGGGGATGAGCTCAGGATTCTCCACCAGCTCACGACGTTGATCCGGGACGTCGGCCAGGGTCTTTCCGGCCCAGCCGATCAGGCGCGTGGTGGTCTCGGAGCCGGCTGTTGCGATGACCGTCAGGTACAGCAGCAGCTCGTCGCGACGCAGCGTGCGCACGGTGCCGGTCTCGTCGGTGAACTCGGCGTTGAGCAGGTCGGTCATGATGTCGTCGGACGGGTGCTCGGTGCGCCAGTCGATGAACTCCGCGAACACCTCACCGGTGGCCAGGGCGTCGACTGTCTGCCCCTGCAGGGTCTCCTCGCCGTGGTCGGTGATGGCGCGTTGCCGGTCCTCGGGGATGCCCAGCAGCATGCCGATGACGCGCATCGGCATCTGTTCGCCCAGGTCGTTGACGAAGTCGAACTTGTCCGACCCGATCAGCGGATCCAGGCAACGCGCGGTGAATTCTCGGATCTGCGGTTCGAGTGCCAGCACCTTACGCGGGGTGAACACCCGCGACAGCAGGTTGCGGTGAATGTTGTGGATCGGCGGATCCTCGAAGATCAGTGTTCCCGGCGGTATCTCCATGCCGGACTTGATGATCTCGAGCAGGGCTCCGCGCCCGGAGATGAATGTCTCATGGTCGATGACCGCCTTGTTGACATCGTCGTACCGGCTCAGTGCGTAGAAGTCGTGCTGCTCGTTGTAATACAGCGGGGCTTCTTCCCTGATTCGGGCAAACACCGAATAGGGGTCCATGTTGAGCTCGACGCTGTACGGGTCGTAGTACAGGTCGGCTTCGGTCGACGTGGGCACGGCTGGTCTCCTGACCGTATCGAATGGGCTGTGCACCTGCTTAGCAGGCCGGGGGTAGCCCGGTCAAGGATTGGCTCGCCGGCGCTCAGAATCGGATCGAATTCGATACGGGCTGTTGCGGATTGAAAGGTGAGCTGGTCCGGAAGTGATGTCTATCGGAATTACACTCGGGCGGGCTAGTGTAAATCTCTGTCACAACGGCCGACGGGGGACTGATGACCGCTGAGAAAATCGTGCGCGCCGAGATCGCCGCATGGGGGAGCAACGACGTCGACGAGGTCATGAGTCACTTCGCCGACGACGCCACCTTTGACATCGGCCCCGACTGGCCGAAACTCTCGGGGCGCGATGCGATTCACGAGATGATGAAGGTGTTCTTCGCCGGCGGGAAATGCGTCGACCTGGAGATCCTGCACCTCGCAGTCGACGGAGATGTCGTGTTGATGGAACGGCGCGATCACTGGATCGTGAACGGACAGCAGATGAGCTGGCCGGTCATGGGTGCCTACGAGGTGCGGGACGAGAAGATCACGGCGTGGCGGGAATACTTCTATCCGCCGAAGGAGTCCTGAGGTCGATCACGACCTTGCCGACAGCTTTGCCGGAGGCCACCTCGCACAGTGCCGCAGCGGTTTCGCTGAGCGGATAGACCGCACCGATGTGTGGTCGAACGGTGCCGGTGGCCAGAAGATCCCGCAATTCCTCTTCGTTGCGGGCGAACTCGTCCGGGGCGATGTCCTGAAATTGAAAGCCCAGAACGTGAATTCCCTTGACCAGAACCAGGTTCAGCGGGATGCGGGGAATGACGCCAGAGGCGTAGCCGATCGTCACGAACCGGCCGCCGCGACGCAGCGACCGTAACGCCGGCTCGGACAGGTCCCCGCCGACCGGGTCGAGCACGGCGTGCGCGCCGTCGGGCAGGGCTTCCCGCAGAGCGGCGCGCAGGTCGCCGCGCGCGTGGTTGACGAGCGAGACGGCACCGTATTGAGCTGCGGTGGAGAGCTTTTCGTCAGACGAGGCGACTGCCGTGACCCGTGCGCCGAGGGCGGTTGCGAGCTGCACCGCCGCAAGACCCACGCCGCCGCCGGCGCCCAGCACGATCACGTCGTCGGCGGGTTGGATCCGGGCCACCGAGCGCAACGTGTGATACGCGGTGCGGTGAGCCACTCCGAAGGCCGCCGCGGTGCCGTCGTCCACATGGTCGGGAATTCGGGCCAATCCCGACGCCGCAACGCACACCTGCTCGGCGAACGCACCGAACAATCCGGTTCCGGTCACCCGGTCGCCGACGGCGAAACCGTCGGTGTCAGGGGCGACCTCGGTGACCACCCCGGCGAACTCACTACCCGGGATGAACGGCACCGGTACGTGCATCTGGTACTTGTCGGCGACCAGCAGTACATCGGGGAAGTTCACCGCGGCCGCGCCGACTTCGACCCGTACCTGGCCGGACTCCAGCGGGGGAGCGGGGACGTCGTCGAGGCGAACGACATCCGGAGGCCCGTACTCGGGGCAGACGGCGGCCTTCACGTGTAGTCGGTGGATTCGGCGAGTTCGGCGGCAGATCGCATCAGCTCGGTGACCACCGGCCCGAATGCCAGCAGCTTCTCGTCGTCGCCCGCCCGCTGAAAACCCTGCTCCAGGACGATCGCCAGCTTCC
The DNA here is from genome assembly GCF_058536225.1 of Mycolicibacterium arcueilense. Classification (NCBI taxonomy): domain Bacteria; kingdom Bacillati; phylum Actinomycetota; class Actinomycetes; order Mycobacteriales; family Mycobacteriaceae; genus Mycobacterium; species Mycolicibacterium arcueilense. Next base: position 119,660 of record NZ_JBZTYL010000026.1, read on the forward strand.
ACTTCGCCAGCACCAGGTAGTAGTCGAGGTCGTCCACCTGGCGTCCGGAGACCTTCGCGTAGTGCGCCACGACGTCGTCGCGCGAGGGCATCCCACGCATGTCGACATAACCCATCTCGGACGGCTCCGGGTTGTCTGTGTCGGAGGGCCACGATTGCACCATCCAGGCAAGGTCCAGCTTCGGGTCGCCGACGGTGCCCATCTCCCAGTCCACGATCGCGGCCATCGTGGCCGGTGCGCCGTGGCGGTACATGACATTGGCGAACTGGTAGTCCCCGTGCATCAGGCCCGGGATGAAATCGAGCGGCTTGTGGGCACGCAGCCAGTCCGTGGCCACCTCCAGCCCGGGCAACTCACGGTTCTTGATCCGGTCGAGGAATCCGATCCAGCGGTCGACCTGGCGTTCGTGAAAGCCGTCGGGCCTGCCCAGATCGCTCAGCCCCTTGGCCTGCCAGTCCACCTTCGACAGCAACGCAATACCCTCGGCCAGCTGATAACTCAGCCCGGGCCGGGTGCTCAGGTCGGAGTCGAACGGCTCAGGCCAGCGACCGTGGGTATCCATCGGCGACCAGCCGTCGACGAATCCCATCAGATAGAACGGCCGGCCCAGCACCTGCGGATCGGCGCAGACTCCGACCGCTGCGGTGTGCGGGACCTCCGTGCCGTCGAGTGCCTCGATGATGCGCCACTCCCGCAGGATCCCCTTGTCCCGGTCCGGTGGGGTGCCGTCCGGCGGCATGCGCAGCACGCACGTGTGCTCGCCACGGCGGATCTCGTAGATGACATTCTGGGTTCCGCCGGACAGGAAGCGGGCCTCCAGCGGTTCGCCCTTGCCAGCCAGCCCGGCGTTGTCCATCCAATCGGCAAGGCGCGCAGTTTCGATCGTGCTCACAGGTTGCCCACCTCAGCTTCCAGGTATTCGGCGAACTTGGCCTTCGCGGCGTCGCGCTTGCGCGGGATCCACTCGGTGGGCCAGGTGTCGGTGGTCGGCTGGTAGTCGCGCAGCACCTGCCGGGCGACGGTGGTCTTATGTACCTCCGTCGGACCGTCGGCCAGGCCCATCACCGCGGCGCCGGTGACCATGCCGAGGAAGGGCATCTCGTTGGTGACGCCCAGCGCGCCGTGGATCTGCATTGCCCGCCAGGCGATGTCGTGCAGCACGGTGGGCATGGCCACCTTGACGGCGGCGATGTCCTTGCGGACCTTCTTGTAGTCGTTGTACTTGTCGATCTCCCACGCGGTGTAGAGGACCATCAGCCGGAATTGCAGCAACTGGGCGTAGGAGTCGGCGATGTAACCCTGGACGAACTGTTTGTCGGATAGCCGGCTGCCCTGCGTCTCGCGGCTGAGCGCACGTTCGCACATCATGTCGAGCGCCTTCTGGGCCAGGCCGATCGTGCGCATCGCGTGGTGAATCCGGCCGCCGCCCAACCGTGTCTGGGCGATGACGAACGCCCGGCCCTCGCCGCCCAACAGAGCTTCGGCGGGAACACGGACGTTGTCGTAGTGGATCAACGCGTGGCTGCCCTCGTTGTCCGGCTCACCGTACAAACCGACGTTGCGGACGATCTTGACGCCGGGGGTGTCGGTGGGCACCAGGAACATCGACATGCCCTGGTAGGCGCTGACCTCGGGATTGGTCACCACCATGACGATCAGGAACGATGCGGTTGCGGCGTTGGAGGAGAAGAACTTCCAGCCATTAATGATCCAGCTCGACCCATCCCCATCTCTCACCGCGCTCGTGGTGAACAGGGTGGGGTCCGCACCGGCGTGCGGCTCGGTCATCGAGTAGCAGGAGAACAACTCTCCCTCGAGCAGTGGATGCAGGTAGCGCTTCTTCTGTTGCTCGGTCCCGTAATGCGCGATGATCTCGGCATTGCCGGTGTCGGGGGCCTGACAGCCGAACACGATGGGCGCCCACTGCGAGCGGCCCAGGATCTCGTTGAGCAGCGCGAGCTTGAGCTGCCCGTGACCCTGCCCGCCGAGCTCGGGGCCCAGATGAGTGGCCCACAAACCTTTTTCACGCACCTGTGCCTTGAGCGGGTCGATGGCCTCCCGGCGGCTGCCCTCCAATGGGGTGAACTGTTTGTGCGGCCACGCCAGGTCGAGCGGTTCGACCTGCTCGGTCACAAATTCGTCTGCCCAGTCCAGCAATTCCTGATACTCGGGGTCGGTCTCGAAATCCCACGCCATCGGGGGTCCTCCGCTCTGGTTGTAGGTGGCTAGGTGGTGGTGTTGAAGCCGGTGATCATCGCGCCGATGTCGCGTGCGACGAGCTCGGTGAACGAGCGGTCGCCGTAGCTGCCCCCGGCCCAATGCCGGACACCTTCGCTGACCAGGATCTGGGCCAGCCGGGACAGGTGCGGCACGTCGACGTGTGCGCCGAGCTTGCCGTCGGCCTGGGCGCGCGTGAACAACTCGCCGAACATGTCGGCGTCCTGCGTATCGGGGTCGACGTCGCCGGCCAGGATCCGGTGCTCGTGCCGGTACCCCTCCAGGATCGTCTCGACGATCAGTTCTGGTGGGTTGCGCGCCATCGACCGTTCCAGGCTGCGGAGTGCCTCCGTGATGACGGCCATCATGTCGTAATCGCCGGTCAGCAGGGACTTCACGCGCTTCTGGGCCAGGCGGGTCGAGGTCAGGCCGACCTCGAACAGCACGTCTTCTTTGGCCGGGAAGTAGAAGTAGAACAACGCCCGGGACACCCCTGCGGCTCGGCAGATGTCGGCCACTGTGGTCTTGGCGTATCCGTTGGTGCGCCAGAGCGCCATCGCGGCCTGGACCAGGTCGCGTTTGGTCTGGTGCGAGCGGGCCCGTTGGAACGAGGCGCGACGTTGACTGCTGTCAGCAGTGTCTGTCGTGACTTCCTTGGGCATATTCGGACTCTAACAACGGATTCGACTATTGAAAATAGTTGACGTTTGTCTAACTATCTCAATATGAACCAACCGCTGCACGGTCGCCGGATTCTGGTCACCGGCGGCGCCTCGGGTATTGGGGCGGCCGCCGTGGATGTGCTGAGTGCCGCGGGCGCCGACGTCGTGGCCACCTACCACCGGACTCCGCCGCCCGACGGAGCGACGGTGACCTGGCTACAGTGCGACCTGCGCGATGCGGCCGCGGTCGACGCCATGGTGACCTCGGCGGCACAGGCCATAGGCGGCCTCGACGTCCTGGTGCACGCGGCGGGCCTGTGGCAACCGGGCATCCCCGGGCAGATCGAGGTGGCCGAGATCGACTATCTGGTCGACACCAACCTCAAGGTCACCATCTTCGCCAACCAGGCCGCCTACGCGGCCATGCGCGGTTCCGGCGGACGCATCATCAACTTCGGCTCGGCCGAGGCGGTCATGGGCAGCGCCATCTCGGCCGTGTACGCGGCGACCAAGGGTGCGGTCCAGGCCTGGACGCGATCTGCGGCCAAGGCGTGGGCGGCGGACCGGGTGACGGTGAACGCGCTCGCGCCGGCAGTCGAGACTCCCGGCGCGGATCGGCTTCGGGAGTTCCTCGGCCCTGAGGTCGCGAAGCTCGTCGATCAGCAGATGAAGATGACGATCCCGTTGGGCGGTGCACTCGGGGACCCGGCCCGCGACCTGGGGCCGGTTCTGGTGTTCCTGGCCGGCGAGGGGGCGGCCTTCATCACCGGTCAGTTGATCGCTGTCGACGGCGGCCTGACGATGCTGGGTGGATAGGGCGAGAATCTTATTCTTGCTGTTTGTCGCTGATCGGTTGGGGTCCGACGTTGACGCGCAACCGGGGCTGTGGAAATCTACTATTCATAGATGAGAGGCGCATTCTCATACGCGTGGCTGGAACGGGAGCAACAGATGGCGATCGACCCAACGGGTATCGATTTTTTCCGCGATGAACGATTGGTCGACGACCCGTATCCGTTCTTCGAGGCGCTGCGGAACAAGTGCCCAGTCAGCCGGGAAGACCACTACAACGTGACCATGGTGACCGGCTGGGACGAAGCCGTGCAGGTCTACAACGACGAGGAGACCTTCTCGTCGTGCCTGTCGGTCACCGGGCCTTTCCCGGGGTTCCCGGTCCCGCTGGAAGGGCGCAGCGCCGAAGAGGTCACCGCGCTCATCGACAAGCATCGCAATGATCTGCCGTTCAGTGATCAGCTGCCGACGCTGGATCCGCCGACCCACACCGATCACCGCTCGCTGTTGATGCGGCTCATCACGCCCAAGCGCCTCAAAGAGAACGAGGACGCCATGTGGCAGTTGGCCGATGAAGTGCTCGACAGCTACCTGGCGCCCGGCGGGGGTGAGTTCATCAAGGGTTTCGCCGGTCCGTTCACACTGTTGGTGATCGCCGATCTCCTCGGTATCCCAGACGAGGATCGCGAAGCGTTCGTCAATGGCATCAAGCAGAATTCCGGCGGCGGCATCGGCAGCACCAGCAAGGAGTCGCTGTCCCACAGCCCGCTGGAGTTCCTCTACGGTCAGTTCTCTGATTACATCTCGGATCGCCGGGCCAACCCCCGCGACGATGTACTCACCGGTCTCGCCGAGGCGACCTTCCCCGACGGCAGCATCCCCGACGTCGGCGATGTCGCGAGGGTGGCGACCAACGTCTTCTCGGCCGGGCAGGAGACCACGGTGCGCCTGCTCAGCACCGCGCTGAAGGTCCTCGGTGAACAGCCGGAAATCCAGCAGCGGCTGCGCGCCGACCGCAGCCTGATCCCGAACTTCATCGAGGAAGCGCTGCGGATCGAGAGCCCGGTCAAGGGCGACTTCCGGCTGTCGCGTTGCCCGGTGACCATCGGTGAGACCGAGTTGACCGCGGGCACCACGGTGATGGTGCTCAACGGTGCGGCCAACCGCGACCCTCGCCGCTTCGAGGATCCCGACACCTTCGACCCGGCGCGCAAGAACGCCCGCCAGCACCTGGCTTTCGGTCGTGGCATCCACAGCTGCCCCGGCGCCCCGTTGGCACGCGCCGAGACCCGGGTCGGCCTCGAGCGCCTGTTGGACCGCACCACCGACATCCGCATCTCCGAGGCCAAGCACGGCTCGGACGGCGAACGGCGCTACAACTACATCCCGACGTTCATCCTGCGCGGGCTCACCGAGCTGCATCTGGAGTTCGACAGCTGATGAAGGTGCGGGTTGACGAGGACCGTTGTGCCGGCCACGGCATGTGCCTGACTCTGTGCCCCGAGGTCTTCGAGATGTCAGACGACGGTTGGGCCGTGGCCGACCCGGAAGAAGTTCCGGCCGGGCTGGAAGACGCCGCCCGCGAAGCGATACAGAACTGCCCGGAACGGGCGATCAGCGAAATCGACAACTAGAGAAAGAGATTCGCAATGGCATCTGCCAAGGGTTACGTCATCATCACCGAGGACATCAAAGACCCGGCCGGTATGGGTGAGTACGCCAAACTGGCGTCGAAGGCGATGGGCGGCGCAACCATCGTGGCCGTCGACCAGAAGCCCGAGGTGATCGAGGGCGCCTGGCACGGCACCCAGACCGTGGTGCTCGAGTTCGAATCCGTTGACGCCGCCCGCGAGTGGTACTACTCCGACGCCTACCAGGCGGCCGCCAAGGTCCGCCAAGGCGCCGCGGAGTGCAACGGCGTCATCCTCTCCGGCTTCCCCTCCTGATCGGGCGACCGCAGTGCGCTACAGCATCACGTACCCGATGCACACTCATCCGTACCATCCAGATCTGGTGAGTGGCAGCGGAGTTGCCGCGATGGCCGCTGCGGCCGAGGCTGCGGGTTTCGACGGCTTCGGATTCACCGACCATCCCGCTCCATCTCAGCGCTGGCTCGATGCGGGCGGCCACGACGCCTTGGACCCGTTCGTGGCCATGGCGTTCGCCGCGGCGCACACCACGACGCTGCGTCTGGTGCCCAACATCGTGGTGCTGCCGTATCGGAATCCCTTCGTGGTGGCGAAATCTGGTGCGAGTTTGGACCTGCTGTCCGGTGGCCGGTTCACGCTGGCCGTCGGAGTCGGTTATCTCAAGCGGGAATTCGCCGCGCTCGGCGTCTCCTTCGACGAGCGCGCTGCACTGTTCGACGAGGCCCTCGAGGTGATCCGTGGCATCTGGACCACCGATGACTACACCTTCGAGGGTAAGAACTTCAGCGCACGCGGTATCACCGCGCATCCGCGACCGGGGGCGACTCCGCATCCACCGATCTGGATCGGCGGCAACACGTCCGCGGCGCGGGCCCGGGTCGCCAAGCACGGCGACGGTTGGTGCCCGTTCGCCGCACCACCGGGCCTGGCCAAGACCGCAGGAACAGCCGCGATGGACTCGTTGGACGCCCTGGCCGCCGGCATCGAGGATCTACGGGCCCGGCTTACCGCGGTCGGTCGCGATCCCGCCGGAATCGACATCGTGTTCAACAACTTTGAAGGCGGTAACCCCGGCAGCGACGATTTCAACGCCGACGCGTACCTGGCCGGCGTGGACAAGCTTGCCGCACTCGGGGTCACCTGGCTCCACGTGGCCCTGCCCGGAGACAGCCTGGCCCATGCACTGGAGGCCACTGAGCAGTTCGGCAAGTCGGTAATCGCCGCCTAGCCAGGGCCGGGCGCGGGCCCGTGCCGGGCCGCCGATTTCGACGCTGGGGTCGTGGTTCTTCGCTCGACGCGACCCAGGTGTCGAAGACGGCGTAGTGGCAGGGGAACCTAAGCCGGCGTCAGTGCGCCGATCGGCGTCGTCGTGGTGGCGTGCACCAACAGCTCGGCGAGCTCACGTGGCCGGCTCAGGAACGGGGAGTGCGACGCGTCGATCGTGAGTTGCTCGACACCGAGACGTTTGGTCACCGTGTCGGCGAGCCATTGCGGCATCGAGCGATCCTGCAGGCAGCGGATGAAACTACGGGGGAGATCCGCCGCCCAGAACTGTGGCACCGACACCGGCGTGACCGTGGTATCACCGAACCGCTCCGGGCCGAGACGCTCGAAAGCCCAACGGGCCGTTGCCTCGTCGCAATCGTGGTAGAAGTAGCGCCACGCGCCGTCGAAGTCGGCGAAGTGCATCGCACCTTCGTCGTCGAAATGCAGATAGCCCAGCATCTCGCCGACATCACCATCGAACTCGCCGCCCAACTCATCGTCGGCCGAACGCATGGCCATGGCCTCGGGATACGTGCGGCCCTCCCTGGGCAGCGCCGCGGCCAGGTACACGATGTGGCCCACCAGTTCCGGGGCCGCATCGGCGGCGAGGGTGGCGTCGAACCCGCCGCCCGAATGCCCGACCAGCACATCCCCGGCTTGCATCACGTCGAGGATCGCGGCGCGCCGATTGGCCAGCGTGGACTCTTCGGCGACCCGGGCGCCGTGCCCGGGCAGATCTACCGCGACGCCGTCATGACCCAGACTCTGCAGCTCGGCGATGGTTCGCTCCCAGCACCAGGCAGCGTGAAAACCGCCGTGTACGAAGACGAACCGCACGCCTACTCGTCCACGATCGAGATGGCCTGGCGCGGGCACTGCCGAACCGCTTCGCGGATCTGCGCCTCGTTCTCCGGCGTCACATCCTCCTGAAGGATATGCAGGTAGTCCTGATCGTCGAGGTCGAACACCTCGGGGATGATCCCCATGCAGACCGCGTTGCTCTCGCAGATCTCGAAATCGACGTGAACCTTTTTCGCCATCACCGCAACACCCTCACCGGCACGTGCGAATAACCCGCCACATTCTGCATGTGAACCCGTTGCAGCTCATCCCATTTGACTTCGTAGCGAGGCATGAAATCGAGCAGCTTCTCCAAGGCGACGGCGCTCTCCATCCGGGCGAGTGCCGCCCCGAGACAGCTGTGGATGCCGTAGCCCAGCCCCAGGTTCTGGGCCTCCGTGCGGTCGCGGTCGATGTCGAAGGTATCGGCATCGGTGAACGCATCGGGATCGCGGTTGGCCGCCGCACTGATCAGGAAGACCGCCTTGCCCGCCGGAATGGTGCCGCTGGGCACGTGGGCGTCCTTGAGGGTGTAGCGGACGTTGTACTGCACCGGGCCCTCGAAGCGCAGCAACTCCTCGACAGCGGCCCCGACCTTCTCACGGTCATCGAGCAGTTTCTGCCACTGCTCGGGGTTGCGGGCGAAGAGCACCATCGCGGTGCCGACGAGCTTGGTGACGGTTTCCGCGCCCGCACCACCGAGAAGGGTGGCGAATCCGGTGATCTCGATGTCGTCGAGGCGGCGCATCTGGCCGTCTTCGCCGGGGATCTCCGCGGCGATGAGCCGACTGATCATGTCGTCCTGCGGGTTTTCCCGGCGCTTCTGAACCAGCCCGTAGTAGTAGATGCCGGTGTCGATGTTGGCCTGCATGCCGGCCTCGGAGTAGCCGATCTGCCCCGGCTCACGCGACAGGCTGGTGTCGATCCAATGCCGGACCTGCTGGCGGTATTCCGGGTCGACGCCGGCCATCCGGGTGATGACCTCGACCGGGAAGGGGCCGGAGAAGTCCTGGACGACGTCGAATTCGTCGGAGTCGATCAGGCCGAGGTGGTGGTCGATCTGTTCGACGACGGTGTCGCGCTGGGATTGGATCATGCGCGGGGTGAAAGCCTTGTTGAGCAGGCTGCGCATGTGCCGGTGATCGGGTGGGTCCATGAAGATGATCGACTTCTGCGGCGGCTCGTCGCTCTGGACCATGGCCAGATCGCAGCCACGCGACGAGGAGAACGCCTCGTGGTCCTTCAATGCTGCCGACACGTCCTCATGCCTTGTCAGGGCATAGAAGTCGGAGTCCTCGTTGTAATACAGCGGTGCGTCCTCGCGCATCCGGCGGTACATGTCGAACGGGTTGTTGAAGAACTCCTCGGAGAACGGATCGAAGATCACCTGGGCCTTGGTCATTGGGCTGGCTCCTCCTTCGCGGCGGGCTGGGCCGGAAGTGTCGTGACACGTTACGGGAAACTGTTGAACTGTAACGCTAACAGTAACTCTGTTGAGAGTGTTTGAAAAGCACAAAATGGGTGCTGATCAGGTCGTGACGTCCGATTGGGTTACCTGACGGCGGCGTCGAGGAGTCCCTCGAGCCGGCCGAGGTCGCTGTCCAGTTCAGAGGCTGTCCTGCGGACCACCGCGACGTCCTTGCCGATGAATTCGCCGACCCGATCGATGAAGGCGTCGGCCGAGCCGGTGGCGGCGATACCGCCAAGGGCACGGCTGGCCGCACTGCCGTGCGTGAGGGCGGTCAGCAGTGTCGCCTCGTCGATGCCAAGGCGATCGCCCAGGCGCACGCCCTCGGCCACGGCGCCGATCTGCGCGGCGAACAACGCGTTGTTCACCAGCTTCACCCGCTGCCCGGCGCCGACCGGGCCGACGTGCAGTACCGGATCGGCATAGGCCGTCAGCACCTCACGGGCGCGGGCCACCGCGTCGGTGTCACCACCCGCGAACACCGTGACGGTCCCGGCGGCGATGTCGTGCGGTCCGCCGCTGACCGGAGCGTCGATGACGGCGATGCCGCGCGCCGCCCCTCGCTCGGCGAGGGCCTCGGCGGTGCGAGGACTGCCGGTGGTGTGCAGCACGAGCACCGATCCTTCCGGCATCTCGTCGATCAGATCCGGGCAGAGTTCCCTGACCTGCTCATCGGTGAACACACAGACGATCGTCACGTCCGCGCCTGTGACCGCCGCGAGTGGCGAGCTCACCGGCTCAGCGCCGAGTTCGGCTACCGCGGCCCGCTTTTCGTCGTCGCGTCCCAATGCCCGCACCTGGTGCCCGGCACCCGCCAGGCGGCGCACCATCGGTGTGCCCATCCGGCCTGCTCCGATGAAACCGACGCGCATCAGCGGGGATGGTTCATGATGGCCAGGGCATTGTCCGCCGCATCAAACACCGCGCCCTGGGGAGCCGAGGCGTCATCGGCCAGGCTGGCGGCATGCCTGCAGTCCTTCTGCAGCAGCGCCCCGGCGATCGGTGCCAGGTTGTCCAGCGTCCCGCCGAACATCGCGATGCTGTTGAGTGCCTTGCTGGTGGCCGAACCGCGTGAGATCACCTCGCATAGTGCCTGACGCGGAACTCCCAGTGCCTCACCGAGTTCCAGCGCACTCATGGCCGCGCCCAGGTTGGCGCTGAACAGCAGGTTGTTGAGGATCTTGGCGACCTGGCCGGCGCCTACGCCGCCCAGGTGCACGATCGGGTCGGCGTAGGTGGCGAACACCGGACGCACGCGCTCGACAACGTCTTCGTCGCCGCCGACCATCACCAGCAGGGTGCCGGCCGAGGCAGCGGGTTCGCCACCGCTCACCGGGGCATCGATGACGGTGATTCCCTGGGCGGCGGCCTTTTCCGCGAGCTCGCGGCAGGTGTCGGGGTGCACGGTCGAGTGAATGGCGATGACCCCGCCCGGGGCCAGTCCGGCCAGCACGCCCGACTCGCCGTCGAGCACCTGACGGACGTCGTCGTCGCCGACCACGCACAGGCAGACCAGATCGCTGGCGGCAGCCAGTTCGGCGGGGGAGCCCGCGGTCTTGGCGCCGGTGTCGGCGAAGGGTTCCAGAGAGGCCGGGCGCCGGGCCCACAGGGTGGTCTCGAATCCGCCTTCCACGATCCGTCGCGCCATCGGCGCCCCCTGGCTGCCCAGCCCGATAAATCCGACTCGCATCAACCTGCCTCCACTTCCAGTTCGGTATTCACAGTGCCTTTCGCCGGCGCGAGGCCACGGTTGGCCACGCACTCATCGGCGAACGACAGCACCTTGCGGTGATAGGTATCGGCGGTCAGCCCCACGCTGAGGTTGTGTCCGCTGTCGGCCAGTTCGCCAGTTTCTATCCGCGGCGAGACGGTGAACATCGCACCGATCGCGGCCAGTGCCTCGGCATCGGACTCCCAGACGTTCTCGTACTCGCCCGCGAGGAACTGCACGGGCACGGTGGTCTGGCCGGCCAGTGCCGGAAACTCCTGCCGTGACCAGGTTTTGACGACATCACCCTCGTAGGCGGTGCCACCCGCAGACAATCCGGCGCCGATCACATCCGACGGATACAGCCGGGCCGGTTCCCACAACAGCTCGCGCAGACCGCGTGGCCTGTTCACAGGTGAGGCGTCCTTCAGCAACTCTTGAGCGGCCGGGTGATACCGGCGGCCGGTGCCGGCCAGTGACACACCGAGCACCTCGGGCCGCTGGACGGCCAGGTGCAGGGCCAATTCGCAGCCCATCGAATGGCCGAGGACGAACAGCTCAGCCGTACCGGCGATGCGCTGGATTGCCCCGAACGCCAACGCGACCCGCTGTTCGGGTCGCGCCATGGCGTCCGGGTAGGCCGCGGATGCACCGTAGCCAGGGCGGTCCAGCGCGATCACGGTGTACCCCTGGCCGACGGCGGTCCGCAACAGGGACAGCTCCGGGTGGCCGGGGCAGTCGAAGTAGGCCGACGTGGTGGCGCCGCCGTGCAATGCGACGACGACGGCGCGCGGGTCGGGGGACTCGGCGACCAGTGCCGACATCGGAACGCCATCGACCATCACCACTCTGGGGTGCGGATCGGCCTTGCTCGCCGTCGACGACATGACCTAGTCGTCCCTGCGCATCAGCAGCACGCCGCTGGGGGTCAGGCCGCCGCTGCTGGCCACGGCGACGCGCACATCCTTGACCTGACGTTCGCCGGCCTCGCCGCGCAGCTGGGTGACGGCCTCGTGGATCAGCCCCATCCCGTGGGTACGGCCGTGCGAGAGCTGCCCGCCGTGGGTGTTGAGCGGGATGATGCCGTCGCGGGCGATGTTGTGGCCGCCGTCGAGGAAGTCCTTGGCCTCGCCGATGCCGCAGAAGCCCAGCCCCTCCAGCCAGGACAGGCAGTTGAAGCTGAACCCGTCGTAGAGCTCGGCCACGTCGACATCGCTGGGGCGCAACGAGGTTCGCGACCACATATGTGCACTCTGCCCGAGCACCTGAGGCTCGTGGGTGAGCGTGGTCTGGTCCCAGTCGAGTCGTTCGATGATCTGGGTGCCGACGGCCTCGAACAGGATCGGCGGCTTGGCCAGATCGCGCGCAGCGTCCACAGCCGAGACAATGACAGCCACCGCACCGTCACACGGCACGTCGCAGTCGTACAGACCGAAGGGAGTGGTGATCATGCGGGCCGACAGGTAGTCGTCCATGGTCAGCGGATCGCGGTAGATGGCGGTCGGGTTCAGCGCCGCATTGGCGCGCTGATTGAGCGCGATCCAGCCGAGGGTCTCCCGCGTGGTGCCGTACCGGTCGAAGTGGCGACCGGCGTTCTGCGCCAACGTATGTGCCGCCGAGGTGGACCCGAACGGATGCTGCCAGTTGTCGCTGCGGCCACCCATCGGAGGGGACATCTTGCCCTCCTTGACCAGCTGGCCGAACGTCGCCTCCCACAACGTGCGGAAGCACAACACATGGCGCGCCATACCGGTGGCCACGGCCATCATCGCCGCGATCACCGAGCCGCCTGGGCCGAAGGTGTCCATGCCGCCGTTGATCCACGTCGGCCGGAGTCCGAGTGCGCCCTCCAGTGCGCTCACGCCGCCTTCGCCCATACCGGCGATCGCCAGGCCAGGGTAGGTGGACAGTCCATCGATGTCGTCGAACGTCAAACCGGCATCAGCGACCGCTTTTTCGGCGGCGTCGATCGTGAGTGCCAGCGGCGGCACCATCTGTCGACGACCGATCTTGGACATCCCGATCCCGGTGATGGCCGAGTGATCCTCGAATTTCTCCTTGGTCAGCATCGGCCGGACGTATTTGACGACGTCCTGGGGCGCGACGGGTTCGGCGACCGGCGGGGTTGAGGTGGTGTCGGACGACGGCTTGAACACCGGCAGCCAGACATCCTCGATGTGCTGGAACTCGACCTCGACCGGCATTCCTAGTTTTAAATCGTCCGGCTCGCAATCGACGATGTTGGTCGTCAGCCGGACCCGGGGATCCTCGGCGATGGCAACCTCGGCCACGACGTACGGCGGCGGCAGGTCGGGGAACCCGAAACGGTGATTGACCGTGAACCCGGCGAGCGATCCGCGCCCGGACACGTCGCGCACTCCCATGTTGCGGCTGCGGCAGTACCGGCAGACCGGCTGCGGCGGGTGGATGAGGGCGCTGCAGTCCTGGCACTCCTGGATTCGCAGCACCCCGTCGGCGCCCGCGGTCCAGAAATACTCGTTGAGCGTGGTGACCGTCGGGAGCGGACGTCCCGGTATCTGTGACAACTCGACTCCGGTGGTAAGCAGGTTATTCTGTGTGGAGAATCACGTTACCAGTTTCCGGGATCGGTGATCCAGCCTCTACCCATCCGAGACCTATCCGAGCCGGGTCAACCCGCCTCGCGTTCGGCCCGCGTGTCCTGCAATTCGATGATCGCGTGCACCGGGCAGTCCAGCAGGGCCCGTCGGACCGCGTCCTCGTCGGCTTCGGGGATGTTGCCGTCGCCCTCAAGCGAGGCGTAGCCCCAGTCGTCCAGCGGGAAGTACTCCGGTGCGTGCTTGGCGCACAACCCGAAGCCATCGCACAGCGTGCGATCAAGCTTGACCTTCATACCGCCACCACCGCCTCCACGGACTCCACTTCGTACGGCCGTGCGGCGGTGAAAGCACCGGAACGGCAGGTCTGACAGCCATTTTCGAGGTGGCGCTGCACGTGATCGGGGAACTGGGCCAGCAGGCTGGCTGCCACATTCGCCGCGCCGTCGAGCGTCGCGCAGGCGCCGCGGCCCCGCAGCACCACCGACCAGCGCTTCAGCCGATCGAGATCCTCTTGCGTCGCGTTACCGTCGCGCAGTCCGACCGCAACGGCCGCCATCGCGGCGGTCCCGTTGAAGCAGGACCCGCACTGGCCGGCGTTCTCCCGGTCGAAGTAGGCCAGCACCGAGGCCGCGACCGCGACCGGGCAGTCATCGGTGAGGATGCCGATCGCGCCGCAGCCCAACCCGCTGTTCAATGCCCGGACGGTCTCGTGATCCAGCGTAGCGTCGACGATGTCGCGGTTGACCAGCCCGGCGAAGTACCCACCCATCAAGGCCCCGCGGACGTTGTCGGGCGACACTCCGTGCAGGGTCAGCAGATCGGCGAATGCGATGCCGTGCGGAAGCTCGTACAGCGCGGGCGCCCGTCCGGCACCGGTGATCGTGGCCAGGAAGGTTCCGGGTGAGGCCTCGGTGCCCAACTCCCGGAACGTCCGGGCGCCGTGCTGGTGGAGGTACGCCAGGTGGGCCAGTGTCTCGACATTGCTGATCAGCGTCGGCTTCCCGTCCACCCCTTCCTCGAAAGGGCGTGGGGGCTTGTCGGTGGGTTTGGCCGGCCCGCCGTTGACCACGTGCACCGCGGCGGTTTCCTCGCCTGCCACGTAACCCGGTACGACGGTGAGTAGTTCGACCGTCACACCGTCCAGGTCGGCGGAGATTTCGTCGAGCGCGCGCTCAACACAGTCGGCTGCCGACGAATCCGATACGTACACGACGGCGCGGTCGGCGCCGACAATCCCGGCAGCGAGTCGCAGGCCGTCCAGCACGGCATGCGGGCGGTTGCGCAGCAACCAGCGGTCTTTGATCGAAGCCGGCTCACCCTCTTCACCGTTGGCGATCACGACTGTGCCTGAGGCATCCCGCCCGTTGTCGCGCACCGTCTGCAGCTTCACCGCCAAGGGAAAGGCCGCGCCACCCCGGCCCAGTAGCCCGCTGGCCTGAACCTCGGCCAGTAGGTGATCCGTATCGGCAAGGGCCCCATAGCCTCCGGACTGCCGATATTCCGCCAGGCTCTCCGGCCGGTCGCGGAGCAGGCGCGGGGTGATCCCCGGCCATACCGCGACGCTGAGTTCGGCTGTCATGGTCACATCCCGTCCCCGGTTAGGCTTACCGGCATGAGAACTGCGGTGGTGCGCGTCGGAGTCGACCCGGCTGGTGAGCTCGGTGCGGAGCAGCTGTCCGACGGCATGGCAACGCTTCGTGAGTTGCTGGGCGACCGGGGGGCCGAGGTGCTGGACAACCAGCTCGCCGAACTGCCCGGCCATCGCCGCGAGGTCGAGGTGTTGATCGCCGGCAACGATGCGCCAGAGCTGCAGGGCATCGCGATGGAACTGTGCGCCAAGGCATTTGGCACCAGTCCAACGGCGGGGGTGGTCACCTTCGTCAGCCGCGGCACCGATGAGGATGTCCGGGGTGTGCTGGCCGGGTTCGGCCTGACCGGTGAGATCGAGCGGACCGTCGACGAAGAAGGCTGGGACGTGGTGACGGTGACGCTGGACAAAGCCGATCTGGCTCGCATCCCGGAAAGCCGCGTCCACACCGCCCTTGAGGCTTCGTTGAACTGCGAGGTGCACATCCGGACGGTGTGACGGTTCGGCGGCACCGTCGTCACGAGGACCTCAGGAAGTCGATGATCGCCGGGGCCGCCTGCACCCAGGTGTCGAACAGGCAGAAGGTCTTACCGCCGCTTTGGGCGAATCTCTCGCCGGCCCGCTCCCAGGCGTCCTCGGGCCAGGGCGGGTCGATCAGCTCGGAACCCTTGATCAGGCAGCTCACTTCGAGTGAGGTGCGCTTGGGGTGATCCCAGTCGTTTTCGCCACCACGGATGATCAGGGTGGGAACGGTGATGTTGTCGAACATCTCATCGGGAACGCCCGGAATGGTCTGGCCGGGTTTCGACACGAACGCATTGAGCCACCGCAGCATGACTTTCAGGAACTCGTCGGCGTCGAGGTCGAGCAGGCGCTCCCGGTTCGCGGGGTTCTCCGCGATCCGTTCCCGCCATTCGGGCACGTTCAGCAATCCTTCGATTCCGAGCCCGCGGACTGCCAGGATGCTCGGGGTGACGTAGTGGCCGCCGAGTACGAACGATCCGTACACACCGCCGACGATGTTCCACACCACCAGCTTTCGAACGATCTCGGGATAGAGCATCGTCGTCAACATCGAATCCCGCGCCCCACCGGAGCCGCCGATGATAAAGCACGGCCCGATTTCGAGGGCGGTGATCAGCCGGTACAGCGTCTCGGCCCGCATGTGTGATTCGCTCTGCCCGTAGAACTGCACATCGGACTTGCCGCAGTTCGGCCGATCCCACAACAGCACCCGGTAGCCGCCCTCGACCAGGGCTTCCGCCAACGGCCGCAATCCCGGGATGTCCTTGCTGAACCGCCCACCTGGGGTCAGGGCGATGAAATCCCCGGTGTCGCCCAGGAGTTCGTACACGACGTTGCCGCCGTTGATCTCCATGATCTTCTCGCCCGGCGTGAGCTGCAGAACTGCCGCCAGAACCGTTGATTCGCTCGCAAGCTCGCTCATCAGGCCATCACCAACACATCTTCTCCAACCACACGGACCGGGTAGGTACGGATACTCCACTCCGGCTTCACCGCGGTGGTGCCGGTTGCCAACTCGAAACCCCATTGGTGCCAGGGACAGTAGATGAACTCCTTGTCGCGCACCATTACCGCGTCGCCGGGCACCTTGTCGTCGACCACCGTGCGCCCACGGGCACGACCGGAGCACAGCGGGCCGCCCTCGTGCGGACAGTAGTTGGCGATGGCGTAGAACGTGCCGTTGACGTTGTACACGCCGACACCGTGACGCCCGATCGGCACCAGTTTGTGTGTGCCGGGCGGGATTTCGTCGACGGTGGCGACGGCATGCTCACGCCCCTGCGCGAGTCGGGGACGCTTCGCGGGCTCGTTCATCAGAACACCCGGGCCTGTCCCTCGAGGACCGGGACGGTCTCGGGCAGCTTGTAGGTCTCGATGCCGTTGCGGAACATGATGGCCTCCCGCGCATGCTCGGGCAGGTGCTTGACCAGCCAGCGGGGATCGTCGAAAGTCCAGTGCGGGTAGTCGCTGGAATACAGCAGGATTTTCTCGCACTCCATCCACTCGAAGGCCCGCGACAGTTCGGTCTTGTCCTCGGGATAGTCCAGCGGCTGCGTCGAGAACTTGATGTGTTCCTTGACGTATTCACTCGGCTTGCGCTTGATGTCCATCCAGGATTTGCGCTTCTCATAGAGGGCATCCATGCGCCACATCAGCGGCAGGATCCAGGTGAAGGCGTGCTCGATGAACACGATGCGCAGCGTCGGGAACCGGTCGAACACCCCGTCGAAGATCAGGCTCATCACCTGATTGGCCGCGAGCAGCGAGTAACTCACCATGAAGTCGTGGTTGTAGCTGGGCAGTCCGACCGGCGGCGTCGGGAGGGTCTCGAACTCGCCACGCGACAGGTGGCAACTCACGGTGATGTCGTGCTTGGTGGCCGCGGCCCAGACCGGGTCGTACTTCGGGTCGCCCCACGACGGACGCGGCTCGGCCTTGATCAGAACCTGTGCCATATAGGGGTGTTCGGCCCACTGCTCGATCTCGGCCACAGCGGTCTGCGGTTCCTCGATCGCGACGCAGATCGATCCACGCCAGCGCTCGTGCCAGTTGTTGTGGCTGTCCAGCCAGTGGTTGGCCAGCCAGAGGTTGGTGGCTGTGCAGTAGGCCGCAGTGGCTTCACCGAGTCGTTGCTCGGAGTGCGTCGGCTCGAGAATGGCGATGTCGGAGCCAGCCTCCATGACGAGCTGGCGCAGCGCCATATCCGGGTCGCTGCAGGCGAATTCGCCATCCGGCGGGAAAGCATCCACCCGCATGGCAAAGGCGTGTGCGTAGTCCGGGGCGTCATAGTAGATCTGATCGCCGACCTTGTGGCTCAGAAAGTACTTGCTGCGCCAGGGCTCGGGGATGTACTCGATCAGCTCGCCGCGTCGCGGCATGGGGTGCACGTCGGAGTCGACGCAACGGACTGCGATCCGTTCGGCTGCGGGCACCCTAGGGTTGGTTGTGATGGACATCTGTACTGTGCCTCCCTCGAGTGCCTACTGCGCCGCGACCGCGGACGATGGGACCAGGTCTGCAAGAGCCTTGTCCAGGCCGTAAAGTCCGGCCGCGTTGCGCCACAACAACTTGTCGCGCTGTTCGGCGCTGAACGCGCTGGGGACCTCGGGCTCGTTCAGTTGCCAGTGCGGGTAGCTGGAGCCGAACATCACCATGTCTTCCTTGCCGGTGAAGCCGAACCACTCGCCGGCAAACTCGGTGTCACCTGGTCCGTCCAGTGCGCCCTGGACGAAGTACACGTGCCCGGGCAGATAGTCGCTGGGCATCTTGGGCGCCCACGGCGTCTGCTCCAGGTGGGGACGGCCGAAGCAGTCCATCCGCCACATGAACGGCGTCAACAGATCCGCGGCACCGTCGGCCCAGACGAACTTCAGCGTCGGCGTCCGCTCGAACACGCCCTCGGCGATCATGTTCATCAGGTGATAGATGTAGTTGAGCGCCATGAAGCCCAGGTACTGCTCATAGGTTCGGGTCTTGCCCGACGGGGTCGGCGCGAACTGGATGCCCGCCCCGCCCTCGATGTGCACGGCCACCGGGAGCCCGGCCTCGGCGGCGGCGTCCCACAGCGGCCAGAACTGCGGCTTGCCGTACAGCTCGCGGGACTGCATCGGGATGCCGATCTGCACGACGCGGGGGTGGTCCTTGTATTTGTCGATCTCGCGCAGGGCGCCGGCGATGTCGTCCGGGTTCACCCGGATGGTGCCGCGGAACCGCTCACCATGTTCGGCGTGTTCGAGCCAACGGGTCACCATCATGGCGTTGTGTGCGGCGGCCAGCGCCGAGCCGAGGTGGCGGTCGGGCATGATGCCGCGGGTCATCGGGTGCAGGATCGCGATGTCGACGCCCCGCTCGGTGAACAGATGCCGCGCGGCGATATCGGGATCGGAACCGGGGTACTGACGGTCCGGCCCCTTGGTGTCCTTGGCGTATTCGCCACCCGGTGCGCCGTACCAGTTCATCTCGTAATCGGGGAAGCCGCGGCTGGCGAACGGTTCCTTGAGGAAGTTCTGCCGCAGGTCCTTGTTGGATCCGAAGAAGACGTGAACGCTCGCGTCGATGACGGGCGTTCTCGCACCGCCGGGTTGCGCCGGGTCGTTGATTGCCAAGACTGTCCTCCGATGTTCGTCCGGGAACGAGCTGTGCACACCGCGATTGGCGACGTGCTTTCACGCCGGACCGTATCGCCAGTCTAGATCCATATTCTTCTATTGCAAGAACATAGTTCTCGGATGGCGACAGCGCTTACGCGCAGGTAGCTGCGGTGCTGGTCGGTCGCCTAGCGGCGAGCTTCGGAGAACGCCCACTTGCCAGAGGAGAATGTCACAACATAGAAAGAGAATGATATTCTCGTCCGAACGTGACAGTGCAGCAGGAGGCGGCGGGTGCTACTCGAATTCGATGCCGATCAGCGGCTATGGCAGGAAACCGTGCGCGATGCGGTGACCAAACAGTGCCCGGCCACGCTGGTCCGTGAGGTGGCCGAGCAGGGTGTCGATCCGACACCGCTGTGGCAGAGCTACATCGACCAGGGCTGGACTGAGCTCACCGACTCGGAGAACGCCGTCGAGTTGGCGATCGTGCTCGAAGAACTCGGTCGGGCCACAGATCTGACTCCCTACCTGGCGACCATGACGCAATACGCACCTCTGGCGGGGGACCGCTTCGACGCGGCCAAGGCCGGTGCTGCGGTCTACAGCGGTGTGACGGCTAACCGGGATGCCACCGGCTGGGTGCTGACCGGGACCGCCCGGCACGTGCTCGACGGCGACCGGGCGCAGAACCTCGCCGTGGTCACCGACGGTGGCGTGTTCCTGGTCGACGCGGCCAAGGTGGTCGTCGTTCGCAGCTCGATCTTCGATCCGGTGCTGCATGTGGCCGAAGTGTCGTTCGACAACGTGCACGTCGACGACACCGACCGCGTACACGTGGATACCGAGAAGGCGCACCACCTGGCCTTGACGGGGATGGCCATCACCATGGTCGGTGCCTGCCAGCGGGTCCTGGATCTGGCCCTCGAACACGTCAAGCAGCGTCAGCAGTTCGGAGTGGCAATCGGAACGTTCCAGGCCGTGCAGCACAAGGCCGTCGACATGCACGTCGCCATAGAAAGAGCACGGGCCTTGTCGTATTTCGCGGCGTTGACCATCGCGGCCGATGACCCGCGCCGGCGGTTGGCGTCGGCCATGGCCAAGGCCGCAGCCGGGGAATGTCAGGCAGTGGTGTTCCGCCACGGCCTGCAGTTGTTCGGCGCGATGGGCTTCACGTGGGAGAACGACGTGCAGTTCGCGCTCAAGCGGGCCAAGTCCGGCGAGCTGCTGTTGGGCGGCGCCGCCGAGCACCGCGCGTTGATCGCCGCCGAGTACCGCACGACCTACAGGGGACTGTAAATGCAGCTGACATACGATTCCGACGTCGAGGAGTTCCGCGCGGAGTTCTCCGCATTCCTCGATGCCAACCTTCCTTCGGAAGCCCAGACGCTGGAGCGGCCCCGGTCGGTGTCGCACATGCCGCAGTGGGCCCGTGACTGGCAGCGGCTGCTCTTCGACAACGGGTGGCTGCTGCCCGCGCAACCGCCCGAGTTCGGTGGGCGCAATGCCACCGTGGTGCAGACCTTCGTCCACCTCGATGAGCTGTGCCGGCGCCGGATCTATCACAGCTTCAACCCGCAGGGTGTCAACATCATTGCGGCATCACTGCTTTCGTTCGGTTCCGAAGAGCAGAAGCGTCGCTGGGCCGTGCCTGTGCTGCGCGGTGAGAAGACAGCATCGCTGGGTATGAGTGAGCCGAGCGCCGGTTCGGATCTCGCGTCGTTGCGCACCCGGGCTGTCCTCGATGGTGACCATTTCGTCGTCAACGGCCAGAAGGTGTGGACCTCGGGTGCCCATGACGCCGATTGGCTGCTGACCTTCGTGCGCACCGACCCGGATGCGCCGAAGCACAAGGGAATCAGCGTGTTGATCGTCCCGACCGACACTCCCGGTGTGGTGTGCCGGCCGTTCGCCGACATGACTGGCGAGGAGAACCTCGACTTCAACGAGGTCTTCTTCACCGACGCCAGGGTGCCCGCCGAGAACCTGGTCGGCCCGCTGAACGGCGGCTGGGGTGTGGCCAACGGCTCGCTCGGCCACGAGCGCACCATGATGTGGCTCGGTTTCGCCGACCGGATCGACAACATGCTGGCCGACTTTCATCCGCGCACAGAGCTGGAGCGCGACCAGTACGCCACCACGATCATGGACTACCAGGCCTTGCGGGCCATGGGATCTGCGGCGCTGGCCAAAGCGTCGCGCGGTGAGATGGACACGGCCTCGGTGTCGGTGCTCAAGCTGTTCGGGTCCGAGGCCGAGCGCAGCGCGTTCGAGAACGCGCTGACCGCCGCCGGTCCCGACGGATTGATCCACCCGGCCACGTCGGGCCCGTACGAGCACATGAACCTCGACCACTACTTCTCCAGCTGGTTCGAGCGCTACGCCCGGAGCTTCGGCGGCACGATCGCCGGTGGAACCTCGGAGATCCAGCGCAACATCATCGCGACCCAGGTGCTGGGCTTGCCGCGACGCTGAGCGGCTTTAGACCTCCAGCGTCACGCCAGAGTGGCTTCCGAGCTCGACAGCCATTCTGGCGTGACAGTGGAGGCGAGATACCCGGTGACGCGGAACAAAACTTAGGTTACAGTCGGCGTGATGCTCACGCTGCGCTTCGATATGCGTGCCCCGCATACTCCGGCGACCGACCTCTACGGTGTCGCGATCGACATGTGCGCCTGGGCCGAAACCCGGGGTGCGGTGATGACGGTGCTGTCCGAGCACCACGGCACCGCCGACGGGCACCTGGCCGCGCCGCACATCTTCGCCTCGGCGATCGCGGCCCGCACCAGCAGTCTGGCGATTCTGCTTGCTGCCGTGCCGATTCCGTTCTGGGATCCGGTCCGGCTGGCCGAGGAGATCTGTGCGCTGGACCTCATCAGTCGGGGTCGGGTCTCGTATGCATTCGGGATCGGGCACCGTGCCGAGGAGTACGAGCATTTCGGTGTGGACATGAGTGCCCGCGGCAAGCTGGCCGACGAGAAACTGACGCTGCTGCTGCGACTGCTGGCGGGGGAGACCGTCGAGCATGACGGCCGAAGGATCACGGTGACGCCCGGATGTGCAGGTCCGTCCGGACCGTACCTGCTGATCGCGGGCGGTAGCCGGGCCGCAGCGCGACGCGCGGCGCGGCACGGCCTCGGGTTCATCTCGCAGACGGCCGCCCCGGGGCTCAAGGAGTTCTACGAGGCCGAATGTCGGGCCAACGGCCACGAGCCCGGCGTGATCCAGTTCCCGGTACCGAACACACCCACCGCGATATTCGTGGCCGACGATCTGGACCGGGCGTGGGATGAGTTGGGTCCCTACCTTCTTCATGATGCGCGCACCGCGGCGTCCTACCGGCACGGTGACGATACGGTCGCCAGCATCTCGCGAGCCGATGACGTGGCGGCACTGCGGCAAGCCGGCGGGCCGTACCAGATCCTGACCATCGACGAGGCTGCCGGTTACGTCCGGAACGGCAGGCCACTACCGCTGCTGCCGCTGTGTGGCGGGTTGCCGCCGGATGTCGCCTGGTCCTACCTCGAGCGGGCGGCCATGGTGGCCGAACGCCAATGAGCAGTCGCCACCGAGAGGAGTGCGTCATGGGAAGGACTTTGCGGACCGTCGTCTGGGCAACCGGCGGTGTCGGGTCGATCGCGATCGACGCGGTCACCCAGCGCCCTGATCTCGAACTGGTCGGCGTCTGGGTGCACTCGGCGGCGAAGGTCGGCCGCGACGCGGGTGAGCTGGCCGGACGGCCGGCGCTCGGGATAACCGCCACCGACGATGCCGATGCGCTGATCGCGTTGTCACCCGACTGCGTGGTGTACGCGGCGAGCGGGCCGGACCGCGACGCCGGCGCGGTGCCGGACTATCTGCGACTGTTGAACGCCGGAATCAACGTCGTCTCAACGACATCGACGGCACTGGTGTACCCACCGGCGTACTACTCGGCAGAATGGCGAGACCAGCTGGAAGCCGCGGCCAAGGCCGGGAACTCGTCGTTCTATGCGTCGGGCGTATTTCCCGGATTTGCCTCGGATCAGTTGGCACTCATGCTGGCGACGCAGTCGAAGAAGATCGACCGTGTCACCGTGACCGAGGTGTCCCTCAACGACCACTACCCGGTGGCCGACGTGATGATGGACGGGATGGGTTTCGGACGCCCACTGGATTTCGAACCGATGCTGAAGACCCCCGGCTTCATCGAGATGGCGTGGAAGGCCCCGATTCATCTGATGGCCGACGCGCTGGGCGCCGAGGTGTCCGAGATCCGCGGATCGCTCGACCGGCGGATCACCGACCGCGACATCGAGGTGGCGTTCGGGACCATCGTCGCGGGAACTTGCGGTGCCGTGTGCACACGCGCTGCCGGCGTGGTGAACGGCCGCGAGGCCATCGTGATCGAGCACATCATCCGGATGTCGCGGGACGTCGCACTCGACTGGCCGGCGTCAGAATTCGACGCCACCTATCGGGTGGACATCGAGGGAGATCCCGATGTCCACTGCGTGATGAACCTGGGGGAGGCCGAGGGGCACGGCGCCGGGCAGGCAGCCATGGCGGCCACCGCGATGCGGGTGGTCAATGCGATTCCCTACGTCGTCGACGCACCCGCAGGCTTGTTGAGCTCACTCGACATACCGAATACGTTGCCGCGACACGCTTTCGACTAGCCCGCAGTCAGGGCGCGACGACACCGCGCAGGCTCGTATCCCGCACATGGATCTGCGCTGCCCGGGTACCCAACTGCCGCAGGATGTTCTCGGGGATCCAGCCCACGCCGATGACCGTCCGGGCCAGCATCTCGTTCGACGGACTGTCGATGCTGATCTCCCCGGCCTTGATGGCCTCGGAGAGAAGCGATTTCACTTGTTTGACCCGCTTGGTGAACAGCCAGCCCGGGTTGGGGGTATCAGGGGGCGACTGACGCATCCAGGCCAGCTGGATCCGGAACTCGTCGCCGAACTGGTCCAGCGCATTGGTGTGGATCCAACTCAACGCATCGAGTTTCTCCACTGTCGCGCCCTCGGAGCGGAGAACCTCCGTCCAGCCGACCGCGATCTTCTCGCCGAACGACTGCATGATGGCTGCGAGCAGTTCGTCCTTCGACCCGATCAGCCGGTAGACGGTGCCGGTACCCATGCCTGCCGCGGAGGCGATGTCGCGCACGGTCGTGCTCTCGTAGCCGCGACGGCCGAACTCCGCCCGCGCGACGGCGCGGATATGAGCGGTCTTGTCGTCGGCCTCGGAGCGGGCTTCCTCGATCCAGGTGCGCACCACCGCGTCGGCCGCCGCGAACGGGACGGACTTGTCGAGTTCGGCGTCGGTGGGCCGCCCGGTGGACAAGCCCTCCAACAGAATCCGGCACAGCAGGGTGGCGACCTTCTCCGGTGCGGCATTGTGGCGCATGACGTCGAGGCCGACCTGCAGCATGGTCTGGCAGATCCGGTCGGCCAGAACGGCCAGATCGATATCCGAGCGCAGGTAGCCGGCCCAGCGGGCGGCTCGCAACGTCTGCTGCATGGCATCGAGCGTCGCAGTCGGACGGCGTTGCGCCAGGGCGACGAGGTCGGGGTTCGAACTCGGGCTCTCGTAGAACGACATCTGAAGCGCGGCACGGTGCGCGACGGCGCACCGCGCGATATCCGAGCCGAGTTCGGCGATACGGTCGAACGGCGACGCCGGATCGGGACCGTCCAGCCGGCTCTGGGCCTGCCCGGCAATGCGGTCGAGATCCTCGTGATACCGCGCGAGCAGTTCGACCAGGATGGCTTCCTTGGATTCGAAATGGTGATAGAGGCTGCCCGGAAGAATTCCGGCCGCGTCGGCGATCTCCTGCAGCGACGTGCGAAGGCCCGACGTGGCGATCAACGATGCGGCGGTCTGGAGGATCTCGGTGCGGCGCGTGCGATCCTCAGCTGCGGAGCCGGCGTCGGTTGCGCGACCTGGGGTGCGCTTGAGCGTCTTGCGCTCCCCAGGCGTTACCTGGGGACTGCCCACAGCGGCTCCACGATGATTGCTGGCTCCCGTCATACGTTTTGAGTCACTGACCCAATATTTGGTTAGAGGCTACCAGAACGGCGCTGGTGGGCTGGGGATCCCGCGTGGCCGGATGGCCCGGTTCAGGGCCGGTACTGGCGTGGCGGGCGGAGGCGCCGATTGCGCCGGCGGCGGCACCGCCACAGAGCTCATGCGGTGACGCCGAGCCGCTCGGTAACCGCGAACACCTCGTCGTAGATCGACCCCGGAACGGTGAACGGCTCTGTCGCAGCCACTTCCGACAGATGAGCGGCGACATCGTCGGCGGTCGGGTTGCTGTCGGCGGGTGCCAGCCAGCCCTCACCCAGCCCGACGAACACCCGGGCGAACCGGCCGGCGCAGGCAGAGAAGTTCTGATGACTGAACTCGCAGTCTCGGCTGGCCAGGTACGCCACCAGGGGTGCCACCAGCTCAGGCCGGATCGCCTTGAAGAAGCCGTTGTCCTCAAGCGCTTTCGGATCGCCGAGCGTTTCGGTGACCATCCTGGAGATACCGAACGGCAGTACGGTGTTGGCCAGGATTCCGTGCGGTGCGCCCTCGAGCGCGATCACATTGGCGAGGCCGACCAGGCCCGCCTTGGCCGCAGCGTAATGGGCTTCGAGGTGCTGACCGAACATCCCTGCCGACGAGGCGATGAACACGAACCGGCCGTAGCCCTGGTTCTTCATCACCCGGAACGCAGGCTGGGACAGATAGAAGCCGCCGTCGAGGTGCACTCGCAGCATGCGACGCCAGTCTTCGGCGGAGAGCTCGTCGAACGGGATGCTGTTGAAGATGCCCGCGTTGCTGACCACGGCGTCGAGCCGACCGAACTGTTCGACGGCGGTGCGCACGATCGCCTCGCCACCTTCGGGACTGTCGACCGAATCGTAGGACGCCACCGCGGTACCGCCGGAGGCGACGATCTCGCCGACAACCTGATCGGCCACCGCGACGTCCGAACCGTCGCCGGACATGGACCCGCCCAGGTCGTTGACCACCACTGCGGCGCCACGCCGTGCCAGCTCGAGGGCGTATACCCGGCCGAGGCCGCGTCCGGCACCGGTCACCACCGCGACCTGGTCGTTGAAGTCGATCACTTTGTAGCCCTTGCCAGTTGATGTTCCGGGTCGGTTCATTGACTCCGGTCGGCCCGAACTCTACGGTGGAACAGATATTTGGTCAACGACGCGCGGATGCGGAGGTGTCAGGTGCCCGATGGCGGTGACGACGGCCGGTTCGCCGGGTTGGGCATGCTGGCGTCCGCCCTCGCGGATCGCCCGGTCGCGGTGACCGCGACCGCCCCAGGTGCCGCGCCGTGGACCGACGGACAGACCGTGTTCATCGACCCCTCGGCATCCGCCCGCATTCGGCTGGAATCGGTAGCCGTGCAGGCGTCACTGATCGCGGCGGGCAGCCTGGACCCCGAGGTGGTCGGCATGCTGATCCGGCATCGGCGGGTGGCCAGGCGCTACCTGGCAGTGGAGGGCCACCGGGCGTTGCTTTCGAATGCCGCCTTTCTGCCAAATGCCCTGGCTACGTTGGCGGATCGACACGTCGGTGCGCGCAGCGATTCACCCGCTGCGTCCCTGGCGATCGCGCGCGGAAAGGGTGCGTTACCCGATCCGCCGGCGGGATTCGGTGCGATCCAGGCCAGGAAGGTCCTGGCGGCGTGCGCGGCGGCCAAGCCGGCCGAGGAGCAGCAGGTGGCACATGTGCCGCGGCGCGATGACAAGAGGGAACTGGAGGAACTCGATCCTGACGACGTCGACGACTCCGATGATCCCGATCTGTTCTCCAGCCCCGTCGGTGGGGGTGGGGCCATCGGAAAATGGCTCAAGAAACTCTTGGCGTCGTCGCGCAAGTCGGGTGGCAGCGGTGAGGGACCGCCCGGCGCCGATTCGCCGACGCACCGAACCAACTCGACGAAACGCGGGGCGCACGCGGTCTCCTCGCTGGCCACGGTGTCGTCGGAGGAAATCGTCGACGTCAAGACCGACGGGGTGAAGTATCCGGAGTGGAACGCCGAACGCCGGGTCTATCGACCCGACTGGTGCACCGTCCGCGAGGCTGACCCGCAGATCAAGCCGCACGCGACCCAGCAGATCGAGGATGCGATCAGCGTGCGGCGCCCCCTGGCACGTCTCGGCATGGGACTGCACCGGCGTCATCGGCAACCGCAGGGCGACGACATCGACATCGACGCCGCGCTGGAGGCTCGCGTCGAAGTCCGGGCCGGATCGGTGCCCGACGAGAACGTCTACCTGGACAGTCTGCGCCGCCGGCGGGATCTGTCGGTGCTGTTGCTGTTGGACATCTCCGGTTCGGCCGCTGAGCCGGGCACCGTCGGGCGCACTGTGCATCAACAGCAGCGCACGGCAGTCGCCCATCTGATGGTGGCGCTCCACGACCTCGGGGACCGGGTGTCGCTGTATGCCTATTACTCCCAGGGCCGGTCGGCGGTGACCATGGTTCCGGTGAAACGGTTCGATGACCACCTGGATGCGCAGGTGTTCCGGCGACTGAACAGCCTTGAACCGGGTGCATATTCGCGTCTCGGAGCGGCGATCCGGCATGGTTCGGCGGTCTTGGAGGAGCGCGGTGGCACCTCGCGGCGGTTACTGGTCGTGCTGTCTGACGGACTGGCCTACGACCACGGCTATGAACGCGCCTACGGCGCCGCCGATGCCAGGCGCGCCTTGACCGAGGCGCGGCACCGGGGGACCGGCTGCGTATGTCTGACCATCGGCGCCAGCACCGACGCGGGGTCGTTGCGTCGGGTGTTCGGGAGTGCCGCTCACGCCACCATCTCCGGTCCCGATCAGCTCGCCGGCGTGATCGGGCCGGTGTTCCGCTCCGCGATTCGTTCCGGCGAGGTTCGTCGCCGAGTGTCGTGATGGCAAGTCCCAGAATGTCATTGGGTCTGACCGGATATGTCGAGCTTCGTTATGAAGAATGGTTGAAACAAACATCTGTTCCGCGATAGGCTCGCTTCCGTACCGCAGCGTTGCGGCTACGACGAAAGGTGTGTTGATGGCCAACGAGTCCGGGCTCGCTCACCAGAACGGCGCCAGTTCACAGGCTCTGAGTGCACGTCCCTATTACCGACCGGTCGGCAACGAGGAGATCGTGTTCAAGGCGGCCTACCGCCAGGGTCTTTCGCTGGTCCTGAAGGGGCCGACGGGGTGCGGCAAGACGCGCTTCGTCGAGGCGATGGCTCACGATCTCGGCCGCCCGCTGATCACCGTCTCCTGCCATGACGACCTCACCACCGCTGACCTCGTGGGTCGGTATCTGTTACGCGGCGACGAGACGGTGTGGGTGGACGGGCCGCTGACCCGCGCCGTGCGGGAAGGCGCGATCTGCTACCTGGACGAGGTGGTCGAAGCCCGGCAGGACACCACGGTGGTGTTGCACCCTCTGTCCGACTACCGGCGCCAGCTGCCCATCGAACGTCTCGGCATCACGCTCGATGCGGCACCGGGATTCGGTCTGGTCATGTCCTACAACCCGGGCTACCAGAGTGTCCTCAAAGACCTCAAGGATTCGACGCGTCAACGGATGGTGGCCATCGAGTTCGGTTTTCCGGATCCCGATGTCGAAGAGGGGATCATCGCTCACGAGGCGGGCGTGGATCATGCCACGGCTGTCGAGTTGGTGCGGTTCGGCCAGGCTATCCGGCGCCTGGAGACCGGCGGCCTGCGTGAGGTCGCATCGACCCGAGTGTTGATCGCGGCGGGACGGCTCATCGCCGAAGGCCTGCCGATCGCGGTGGCGGCCAGGGTGGCGGTCGCGGGACCGCTGACCGATGACGTTGCGGTAGGCCGCGGTCTGCACGAGTTGATCGACGTCTACCTGGGCGGATCCGCATCCAGTGATTGACGGTGTGCCCGGCCGCCATTAGTGTCTGAACAAATATTAGGTCTGCCCACGGCGCCCTTGCGATGAGTGCCGAAACATGGAGGTCAGATGTCATACGAGAGCACTGCGCAGCCCATCAAAGTCGGCTATTTGATGGACTTCACCCTGCCGCCGGGTTTTCCGGAAGAACTGATGGCCTCGTTCACCCAGACGTTTGACCTGGTGTTCGAGGAGGCAGTCGCGCAGGGGCTGATGGATCGGCCGGTGCAGATGATCTACCGCGAGGTGGAGGGTCTGCCGAAGGGGTCGGTCAAGGCAGTCATCGACGCCTACGGCGAGCTGGTCGACGAGGGCTGCCTGGTGGTGTTCGGGCCGAACATCACCGACAACTGCGTGCCACTGCGGGAGGCGATCGAGGACCGCTTCAAGGTGCCGGCGATCAGCGTCACGGGAACCGACGACTGGCTGGGTGAGTGGACATTCGCCTTCCCCCAGGGGTCGATGACCGACGAACCCATCTTCCTGGCGGATCTGGTATCCAAGCGGGGCCTGACCGAGATCGGCGTCCTGGTCGAGCAGAACCTCATCGGTGACAGCTATTTGAAAAACTTGCGAACTGCATGTGCGCGCAAGGGTATTCGTATCGTCGCGGAAGCCGCGATCGCACAGACCGCCCAGGACATCAGCGCCGCGGTGAGCACCCTGCACGAGGCGAAGGCCGAGGCGATCGTGCATCTCGGTTTCGGTTTCGGCATTGTCTTCATCAACCCCGCACTTGAGGCCGTCAACTGGGACCCCCCGCGTTTCACCACCACCGCATTCCAGAATGCGTGGGTCAACCCGATCATGTGGAATGCGTTTCTGGGCTGGGTCGGGGTCGACCAGTACGACGAGGGAAACGCCGTCGGACAGGCCTGGTTGGACCGGTATGCGAAGCGGTACAACGGGAGTCGCCCCGAGTACTGCGTGTCGGTGGTCAACCACGACGTCGCTGCCACGCTGGTGCGCGCCTTCACCGATGCGCATCCGTTGAGCCCGCGCGGGGTCAAAGAAGCGCTGGAGCGCGTGAAGATGATGCCCGCGGCATCCGGCGCGCCGGGAACCCGGGTGTCCCTGGGGAAGTGGACGCGACGCGCATGGATGGGGCCGGGATATCTGGTCGCGCGGACCCTCGATGCGGACGGCATCAATTCGCACCTGGTCGACCGGTTCGGAGCGGAATGACATGACGACACAGGAATCCCCACCGTCAGAAACCCGGGTCGACCGACCGGCGCGCAAAGGCCCGAACTGGGGCCGGGTGATCGCTCTTCTCGCGTGGCTCGGCTTTCTCGGCCTGTTCATCGCAGTCGGCCGCACCGACGTGGACCCGCGCGTGGCCAACCCGAACGTCGACGGGCGGCCTCGCCCGGTCGGGTTCCTGACCGCGTTCGATCACTGGCAGATCATCCCGCAGGTGGGTGCCGTGACCATCGTCGTGGTGTTCACCGTCATGTTCATCGTCGGCTGGCGGAGAAACCCCGGCAGTCCGGTACTGCTCATGGTCCTGTGCACGACGCTGATCGTCTGGCAGGACCCGATCATGAACTGGTCGCCGTACGCGGTGTACAACCCGATGCTGCTGCACTGGCCAGAGAACTGGTACCTGATCATGATGTCGCCGACGGTGGAACCGTTCATCGTGTTCGGCTACGTGTTGTTCTACTTCGGGCCGTACTTCCCGGCGATCTGGATTCTGCGCAAGCTGCAGGCCAAGCGCGGCCCGGAAGCGTTCGTCACCCGGCACCCGCTGGTCAGCCTGGGCGCCCTGGTGCTGGTGATCGGGTTCATCTTCGATGCCATGCTGGAAGTCAGCCTGGTGCGGACCGGCCTGTACATCTACTCGCAGGCGATTCCGTTCGGAACATTGTTCCCCGGCAGCACTTTCCAGTTCCCGCTCATCTGGGAATCGCTCTCGGTGACGTTCGTGATGATCCCGGCGGCCATCCTCGTCTATCGCGACGACACGGGAAAGTCGGTGGCCGAGAAGCTCGCTGCGAAGGCGAGGCTCTTCCCGACGAAGCCCGTACTCGGCGCGTTTGTGGTGATGTTCGCGATCATCAACGTGTCGTACTTCGCCTACGGTGGCTGGTTCTGGGCGATCAAGGCCAGCGGGCTCGCCACCTCGGTCGCCTGCCCGTGGCCGTATCCCGAGGCCAAGATCTACGACCCCCAGGGCTACTACCGGGCCAACGGTGCCGAGGGGCCGTACTCGGTGGGCAAGTGGTCCACCTGGCAGCAGGGACCGTCGCGTAACCCCGACGTCGAGTTGGGTTCGAAGAGCGATCGGTGCGCAACGGGGAACCAGCATGGCTGAGCGCACAGTCCTCATCACGGGTGCGTCCCGTGGGCTCGGCTTCGCATCGGCCACGCACCTTTATCGCGAGGGGTGGCGCGTGGTGGCTGCGATGCGCTCGCCGGATCGCGGGATGACACTGCTGCGGGAGGCGACGGGCGCGAGGGATGATGACGAGCGGCTGATCGGCATCCAGCTGGACCTCACCGACGCCGCTTCGATCGCCGCGGCGGCCAAGGGCATCACCGAAACCGTCGGCGCACCGCATGCGGTGGTTCACAACGCCGGGATCTCGGCGGCCGGAATGGTCGAGGAGACGCCCGCGGATCTGTGGGAGCGCATGTTCGAGACCAACGTCTTCGGCCCGGTGGCGCTCACCAAGGCACTGCTGCCGTCGATGCGAGACGCCGGGCGGGGCCGCATCGTGCTGATCTCCAGTGCTGCCGGGGTTCGTGGAATGCCGGCCACCGCACCATATTCGGCGGTCAAAGGGGCGCTGGAACGGTGGGGGGAGTCGATGGCCGGCGAGGTCGGGCCGTTCGGGATCGGCGTCACGATTCTGGTCACCGGTACCTACGACACGGAGATCATCACCGACGCGGGCACGACGGACGTCCGCGACCTGAACGGACCCTATGCTCGCCACCACCGCACGATGGACAAGCGGGGGCGGGCCATGATGAAGCGCGCGGCCCGGCCCCCCGAGAAATTCGCCGTGGGACTGGCCAAGGCACTCGACAGCCCGAAACCCTTCGTCAAGACCGCTGTCGGCCCGGACGCACGAATGTTGTTGATCGCCAACCGGTTGCTGCCCACGGCGGGGTTGCACCAGATGACCCGACTGATGATGGGCATCCCGCGGTTCGGCGCATTACGAGGGGAAGGCGCAGGCCATGACTGACTTCGAAGCGAGGATGTTGATCGACGGCAAGCTCGTCGAAGGTGAGGCAGGAGCGTTCGCCAACATCAACCCGGCGAATGAGGACGTGCTCGGTGAGGTCTCGGACGCGTCGAAGGCCGACATGAACCGGGCCATCGACGCGGCCCGCCGGTCGTTCGACGAGACCGACTGGTCGACCGATCATCAACTCCGCAAGCGGTGCCTTGAGCAACTGCACGAGGCGATCGAGGGCGAACTGGAGGAGCTGCGCGAGGAACTCATCGCCGAAGTCGGTGCACCGCGCGCCGTGACACACGGTCCCCAACTCGACGCTCCGTTCGCCGACGGGCTCAAATACCCGGCCCGGCTGATCGACACCTTTCCGTGGGAAACCGATCTGGGCGATACCGTCGTCTCCGTCACCGGCGTGAACACCACCCGCAAGGTATGGCACGAGCCGGTCGGCGTGGTCGGTGCCATCGTGCCGTGGAACTTCCCGTTCGAGGTCGCCGTCAACAAGCTGGGGCAGGCCCTGGCGACCGGTAACACCGTGGTGCTCAAGCCTGCACCCGACACGCCGTTCAATGCCACGCGGCTCGGCCGGCTGATCGCCGAGAACACCGATATCCCAGCGGGTGTGGTGAATGTGGTGACGGCATCGGACCATCTCGTCGGCGAGGAACTAACCCTGTCACCCAAGGTCGACATGATCTCGTTCACCGGCTCCACGGCTGTGGGTCGGCGCATCATGGAAAAAGGTGCCGCGACGATGAAGCGGCTGTTCCTCGAACTGGGTGGCAAGTCGGCGACGATCGTGCTGGAAGATGCGGATTTCAACACCGCATGCTTGATCGGTATCGGCCCGTTGCTGCACGCCGGGCAGGGCTGCGCGGCTCCCACTCGAATGCTGTTGCCGCGCTCCCGCTACGACGAAGGTGTGGCGATCCTCAAGGCCATCTACGAGAACATCACCCCCGGCGATCCGCAGGATCCCGGAACTCTCTGCGGCCCGGTCATTTCAGCCAAACAGCAAGCCCGCATCCTCGGCTACATCGCGAAGGGTGTCGACGAAGGTGCCACGTTGCTCGTCGGCAGTACGCAGGCGCCGACGGCTCTCGGTCTCTATGCCAAGGGTTTCTGGGTCAGCCCAACCCTTTTCACCGATGTCGACAACTCGATGACCATCGCGCAGGAGGAGATCTTCGGACCGGTTCTCGTCGTCATCCCCTACGAGGACGAGGATGACGCCGTCCGGATCGCCAACGACAGCCCGTACGGGCTCGCCGGCAACGTCATGTCGGGCTCGCTGGAGCGGTCGCTCGCCGTCGCGCGCCGGCTGCGCGCCGGGTTCATCGGGCTCAACGGCACCGCAGGTTACGGCGCGGACACCCCGTTCGGCGGTTACAAGAACAGCGGCGTCGGCCGCCAGAACGGCATCGCCGGATTCGAGCAGTACACCGAGATCAAGTCCGTCGCATACCCGGCCGGCTAGGAGGAGACAGCTTTGTCACAGCTATTTGACGACCTGGAGGACTTCGGCTCGTTCGACGACGCCGTCTCGGGAGATGTGCGGGATCCGTTCCCGGAGCTCGCCAGGCTTCGCCGTGAGGAACCGATCCAGCGGATCGACATGTCCGCGATGCCGGGAGAAGCGGGCAAGCCCGTCTTCATCGTGTACCGCTACGAGGACGCCCAGCAGATGCTGCGCGACAACGTGACGTTCTCGTCGTCGGGTGTCATCGCAGCGTTCGGTCCGGTGCTCGGCGAGCGCGTGATGCTGGGCATGGACGAACCGGTGCACGGCCGGTTGCGTTCGTTGGTGTCGAAGGCGTTCTCGCAGAAGGCCTTGACGCGTTGGGAAGACGAACTGGTCGGCCGAGTCGGCAACGAGCTCATCGACAAGTTCGCGGGCAAGGGTAGGGCCGACCTGGTCAAGGAGTTCACCTTCGACTATCCGAGCCGGATCATCGCGGGGCTGTTGGGATTGCCGGAAGCCGACTATCCCCAGTTCCAGCGCTGGTCCATCTCGCTGCTGAGTTGGATCCTGAATCCCGAGCGCGGTCTGGCGGCTTCGGCCGCGTTGTGCGAGTACTTCGATCCGATCCTGCAGGCCCGTCGGGCCGAGCCGAAGGACGACATGATCAGCCTTCTCGCCGAGGCCGAGATCGACGGCGAGAAGCTCACCGATGAAGAGATCTTCTCCTTCCTCCGGCTGCTGTTGCCTGCCGGAGTGGAGACGACGTACCGGTCACTGGGCAACCTGCTGTTCGGGTTGCTCTCGGACCCGACGCAGCTGGAGGCGATCCGGGCTGACAGATCACTGCTGCCACAGGCCATCGAGGAGGCGGTGCGCTGGAATCCGCCGCTGTTGACCATCACTCGGACCAGCACCTGCGACACCGAGCTCGGCGGGGTGCACATCCCCGAAGGCTGTTCGGTGATGCCGATGCTCGGCTCGGCGAACCGGCAGGACGATCGGTGGGAGAACCCCGACGAGTTCGACATCTTTCGGACCGCCAAAGGGAACCTCGGCTGGGGTCACGGTGTCCACGTGTGTCTGGGCATGCACCTGGCACGGCTGGAAATGCGCACCGCCATCAACCTTCTGCTCGATCGGCTGCCCAATCTGCGGCTGGACCCGGACGGAGGCGACGCGCACATCCGCGGGCAGGTCTTCCGGTCGCCGACCTCGCTACCGGTGCTGTTCGATGCGGCCGCCCGATGACCGAACTCCGTTACGACGGTCGGGTGGTGATCGTGACAGGCGGGGGCAGAGGCGTCGGCCGTAGTCATGCACTGTTGCTGGCCTCGAAGGGCGCGCGCGTCGTCGTCGCCGACTACGGCGTGGACATCGACGGTGCCGGCTCCTCGGCTGGACCGGCCACCGAGGTGGTTGCGGAGATCAAGGCGGCAGGCGGTCAGGCGGTGCCCTGCTTCGCGTCGGTAGCCGACGAGGCCGGAGCCGCCGCGATCGTCGACACCGCCCTGCAGACCTACGGGCGCCTCGATGCTCTGATCAACAACGCGGGTATCCACGTCGCGGGCGCTCTCCTCGACCTCAGCACCGATCAGTTCCGCTCGATGCTCGACGTCCATTACTTCGGAACGCTTTTCGTGACCAGGGCGGCCTGGCCGCATCTCGTGCAGGCCGGCTACGGCAGGGTAGTCAACACCGTGTCCGAGGCCATGCTGGGCGGGATACCCGAACACACCGGCTACGGCGGCGCCAAGGGCGCGGTCTTCGGGTTGACCCGCACCCTCGCCGGCGAGGGTGCGGCACACGGGATCCTCGTGAATGCGATCGCGCCGCGCGCGTTCACCAGGATGTCGGCGGCGCAATCCGACAAGATCGCCGCCAACCACGGCATTTCGACAGAACTCATGGACCAGATCAACGCCGCCATGCCGCCTGACCTGTGCGCGCCCGCGGCGGCATTCCTGGCACACGATTCCTGCCGGCTGTCCGGGGAGATCCTGCGGGTCGGCCTCGGCGGAGTTGCCAGGATCGCTGTGGTGGCTTCGCAGGGCATCAGCCAGACCTCGTTGACCGCCGAGGACATTGCCGAAAACCTCGGCACGATCATGGATCTCAGCGCCGGGCAGGTCTCGGAAGCAGTTTCCAGCCGACCCGTACAGGAGGCGAATCAATGACCCAAAGCCGTGCCGACTTCGAGACGGTGGATTTCTTCACCGACGAGTCACTGGTGCCCGACCCGTACCCCTACTTCGACCATCTTCGGTCGAAGTGCCCTGTCACCCAGGCGACCCCGTTCAACGTCCTGGCAGTGACAGGCTACGACGAGGCCCTGGCCGTTTACAAAGACCCGGCTTTCTCTTCCTGTGTGTCGGTCGCGGGCCCGTTCTCGGGGATGCCGTTCGGGCCGGGGGACAGCGACGACGTCACCGACCTGATCGAGCAGCACCGCGCCGCGGTGCCGATGGCCGAGCACATCACCTCACAGGATCCGCCGGTACACACCCGCACCCGCGGTCTGATGAACAAGCTGATCACGCCGAAACGCCTCAAGGAGAACGAGGAGTTCATGTGGCGGCTGGCAGATCAGCAGCTCGACACCTTCATCGACAAGGGCGGCTGCGAATTCCTGGCCGACTACGCAAAGCCGTTCTCGCTGCTGGTGATCGCCGATCTGCTGGGCGTACCGGCCGAGGATCACGAGGAGTTCAAGGCGGCGTTCGCGCTTGAGACGGTCGGTGAACTCGGCAAGGAGGCACCGACGACGCACAATCCCCTGCAGTGGCTCAACGAGAAGTTCTACGCCTACATCGAGGACCGCAGGCGCACGCCACGCGACGACGTCCTGACGGGGTTGGCACAGGCCAAATATGAGGACGGCTCGACGCCCGAGATCGAGGACGTGATGAACCTGTCGACGTTCCTGTTTGCCGCGGGAACGGAGACCACCACCAAGCTGGTGAGCTCGGCGGTGCGGTTCATCGGTGACAACCCGGGATTCGAGAAGCTGCTGCGCGAGGACCGCAGCAAGATACCGGCCTTCCTCGAGGAGACGCTGCGCCTGGAAAGCCCCGTCAAGTCGCACTTCCGGATGGCCGGCAAGACCACCAGCATCGGTGATGTCGAGGTTCCGGCGGGGACCACCGTCATGGTCCTTCCCGGTGCGTGCAACCGCGACGAACGGAAGTTCCCCGAGCCCAACACCTTCCGAACCGACCGGGCCAACGTGCGCGAACAGATCGCGTTCATCCGCGGTGTCCACTCCTGCCCGGGTGCCCCGCTGGCTCGCGCGGAGGGCCGGATCTCGCTCAACCGGATCCTCGACCGGATGGGTGACATCACGATCTCGACTGAGCATCACGGCCCGTCGGACAACCGTGACTACACCTACGAACCGACCTTCATCATGCGTGGGCTCAGCACGCTGCACATCACCTTCACACCGCTGCACTGACACCGCGAGCAGACGCAGACTCGCCAGAGAAAAGGAGCACCACATGACCGGAAAGCTCGACGGCAAGGTCGCTTTCATCACCGGTGCAGCCCGCGGGCAGGGGCGGGCGCATGCAATCGCGATGGCCAGAGAGGGCGCCGACATCGTCGCCGTCGACATCTGCCGCGACATCCCGTCCAATCCCTATCCACTGGCCACACCCGAGGATCTCGCCGAGACCGAACGGTCGATCAAGGAACTCGGCCGACGTGTCGTCGCGCGGGTCGCCGATGTCCGCGAGCGCCACGAACTGCGCGATGCGGTCGAAGCGGGCATCGCCGATCTCGGCAAGATCGACATCGTGGTTGCCAATGCCGGCATCCTGCCGATGGCGATGGGCAATCCCGATCCGATGGGTTTCGTCGATGCCTCCGACGTCGACCTACTGGGGGTGATGAACACCGTCGCGGTGGCGATACCGCATCTGCCCGACGGCGCATCGATCATCGTCACCGGTTCCACCGCCGGCATGATCCGCGGTACCACCACCAGTCCCGACATGGGTCCGGGTGGCGCTGGTTACGGTTGGAGCAAGCGGATGGTTATCGAGTACGTCAACGAGATGTGTCTTCACCTGGCGTCGAGGATGATTCGGGTCAACGCGATCCATCCGACCAACTGCAACACTCACCTGCTGCAGAACGAGGGCATGTACGGGGTGTTCCGCCCCGATCTCAAAGCCGCAGGCAAGACGGCCACCCGCGAAGATGCCGAGCCGCTGTTCAACCTGTTCCAGGCCATGCCGATTCCGTACATCGAACCGGAGGACATGGCCAATCTCGGGGTGTTCCTCGCCAGCGACGACAGCCGGTACATCACCGGCCAGCACATCCGTGTCGATGCGGGTTCACTGCTCAAGTGGCCCAACGGACCTCAGTAGGTCTCACCCGGGTCGGTGCAGGAAGCCATGGAGGAGTGCCTGCACGAGCTCGTCGACGATCGCCTCCCGCGCCGGGGGGCGATCGTCGAAAAAGGTCGAGCGCAACGCCACCATGCCGACGATCAACGCCACTGCAGAATGGGCTCGCAGGTCCGGTTGCGTCGATCGAAATCCACGCAATTGCATGCCCTCCGTGCTGATTTGGCCGAGCAGGCCAAGAGCTCGTCTGATGTCGGCAATACCGGTGTTCTCGGCGTCTTCCTCGCTGAGCCCGTCCGACGCGACGAGGGTCAACAGCAGGCCTTTGTGCTGCAGGAGCACATCGTAGAGTCGCCCGGCGAACTGCCGGGTCAGCTCTTCCTCGTCGGTCTCTTCGGGCACCACGGCCTGCCAGGTCTGTCCGAAGTCGTCGACGAAATCGGTGAAGGGAAGCACCATGGCTTCCCGGAACAGCCCGGCCTTGGAACCGAAGTGACGAAACAACAGGTATTCACTGACATCGGCGGCCAAGGCGATCTCGCGGGTGGTGGTGCTGCGATAACCCTGGCGGGAGAACAGTTCACGCGCCGCGTCGAGCAGGAGTCTGCGGGCCTCACCACGGGGTCGGCGTGTGGCCGCACCCGAACGTCCCTGCGGCATCGCCGATCTCCTGACTGTCCGTACCCGGCCGTCTCCACTTTCAGCCTAGGCGACCTTGACCCACGACTTTTAATAGTGTCCACTATTAAAAGTCGCGAAACTCGTGTCCCCAGGAGGTGGCAGTGGGCGCAATCATCATGTTGGGCACCCTGTTTGGCTTGATAGTCCTGATCGTGGGTCTGGTGCTGTATTTCGATCCGGAGGCGCGTGGCACGCCGCCGCAGCCCGCATCGGGCTCGGAGGTCGAGGCGTGAACGTGCAGTTCCTCATCAATGCCGGTGTGGCCTTCGCCTACATCACCGGTCTGGGTTTTCTTGCCGTGGGCATCTACCTGAGCGTGCGCCGCGGCCGGTTGCACCCGTTGCTGCTGCTGTGTATCTCGGCACTCTCGTTTTCCTGGATCGAGGCGCCCTACGACTGGGCGATGTACGCCCAGTTCCCGCCGGCGCTCCCGCGGATGCCGTCGTGGTGGCCGCTCAACATGACCTGGGGCGGGCTGCCCTCGGCGGTACCGGTCGGGTACATGGGGTACTTCGTCCTACCGGCGATCATCGGTGCGGCGCTGGGGCGGTCGGCGATCCGGAAGTGGCACTGGCGACGTCCACAGACACTGTTGCTGGTGGGCTTCGCCGTCGGGTTCTGCTGGGCGCTGTTCTTCAACGCGATCATCGGCGCGCGGCTCGGCCTGTTCTACTACGGCTACGTGATCGAAGGCCTCGGCCTGTGGGAGGGGACCAAGCACCAGTACCCGATCTACGACGCCATCGCTATGGGAGTGCAGATGATGGTGTTCACCTACCTGCTGGGCCGGACCGATGAGCAGGGCCGCAACGTCATCGAGGTGTGGGCGGACAAGATCTCGAAGACCCGGGTGCAGTCGGCGGTGGTTTCGGTGATCGCCGTCATCGTGGTCGGGCACGCGGTTTACGCCTCGGTCTTCGCACCGCATCTGGTCACCAAACTGGGCGGATGGGTGACCGTGGGACCGACCGAGCAGTTGTTCCCCGGGGTCGCCAATCAACCGCGGTAGCGGAGCCGAGGGGGCTAGCATCGCAACACATGGCGTCGCTACGCCCACATTATGAGACGTTGCAGTCGATCTACGACATCTCAGACGAGTTCTTCGAGCTGTTCCTGGGTCCCACGATGGGCTACACGTGCTCGTACTTCGATCGTGCCGGCATGTCGCTCGAGGAGGGGCAGAACGCGAAGTTCGATCTGGCGCTGTCCAAGTTGGATCTTCAGCCCGGCATGACGCTGCTCGACATCGGCTGTGGCTGGGGCGGGGGATTGCAGCGCGCCGTCGAGACGTATGACGTCGACGTCATCGGTCTCACTCTCAGCCGGTCACAGCGCGACTACGCCGAGGCCAAGCTGGCCAAGGTCCCGAACGGCCACCGTGTCGAGGTGCGACTGCAGGGCTGGGAGGAATTCGACGAGAAGGTCGACCGGATCGTGTCGATCGGTGCGTTCGAGCACTTCGGCCACGAACGTTATCCGGCCTTCTTCAAGATGGCCTACAACGCGCTCCCGGCCGGCGGGTCGATGCTGTTGCACACGATCTGCGGCATCACGCAGGCCGACGCGGTCCGGCTGGGAATCCCGTTGACCCTGAACGTGGCCCGGTTCGTCAAATTCATCATGGCCGAGATCTTCCCAGGCGGCCGGTTGCCCACGACACCGATGGTCGAGGAACATGCCCGAGAAGCCGGGTTCGAGGTGGCCAGGGTGCAGCCGATCGGCCAGTACTACCCGAGGACCTTGGAGGAGTGGGCGGCCAACCTGGAGGCACATCGTGACCAGGCCATCGCCCTGCAGTCCCAACAGGTGTACGACCGGTACATGAAGTACCTCACCGGTTGTCCGGACCTCTTCCGCGGCGGATACCTCGACGTCAATCAGTTCACGCTGCGGAAGTAGCGAAGGGCGTTACCGCCGACCCGCGATCTCAGTAGTTGTTGCAGCTGCCCGCGATCGAGTTGATCGGCCCGAAGTACTCCTGAGCGGCCGGGCTGGCCTGCAGCTGAGCCACCGTCTGCTGGCGCTGGGCCGGGCCCGACGCCAGGAAGTTACGCAACGCACCCTGCGCGAACGGGGATGCGTTGAACTGCTGGGCCAGATCCGGACGCTGCGCGTTGAGCGCCGCCATGACCTGCTCGTAGCTGCATGTCGTGTTGACCACGCCGCTGAAATCGGGTTGGGCGGATGCCACTCCCGTCACCAGCGGAACGGACAGGGCCAGACCGCCGAGAGCGGCCGCGATGTACTTGAAAGACTTGCTCACCTGCTGGAAACCCCCATGTTGTTCGCCCAAGAAGGCGACGCCTTGTACGTTTGCCGGACCCGACCTCATTCGAGGCTAACAGGCGGCAGACGTACAAGGCGTCCTAGCGAAACCGCTTCCGGTCCGCGTCAGTCGATGACGGCGGCTTCCTTGCGCTCGGTGATCGGCCGGGCCAACTCCTGTTCATTACAGATGCGCTGCAGCTTCTCAAGGGTCTCGTCCAGGCCGGGACCCAGCTTCTTCCCCGGCGTGAAGCGCGCCGGCAGATTTCGCATGCCCTGAATGACGCCGATCGTGTCGTAGTGCACGGTGCCCTCGGGGTCGCACACATAGTCCGGCATCCGGTCCAGGACCGCGGTGAGCATCGACTTGAACACCGTGCGCGCCACGTTCGAACCCACACAGCGGTGCACTCCGATGCCGAAGCTGAAGTGCCGGTTGCCCTTCCGATCCAGGACGATCTCGTTGGGCTTGTCGAACACCGACGGGTCGCGGTTGGCCATCGCCCAGGACAGCCACAGCCGCTCGAACTGCTTGAACTGCTGCCCCTCGACCTCGACGTCCTCGGAGAACGTCCGGCCGTCGCCGGGCGCCGGAGTGAAGAAACGCAGGAATTCCTCGGTGGCCGGGTCGAGAAGGGTGTCACGCTCGTCGCTCAGCCGGGTGCGCTCATCGGGGTGCTCGCCCAGCCATTCCAACGCATGCGCGGTGAGTGCTGTGGTGGTGTCGAAACCGCCGCCGATGACCAGCCCGAGGTTGCCGAGGATCTCCATGTCCGGCGCCGGTTCACCATCGATGCGTAGTTGCAGCATCGCGTTGACCAGTCCGGGCCGCGGCGTCTCCCGGATCTCCATCATGTTGTTGATGATGTCGATACCCATCTCGCGGTGCTGCTCGTTGATCTTCTCGCGATCGGGGGAGTGTTCGGGTGTGTACACCGACGCATGGGTGGGCTCGCTGTAGACGTTCCACTTCTTGAGCTCGATGCCCATCATGGCCAGGGTGAACACCGCGGGCACCACGTTGGCCAGATGCTCGACGAAGTCGATCTCGCCGGACTCGATGTGCTCGTCGAGTGCGGCGCGGGTGATCTCATCGACGAACGGCACCCACCGCTTGATGGCGGCAGGGGACAGGTACGGGTTCAGTGCACCGCGGTAGGCGCTGTGCTCCGGCTCGTCCATCTCCAGGATGCCGCCACGAACGACGGTGGCACGGCTGGCCTTTGGGATGGTGATGCCCTGAAATGGGGTCTCACCGCTGATGTCGTGGTGATTGGACACCGCTGGACAGCGAGCCAGCTCGAACACATGCTTGCTGTCCGCGGCGATCCAGTGCCCGTTGTAGACATCGGTCCAGGCCATCGGGCACTTGGCCTGCATTTCCTCGGTGATGTCCTGGAACTGCTCCCGGTACTCCGGGGTATGCCGGTCGAAGTGGATCTTGTGTTTCTTGCGGTCGTCGTCGGTAACGACATCACGGTCGATACTCACGGCGTTGTCTCCCTTTGTCATTGGCGGGCCTGATCGGGCCGGCGTCATTCCTCGATGAGGATGGCCTGCTCGGGGCAGGAGTGCGCTGCTTCTCGGACCGCGTCCTCCTGGTCGGCAGGCACCACGTCCGACACCGGAGATGAATGACCGTCGACATCGTCGAGTTCGAACGAGTCGGGTGCGATCATCGCGCACAGGGTATGCCCCTGGCAGCGGCTGGCATCGACCGAAACCTTCACTACTTCAGCTCCTTTCGAACCAATTGATCCGGCATCACACGTGGTAGTCGTACCACTTGAGGTAACCGCCGGCGTCGACCCGCAGTTGCATGCCGGTGACGTAGCGGGACTCTTCCGAGGCCAGCCACAGCACGGCGTTGCTGATGTCCTCGGGCTCGATGAAGTTGACCTTCATTGCCTGCTGCACACCGAACACCGGCTCGGCATCGGCGCGGGTGGGGTTCTCCAGGTCCGGCCGGAACGAGCGGTACATCGGCTCGCTCTGCAGCATGTTGGTGTTGCAGTTGGTCGGGTGGATGACGTTGGCGCGGATGCCGCGCACCGCAAGTTCGGTGGCCAGCGCATGCACGTATTCGGAGATCAACCGCTTGGAGATCATGTAGCCCATGCCGCCCGGATCGGCGCCCGGGTTGGGCTTGTTGTGGGCGTCCATCAGCGCGGCGGCAGAAGCTGTCGCGATGATCGAAGCGCCTTCCTTGAGGTGTGGCAGCGCGACCTGGATGGCGTTGATGGTGCCGACGAAGTTGGTGTTGATGCCGTCGGTCCACGCCTGCATCGCAGGCTGACCCTTCATCGCAGCGATGCCGGCCTGCGCGACGACGATGTCGACCTTGCCGAACTCCGCGAGTCCGGAGTCCAGCGCGCTGCGCAGTTCGGCCTCGTTGCGGACATCGGCCTGGGCGGTGACGATGCGTCGCCCGGTCTTCTCGACGTAGTTCTTGGTCTCTTCGAGGTCTTCGGCCGTGGCCATCGCATAGCCGACGGTGTCGTAGTTCTTACAGATGTCGACCGCGATGATGTCGGCGCCCTCTTCGGCCAGCCGGATCGCGTGACTGCGGCCCTGGCCGCGTGCCGCGCCGGTGATGAACGCGACTTTCCCGGCAACCCTGCCTTCTCCGCTGTTTCCCACAATTGTCCTTTCGCTGATGATGTTTCGGGTGCGCCTGCGCGTCAGGTGTTACGGCCGCCGTTGACG
Source organism: Mycolicibacterium arcueilense (assembly GCF_058536225.1). NCBI lineage: Bacteria > Bacillati > Actinomycetota > Actinomycetes > Mycobacteriales > Mycobacteriaceae > Mycobacterium > Mycolicibacterium arcueilense. The sequence continues at coordinate 163,098 of NZ_JBZTYL010000026.1, forward strand.
CCGAGGATCTGGCCGGTGATGTAGCCCGCCTCTTCGGAGACGAAGAAGGCACAGGCGGCGGCGATGTCCTCGGGCTTGCCCATCCGGCGCACCGGCGTCTGCGCGATCTGCTTGTCGGTGTCTCCGAGGAAGCCCTTACCTTCGGCCTTGCGCAGCATCGGGGTGTCGATGAAGCCCGGCGGCACGGCATTCACGGTGATGCCGTTGGGGCCGAGTTCCAGCGCCAGGCTCTTGGTCAAGCCGTTCACCGCGGACTTCGCCGCGACATAGGGCGACATGAAGGGCTGGCCGGAATGCGTGCTCGACGACGAGATGTTGACGATGCGACCCCAGCCGGCCTCGAGCATGTCGGGCAATACCGCCTGGATGCAGTGGAATACGCCGTTGAGATTGACGTCGATGATCTGCTGCCACTTCTCGAACGAGACGTCGCTGAAACGCTTGAAGCAGTCCAGGCCCGCCGCATTGACCAACACCGAGATCGGACCGAGTTGGGCACGAACGGCATTGAGCGCGGCGTCGACGGCGGCGCGATCGGTCACGTCGGCGACATGGGCGAACTCGTCATCCGAGGGCTGTAGGTCGAGAACCGCGACATTGAGGCCGTCGGCGCGCAACCGGGCGGCGATGGCCGCTCCGATACCGGAACCTCCTCCAGTGACAACGGCATTCTTCATGACAGTTCTCCGGTCGCCGGGCGGGGCCGGACTTTCTCAAGGGTCAAGAATCATCCTTCCGATTATGAGAACCGTACTCTCGGAGCGGTGTTCCCCGCAAGATCCGGGCTCAACGTGAGCGCCTCCTGTGTAGATAGTGGATCTGCAGCGAATAGGGCATGACTAGCTGATCTAGCTTTCACTTGAGTTCTCATCGAGCGAATGTATGATTCGCCGGTGATGAGAATGCAGTTTCCATCACAGTAGGGAATCGCCTGAGGAGGATGATGCAGCAGGAAGCGCCGACCATCGCGGCAGAACAGCGGGCTGACCGGAAGTTGTTGATCGGCGGAGAGCTGCGCGAGACGCCGCGGACGTTTCCTTCCGTCAATCCAGCTACCGGTGAGGTGTTCGGCTACGCGCCGGACGCAACGGTCGCCGATGCCCAGGCTGCGGTCGCCGCGGCCAGGCAGGCATTCGACCACACCGACTGGTCCACCAACGCCGAGTTCCGGGTCCATTGCCTGGAGCAGCTGCACCGGGCGCTGGTCGAGAACCGCGACGAACTGGCCGCGCTGACCACCACCGAGGTGGGAGCCACCGCGGCATTGTGCGCCGGTGCCCAGCTGGACGGACCGATCGACATCGTGCGGTACTACGCCGACCTGCTCAGGACCTACCCGCTGACCGAGGACCTCGGGAACATCGAGAGCCGCGGCATGCAGCATCACCGGTGGGTAGAGAAGGAAGCGGGCGGCGTGGTGGCCGCGATCATCGCCTACAACTATCCGAACCAGCTGGCCCTGGCCAAGCTGGCGCCCGCGCTGGCCGCCGGCTGCACCGTGGTGCTGAAGTCCGCTCCGGACACCCCGCTGATCACGCTGGCTCTCGGCGAGCTGATCGCCAACCACACCGACATCCCGGCCGGCGTCGTCAACGTGCTGTCGGGTGCCGACCCGGAGGTGGGCGCGGTGCTCACCACCAGCCCGGACGTCGACATGGTGACCTTCACCGGTTCCACGCCCACCGGCCGGCGCATCATGGCCGCGGCGAGTGAGACCTTGAAGAAGGTGTTCCTGGAGCTCGGCGGCAAGTCCGCCGCGATCGTCCTCGACGATGCCGACTTCAACACCGCCGCGGTGTTCTCGGCCTTCAGCATGGTCACCCACGCGGGTCAGGGCTGCGCGCTGACCTCACGGCTGCTCGTGCCGGCCAAACACAAGGACGAGATCGTCGAACTGATCAAGGCGAACTTCGGGCACGTGCGGTTCGGCGACCCGACCGACCCCAAGACCTACATGGGTCCACTGATCAGCGAGAAGCAGCGCGACAAGGTCGACGGCATGGTCAAGCGCGCCGTCGAGGCCGGGGCCACCCTGGTGACCGGCGGTGAGAAGGTCGACCCCGGCTACTTCTACACGCCCACGCTGCTGGCCGATGTGGACCCGGACAGCGAGATCGCCCAGGAAGAGGTCTTCGGACCGGTGCTCGCGGTGATCGCCTACGAGGACGACGACGACGCGGTACGCATCGCCAACAACTCGATCTACGGGCTTTCCGGCGCGGTGTTCGGCAGCGAGGACCGCGCTCTGGCCGTGGCCCGACGGATCCGGACCGGCACCTTCTCGATCAACGGCGGCAACTACTTCAGCCCCGACAGTCCGTTCGGCGGATACAAACAGTCGGGCATCGGTCGGGAAATGGGGACCGCAGGACTCGAAGAGTTCATGGAGTCCAAGACGTTCGCGCGGGTGTTGTCATGACCGGCCCGCTGCAGGGCGTCCGCGTTCTCGAGGTCGCGATGTACGGCTTCGTCCCCTCGGCGGGAGCCGTGCTGGGGGAGTGGGGTGCCGACGTCATCAAGGTCGAGCACGCCGTCACCGGCGACCCGCAACGCGGCCTGCGTCAGACTGGGCCGCTCAAGGTCGAGGGCGACCCCAACCCGAACATCGAGCACGCCAACCGCGGCAAGCGCAGCATCGGCCTGGACATGTCGGTGCCGGAAGGCAAAGAGATCCTGCTCGAGCTGGCGAAAAACGCCGACGTGTTCCTCACCAGCTTCCTGCCCGGCCACCGGCAGAAGTTCGGCATCGACGTCGACGACATCCGCGCGGTGAACCCGAACATCATCTACGCCCGCGGCAGTGCGCTGGGCCCGCGCGGTGAGGAGTCGGTGAAGGGCGGTTACGACATGACCGCCTTCTGGTGCCGCGCCGGCACCGCCGCGACCATCACCCCGGCCGGGATGGCGGGAATGATCGCACCGCCCGGGCCGGCCTACGGGGACACCATCTCGGGCACGAACCTGGCCGGCGGCATCGCGGCGGCGCTGTTCAAGCGTGAGCGCACCGGCGAGCCGTCGGTGGTCGACGTGTCCCTGCTCGGCAGTGGCCTGTGGTCGATGGGCCACACCGTGGCGTTGACCCAGCACCTGAACCAGTTGATGGTGACACCCCCTCCGGGTGTGCACGGGTCGCCGATCAATCCGCTCGTCGGGTTGTACGGAACCGCCGACGACCGCTACATCTCGTTCGTGATGATGCAGCCGACCAAGTTCTGGGCCGACGTGTGCCGGCACATGGATCTGGAGAGCTACATCGACGATCCGCGGTTCGCGACTGCCGAATCGTTCGCGGAGAACACGCCCGACGCGGTCGAGATCCTCACCGAGGCGATGAAGAAGCGAACTTTGCCAGAGTGGAGCGAGCGATTCACCACGCTCGCCGGTCCGTGGGCTCCGGTGCAGGACACCCTGCAGGCGGGACAGGATGCCCAGATTCGGGCCAACGAGTACCTGGTGCAGGCGGGCGAGCTTGAGTTGGTCGCCAACCCAGTGCAATTCGACGTCACGGCGCCGAGCACCGGACCGGCCCCGGGCTTCGCCGAACAAACCGACGACATCCTGGTCGAACTCGGTCTGGACTGGGATCGCATCATCGAACTCAAAACCGCCGGCGCGGTCACCTAGGCCGCCTCCGTCATGCCTCTCGTCGCTTCCGCCGCTCGTTGTCCGTCGTGGGCTGCTGCCACTGCAGCCCACGACACGAACGGTGCTGCATGCGACCTGGGCCGACCCAATTGTCAACTACCCGAGCAAGTTCTACGTTATTTGCCTCCGCGACAGATACCGGGTCCGATAGCATCAGGCACTCGGGGGCCGGTCACGGGGGGAAATCTGTCCGGTTTCACCGGTGCGTCCGGTGAAACGCACGAGGCCCGCGGGAAACAGGAGGTGCGTCAGATGTCCGAACGCACCCCGCACTTGCTCTTCCTCATGAAAGGCAATGTGCTCCAGTCATATTCGCATGTGTCCGAGCGCCCAACCGGCCGGTTGGCACGTGCCGGCGCGGAGGTTGCGGCATGACCCGACCCGGGCTGCCGGCCGCACCGCATGTAGTAGTTCCGTTCGAGCACCCGTGCGGTGAAGCACTTAACATCGGCGCACCGACCGCGGTGTCGGCAGCGACGTGCCGGGACAGGAGTTCTGATGGCAGATAAATGGTCAACCGGAGTATCGCTACGCAACCTGTCGGGCCCGATGCAGGCCGTCGGGGCGCTGTTCGCGATGTCGCTGGACGCCATCCGGTTCATCTTCAAGCGTCCGTTCCAGGGCCGGGAGTTCCTCGAGCAGTGTTGGTTTGTGGCACGCGTGTCGATGGCGCCGACGCTGTTGGTGGCGATCCCGTTCACCGTGCTGGTCAGCTTCACCCTCAACATCCTGCTGCGCGAGCTCGGTGCGGCCGACCTGTCGGGCGCGGGCGCTGCCTTCGGTGCGGTGACCCAGTTGGGCCCGATGGTGACGGTGCTGATCGTCGCCGGCGCCGGGGCGACGGCGATGTGCGCGGATCTGGGTTCGCGCACCATCCGCGAGGAGATCGACGCCATGGAGGTGCTCGGCATCAATCCGATCCAGCGTCTGGTGACGCCGCGGATGCTGGCTTCGGGCCTGGTGGCCCTGCTGCTCAACAGCCTGGTGGTGATCATCGGCATCCTGGGTGGCTACGTGTTCTCGGTGTTCATCCAGGACGTGAACCCGGGTGCCTTCGCGGCCGGGATCACCCTGCTGACCGGTGTGCCGGAGGTGATCATCTCGTGCGTCAAGGCCGCGCTCTTCGGCCTGATCGCCGGACTGGTGGCCTGCTATCGCGGATTGACGATCACGGGCGGCGGTGCCAAGGCAGTCGGCAACGCCGTCAACGAAACCGTGGTGTACGCCTTCATGGCCCTGTTCGTCATCAACGTGGTCGTCACGGCCATCGGTATCCGCATGACGGCGCACTGAGGCAGGGGACGCAATGGGAACGATGACGATCCTGCGGTCGACCTATCCGCGGGTCAGCAGGCAGTTCAACAAGCCGGTGTCGACGCTGAGCCGGATCGGCGATCACACGCTGTTCTACCTCAAGGCACTGGCGGGCACCCCGCACGCGGCGTTGCACTACCGCAAGGAACTGGTCCGGCTGATCGCCGAAATCAGCATGGGTGCAGGCACCTTGGCCATGATCGGCGGAACCGTCGTCATTGTCGGGTTCCTGACCCTGGCCACCGGCGGTGTACTGGCCATCCAGGGCTATTCGTCGCTGGGCAACATCGGCATCGAAGCCTTGACCGGGTTCCTGGCGGCCTTCATCAACGTCCGGATCGCCGCGCCGGTGGTGGCCGGCATCGGCCTGGCCGCCACCTTCGGCGCCGGCGTCACCGCCCAGCTCGGTGCGATGCGGATCAACGAGGAAATCGACGCGCTGGAGGCCATGGCGATCCGGCCCGTCGAATACCTGGTGTCCACCCGCATCGTGGCGGGGATGATCGCCATCACCCCGCTGTACGCGATCGCGGTGATCCTGTCCTTCCTGGCGTCCCAGTTCACCACCGTGGTGCTGCTCGGGCAGTCGGGCGGCCTGTACGACCACTACTTCACGACGTTCCTCAACCCGATCGACCTGCTGTGGTCGTTCCTGCAGGCCGTCCTGATGGCCATCACCATCCTGCTGATCCACACCTACTTCGGCTACTTCGCCTCCGGCGGGCCATCCGGGGTCGGCGTCGCGGTCGGCAACGCCGTACGAACCTCGCTGATCGTCGTGGTCTCGGTGACCCTGCTGGTGTCACTGTCCGTCTACGGCTCCAACGGCAACTTCAACCTGTCGGGATAGGGAGAAGAGTTGACACGAAACGTAGGACCGGGTCCAGCCCACCGGTCCGAAACCACAAGTAGCGCAGTGCCGGTGGCGGCACGACCCGGACGCAGCTTCGGCGCGCGGAGCTCCGCGCGGCCGTTGGCAGGCCTGGCGACCGTGGTCGCGATAGGTCTGATCTTCGGCCTGGCGGTCGCGCTGTTCCGCGGCAGCTTCACCAAGACTGAGCCCATCACGCTGATCTCGGACCGGGCGGGCCTGGTGATGAACCCGGACGCCAAGGTGAAGATGCGTGGCGTGCAGGTTGGCACCGTCAGCTCGATAGAGCAGCGCGCCGACGGCAAGGCCGTGCTGCACCTGGCGATGAACCCGTCCCAGCTTCGCCTGATCCCCGACAACGTTCAGGCCGATATCGCCTCGACGACAGTGTTCGGCGCCAAGTACGTCCAGCTTGTTGCACCGGACAAGCCGTCGTCCGACAAGCTCCGCCCCGGTCAGATCCTGCAGGGCGACCATGTCACCGTCGAGATGAACACGGTCTTCCAGCAATTGACCAATGTGTTGAACAAGATCGACCCGGCGAAGCTCAACGAAACCCTGGGCGCGCTGTCCTCAGCCTTCTCCGGACGCGGGGAGGCGATGGGGCAGTCCCTGTCCGACTTCGATGCGGTATTGAAGAAGATCGAGCCGAGCCTGCCCAATCTGACCGGCGACATCGAGAGCATGGCTGCGGTATCACGGGCCTATGGTGACGCGGCACCCGATCTGCTCAGGACCGTCGAAAACACCAACAAGCTGAGCGACAGCATCGTGGCCGAGCAGCAGAACCTGGACAACTTCCTGGTCAGCTCGATCGGCCTGGCCGACGCCGGCAACGACGTCATCGGCGGCAACCGGCAGGCGCTCAGCACCACGCTGAACCTGTTGGCACCCACCACCGATCTGCTCAACGAGTACGCACCCGGAATCGAGTGCGGCCTCAAGGGCATGCTGTACCTCTACCACCAGCCGCCGCAGATGGAACCCGGCGTTGTGGTCAACGTGGCATTCACCCTGGGCATCGAGCGCTACCGCTACCCGCAGAACCTACCCAAGGTGGCAGCCAAGGGCGGCCCGCACTGCATGGGCCTGCCGTACATCGGATTCGGCAACAAGGCCAAGTACCTCGTCACCGATACCAACGCCAACCCGTTCAAGTACGGCAACCAGGGCATCCTGCTCAACTCCGACGGGCTCAAGCAGATTCTGTTCGGTCCGCTCGACGGTCCGCCACGTAACACCATGCAGATCGGACAACCGGGATGACGCGCGGCAGAAGCACATTCATCAAGTTCGCGTCCTTCGCGGTGGTGATGGCGGTTCTCACAGCTTTCCTGTTCATGACGTTCTCGGAGTACCGCGGCGGTTCCTACTCGGGCTACTCGGCAGTGTTCGGCGATGCCTCCCGACTGGAGGCCGGGGACTCGGTGCGTGTTGCCGGGGTCCGAGTGGGTACGGTGAAAAGCGTTTCGTTGCAACCGGACAAGTCGGTCCTGGTCGACTTCGACACCGACCGTAGCGTTGCCCTGACAACGAGCACCAAGGCCGCGATTCGCTACCTGAACCTGGTCGGGGACCGCTACCTGGAACTGGTCGACAGCCCCGGCTCGACGAAACTGCTGCCCGCAGGCTCTCAGATCCCGAAGGACCGCACCGCAAGTGCGCTGGACCTCGATCTGCTGCTCGGCGGCCTGCGTCCGGTGATCCAGGGACTCAATCCCCAGGACGTCAATGCGTTGACGTCCTCGCTGATCCAGATCTTCCAAGGGCAGGGCGACACCCTGGATTCGCTGCTGAGCAAGACCTCGTCGTTCTCGAACACGTTGGCCAACAACGACCAGGTCATCCAGCAGCTGATCGACAACCTGAACTCGGTGGTCGGCACGCTGGCCAAGGACGGTAAGAAGTTCGACGGAACCGTTGACCGTCTCGAACAGTTGATCAGCGGTCTGTCGCAGGACCGCGACCCGCTGGGCACCGCGGTGACTCAGCTCGACAACGGAACTGCCTCGCTCGCAAGTCTTCTCACTGAGGCACGGCCACCGCTCAAGGGCACCGTCGACCAGATGAACCGGCTGGCGCCTTTGCTCGATGACCATCAGATCGTCCTGGACCGGGGTCTGCAGAAGGCCCCTGACAACTTCCGCAAGCTGGCCCGGCTGGGCTCCTACGGCAGCTGGATCATGTACTACATCTGCGGACTTTCCATCCGTGTCACCGATCTACAGGGGCGCACTGCGCACTTCCCGATGATCAAACAAGAAGGCGGGAGGTGCGCGGAGCCCTGATGCTCAAGTACCGCGAATCAAACCTGATCAAGGCAGGTTTCATCGGCGTCGTGCTGATGATGCTCATCATCGCCGTCGGCCTCCAGCCCGAAAGGCTGCAGCAGTGGGCATCCTCGGTGCGCCATCAGGCACTGTTCACCGAGGCCGGCGGTATCGCCGCCGGCAACGACGTCACCTTGTCCGGAATCAAGATCGGTGCGGTCACCGACGTGTCGCTGGAGAACGGCGACGCGTTGGTCACGTTCACCACCGAAGGCAAGTACCCGCTGGGGTCGCTGACGACGGCGCATATCCGTACCGGCTCGCTGCTGGGTGAGCGGGTGCTGACGTTGGAGTCCGACGGCGCCGGCACGCTGCGTACCACCGACGTGATCCCCACGTCACGGACGTCGTCGCCGTACTCGCTGACCGACGCCGTCAGTGACCTGACCACCAATTCGGCGGGTACCGATACGGCTTCGCTGAACCAGTCCCTGGATACGCTGTCGGCGACCGTCGATCAGGTCGCGCCGAAGCTCGGGCCGACGTTCGACGGCCTGAGTCGGCTGTCGAAATCGATCAACGGGCGCAACGAGAGTCTGGCCGACCTGCTCAAGAGTGCCAGCGACGTGACCGTGGTGTTATCGCAGCGCAGCGACCAGCTGAACACGTTGATCCTCAACGCCAATGATCTGCTCGGTGTGCTCAACGACCGGCGCCAGGCCATCGTCGACCTGCTGGCGAACACCGCCGCGGTCTCGCAGCAACTGTCTGGACTCGTCGCCGACAACGAGGCACAGCTGGCGCCGACACTCAAGCGGCTCAACTCGGTGACCGCGATGCTGGAACGCAATCGCGACAACATCACCAAGGCGTTGCCGAACTTGAACAAGTTCCAGCTGTCTCAGGCCGAGACGCTGGCGAACGGTGCCTACTACAACGCCTATGTTCCGAACCTGCAGCCCGCACAGTTGCTGCAGCCGTTCATGGACTACGCGTTCGGATTCCGGCGGGGGACGAATGCCGGCCAGCCACCGGACAATGCCGGCCCGCGGGCCGAATTGCCCTTGCCCTACAACGGAATTCCGGGAGGTTCGCGCTGATGAACCGCAGTCGTCTCGGTAAGTGGCTTGCGGTGACGTTGGTCGCCCTGTTGGTCGTCGGCACGGTAGTGCTGCTGCGTCAGACATTCTTCGGGCAGAAGACCATCTCCGCGATGTTCACCTCGGCCACCGGCGTCTATCCGGGTGACGACGTCCGGGTGTCCGGCGTCAAGGTCGGCACCATCGAGTCCATCAAACCCGAGGGCGTCCAGACCCGGGTGACCCTCAAGCTTGACCACGACGTACCGATTCCCGCGGACGCCAAAGCGGTGATCGTGGCCCAGAACCTGGTGGCCGCACGCTATGTACAGCTGGCGCCGGCGTACCGGTCGAGTGGCCCGACGCTGCCTGACGACGCGGTGATCGGACTGGACCGCACCGCCGTTCCGGTGGAATGGGATCAGGTAAAGGAACAGCTCATGCGGCTGTCCACCGACCTGGGGCCACAAAGCGGCGTCGACGGGACGTCGGTGTCCCGGTTCATCAACAGCACGGCCGATGCGATGGCCGGCAACGGAGACAAACTGCGCCAGACCATTTCGCAGTTGTCCGGCGTTGCCCGAGTGCTGGCCGAGGGTAGCGGCAACATCGTCGACATCATCAAGAACCTGCAGACGTTCGTCACCGCGTTGCGGGACAGCAACCAGCAGGTGGTGCAGTTCCAGAATCGGCTGGCGACCCTGACCAGTGTGGTCGACGGCAGCCGATCCGACCTCGACGCGGCGCTGACCAACCTGTCGGTCGCGGTCGTCGAGGTGCAGCGATTCGTCGCGGGATCCCGTGATCAGACCTCCGAACAGGTGCAGCGGCTGGCCAATGTCACGCAGAACCTGGTCGACAACAAGATGCACATCGAGCAGCTACTTCACGTCGCACCCAACGCGTTCATGAACGGCTACAACATCTACAACCCGGACACGGGCAGCGCTGTCGGCCAGTTCGTGATGAACAACTTCTCCAATCCGGTCGAGTTCATCTGCGGCGCCATCGGTGCCGTGGAGAACACAACGGCACCGGAGACCGCGAAGCTCTGCTCGCAGTACCTCGGGCCGGCATTGCGGCTGATCAACTTCAACTACCTGCCGTTCCCGATCTCGCCGTACCTGATGCCGTCGGCAAGCCCCGAGCAGCTCGAGTACTCCGAACCGAGTCTGATGCCCGGCGGCGAGGGTGGGTCACCTACCGCTCCCGAGACTCCACCGGCGATCTCGGCTTACAACCCGGGGCCCGAACCGCCTCCGCCGTTCACCGGCCGGGAGCCCGGGGTGGCGCCGCCAGGAGCCCAGCAGCTCTTGCCGGGTGGCGAGTTCTATCCGCCCAACATGCCGAACACGGTGTCGGACATGCTCAATCCGACTGGCGGACAGCCGGGACCGCCTCCGGGGCCGCCACCCGGTCCGCTGGCCGCCGAATCCCCGGCGCCTGCGGCCCCCGCACCAGCAGAAGGGACGCCTCCAGCATGAGCAGGGGAAAGCCGGTACGACTGGCGATCGCCGTCGGATCCTGCGTCGCGTTGACCGCCAGCGGGTGTGCCTTTCAGGGCGTCAACTCGCTGCCCCTCCCCGGGGCGGTCGGACGTGGGGCGGACTCCAGCGTCTACCACGTCGAGATCGCGAATGTGGCGACGCTGGAACCGAATTCACCGGTGATGATGAATGACGTCGTCGTCGGCAGCGTGCGGAGCCTGTCAGTGAAGGACTGGCACGCCGACGTCGAGTTCTCGGTGCAGCCGGGAGTTGCGGTGCCGGCCAACGTGGTGGCCACCATCGGACAGACCAGCCTCTTGGGCTCGATGCATCTGGCGATCAACCCGCCGGCAGGTCAGGCTCCCGAGGGGGAGCTCGCTCCTGGCGCGACGATTGCGCTCAACAACTCGTCGACATATCCGACAACAGAGCAGACGCTGTCCTCGCTGGCCGCCGTGGTGAACGGCGGCGGCCTGGGACAGATGGGCGACATCATCCACAACTTCAGTGCTGCGATCAACGGCCGGGAAACTGATTTCCGCGACCTGCTCACCCGACTGGATACCTTCGTCGGGGCGCTGGATGCCCAGCGCGACAACATTGTCGCGTCCATCCAGGGCCTGAATCAGCTGGCCTCGACCTTCGCCGGGCAACGCGATGTCATCACGCGCGCACTGGAGAAGATTCCGCCGGCACTCGACGTATTGATCAAGGAGCGGCCGCGATTCACCACCGCGCTTCAGAAGCTCGGAACCTTCAGTGCCACCGCCAACCAATTCGTCAATGAGTCGCAGGCTGATCTGGTCAGGAACCTCAAGAACCTGGAGCCCGCGCTGAAGGCGCTGGCCAACGTCGGGCCAGACCTGACTGCGGCGCTCGAATATGCCCCGCATTTCCCGTTCACCCAGAGCTTCATGGACCGGGTGATCCGAGGGGACTACTACAACCTGTTCGCGTACTTCGACATGACCATCCCGCACCTCAAGCGCAGCCTGATGATGGGGACCCGCTGGGAGCAGGGGGACGCGCAGAACGTTCCGGTGCCGGGGGATCCGGGATACCTGAACTACACCTATGACCCGCTCAAGACCGGGGTCGCTCCGCCGCCGCCGGATGGGTTGCCGCCGGCTCCGGACGGACCGCCACCACCGGATCTCCCAGCGCCGACCTACTCGGGCCCGGTGCTCCCGGTGGTGCCTCCGGCGCCGATGACCATGCCCGGTGGCATGGCGCAGCCGGCTGCACCGTCGAGTCCATCGACATCCGTGTTCGCCGGACCCTATGCGCAGCAAGGCGGTCCGGCTTCAGCTGAGCAGCCGGCACCACCTACTGCACCTACTCCATCGACAGGGGGTGGCGGATAAATGCTCACCCGCTTCATCCGGACTCAGTTGATCCTCTTCACCGTCGCCTCCGTGGTCGGTGTGGCCGTCATGCTGTTCGCCTACATGCAGGTGCCGACGCTGCTCGGCATCGGTCGCATCACCGTGAAGATGGAACTGCCGGCGACCGGCGGTCTCTACCAGTTCGGCAATGTCACCTATCGCGGGTCCCAGATCGGCAAGGTCACGTCGGTGGAGCTGACCGACAAGGGGGCTGAGGCGACGCTGTCCCTGGACCGCTCGCCAAAGGTGCCTGCGGATCTGGCCGCCGAGGTCCGCAGCATGTCGGCGGTCGGCGAGCAGTACGTTGAGTTGTTGCCGCGCACCAACTCTGGGCCCTACCTAGACAACGGGTCGGTGATCGCGATGTCGAACACCAAGATTCCGCAGCAGGTCGGACCGATGCTCGATCAGCTCAGCGCCCTGGTGGACACCATCCCGAAGGACAAGCTGAGCCAGCTGCTCGACGAGTCCTACAACGCGTTCAACGGAACCGGCTACGACTTCGGCTCGTTGCTGGACTCGGCATCGACGATCACCAGGGACTCCAATGCGGTTTCCGACCAGACGCGTGCGTTGATCGACGACTCGAAGCCTTTCCTCGATGCGCAGGCCCAGACCACCGATTCGATCCGGACTTGGGCGGCCAGCATGGCCGGTATCACCGGGCAGGTCGCCGAGAACGATCCCGAGGTGCGCTCGCTGCTGCGCAACGGCCCGGGGTTCGCCCAGGAGACCACCAAGCTGCTCGAGCAGATCAAGCCGACCCTGCCGATCCTGCTGGCGAATCTGACCACGTTCGGCCAGATCGCGGTCACCTACAACCCGTCGATCGAGCAGTTGTTGGTGTTGTTGCCGCCGTACGTTGCCCAGCTGCAAACCTACGCGCCGACCAACAATACGAGCGGTCTGCCGATGGCAGACTTCTCGCTGGGCCTGGGTGATCCGCCGACCTGCACGGTGGGCTTCCTGCCGCCGTCGGCCTGGCGCTCACCGGCCGACACCACCGTCATAGACACACCGGACAACATCTACTGCAAGCTGCCGCAGGATTCCCCGATCGGTGTCCGCGGTGCGCGAAATTACCCGTGCATGGGGCATCCGGGCAAGCGGGCGCCCACGGTCGAGTTGTGTAACGACCCAAAGGGTTTCCAGCCGATCGCGCAGCGCCAGCATGCGCTCGGCCCGTACCCGCTTGACCCCAGCCTGATCGCCCAGGGCGTACCTCCGGATACCCGGGTGCTACCGGACGAGAAGATCTTCGGGCCGCTCGGGGGCACTCCGCTGCCGCCGGGGGTGACGGCTCCGCCGCCGGGCGCAGCGCCCGAACCGCAGCCGGCGCCGAACTTCGCCGGGACCAATCCGGGGTCGATGCTGCCGGGGCAGCCGATGTACCTGGAGCCGCCAGTGCCCGGCGTGCCACCGCCACCGCCAGGAGATCCCAACGCAGTACCCGTGCCTGCGGCGGACCAGCCACAAGCGACCGAGATTCCGCCCGTCCCCCACGGGCAGGGGGTGTTCCCGGACGCGCCTGAGCTACCCATGCCCGCACAACCAGGCGTTGCGCCGAGTGCCTTCGAGGGCGGTGCCGGAAACCGGCCGTCGGTGGCGATCGCGAAGTACAACCCCCGCACCGGGGAGTACATGGGTCCTGACGGCAACCTATACAAGCAGACAGATCTGGTGTCCGCACCCAAGTCATGGCAGGACCTGATGCCGACGTAGGCGGGATACCAAAAGAACTGGCCCCGGGGCAACCGCCCGGGGCCAGTTCTTTTGTCTGTGTGTGGTTTTCGGCTAGGCGGGCCGCATGTAGAACGGCATCCGGACGGCGGGCCACTGGTTGCGCCCACATGAGCCGCTCGGGCCGGTGGTCACGTCCTCGCCGGTGTATTCGGTCGAGGCCAGGTCCACGTGGCCGTCGAAGCCCACCGGGTAGATCTTGTAGATCTGCATGCCCTCGACGGGGGTGCCGTCGGCGCAGAAGCGCCAGTTGGGTACGACCCGCTTGACGTACCAGAGGCCGTTGGTCGTGTAGATGGGTGCATTCCAGCCCGCGTCGCTGTTCACCGTGCCGCTGCATTCGGTGGGGGAGATGCACTGGGTCGAGATGGTCCACGTGCTACGGGTGGAGGGCTGGTTCTCGTAGCGGTCGTTGATCCTGGCCCATTCGCCGTTGGACGATGTGGCAAAAGTGCCGTTGATACCCCATTGCTCGCCGGCGACCGCGGGGGCGGCGCCGCTCAGGCCGACAACTGCCGCTGCGGCTATGGCCACCGCACCAGCACTCACCCGGGAGACAGACATGGACGCTCCTTCTGGCCGGCCTGACGAGGCGGTAGCCATGTTCTCAGTTTGGGAGAATATCACTATCAATGCCGGGTCCATGATCGATTCGGCGACGCCAGCCCATCACGCTGTCGGCTTGGGGACCAGCGGCGGGTGCTTCGTAGTAATATTCTCCAAAACTGAGAGTTTAATTTCCAGCTATGCGAAAGTAGCAACGTGCGTGTGACGGTGATGGCGACCGCTTCAGTGATTGTCGCCGGGATGCTGGCTGCTCCGCAGGCGAACGCGGGACCGCAGACGTGTAATGACGCTTTTTGCACGCCGGGGATCAACCCGAACGCAGTACTCGGCGCTCCGTGCGACAACACCTCCTACTACGTGTTCGGCGTGGACGCCCGCAACGGTTGGGGACGCCTGGTGTTCTGCGGCTCCCCGCGGCGCTACGAGCCACGGTGGTTCCGGTCGCCACCCATGGTGGGCATCCGCGACGAGAACAGTCTGTGCATCAACGAACAGAACTCGGTGGCGCAGGCCCCGGACGGCCTGTTCCTGAGCTGCGTCCCGATGAACGGTGAGACGCGCTGGCTTCGCGGCGACGCCTGAGTCAAGAACTGTAGAAATGGCTTGGGGGCGACGCGAAACGCGTCGCCCCCAAGCCATTCGGCTTTGAGCTGGGGTCTACCAGTTCCGGATCGAACACAGCGCGCCCTTGGGGCCGCTGTTGGTCTTGACCACCACGCCGTCGACCGCCAGTTTGCAGTTGAACCCGGGCGTGGGGAGATTGGGCGACTCGCCGCTCTGTACCAGCACCATGGCCCACAGGTCGGGATCCGCAAGCATGGCATCAAATACCCATGGTTTGTCCGGTGCCACGTCCACGTCGGCTCTCGGGCTGAATTGATACGGATTGTGGCTGTAGTCCGAGAACTGAACCGGATCGGTGTCGCGGTAATAGATGTGAGCCCAGTACGGCGCATCGGCGGTGACGGTGTATTGCACGTGACGCAGCGGCGGTCCCACCGGTTCCGGATCGTCGGCGAATGCCGGTGCGGCCGTGGCGATCGCGCCGGCCGCCAGCGCGGAGGCCGTCGCGAAGGTCAGGGCTCGGCTCATCAGATGGCGCATCGGTCACATCCTCGTCAGCGTGAACGGGTAGGTGAATGAGCCACCGGGAGCGCCGTCGCAACCCGCGTCGAACGTGGACACCATCTCGCCCGCGAGGGTGTTCGCGTCCCACGTGTACACATCATGGGTCGGAATCGTCGGTCCATAGTAGATGTCCCCGCACCGCAGGCCGTAGAACTCATCGATCGTCAAGGTGTAGCGACCGTCGACCAGCTTTGCGTTCCCCGTGTTGGGGACAGCCTTGGCGACCGGCTGCGGGATCGTCCGGATGGTGATGCAGTCGTGCTGCCGGACGTCCGACCCCGGATCGCGGCACGGCGTGATGGCCGACCAGATCCAGGTGTGGAAATCCCTGCGATCCGGCATGTTGAGGTTGTAGTTGCCGAAATACATGGCCTGCGATGGCGGCGCCAAGGCGATTGCTGTCCCCAACCCGAGCGCGGCGCTCATCGCCACGCGGATCAAGCTGGACTTCACAGGCACACCTCCACGGATCGGAGCACTGGTCGGCTGACTATAGAACGAGAACACGCTTCACCGTGCTGAAACCGGAATCTCATCTTCGCCAGAGAGATTGTCATTCTCGCGATTGGAGAATAACAAATACGGCGAAGATGAGATCCGCGAAATCGTCAGTCGAGCCGCGCGGTCAGCGCACCGGCTTGAATGTGATGTTCAGGTCGGTCAGGCCACGCAGGATGAAGGTCGGCTCGTAGGTGTAGCGCCGATCGTCGGCGGGGCCGTGGAACTCCTCGTCGATGGCGATATCGGCCATGCGGTCCAGGATCCGCTCCAACGACACCCGGCCCTCGACGCGGGCCAGCGGACCACCCGGGCAGCTGTGCACGCCGCGGCCGAACGCGATGTGCTCGCGCACGTTCTTGCGGTCGAGGCTGAAGGTGTGCGGGTCTTCGAAGCGGACCGGGTCGCGGTTCACCGCGCCCGGGCACACCATCATGGTGGTGCCCGCGGGAACGTCGATGTCGCCGAGCTTGGTGTTCTTCTTGGCCAACCGAAATTGGCTCTTGACCGGAGCGTCCATCCGGAGGGCTTCCTCGACGAAGGTCGGGATGCGGCTACGGTCGTCGCGCAGGGCCTGCTGGATGTCAGGGCGGTCGCCGAGTACGCGCAGCGAGGCCGAGAGCAGCTTGGTGGTGGTCTCCTGGCCGGCGGCGAAGAGGAAGGTCGCCGACCGGACCACCTCGATGACGGGCGGTACGGAGCCGTCCGGGTAGTTCGCCGTGGCGAGTGCAGTCAGCACGTCGTCGCGGGGTTCCTTGCGCCGGTCCTCGAGGTAGCTGATGAACTTCTCGTCCAGCCATTCCAATGGATTGCTGGCCACGAGGTCGCCGTCGAGGGAGCCCACCTGAGCTCCGGGCCGGGGGGCGCCCAGCACGGTCCGGAACTCCTCGTGGTCTTCTTCCGGCACGCCGAGCATGTCGGCGATCACCAGGAGTGAGAAGGGCTTTGCGTAGGCGCTGAGGAACTCACACTTGCCGTCGGCGATGAAATCGTCGAGGCACTGGTCGGCGAGCCGCCACATGAAGTCCTCGTTCTCCTTCAACCGGCGCGGCGTGAGCAGCCGATTGAGCAGGGAACGGGCATTGGTGTGGTCGGGCGGGTCCATGGTCACCATGTGCTCGAACATCGGCATCTGCGAGCGGTGCGCGGTGATCTGCTCGGTGATGTCGTCGCCTTCAGGCGTGAAGGGCAGCGGCGGGAATGGTCCGGCCACGGCGATGCAGGACGAGAAGGTGTCGGTGTCCTTGAGGACCGTGGTGGCCTCCTCGAACCCGGTGATCGCCATGACGCCGTAGTTCGGTTCGGTCACGACCGGACACTTGCTGCGCAGGTGGTCGAAGTACGGGTGCGGGTCGGGTACCAGCGACTGGTCGGTGAAATAGTCGATGGTGTCGTAATTGGTCTCGCTCATGATGTGCGCTGCCTCCCGAAATCAATGTGCGCTGCAGTGGTTTCGCGACGGGCTGCACCGTGCGAAGAATTTTCGAAAATTGCTGAGCACCTGCTTAGCATGACGGTAGAGTCGTGGTCAAGATCACCTGGCTGGGCGAAAGTTACGATCAGCCAGACGTTGTCGACGACAAGGTGCAAGGAGGATCGATGGCATCGGCGCGAAGGATCGGGGCGCCGGACGCGAAGAACCGGATCGTGCTGCTCGACGCTGCCGAGGCGCTGATGATCGAGGAAGGGTACGTCGCGGTCACGTCCCGGCGGGTGGCAGAACGGGCCGGGCTCAAGCCCCAGCTGGTGCATTACTACTTCCGCACGATGGACGACCTGTTCCTGGCCGTGTTCGTGCGGCGGGCGGACGAGGGGTTGGCTGCGCAGGCCGAGGCCCTGAACTCGCCGCAGCCGTTGTGGGCGCTGTGGCGGTTCGGCACAGACCCGAGCGCTACGCGCTTGACGATGGAGATGACCGGGCTTGCCAATCACCGACCGGTGCTGCGGGCTGAGATCGGCCGCTACGCCGAGATGTTCCGTGAGGCGGAGACCAAGGCGATCGAGGCAGCGCTGCAGCGCTACGGCGTCGATGCGTCCGAGGTGCCCCCGATCGTGTGGACATTCATCGCAGCCAGTGTGTCGCGGGTGATGGTGATGGAGCAGGCGCTCGGCATGACGGCAGGTCACGCCGAGGTGCTTCAGTTCTGCGAGGACTGGCTGCGACGTCTGGAAGGTGAGCCGCAGCCGCTGGAACTGCCGGCCTGAGGCACGCGTCTGCCCGAGCGCTCCCCCGCAAGCGGGAGGGGCCCCCAGCGAACGTCCCCCGAAACCAAGGTTGCGGGGGACGTTCACCGGTGGCTCGGAAAGCTAGAGCGAGAGGATGGTGGCCGAGGCTGTTCCCGGCGCGCCGTAGACCTGGGCCAGGCCGACGCGCGGGTTGCCCGGTACCTGACGCTCGCCCGCCTCGCCGCGAAGCTGACGCACGAGCTCGTGCATCTGGCGAAGGCCGGAGGCGCCGATCGGCTCGCCGTTGGCGATCAGGCCGCCGTCGGTGTTGACCGGCATCGTGCCGTTGATCTCCGTCGCGCCTTCGAGCAGTAGCTTCTCCTGGTCGCCGTCGGCGCACAGGCCCGTCTCGGCCATGTGGATCACCTCGGCGCCGGCGTCGGTGTCCTGCAGTTGGGCGATGTCGACGTCCTCGGGACCGATGCCCGCGGCCTCATAGGCGGCCTTGGCCGCATATGCGGTCGGCGAGGGATCCTCATCCATTGGTGCCGAGGTGCCGTGCACCTCGTAGGCCCCGTAGGTGCGCGTACGGATCTCGCTGGCCCGCACATAAACCGGCTTGTCGGTGTACTTGTGCGCGATGTCGGCGCGACACATGATCACCGCGGCCGCACCCTCGTCGGGGGCGCAGAACATGTACTGCCGCAGCGGGTAGTTCAGCACCGGCGACGCCATGATCTCCTCGACCGAGATCTCCTTGCGCCGGAACGCATTCGGGTTCAGCTCACCGTTGCGGAAGTTCTTGTTGGCCACCCGGGCCAGCGTCTCCTCGGAGATGTTGTGCTTGTGGATGTAGTGGTTGGCCTTCATGCCAAAAAACTTGGTGGTTACGAACTGGCCGTTCTCGGCATACCACTGCGGCAGTGCGAGTTTCGCCGGATCGTCGGTGAAGGCACCGCGCGGGTGCTTGTCCAGACCGATCGCGATGCCGATGTCGTACTTGCCCAACCGGATGGTGTCGGCGGTCTGTTGGATGGCGCTGGCCGCGGTGGCACACGCGTTGAACACGTTGGTGAAGGTGATGCCGGTCAGCCCGACCAGGCGGGTGACCGCATCCGGATTGGACACCTCATAGCTGCCGCCGAACCCGAACTGGATGTCCTTCCACTCCAGGCCCGCATCCTCGAGCGCGAATTGGATCGCCTCGGCACCCATCTGCATCGCGGTCTTGTCGAAGCGGCCGAACGGGTGCAGGCCGACGCCGATGATGGCTACATCGTTGGTCATGTGCGTGCCCTTCTAGACGGGTTGGAAGGCGAACGTGAAGATGTCGTTGCCTTCTTCGTCGGTGGTGAACGGGATCATGGTGAGTTCGACGTCCATGCCGAATTGCAGTTTGGCGGGGTCGTTTTCGGTGAGGCGTCCTTCGACGCGCAGGACGGGTCCGGTGTCGTCGGTGAGTTCGACCAGGCCGACGCCGAAGGGGACGAAGTTCTTGCCGGTGGGCCCCTTGTAGGGGGCGCCGGGTGGGAAGCCCTGGGTGGTCCAGGCGATGACGGTGCCGCGTCGGGGCAGGTTCACCTGTTCGGTGTTGGCGCCGGAGCACTTGGGGCACCGGGCCTGGGCGGGGAAGGTGGTGGCGGCGCAGTCGGTGCAACGGCTGCCGATCAGCTGGGGTTCGGCGTCAGGCCACGTCGAGATCTCGGGCGCCAGAGCAATCTGTGTTGACACGTCGCTGACGATAACTGGAAATGCAATTCTCGTCTAGTGAGAACCGACTCTCGGTAGTCTCTCGTGGGCAGTTCAGACGGGACAGCGGAGGGAGTCGGCGTGAGCGAGGTTCTACCGGGGGAGGTCCGCCAGATCGGGTACGTGGTCACCGACCTGGACGACGCGATATCGGGCTGGCTGAGGATGGGCGTCGGCCCGTGGTTCGTGATCCGCAACCTGCCGCAGCGAGTGCGCTACCGCGGTGACCCGTGTGAGGTGAAGCTGTCTCTCGCGTTGTCCAACAGCGGTGACCTGCAGGTCGAGTTGATCCAACAACTCGATGACACGCCCAGCATCTTCACCGAGTTCCTCGCCGGCGCTCCAGCCGGCGGCTTTCACCAACTCGCCTACTGGACAGCCGATTTCGATAAGGCGATGGCAAAGCTCGCCGAGGCCGGTTGGCCACTGGTGTGGTCGGGCGGGGAGGCCGAGGGCGTGCGCTTCGCCTACTTCGAACCGCCGACCGGCGCAGCGATCGTCGAGATCATGGAACTGACCGAATCCTCCGGCGGCATGGGCGCCTATGTACGGGAACAGGCTGTCACCTGGGACGGCAGTGACCCGGTCCGCGAATTGGGCGGCTGATCGGGGTGTGGTGACGTATGCCTGCCGGCGATGATTCAAGCCGGCGGTCAGTGGGAACTCAGTCGTTCCGAGCGCAAAAAGTGCCCTGGCTGAAACTGGAGTCTGACCATGTCATTAACCCGGCCCGTGAGGGCAACCCGCAACGGCGACCCTTGGGTCCGTATCCGGAAGTGGTCGATGACCGTCGGGATGGGCATCGCGCTCACTGCGGCGCCACTCGCCGGTTGCGGGTCAAGTGAGGACACCGCCCCGTCGACGACATCTGTCACCACGCCCACCACAGTCACCACACCCACCACTGTGGAGACCACTGCTCCTGCCCCCGGCGGCGAAGGCACCGTTCCGGGTGGACCCACGGGTGGCGGCGGTCCCGAAGGCGGGGGTGGTTCGATTCCCGGTGGCCCGACCGGTGGTGGTGGCCCCGGCGGTGGCGGCGGTCAGATTCCCGGTGGCCCGACCGGCAGTGGCGGACCGGGCGGTGGCGGCGGCTCGATTCCGGGCGGCCCGACCGGTGGCGGCGGACCCGGTGGCGGTGGCGGCTGCGTTCCCGGCGTGGGCTGCGTGCACGTTCCCTGACGTCGCCCGCCAGGCCTACTTACCCTTGTTCATCACCTTGTCCGCGGCGGCCCAGTGCTCGTCGGAGCACCAGAGCCGGGCGAAGGCCGAAACGGCCTCGGTGGTGGACACGCCGTTGATCACCCGTTTGACCTCGCCGGCCTGACGCCGGGCCAGTAACTGCGCCGTGGATCGCCAGGTCTCGGCGAACTCGGCGCGGGGAACTACCTGGTCGATCAGGCCGAACTGCTCCGCCTCGCGGGCACCGAGGATCCGGCCGGTTCCGGCGAGTAGCAGGGCCCGGCTGCGACCGACCAGGGTGGCGAGCCGTTCGGCCCCGCCCCAGGCGGGCATGATCGCCAGGGCCACCTGGTTGAAGCCGATCTTGATGTCATCGGCGGCGATTCGGATGTCTGCTGCCACGGCGACTTCGGCCCCGCCGCCCAGGGCATGGCCGTTGAGCGCGGCGATGACCGGTCCGTCGAATCCGGCGATGCGGTCGCAGATCGTGCGCATCCGCCAGGCCATCTCGGACGCCTCGAGTTCCGTGCGCAATGCCGCCAGTTCCTTGAGGTCACCTCCGGAGACAAAGGCGCGGTCGCCGCCGCCGGTGATCACCAGAGCGGACGCGCCTGCGGCGCCGTCCAACGCCTTGTTCAGCGCATCCATGGTGTCCAGCGAGATGGCGTTGCGTGCCTGCGGGCGGTCGATCGTGATGACCGCCAGTTCGCCGTCGATTTCGAGGTCGACCATCAAACGTTCTCCAGTTCCGGGATTGGCATTCTCGTTTGATGAGAATAACATCACCGTTGTGCGCGACATCCCCGTTGAGCTGACCAAACGGTACGTCGAAGAAGGCTGGTGGCGGCCCGAAACCCTGGGCCAGATGCTGGCCGACGGCCTGGCTGCCAGCCCCGATGCCGGCTTCTACGTGCATTCCGCGACGCGTCCGTACCGCGGCACCTTCGGCGAGGTCGAGCGCACCGCTCGACGGCTGGCGGCCGGGCTTCGTGATCGTGGAGTCGGGCCCGGCGACGTCGTGGCCATGCAGTTGCCGAACTGGATGGAGGCCGCGGTCGCGTTCTGGGCCTCGGCGTTCCTCGGGACCGTGACGGTGCCGATCGTGCACTTCTACGGACGCAAGGAACTCGGCCACATCATGGCCACGGCGCAGCCGAAGGTGTTCATCACCACCGAACAGTTCGGCCGGATGACGTACCAGCCTGACCTGTGTGCCGAGGTGCCGATCGTCGGGCTGGTCGGTCAACTTTCCTTCACCGAGCTTCTCGCCGACGAGCCGATGAGTGGCACGCTGACCGCGGATCCGGCCGCGCCGGCCCTGATCGCGTTCACCTCCGGAACCACCCGCGAACCCAAGGGTGTCATCCACAGCCACCAGACGCTGGGCTTCGAAACCCGCCAGTTGCTGGAGAACTACCCGCCGGACCGTGGCCGTCAGCTCACGGCCACGCCCGTCGGGCACTTCATCGGGATGCTCGGCGCGTTTCTGATCCCGGTGCTCGAAGGTGCGCCGATCGATCTGTGCGACGTGTGGGATCCGGGCAAGGTGCTGGAGCTGATCGAGCAGGACGAATTGTCGATCGGCGGTGGGCCACCGTATTTCGTCACCAGCCTGATGGACCATCCGCAGTTCAACGAACGCCATCTGGCCCGGTTCACCACTGTCGGCCTCGGCGGCTCGACGGTGCCCGCGGCCGTCACCCGGCGCCTGGCCGATCTGGGCCTGTTCGTCTTCCGTTCCTATGGGAGCACCGAGCATCCGTCGATCACCGGGTCCGGCGCAGGGGCCCCCGAGGCCAAGCGCCTGTACACCGACGGCAATGTGCGTCCCGGCGTGGAGATCCGGCTCGGCCCGGACGGCGAGATCTTCAGCCGCGGGCCGGACCTCTGCCTGGGCTACACCGACGATGCCCTGACCGCAAAGCATTTCGACGCCGACGGCTGGTACCGCACCGGGGATATCGGGGTGCTCGACGACGACGGCTATCTGACGATCACCGACCGCACCACTGATCTGATCATCCGGGGTGGCGAGAACATCAGCGCACTGGAGGTGGAGGAGGTGCTGCTCGGACTGCCCGATGTGATCGAGGCGATCGTGGTGGCCGCGCCGGATGCGCGTCTGGGGGAGCGGGTGGCCGCGGTACTCCGCGTGCGCGACGGCGGCATGATGCCGACTCTCGATCAGGTCCGGTCGCATTTCGAGTCCAACGGAGTGGCCCGGCAGAAGTGGCCGGAAGAGCTACATCTGGCCGAAGACTTGCCCCGTACGGCCAGCGGCAAGGTGCAGAAGTTCGTCATCCGTCAACAGATTGCTGCAATCGCCCGCTGAGCAGTCTCTGTGGCGTGCTGGGCATTGCGGCAGCTAGCAAGTGAGAATATGATTCTCGTGAATTGCAAAGGAGTTTTCCATGGGACAACTGTCGCATAGGGTCGACATTCCGTTTCCGCTGTTCGACGCGGACAACCACCTGTACGAGCCGCCGGAGGCCATGACCAAGTACCTCCCCAAGGAGTACAAGGACATCGTCCAGTACGTCGAGGTCAACGGACGTACCAAGATCGCGATCGACGGCCACATCAGCAACTACATCCCGAACCCCACGTTCTCGCATGTCGCCAAGCCCGGCGCATGGGAGGAGTACTTCAAGTTCGGCAACCCGGACGGCAAGAGCAAGCGTGAGCTGTTCGGTGAGCCGATGCGGTCCATCCCGGCCTTCTTCGAGCCGGGGCCGCGTCTGGAGCTGATGAACGAACTCGGCGTCGACCGCTCGCTGATGTTCCCGACGCTGGCCAGCCTCATCGAGGAGCGGCTGCGCGACAACCCGGTCGCCATCCACGTCATCATCCACTCGCTCAACCAGTGGCTGGACGAGGTCTGGGGCTTCAACTACCAGAACCGGATCTTCGTCACCCCGGTCATCACCCTGCCGATCGTCGAGAAGGCGATCGAGGAGTTGGAGTGGGCCGTCAAGCGCGGTGCCCGCGCCATCCTGGTCCGCCCGGCGCCGGTGCCCGGTTTCCGCGGCCCGCGCTCGTTCGCGTTGCCCGAGTTCGACCCCTTCTGGGAGCGCTGCGTCGAGTACGACGTGTTCGTCGGCATGCACTCCTCCGACAGCGGGTACTCGCGCTACACCTCGGAATGGGACGGCACCGTGCAGGAGATGCTGCCGTTCCAGACCAACGCCATGTCGATCCTCAACGAGTGGCGCCCGATCCAGGATGCCGTGGCTTCCTGGGTGATCCACGGTGCGCTGTTCCGCCATCCGAAGCTCAAGGTCGGCATCGTCGAAGCCGGCTCGAAATGGATGTTCCCGCTGCTGGATTCGATGGCCGAGGTCTACAAGAAGGCTCCCGAGGCGTTCCTCGGCAACCCGATCGAAGAGATCAAGAACCGCATCTATGTCAGCCCGTTCTACGAGGAAGGCATCGACGACCTGATCAACCTGATCGGTGTCGACCAGGTGCTGTACGGCTCCGACTGGCCGCACCCGGAGGGTCTGGCCGAGCCCACCCACTACGTGACTGCGCTTGAGCACCTCGCTGTCGAGGATCAGGCCAAGATCATGGGTGGAAACCTCGGTCGCCTCGTCACGACCTAAGTGACTGGACACATCGGACAACCACAGACCATCCCCGCGATGGTCTTGGGTGCAGCGGACCGTTTCGGCGATGCCGAAGCTGTCGTCGACGGTCCGCTGCGCCTGTCCTTTGCCGAGGTCGGCGAGCGTATCCGGAAAGCCGCGGGTGCGTTCGCCGAGTTCGGCGTCGACAAGGGGGACCGGGTCGCGGTCTGGGCGCCCAACTCGGCCGAGTGGATCATCGCCGCATTCGGGATCATGGCCGCCGGCGGTGTCCTGGTTCCGGTCAATACGAGGTTCAAGGCCGACGAGGCCGCCGATGTGGTCGCGCGCAGCGGTGCCAAGGCGGTGATGATCCAAAAGGGTTTCCTGGGGCAGGATTTCACGTTCGCCGGGACCGATCTCGATGTTCCGACCATCGATCTGAAGTCGGACTTCTTGAGCAGTGGAACCCCGTTCACCCGGGATGTGAGCCCCACTGACGTCTCCGACGTCATCTTCACGTCGGGTACCACCGGCAGGCCCAAGGGCGCGATGATGAATCATCGTCAGACGCTGCGGGCGTACGAGGAGTGGGCCACCCTGGCGGATCTGCGCGAGGGTGACCGCTATCTGATGATCAACCCGTACTTCCACACCTTCGGGTTGAAGGCCGGGTTGGTGGCGTCCTTCCTCCGCGGTGCGACCATGTTGCCGGTCGGGGTGTTCGACGTCGACAGTGTCGTGGAACTCATTGAGCGCGAGCGCATCACGATGCTGCCCGGGCCACCCACGCTGTACCACTCGCTGCTGGCCGTCGCCGACCGCGACCGGCTGGCGACGTTGCGTGCCGGGGTGACCGGCGCCGCCGACATTCCGGTGGAGCTGGTGCGACGCATCCGCGAGGAGTTGCCGTTCCAGACGCTGATGACCGGGTACGGGCTCACCGAGGCAGGCAACGTCACGTTGTCGCGACCCGGTGACTCGGCCGAGGAGGTGGCCACCACCGCCGGACTTCCGTGCGGGGAGGTCGAGGTGCGCATCGCCGATGACGCCGAGGTGCTGGTGCGCGGATACAACGTGATGCAGGGCTACCTCGACGATCCGGCCGCGACCGCCGAGGCGATCGACCCCGACGGCTGGTTGCACACCGGAGATCTCGGCGAGTTCACCGAATCCGGCCGGCTGCGGATCGTCGGGCGCAAGAAGGACATGTTCATCGTCGGCGGCTTCAACGCCTACCCCGCGGAGATCGAAGGATTCCTGCTGGAGCATCCGGCGATCGCCCAGGTTGCCGTCATCGGCGTCGCCGACGAGCGGATGGGCCAGGTCGGCAAGGCGTTCGTGGTGCTGCGGGACGAGCCCGCGGTCTCGCCTGTGGCTGCCGCGGACCTCATCGCGTGGAGCCGCGAGCGCATGGCTGGCTACAAAGTGCCTCGGTATGTCGAGTTCCTCGACGAACTACCGCTCAATGCCACCGGCAAGGTGATGAAGAACCAGCTTGAGTCCCGGATAACTACCAGCCCGGGCTAAGTGAACGCACAGCACGTAAACATCATTTCCGCAGGTAAATGGCCATTTAAGCGCCTGCTGTCGATGATGTACTCTCGGGTCACTACCGCAAACTGATAACGTTATTCTCGTTAAGCAGGCTGCTGAACGGACAGGAGGTCGGCATGCCGTCCCGCAAGCCTTCGTCGCCGGTACTCGATACTAGCGAAGATGACGCGTCGCCAGGCGACGCACTCGAACAGGCCGAGTTGGCCGAGGCTGAGGCCGCAGAGGCCGAGGCCGTAGCGGCTGCCGCACGCGCCAGGGCCCGCGCCATTCGGCTGCGCAACCAGGCTGCCGCGGACGAGGACGTGGTCACGACGGTGGCCGAAGATGCCGACGACACCGCGGACGCCGAAGGGTCCGAGACCCCTGAGATCACCGAAACTGCCGGCGTAGATGCAGAGGCAGGAGCCGTCGAGGGCGCGTCGTCACGTCGCCTGCCGCGGGTGCGGGTCTCACGCCTGTTCTGGAAGATGCTGGCGAGCTGCCTGACGATCATCGTCATCGTGGGCCTGCTCGTCGCCAGCGGCTGGATGATCTGGCACCACCGTCAAGCCGAGCACCGCCAGCAACTCGCGGCGGAATACACCGCCGCCGCCCGCCAGACCGTCGTGACGCTCATGTCGCTCGATTTCAACCACGCCCAGGACGCCGTCAAGAACATCCTCGACAACTCGACGGGCGAGTTCCGGGAGGATTTCGAGTCGCAGTCGAAAGACTTCGTCAAGCTGGCCCAGGATGCCAAGGTGGTGACCGAGGCGAAAGTGACCGCCGCCGCTGTGGACACCATGAGCGATGACAAAGCTGTGGTCCTGGTCGCGGTCAACACCCAGGTCACCAACACCACAGGTGCCAACAAGCAACCGCGGCCGTGGCGGGTGGCCGTTGACATGGTCCGCGAAGGCGACCAGATCAAGCTGTCGAAAGTCGAGTTCGTGCCGTGACCGTGGACATCAAGAAGACCCAGAACGACACCGAGACGGCAGTCGAGAAAGAAGACACCGAGACGGCAGTCGAGATCGACGACACCGAGACGGAAGTCGAGATCCACAGCCCCGACGAGGCCGAGGACGTCACCGACACCGCAGCCGACGAGCCCGCGTCAGGGTGGTCGCAGAGGCTGGCGAAGCTGTGGGTCCCGCTGGCCCTGGTGGTGGCGCTGATCGCGTCAGCAGCTCTCGCCGGGTGGCTGTACTTCGCGCAGTTCCGCAACGACCAGCAGACCGGTGAGGCAGCGTCGGCGACGGTGCTCAAGGCGGCGAGCGACGGCACCGTGGCCCTGCTGAGCTACGCGCCGGACAGTCTCGACCGGGACTTCACAGCGGCCAAGACTCATCTGACCGGCGATTTCCTGTCCTACTACACCCAGTTCACCGAGGAGATCGTCGCTCCGGCGGCAAAACAGAAATCGGTCAAGACCACCGCTGCGGTGGTGCGCTCGGCCATCTCGGAGATCCATCCGGATTCAGCCGTGGCGCTGGTGTTCGTCAACCAGGCCACCACGAGCGCCGAGAACCCCAACGGGAGCTTCACGGCCAGCGCGGTCAAAGTGGGACTGAGCAAGATCGACGGCAACTGGTTGATCTCGTCGTTCGATCCTGTGTAGCGGGACCTTCCACCGACCGGCGTCAATCCTGAGCGTGACGCTCGTACTCCCAGCGCTCCAGCCACGTCTGCAGCTCGTGCACCGCCAACGCGGTCGCGAATGCGCTGACCACGACGAGGCCGAGCAGCAACGCACTCACGGTCGGCACCATGCGTTGTCGTTGTGGCGGAGGCCCCCGCGGGCGGCGGGACGATGCGCAGAGCCTCCGACCGCGTAGTGCGTTACCTGTCTCGGCACGGCGCTGTCGGGGGTGTCCCGAACGGACTGCTGGATGGCTCGGTAGCGGTCACGCTCGGTCTTGCACCAGGAATCCGTCCAGCCTTCGAGCAGGTCGCCGCTGCGCACCAGCCGGTGCAGGGTCGGATGAGCGCCCGCGGGCACCGGTCGTCCTTCGATCATGGTCAGCGCCTCGTGCAAGGCGACCGCTTCGTGCCAGTCGACCGTCACCTCGGGCGCCAGGCTGACGTACTGGTGTCGCACGACGAGCAACGCGTCGGCTCCCAGCGGCCGTAACCGCCACAGCGCAGAACGCAGCGAGGACACCGCCTTGTGCGGAGGGCTGCCCGGCCACAGCAAGTCACAGACCCAGCTGCGGTGCAGCTCACGGCGCTTCACCGCGGCCAGGGCCACCAACCGGCGACACGACGGCGGCAATACCAGCGGTTCAGTGTCTCGATACACGGCGAACTCGCCGAGGAGGTTCAGCCTGAATTGCTTGGACATATACACATCCTCGAGTGAGGCCGGCGCCCTGGCATCAGTAGTCGACTACTTGTATTTCGGTGAGTTTCTGCCCACCACGCCGTCGGCAATCCACTGTCCTGCGCCCGGATGCGATGGAATTGCGGGAAATCGTGGTGAGAAAGGGACACATCAGGTTGAACGAAGAAACATCGAACCCGGTTCAATCCCACCGCCTGAGCAGGATGTCCGGACGCGACCCGCACGAGCAGCACCGGGTGGCGAGTCCGTTGGAACTGCTGTTCGACCTGACGTTTGTCATCGCCTTCGGGGTGGCCGCCGCACAGTTCGCGCATCTGATGGCCGAGGGGCATGTGTCGGCTGGTCTGGTGGGCTTTGCCTTCGCTGCATTCGCGATCTGGTGGGCGTGGATGAACTTCACCTGGTTCGCGTCTGCCTATGACACCGACGACTGGGTGTACCGCGTCATGACGATGCTGCAGATGGTCGGCGTCATCATTCTCTCGCTCGGCATACCGGCGATGTTCGCGTCGGTCGAACACGGTGGGCACGTCGACAACTCGGTGCTGGTGGCCGGGTATGTGGTGATGCGAATTGCCCTGGTGGGGCAGTGGTTACGGGCTGCTGCGCAGGATCGACAACATCGGTCCGCCTGCCTGACGTACGCCTGTGCAGTCGTCGTCGCCCAGATCGGCTGGATCGTCCAGATCTTCGTGGAGACCTCGGTTCCGGTCTTCTTCGCCACCGCGCTGGGGCTGGTGGTGGTGGAGATCAGTGGCCCGCTGCTGGCCGAGCGGCGCATGGGAGGCACGCCATGGCACGCCCATCACGTCGCGGAACGATACGGACTGCTCGCGATCATCGCGCTGGGTGAAGGTGTGGTCGGCACCGTGGCGTCGTTGACCGCAGCGGTGGGGGAGCACGGCTGGTCCACCGATGCCATCCTGCTGGTGGCTGCCGGCACCGGCCTGACCTTCGGTATGTGGTGGGTGTATTTCCTGATTCCGGCCGGCGACTTGCTACATGCCAGGCGCCAACTCTCGTTCTGGTACGGCTATCTGCACGTGGCGGTGTTCGGTGCGATCGTCGCGACCGGCGCCGGACTCCACGTGGCCGCCTACTACGTCGACGGCCAGTCGAAGCTGGATTCCGTCGGCACCGTGCTGGCGGTCGCGATTCCGGTGGGCATCTACCTGTTGTCGATGTTCGTCATCTACTCATGTCTGGTGGGCGAGGCAGATCTGCTCCACGCGCTGTTGCTGGTGCTGGCCGGGGCCGCGCTTGTGGCTGCGGTGGCGCTGGCCGCATCTGGGACGTCGATGGCGGTGTGCCTGTTGGTCGTCACCGCGGCTCCCGTGGTCGTCGTCGTAGGGTTCGAGGCCGTCGGGCACCGCCACGCAGCGGCGATCGTCCGTCGGCGTCTGGACGTTCATCGACCGGGATGAGTTTCGAAGCTCTCCAACAGCATTCGTTCCTGCTCGGCTGCCAGTAGGCGGCGCGTCTTGTGGCGGGTGATCAGGATTCCGACGGTGGCCAGGATCCACACCGCGTACTGGACGGACCAGGCCACGCGGAACGAGGCGAACGAGTAGCTGTCGGTTCCGGACAGGATCAGTCCCATGGCCTGCATCACCAGCAGCGCCGCCAGGAAACCGCCCATGTTCACCATGCCCTGCGCGGTGCCGAGGTTATGACTCGGATTGAACGTGCGGGCGAAGTCGAAGCCGACCATCGACCCGGGGCCACCCACTGAGATGACGACGATGAGCACCACCAACAACCACACCGGCGCCGGGCCGGGCAGAGCCAGCACCACGGTCCACACCAAGGCATTACTGGCGATGATCCAGAGCACCAGGCGTGATCTGCGGTGCGGATGGCGCCCGGTGAAGATGCCGATCATGATCCCGGCGGAGATGGCGGCCACCACCGAGACGGTCAGCAGCGTCCCCGCCGCTGTCTCCGAAAGCCCTTGCGCCACGGTGAGATAGGGCACCCCCCACATCAACGCGAAGACCGTCACCGAGAACTGGGTGCCCATGTGGGTGAAGAACCCGAGCCGGGTGCCGGGTCGGAGCCAGACGGTCTTGATGCGAGACAGGGTGGTGTGCATCGAGATCGGTTCGGGTGTCATCGCCGAACCGTGCGGTGTGTTGCGGATCAGCGCCAGTGCCAACACGATCACCACCAGGCCGAATGCGGCGACCGACAGATAGGCGGGCGTCCAGCCCCTACCAGTGAGGATCGCCAGAAACGGGACCGCGGAGAGCACCTGGCCGAGCTGGCCGCAGATGCCGGTCAACTGGGCCACCAACGGGACACGAGCCGGCTCGAACCAATGGGGCACCAGACGGAGAACCGAGATGAAGGTCAGTGCGTCGCCGAGGCCGACGATGGCCCGCGCACCGATGGCTGCGGGTAGTGACTCGCTGAGTGCGAGCACGAGCTGCCCCGCGGTCATCAGCGCGGCCCCGCAGACGATGAGAACCCGGGAACCGAAGCGGTCCAACAATAGTCCGGCGGGAACCTGCGCCGCGGCGTAGACGATCACCTGCAACACCACGAATGTGGACAGCACGCCCGGGCTTGCGGCAAATCTGTCGGCTGCCTGCAGGCCCGAGACGCCGAGGGTGGTGCGGTCGAGAACGGCGATGATGTACGCGAGCAGCCCGGTGGCCCAAACGATCCAGGGACGCACGCGGGCACCTTTCGTCAAATGTGTTTCGCGGGGCAGACGTACATGGTCTCTCACCGTAGGCGTTCGAGCGACAGCGCCCGTTTGTCACCGTTGTGAATTTCGCCTCCAACCCGGTTTTCCATCGATTCACCAAGTTGGCTGAAAATGCACTCTCATGTACAAGTTGAGAGAGGGTGGCAGACATATCCGCAGCTGGTCGCGCTGCAGATCCTGCCATCGGATGATGGAATGCTGTAGCTGCGAATTCGCTCGCACCAATAACCGGGGAGTAGGGTGTCGGCATGAATCGCTGTTCAAACCGACGCGGAGGGCGCCGGCTTGGCTGAGTACCGTCTTGAAGACCTGGCGCGAATTTCCGGCGTCAGCGCTCGCAATATCCGCGCTTATCGTGAACGCGGGTTACTCGATTCGCCGCGGCGCGTCGGGCGCTCGGCGTATTACGGTGAGCGGCACCTGCATCAGTTGACATCGATCAGCCAGCTACTGGCCAAGGGATTCAATTCGGCGCACATCGCCGAGTTCTTCGTCGCGTTGCGCGGCGGCAAGGATCTGGCCGAGGCCTTGGGAGTCCGGGCTTCGGACTGGTACCGGCCGACGACGCTGGTTTTGAACGTGGACCCGGCCGGAGATGACGCCCGGACGCTTGTGGAGTTCGGGTTGGCGGACGTCGTGGACGGTTCTATCGAAGTGACCGATCCCGCCTTGGTCGCGCTCATCAACGGCGCGGAGGACCATCGGCGTCTCGTCCGCAGCATGGCCCACCTCGCTCGGGTGACAGGGCCGGAGATCGATCATCTGGCCGAGTCGGCTGCCGCTGCCGTCGCTGAATGTCAGGGGGCCCCTTCGGATGCCGGTCTGCCCGAGCTGGCCCGGGCGGTGGTCTCGGCCGGGGTGGACCGGGCCCTACGTGCGGGCGTGGGCACCGCTGATTGATCGTCCATCCACCGGAAGTCAACGGTGGGTCGCGCCCCTGCATCAGGTCGAGATCGACAAGCGCAAAGTCGGGGGCATCGGCGTCGACATCAACCATGTCCTGAAGCCGAGATCCGGCCAGTGGGACTGAATAGTTACCGGCGAGTAAGATATTCCAGCAAACTTTCGGCCCGAGTGCGTGTGATTCGCTAGACAGAATCGGCTCGATTGTCTGCTGGTTCGCGGCCGGTTCGCGGCCCCGGATGCGGCGGAAAATTTAGATAACGATTCGATAACAATACTGCCTTGATCTGCGCAGTTATCCCTACTCGACCGTAACCACCTGCCAACAGGACGTTTGTCCCGAATGTCTTTGGGCGCTACTCGACGCCGCGTTACGTTACCGGCGGTTACCCATGCGTAGAACTCGCCAGTAACCAATCTGGGCGGAAAAAGCCCACCACCTCTTATGACACTCTTAGTACGGCGGGAATGTGCGTGACACCGTCCGGAGGACTCCGGCGGCACCGCGTTCCCCGCCTGATTCGACGCTGAATCGCCGTTGGCCTGTCGCCGGGCAGCCACACCGCCCCAGACATGCAGACAGATAACCAAGACCGCACGCGACAGCCACACGCGACACCATTCACCGCAGAACCACAGCAGCACCGAGGAGATAGCGCCAGTGACGATCTATGAACACGACCGGGTGTCCGCCGGTCGCAACGACGACTCAGGATCCGACGGTCGGCAGGCTGACTCCACCCACGCTCTCGTGGACCGGCTGAGCGCCGGTGAGCCCTACGCCGTCGCGTTTGGTGGCCAGGGCAGCGCCTGGCTGGAGACTCTTGAGGAGTTGGTGTCCTCGGCCGGTATCGAGGCCGAACTGGCGACCCTGGCCGGCGAGGCCGAGCTGCTGCTCGAGCCGGTGGCCGCCGAGCTCGTCGTGGTCCGGCCCATCGGGTTCGAGCCCCTGCAGTGGGTCCGCGCGCTGGCCGCCGAGGAGCCGGTGCCCTCCGACAAGCAGCTGACCTCTGCCGCGGTGTCGGTGCCCGGCGTCCTGCTCACCCAGATCGCTGCGGTGCGCGCACTGGCCCGTCAGGGCATGGACCTGGCCGCCACCCCGCCGGTGGCCGTCGCCGGGCATTCCCAGGGCGTGCTGGCCGTCGAGGCCCTGGCCGCCAAGGGTGCCAAGGACGTGCAGCTGCTGGCGCTGGCGCAGCTGATCGGCGCAGCAGGCACCCTGGTCGCCCGTCGTCGCGGGATCACCGTGCTGGGTGACCGCCCGCCGATGGTGTCGGTGACCAATGCCGAGCCCGAGCGCATCTACGAGCTGCTCGAAGAGTTCAGCCAGGACGTGCGCACCGTGCTGCCCCCGGTGCTGTCCATCCGCAACGGTCGGCGTTCCGTTGTGATCACCGGCACGCCCGAGCAGCTGTCGCGGTTCGAGCTGTACTGCAACCAGATCGCTGAGAAGGAAGAGGCCGAGCGCAAGAGCAAAGTCCGCGGCGGCGCGGTCTTCGCCCCGGTCTTCGACCCGGTGCAGGTCGAGGTCGGATTCCACACTCCGCGTCTGGCCGACGGCATCGAGATCGTCGCCCGCTGGGCCGAGGCCGTCGGCATCGACGTCGAACTCGCCCGCGCGATGACCGAGTCCATCCTGGTCAGCCAGGTGGACTGGGTCGACGAGATCACCGAGATCAGCGATGCTGGAGCTCGATGGATTCTTGACCTCGGCCCCGGCGACATCCTGACCCGCCTGACCGCCCCGGTGGTCCGCGGCCTCGGCATCGGGATCGTGCCCGCCGCAACCCGCGGTGGCCAGCGCAACCTGTTCACCATCGGCGCGGTGCCAGAGGTGGCCCGCCCGTGGTCGAGCTACGCCCCGACCGTGGTCAGCCTGCCCGACGGTTCGGTCAAGCTCTCGACCAAGTTCACCCGTCTCACCGGACGTTCGCCGATCCTGCTGGCCGGTATGACCCCCACCACTGTCGACGCCAAGATCGTCGCGGCCGCAGCAAACGCCGGCCACTGGGCCGAACTCGCGGGTGGCGGACAGGTCACCGAGCCGATCTTCAACGATCGCATCGCCGAGCTGGGTGAGCTGTTGGAGCCCGGCCGGGCGATCCAGTTCAACACCTTGTTCCTCGATCCTTACCTGTGGAAGCTGCAGGTCGGTGGCAAGCGTCTGGTGCAGCGCGCCCGCCAGTCCGGCGCGCCGATCGACGGCGTCATCGTCAGTGCCGGTATCCCGGACCTCGAAGAGGCCGTCGAGCTGATCGGCGAACTCAACGACCTCGGCATCAGCCACGTGGTGTTCAAGCCGGGCACCGTCGAGCAGATCCGCTCGGTCATCCGGATCGCGGCCGAGGTGCCCACCAAGCCGGTGATCGTCCACATCGAGGGCGGCCGCGCGGGTGGCCACCACTCGTGGGAGGACCTCGACGACCTGCTGCTGGCCACCTACTCCGAGCTGCGCAGCCGGTCCAACATCACCATCTGCGTCGGCGGCGGCATCGGCACCCCCGAGCGCTCCGCCGAGTACCTGTCCGGACGCTGGTCGGCCGCCCACGGTTACCCGCTGATGCCGATCGACGGCATCCTGGTCGGCACCGCCGCCATGGCCACCCTTGAAGCGACCACCAGCCCGCAGGTCAAGCAGCTGCTGGTGGACACCAAGGGCACCGACGCATGGGTGGGGGCAGGCAAGGCCTCGGGCGGCATGGCCTCCGGGCGCAGCCAGCTCGGCGCCGACATCCACGAGATCGACAACACCGCGTCGCGTTGCGGCCGGCTGCTCGACGAGGTGGCCGGTGACGCCGATTCGGTGGCCGCCCGTCGCGACGAGATCATCGCCGCGATGGCCGACACCGCCAAGCCGTACTTCGGTGATGTCGCCGACATGACCTACCTGCAGTGGCTGCGTCGCTACATCGAGCTGGCGATCGGCGAGGGCAACAGCACCGCCGACACCAAGCGCGAGCACTCGCCGTGGCTGGACATCACCTGGCGCGACCGCTTCGAGCAGATGCTCAAGCGCGCCGAAGCGCGTTTGAGTGCACAGGATTTCGGCTCCATCGAGACGCTGTTCGATGCCGCCGGCGACGGCGAGGCACTGCTGGAGGACCCGAAGACCGCGCTGGCCGCGCTGGTCTCGGCCTACCCGGACGCCGCATCGGTGCAGCTGCACCCGGCCGACGTGCCGTTCTTCGTCGAGCTGTGCAAGTCGCTGGGCAAGCCGGTCAACTTCGTCCCGGTGATCGACAAGGACGTGCGCCGCTGGTGGCGCAGTGACTCGCTGTGGCAGGCCCACGATGCGCGCTACGCGGCCGATCAGGTCTGCGTCATCCCCGGTACCGAAGCGGTGGCCGGCATCACCCGGGTCGACGAGCCCGTCGGCGAACTGCTGGACCGCTTCGAGCAGACCGCCGTCGACGAGGCGCTGGCCGCCGGTGCCCAGCCGCAGGCCGTGCTGTCGCGCCGTCAGGGCCGCGACGACGTGACCGGTCCGTTGGCCGTGCTGCTTGACGCTCCCGACGTGTTGTGGGCCGGGCGCACCTCGGTCAACCCGGTGCACCGGATCGCCCCCGCCTCTGCGTGGCAGGTGAACGAGAACCGTTCCGCTACAAACCCGTCCACGGGAGCGCGGCTCGAGGTCGCCGACGATCGGCACGTGGTGCTGTCGGTGCCGCTGTCGGGAACCTGGATCGACATCCGGTTCACCCTCACCGATGCCATCCGTAGCGGTGGCGCACCGGTCGTCGAGGTCGCCGATGCGGCGACCGCAATGCGGTCCGTGCTCGCCATCGCCGCGGGTGTCGACGGACCGGACGCCCTGCCTCCTGTCGTCGACGGGGCCGCCACGGTCACCGTCGCCTGGAACCCGGAGCAGGTCGCCGACCACACCGGCGTCACCGCCACCTTCGGTGCCCCGCTGGCGCCGACGCTCACCGTCGTCCCCGACGCGCTGGTCGGCCGCTGCTGGCCCGCGGTCTTCGCCGCGATCGGTTCCGCCGCCACCGACTCCGGATTCCCGGTCGTCGAGGGTCTGCTGAGCCTCGTGCACCTGGACCACGCCGCGCACCTGTTGTCGGCGCTCCCGACCGAGCCCGCCGAATTGACCGTCACCGCAACAGCTTCGGCGGCACATGACACCGAAGTTGGCCGCGTTGTGCCGGTTTCGGTGACCGTGACCAGTGCAGATGGCACCGAGCTGGCCAAGCTCGAGGAGCGGTTCGCGATCCGCGGCCGCACCGGTGAGGCCGAGCTGACCGACCCGGTCCGGGCCGGCGGCGCGATCTCGGACAACGCCACCGACACCCCGCGTCGTCGTCGTCGCGACGTCACCGTCGGTGCGCCCGTGGACATGCGGCCGTTCGCCGTGGTGTCCGGTGACCACAACCCGATCCACACCGACCGGGCCGCCGCGCTGCTGGCCGGTCTGGAATCGCCCATCGTGCACGGCATGTGGCTGTCCGCCGCCGCGCAGCACGTCGTCACCGCCACCGACGGCAAGCCGATTCCGCCGGCCAAGCTGGTCGGCTGGACCGCCCGCTTCCTGGGCATGGTCAAGCCGGGCGACGAGGTCGACTTCCGCGTCGACCGGGTCGGAATCGACGTCGGCGCAGAGGTTGTCGAGGTTCAGGCCCGCATCGGCTCCGAGCTGGTGATGGCCGCCACCGCACGCCTGGCCGCACCCAAGACCGTCTACGCGTTCCCCGGCCAGGGCATTCAGTCCAAGGGCATGGGCATGGAGGTCCGGGCCCGGTCCAAGGCCGCCCGCAAGGTGTGGGACAAGGCCGACAAGTTCACCCGAGAGACGCTCGGCTTCTCGGTGCTGCACGTGGTCCGCGACAACCCGACGTCGCTGATCGCCTCCGGTGTGCATTACGAGCACCCCGAGGGCGTGCTGTACCTGACGCAGTTCACCCAGGTCGCCATGGCCACGACGGCCGCGGCCCAGGTTGCCGAGATGCGCGAGCAGGGTGCGTTCGTCGAAGGGGCGATCGCCTGCGGTCACTCCGTCGGTGAGTACACCGCGCTGGCTTGCGTTTCCGGAGTGATCGAGCTCGAAGGTCTGCTGGAGGCGGTGTTCCACCGCGGCTCCAAGATGCACGACATCGTGCCGCGTGACGAGCGGGGCCGGTCCAACTACCGGCTGGCCGCGATCCGGCCGTCGCAGATCGACCTCGCCGATGAGGACGTCGAGAGCTTCGTCGCCGAGATCGCTACACGTACAGGTGAATTCCTGCAGATCGTGAACTTCAACCTGCGTGGTTCGCAGTACGCGATCGCCGGAACGGTGCGCGGTCTGGAGGCGCTGGAGGAAGAGGTCGAGCGTCGTCGCGAGATCAGCGGCGGCAAGCGGTCGTTCATCCTGGTGCCCGGCATCGACGTGCCGTTCCACTCCAGCGTGCTGCGCGTGGGCGTGGACGATTTCCGGCGCAGCCTGGAACGCGTCCTGCCGCGCGATCGCGACCCGGAGTTGGTCGTCGGCCGCTACATCCCGAACCTGGTGCCCCGGCCGTTCACACTGGACCGCGACTTCATTCAGGAAATCCGAGATCTGGTGCCGGCCGAGCCGCTCGACGAGATCCTCGCCGACTACGACACCTGGCGTAACGAGCGTCCGATCGAGTTGTGCCGCAAGGTCGTCATCGAGCTGCTGGCCTGGCAGTTCGCCAGCCCGGTGCGCTGGATCGAGACCCAGGACCTGCTGTTCATCGAGGAGGCCGCAGGCGGACTCGGAGTGGAGCGGTTCGTCGAGATCGGCGTGAAGAACGCGCCGACCGTCGCCGGCCTGGCCACCAACACGCTCAAGCTGCCCGAATACGCCCATAGCACCGTCGAGGTGCTCAACGCCGAGCGCGATGCCGCGGTGCTGTTCGCCAGCGACACCGATCCGGAGCCGGAGCCCGAGGTCGACGAAAGCCCGGCGAGCCCGTCCGCTGAAGCCGCCCCTGCGGCCGAGGCAGCCCCGGCGCCCGCGGCCGCCCCGGCTGCTCCGTCCGGCGGCCCACGGCCCGACGACATCACGTTCGACGCGGCCGACGCCACGGTGGGCCTCATCGCGCTGAGCGCCAAGATGCGCATCGACCAGATCGAGGCGCTGGACTCCATCGAGTCCATCACCGACGGTGCGTCCTCGCGTCGCAACCAGCTGCTGGTCGACCTGGGCTCCGAGCTGAACCTGGGTGCCATCGACGGTGCCGCCGAGGCGGATCTGGGCGCGCTCAAGGGACAGGTCAGCAAGCTGGCCCGGACCTACAAGCCGTTCGGTCCGGTGCTCTCGGACGCCATCAACGATCAGCTGCGCACGGTCTTCGGCCCGTCGGGCAAGCGTCCGGGCTACATCGCCGAGCGGGTCACCAAGACCTGGGAACTCGGACCGGGCTGGGCCAAGCACGTCACCGTCGAGGTGGCCATGGGCACCCGTGAAGGCAGCAGCGTTCGCGGCGGCGATCTGGGTGGTCTGCACCCGGGCGCGCTGGCGAGTGCCGCTGACGTCGACAAGGTCATCGACGCCGCGGTCGCCGCGGTGGGTGCGCGTCGGGGTGTCCCGGTGAGCCTGCCCTCGGCCGGCGGAGCCGGTGGTGGCGGTGTGGTGGATTCGGCCGCGCTGAACGAGTTCGCCGAGAAGGTCACCGGTCCCGACGGCGTGCTGGCCTCGGCCGCGCGCACGATTCTGGGTCAGCTCGGTCTGGATGCGCCCGTGGGCGCCCCCGAGGCTGCCACCGATGCCGAGCTGATCGACCTGGTCACCACCGAACTCGGTTCGGATTGGCCGCGATTGGTGGCTCCGGCGTTCGATGCCAAGAAGGCCGTCGTGTTCGACGACCGCTGGGCGAGCGCACGTGAGGACCTGGTCAAGCTGTGGCTGGCAGACGAGGGTGAGATCGACGCCGACTGGCCGCACCTGTCGGAGCGGTTCGAGGGTGCCGGGCATGCCGTTGCCACGCAGGCGAATTGGTGGCAGGGCAAGGCGCTCGCTGCCGGGCGCACCATCCACGCGTCGTTGTTCGGTCGCATCGCGGCCGGTGCGGAGAACCCGGGCAAGGGGCGCTACACCAACGAGGTCGCCGTGGTGACCGGTGCGTCGAAGGGCTCTATCGCCTCTTCGGTCGTCGGGCAGCTGCTCGACGGCGGTGCCACCGTCATCGCCACCACCTCGCGTCTGGACGACGACCGGCTGGCGTTCTACAAGAAGCTCTACCGCGAGAACGCCCGCTTCGGCGCCACCCTGTGGGTGGTCCCGGCCAACATGGCGTCCTACTCCGACATCGACAAGCTGGCCGAGTGGGTCAGTAGCGAGCAGATCGAAAGCCTTGGGCCGCAATCGATCCACCTCAAGGATGCGCAGACCCCGACGCTGCTGTTCCCGTTCGCCGCGCCGCGCGTGGCCGGGGACCTCTCCGAAGCGGGTTCACGCTCCGAGATGGAGATGAAGGTCCTGCTGTGGGCCGTGCAGCGGCTCATCGGCGGGCTGTCGACGATCGGTGCCGAGCGTGACATCGCCTCGCGCCTGCATGTGGTGCTGCCGGGCTCGCCCAACCGCGGCATGTTCGGCGGCGACGGCGCGTACGGCGAATCCAAGTCAGCGCTCGACGCGCTGGTGAACCGCTGGAGCGCGGAAAGCTCGTGGGCCGAGCGGGTCAGCCTGGCGCACGCGCTGATCGGCTGGACCAAGGGCACCGGGCTGATGGGGCACAACGACGCCATCGTCAGCGCGGTCGAGGAGGCCGGCGTCACCACCTACAGCACCGCGGAGATGGCAGCCATGCTGCTGAACCTGTGCACGGTGGAGTCCAAGGTGGCCGCGGCCAACGCGCCGATCAAGGCCGACCTGACCGGCGGACTGGGCGACATCAAGATCGACATGGCCGAGCTGGCTGCCAAGGCTCGCGAGGACATGTCCAGCGCCGCAGCCGAATCCGAGGACGAGGAAGGCGGTAGCAACACCGTTGCGGCGCTGCCGTCCCCGCCGCGCGGACACAACCCGGCGCCCGCGCCGGAGTGGGCCGACCTCGACGTCGACCCGGCCGACCTGGTGGTGATCGTCGGTGGTGCCGAGCTCGGGCCGTACGGCTCGTCGCGTACCCGCTTCGAGATGGAGGTCTCCGGCGAGTTGTCGGCGGCCGGCGTGCTGGAACTGGCCTGGACTACCGGTCTGGTCAAGTGGGAAGACGATCCCAAGGCCGGCTGGTACGACACGACGACCGGTGACCTGGTGCCCGAATCGGAGATCGTGGAGCGCTACCACGACGCCGTGGTGGAACGTTGCGGCATCCGCGAATTCGTGGACGACGGTGCGATCGACCCCGATCACGCCTCGCCGCTGCTGGTCAGCGTGTTCCTGGACAAGGACTTCAGCTTCGTCGTCTCCAGTGAGGCCGATGCCCGGGCATTCGTGTCCTTCGACCCCGAACACACGGTGGCCCGGCCGGTTCCCGATTCCAGTGACTGGCAGGTGATCCGCAAGGCGGGCACCGAGATTCGGGTTCCGCGCAAGACCAAACTGTCGCGCACGGTCGGTGCCCAGATCCCGACCGGCTTCGACCCGACGGTGTGGGGCATCACCCCGGACATGGCCAACTCGATCGACCGGGTTGCGCTGTGGAACATCGTCGCCACCGTCGACGCGTTCCTGTCCTCGGGCTTCACCCCGACCGAGCTGATGCGTTGGGTTCACCCGAGCCTGGTGGCCTCCACGCAGGGCACCGGCATGGGCGGCATGACCTCGATGCAGACCATGTACCACGGCAACCTGCTGGGCCGCGCCAAGCCGAACGACATCCTGCAGGAGGTGCTGCCCAACGTCGTTGCGGCACACGTCATGCAGAGCTATGTCGGTGGCTACGGCGCCATGGTCCACCCCGTCGGCGCCTGCGCCACCGCGGCCGTCTCGGTCGAGGAAGGTGTGGACAAGATCCGCCTCGGCAAGGCCGACCTGGTGATCGCCGGCGGCTTCGACGATCTGACCCTGGAAGCCATCATCGGCTTCGGTGACATGGCCGCCACGGCCGACACCGAGATGATGCGGGCCAAGGGCATCAGCGACTCGAAGTTCTCCCGCGCCAACGACCGTCGTCGTCTCGGCTTCCTGGAAGCCCAGGGCG
The DNA here is from genome assembly GCF_058536225.1 of Mycolicibacterium arcueilense. NCBI lineage: Bacteria > Bacillati > Actinomycetota > Actinomycetes > Mycobacteriales > Mycobacteriaceae > Mycobacterium > Mycolicibacterium arcueilense. The sequence continues at coordinate 204,327 of NZ_JBZTYL010000026.1, forward strand.
GTGGCACCATCCTGCTGGCCCGCGGTGATCTGGCCGCCAAGATGGGTCTGCCGGTGCTGGCCGTGGTCGGCTACGCGCAGAGCTTCGCCGACGGTGTGCACACCTCGATCCCGGCTCCGGGCCTGGGTGCCCTTGGTGCCGGGCGTGGCGGCAAGGACTCGCAGCTGGCTCGCTCGTTGGCCAAGCTGGGTGTCGGCGCCGACGACATCGCGGTGATCTCCAAGCACGACACCTCGACGCTGGCCAACGATCCCAACGAGACCGAGCTGCACGAGCGGCTGGCCGACTCGATGGGCCGTTCGCAGGGTGCGCCGCTGTTCATCGTCAGCCAGAAGACGCTGACCGGGCACGCCAAGGGCGGCGCGGCGGTGTTCCAGATGATGGGTCTGTGCCAGATCCTGCGCGACGGCGTGATCCCGCCGAACCGCAGCCTGGACTGCGTCGACGACGAGCTGGCCACCTCCGGCCACTTCGTCTGGGTGCGCGAGGCCCTCGACCTGCGCGGGAAGTTCCCGCTCAAGGCCGGTCTGGTCACCAGCCTCGGGTTCGGTCACGTGTCGGGTCTGGTTGCCCTGGTGCATCCGGAGGCGTTCATCGCGTCACTGGATCCGGCCGAGCGCGACGACTACCGCAAGCGCGCCGAGCAGCGCACGCTGGCCGGTCAGCGCCGCCTGGCCGGAGCGATCGCCGGCGGGCGTCCGATGTACGAGAAGCCCGCCGACCGCCGCTTCGACCACGATGTGCCGGAGAAGCGTCAGGAAGCCGCGATGTTGCTGAACGCGGACGCCCGCCTCGGTGACGACGATCTCTATGTGCGGTGAGTGCGGGCACGGAGAGGTGAGCTAGGTTCGCTTCCATGGCGATTATGGGCATAGGCATCGATGTGGTTTCCATACCTGATTTCGCCGAGCAGGTGGACCGGCCGGGAACCGTATTCGCCGAGACGTTCACGCCGGGTGAGCGCCGGGACGCCGCGGACAAGAGTTCGTCGGCGGCCCGGCACCTGGCGGCCCGGTGGGCGGCCAAGGAAGCCGTGATCAAGGCCTGGTCCAGCTCACGGTTCTCCAAGCGGCCGGCCCTGCCGGAGGGGATCCACCGCGACATCGAGGTGGTCACCGACATGTGGGGTCGGCCCAAGGTGCGGCTGTCCGGCGAGATCGCCAAGCACCTCGAAACCGTGACCATTCACGTCTCGCTCACCCACGAGGCCGACACCGCCGCCGCGGTGGCGATCATCGAGGAGCTCTAACCCTCTGCACCGCGAGCGTGCGCGTCTGCTGTCCGACACGCCGTGATCGGGCCGCGCTTCGCGCACGTTCGCGGCGTTCGACAGTGCGGCTAGTGTCGTCACCATGAGTGACGTCGTGGCGCGGGTGCAGCAGGTGTTGCCGTCGGTACGGTCCGATCTGGAGGATCTGGTCCGCATCCAGTCGGTGTGGGCCGACCCGGCCCGGCGCGACGAAGTGCACCGCAGCGCCGAGGCGGTCGCAAAGCTGTTGTCGGATGCAGGCTTTCCCGACGTCCGCATTGTCAGCGAAGGCGGCGCGCCGGCCGTCATCGCGCATTACCCGCCACCGGCGGGAGCCCCTACGGTGCTGCTGTACGCCCACCACGATGTGCAGCCCGAAGGGGATCCGGCCCAGTGGGATTCCGCACCGTTCGAGCCCACCGAACGTGACGGCCGGCTCTACGGCCGCGGCACCGCCGACGACAAGGCCGGTATCGCAACCCATCTGGCGGCGATCCGGGCCTTCGACGGCAAGCCTCCGGTCGGTGTCACGGTCTTCGTCGAAGGCGAGGAGGAATCCGGGTCGCCGTCACTGGGCGCACTCCTGGCTGCGCACAAAGAGGCCCTGGCTGCCGATGTGATCGTCATCGCCGACTCCGACAACTGGAGCATCGAGATCCCGGCGCTGACGGTGACCCTGCGCGGCCTGGCCGATTGCGTGGTCGAGGTGGCGACCCTGGATCACGGCCTGCATTCGGGCCTGTGGGGTGGGGTGGTGCCGGATGCGTTGAGCGTGTTGGTCCGCCTGCTGGCCAGCTTGCACGACGACGACGGCAATGTCGCGGTCGCCGGTCTGCACGAAACGACCGCGGCTGATGTCGACCGCGGTGCGCACTGGGTCCGCCAGGAATCCGGTCTGCTGGACGGGGTGGCCGAAATCGGTTCCGGCTCAGTGGTGCAACGCATGTGGGCCAAGCCCGCGATCACCGTCATCGGCATCGACACCACATCCATCGACAAGTCGTCGAACACGCTGATCCCGCGGGCCCGCGCCAAGATCAGCATGCGGGTCGCGCCCGGCGGTGACGCCCACGCGCATCTGGAGGCGTTGACCCGTCACCTCGAATCCCATGTGCCCTGGGGAGCCCAGGTCATCGTGACTCCCGGCGACGTGGGCCAGCCCTACGCGATCGATGCCTCGGGTGCGGTGTACGACGCGGCTCGCACGGCGTTCCGGACCGCCTGGGGCTCCGACCCGGTGGACATGGGCATGGGCGGATCGATTCCCTTCATCGCCGAATTCGCCGAAGCCTTCCCGGCCGCGACGATTCTGGTGACCGGCGTGGAGGACCCGGGCACCCAGGCGCACAGCGTGAACGAGAGCCTGCATCTCGGGGTTCTCGAGAAAGCGGCGACGGCCGAAGCGTTACTGCTCGAGGCGCTGGGCCGTTAGCCCGAGATGGCCAGCAGCGTCGGCTGGTTCGTCGTCGGCCTGATCGCCTTGGCGATCGGCGCCGAGGTGATGGTCCGCGGCGGTGCGAAACTTGCAGCGCGCCTGGGAATCAGCCCGATCCTGATCGGTCTGACCGTGGTGTCGATCGGCACCAGTCTTCCCGAACTCGCTGTCGGCATCACCGCCGCGACCACCGGCAGCGGCGAACTGGCCGTCGGCAACATCGCCGGCACCAACGTCGTCAACATCTTGTTCATCCTCGGGCTCAGCGCGTTGATCCGTCCGCTGGCGATCGAGCAGCGCACCTTGCGCTTCGACCTGCCGGTGATGGCGGGAGCCGCGGTGCTGCTCTGGGTGTTGGCCGTCAACGGGGTGTTGTCGCGCGTGGACGGGCTGATCCTGGTGTCCGGAGCCCTCGTCTACACCGCTGTGCTGATCCGCATGTCGCGGCGGGAGAGCCGGGCCACCGTCGCCGGATACGCCGAAGCCTTCCCGACGGGACAGTCAAGCGGTGCCAAGACGAAACCGATTGGCCGTGGCGCACTTCAGGATACGGTCATGACGGTCAGCGGTATCGCCGTGGTGATTCTCGGGGCCGAATGGTTGGTCGGCGGGGCGGTGGGGATCGCCCGCGGATTCGGGGTGTCGGACGCGCTCATCGGCCTGACCGTCGTGGCGATCGGAACCTCGGCCCCGGAGTTGGTCACGACGATCGTCTCGACGGTGCGCGGCGAACGTGACATCGCGGTAGGTAACCTCCTCGGCAGCAGCGTTTACAACATCCTGCTGATCCTGGGAATCACGTGCCTGGTGCCCGCGCGGGGCCTCGAGCTGACCCACAACCTCGTGTGGATCGACATCCCACTGATGGTCGCGGCGAGCCTGGCCTGTATCCCGATCTTCGTCTCCGGTCGGCGGGTGCACCGAGCCGAGGGGGCCGCGATGATCACGGCCTACCTCGGCTACCTGACGTTCCTGCTGACGACCCAGTCCTGACCGGTGTCAGACCGACAGGTCGCGGCGCAGCTTGGCGACGTGGCCGGTGGCCCGCACGTTGTACTGCGCGACGGCGATCTTGCCCTTCTCGTCCACGACGAACGTCGAGCGGATCACACCCTGAACCGTCTTGCCGTACATGGTCTTTTCGCCGAATGCACCCCAGGCCGTCAACACCTCACGGTCCGGATCGGACAGCAACGGGAAGGTGAGCTCTTCCTTGTCGCGGAACTTGGCGAGCTTCTCCGGCTTGTCGGGGGAGATGCCGATGACATCGAGGCCGGCGCCATTGAGTTCGGTGAGACTGTCCCGGAAATCGCACGCCTGCTTGGTGCATCCGGGCGTTGACGCCGCGGGGTAGAAGTACACGATGACCTTGCGGCCCTTGTAGTCGGAGAGCTTGACGATGTTGCCGTCGGCGTCGGGCAGGCTGAAAGCCGGGGCGGTGTCTCCCACCTCGAGGCGCGGGGTTTGCGGCATTCGTGGGTATCCCTTCTTGTCGACCGGTTCCGTCGTCACGGCGCCGGCTGATCTAGGGTAGTGCGGCAGGGCAGCACGACGTGGAGCGGCTTGGAGGAGCAAACAGTGGCGAACCGGGACCCGGAGAGCATCAAGCGGGACATCGATCAGGCTCGCGATCAGCTGGCGGTGACTGTCGACTCCCTGGCAGAGCGGGCCAACCCGCAGCGTCTGGCCGACGATTTCAAGTCGGCGGTGATCGGCTTCATCAAGAAGCCCGCCGTGACGGCGTCATTGGCCGGTGCGGGAGTGCTGGTGGTGTTCGTCGTCGTGCGACGGATCAAGCGGCGCTGAGTGTCGATCCGCGGGGCGCGCGTTGTGTGCCCTGCGGAGACGCCCGGAGCAGCGGCTCCGGCTTGATACGCCGCTCAGCGGCTCCAGCTGAATACGCCGCTCAGCGGCGGCGGAACAGGAGCCAGTCCGCCAACGAGAAACTCGGGGGATTGGCGATGCGGCCCAGACGGCTGCAGGTATACACCATGACGGGCTGGTTCGCAGCAACAAATGCGGCGGTCGCTGCAGCTGTGGGATCGGCGCCACCTACGGCAGGCATCAGCTAACACCCCTCATCTTGGCGTAATCGCCACGCGGTACCGGATCGCAATTAATCAGCTAACTTGATATTAACACGGTTTCTAGCGTCTGACCAGCGGAAGCGCTGAAGATGGATTCTAGGCAGTAACTTACGACTACGTCAACAATGGAGTATTACCCCAACTTGCCGGGTTGCGTCACGGTTATCAGCACATTATCGAGGTATGTCGGCGACGGGTGTCTGACTGTTACGAGTACCGCTCACCGCAAATTCGGCCGACGGCCCTGGTGGCGGATGGAAACTGAGTGCGTGGCGACGGACGTAATCGGACCGATCCACTGAAAAGTTTGCTGGAATGTTGGCGTCGCGTGACGCGCGGTCAGCTGTTCCGTCCTGATCCACGCCGATTTGGTGGGGAAAACGATTGGCAAACATGTGTCGGTCTGGTAATCGCCGGTGTCCTGTGCAACTCGGTGCAGACGAGGTGCGATAGCTGAAATCTCCTGCATAGCAGGGCGGGAACGCGTCTTTCTGGTCGAACCGGTTGCTAGTGCATAGGTGTCCAGCTAAGGTCGACGTCGGGTCAGGATCGGGGAGGCGGCCCTGGGTCTTGATCCCGACCGCAACACGGGACAATCGTGTGACAAGGGGGTATTGCGTTGCAGCTAACTTATTTTCCGTTTGCCAGGATTGCTGCATGGGCTATCGCCGGTAGAGCCGATCCCGACGGGCTCATCGTCGGGATTCGCTGACGACACCCAATGGCTCATGTCGAACCTCCGCAAGGTGATGTGAGCCGTGGTCACACCGACGGGAGGTAGCCATATGGCGCATGTGAGCGACGAAACCCTGGGCGATCTGCGCAGGGAGCTCGACCGCTTCAAGAGCGAGCAGTACCGGGATCACGGCTATGCGGCCGCGCATCTGGCCGGGGCCGTGGAGATGTTGTTGGAAGAGGCTGAACCCAGCATCGACGACCGACTGGCCGAGAGGTACCGAGCCTGACAGGTGAGCAATCCCAGTAACTCTGAGACCCTGAAACGCAAAAACCCTGCCGAGGCAGGGTTTTTGGTTGGTGCGCCGTCAGGGTTTCGAACCCCGGACCCGCTGATTAAGAGTCAGCTGCTCTACCAACTGAGCTAACGGCGCGCGAGAGAGACAATAACAGGAGTTTCTCTCAACAGTGAAATCCGCTGGTGGCGGGGCTGGGACGGGCTTCTGATCGGCCCGATCCGGCCGGAACCCTTAGACTATTGCCAAGAATTTGCTATCGACCATCCGAGGGGTAGGACGACCATGGGGCAGGCCCAGACGGTGACCCGTCCGTATCGGGGTGTGTTCCGGCGGGCAGTGGTTGCCATGGTGCCGGCAATGATGTTGGGGCTTACCGCGTGCGGGGGTGAAGACCCACAGGGGCCGGCACCGGTGATCACCGACAAGGGCACCCCCTACGGGGATTTGTTGGTGCCCAGGGTCAACGCCTCGGTGACCGATGGTGCGGTCGGGGTAACCGTCGACGCGCCGGTCACGGTGAGCGCGGAGAACGGTGTGCTCGGTGGCGTCACCATGACCAACGAAGAAGGCGCCAGCGTCGCAGGCAAGTTCAGTGCCGACGGGCTGACGTGGTCCACCACCGACCCGCTCGACTACAACGAGCAGTACACCCTCAACGCGCAGTCTCTGGGCCTCGGTGGCGTCGCCAACCGCAGACTGCGGTTCGAGACGCACTCGCCGGCCAACTTGACGATGCCGTATGTCCTGCCGAACAACGGGGAAGTGGTCGGGGTGGGGCAGCCGGTGGCAATCCGGTTCGACGAGAACATCTCCGATCGACTGGCTGCCCAACGTGCCGTCACGGTCAAGACCGATCCGCCGGTCGAAGGTGCGTTCTACTGGCTCAACAACCGGGAAGTCCGTTGGCGGCCCGCGAAATACTGGAAACCTGGCACCTCGGTCGACGTCACGGTCAACACCTACGGTGTCGCGTTGGGCGATGGGCTGTTCGGCCAGGGCAACGTCACGACCCACTTCACGATCGGTGACGAGGTGATCGCGCAGGCCGATGACACCACCAAGACACTGACCGTCCGGCGCAACGGCGAGGTCGTCAAGGCCATGCCGATCTCCATGGGTAAGAACAGTTCTCCGACCAACAACGGCGTCTACATCGTCGGCGATCGTTTCGACCATATGGTGATGGATTCCTCCACCTACGGGGTGCCGGTCAACTCGCCGAACGGTTATCGCACCGAGGTCGACTTCGCGACCCAGATGTCCTACAGCGGCATCTACGTGCACGGTGCCCCGTGGTCGGTCGGCAGCCAGGGGTACAGCAACGTCAGCCATGGCTGCCTCAATGTCAGCACGGCGAACGCCCGGTGGTTCTACGAGAACACCAAACGCGGCGACATCGTCGAGGTCGTCAACACAGTGGGCTCGGTGTTGCCGGGGACCGAGGGCCTGGGGGACTGGAACATCCCGTGGGACCAGTGGCGCACCGGCAACGCCAGCACCTGACCCGATTACCCCTGCGGTAATCGACATCCCGCTTCAGATCGGTGAATCTGGCTGAGTCCCAGTCGATTACCGTGAAAGAGGCGAAATGGCCGAGCTCAATGACACCGTCACCGCGTACCTCAGCACCTGGAATGCCACCGATGCCGTCGAACGACGGGCCCTGTTGGAACGGCATTGGTCGGCGGGCGTCACCTACACCGATCCGCTGGCTGAGGTGAGCGGGCACGACGGCATCTCGGGCGCCATCGAGGCCGTCCACTCCCAGTTTCCGGGATTCGTGTTCACCCTTGTCAGCGGGCCCGATACCCACCACCGGCAGGCGCGTTTCCAGTGGGGGCTCGGTCCGCGCGACGCCGATCCGGTAGTGGTCGGATTCGACGTCCTCGCCACTGACGGTGAGGGCCGGATCCAGACCGTTCTCGGGTTCCTGGACCGGGTGCCGGCCTGACTACTTGGATGAACGATCCAGTGCCGCAAGCGATTCGTCGAGGAAGTCGGAGCCGAACGGTGGCATCCCGCCGATCTGGTCGCGGAAGCTCTGCGGGGTGTCGGTCCAGTCGTAGGTGAGGGTGACGTCGGTCTGGTCTCCGTTGGGGGCCAGGTCGTACCGCCACCACCACCCACCGGGCGCATGGTGGCCCTGCTCGTCGAGCTGGCCGGGCAACCAGGCGATGGTCCGGTCCTGGTCGAACTCGGTCACCAGGTTGTGCATGACGTAGTGGCCACCGGCCGCCGGTAGGAACATGTTGACCGCGAAGATCTGACCGGTCCCGGTGATGGGTTCGGGGTCGATCGCGTCGCGTACCCAGTCGCCGGGCTCGGTGTCGCAATGCCGGGCCGGATCGGCCAGGACGGCGAACACCTGGGCTGGGGAGGCGGAGATGGTGCGGGTGACGACGTAGCGCTGCTGATCGGTTGATGTGGTCACAGGGAGTCCTTTCCGTACAGGTGGGCGATGTCGGGGCTGTCGAGCCAGCCCGAGTAGGTCGGCTGTTTGGGCCAGCCGTCGGGGGAGTCCTGCCACTGTTCCTGCCGGCCCCACGGCAGCAGGTCGATCAGCGCGAACGAGTGGCTGAGTTGTTCGGTGCCACGGCCGTTGGTGTGCCAGGTGCGGTAGACGGTTTCGCCGTCGCGAAAGAAGACGTTGACTGCGAAGTCTTCGCCCGGGCCGGCGTCGACGTCGGACCCGAAGGAGCTCTCCGATGAGGAGAACCAGTCCATCCGGTTGCCGACCTTCTCGCGGTACGCCAGCGCCTCCTCGATGGGCCCGTTGGTGACGATGACGAAGCGGGCGTCGTAGTTGTCCAGGAAGTCGAGACGCGTGAACTGGGACGTGAAGCCGGTGCAGCCGCCGCACTGCCATTCGGCACCGTCGGTCCACATGTGGTGGTAGGTGATCAGCTGAGCGCGTCCGTCGAATACATCGGCCAGGCGCACCGGCCCGTCGGCGCCGATCAGCGTGTAGTCCGGCAGCTCCACCATCGGCAGCCGGCGGCGCGCGGCGGCGATCGCGTCCAGTTCCCGGGTGGCGGCCTTCTCCCGGCGCCGCAGGTCGTCGAGCGCGGTGCGCCACGCCTGCTGGTCGACTATCGGCGGTTTTCCTGTCGTCATGAAGGGCTCCTGACTGCTGCTCGGAGAATCTCGTTCTCTCAAGTGGACCCGCCGAGCGTCCGGAATTCATCGCACCCGGTAATGTCCGACGAGCGAAGGGTGACCTAACACCTTGAGATGAACCATGGAGGTTGATCCAGAATGAGCGGTCAGCGAGCCGATGCAGCCGGGCTGCGTCTCCTCGTCGTCGGTGCTTCCTCGGGCATCGGCCACGCTGTTGCGGTCAGTGCCACCGAACGCGGCGCCAAGGTCGCCGTCGCCGCGCGACGCGTCGATCTGCTGAATTCCCTGGCAGACGCCATCGGCGGATTCGCCTTCGAGCTCGACGTCGAGGACTCCTCGGCCATCAGTCGCGTGGTCAACGAGGCGGCGGACGCGCTGGGCGGCCTGGACGCCGTGGTGTTCACGAGCACCGTGATCCCCTTCGCCTACATCGAGGACACCGACGTCGCCACCTGGTTGCACGCGTTCAGCGTCAACACGGTGGGTGCCAACAACGTATTGCGGGCGGCGACACCGCGGCTGTCCGAGAACGGTGTGGTGCTGGTCGCGTCGAGCTATGACGTGGGGCGTCCGCGGGCCGGTGTGGCGGCATACAGCGCGAGCAAGGCCGCGCTCGACGAGATCCTGCACTCCTGGCGCATCGAGCATCCCGAGCTGTCGCTGATCCGGGTGGGCGTCGGCCCCACCGACGACACCGAGATCCTGCGCGGTGCGGACCGCGATCTGCTGGACCAATTGGTGAAGACGTGGGTGGCCCAGGGGGCCCTGCCGGCCCGGATGTCGGCCCTGCGCGACGTCGCCAACACCTTGGTGTCGCTGGTGACCACCGCCTACGAGAATCCGACCGTGGTGCCCGAGATCGTGCAACTGGCGCCGCGTATTCGTCGGCGGGTCGACGCGGCGGACTAGGGTGTGTCTGACAAAATCGGCAGACCCAAGGCGCTGGCCACGGTGTCGCAGCGGACCCTGGCCAAAGCGCAGCTAATTCAACCCTGAAAGCGCTTACGCCTAGGATTACTGCCAGCATGTGGCCGCAATCCTAGACGTAGAGCATGTCTAATCAATATTAATGGTGTTGTGGCACACAGGGAGACTTGATTTTCCCGGACAAGGTCCGATTCACGAGACTCGGCACGGAGGCAGCCAGGCTGAGGATCCGTCACCACCTTCTACCGCGTCAGCAATTAACAGACACGCCATAGTCCGCAACTCACTCGGCCGGTGACTCCGGTCGCTGCGATACCTCGAGGGTCGTGAGGGCCTTTCGCTCACAAGGCCTTTGGGCCCCTTTGGTGGGCCAGGGCTGCCCGCACGCGATGCATGATGTCCGCGATGAAACGTCGGTGTGGCGACGTTGCCGTTGACGCTGCTTCCGCTCGGCATTCTATGAGTTTCAAATGATTCATTGATAATGACAATCATATTCAATAGCTTGGACGCTTCGGGTAGCCGGTCTACAAGGAGGGTCCTCATGGTCGCGGTATGGATGGCCTCACCGCCAGAGGTGCATTCAGCGTTGCTGACCAGCGGCCCGGGTCCCGGTGCGATGTTGGCTGCGGCCGGCGCGTGGTCGTCGTTGAGCGTCGAATATGCCGCGGTGGCAGCAGAACTCGCGGCAGTGCTGGGTGCGGTGCAAGCGGGGGCATGGCAGGGTCCGAGTGCGGAACAGTACCTGGCTGCTCACCTGCCGTATCTGGCGTGGTTGCAGCAGGTCAGCGCCGACAGCTCGGCGATCGCCGTCCAGCATGAAACCGCCGCCGCCGCTTACACCAGTGCATTGGCGGCGATGCCCACCCTGGCCGAGTTGGCCGCCAACCATGCACGGCAGGCGGTCCTGGTGTCTACCAACTTCTTTGGGATCAACACCATCCCGATCGCGGTGAACGAGGCCGACTACGTGCGGATGTGGATTCAGGCCGCCACCACGATGACCGTCTACCAAGGAGTCTCCGAGACGGCCGTGGCATCCGCGCCAGTCACCCGGGCGGCGCCGCGGATCCTGCACGACGAACATGACCACGACGATGACCATGATCACGACGGCGACCACGATCACGATCACGACGGCGACCACGATCATGACCACGACGACCATGGCCACGGTGACCTGAGCCCACTGGACCCGCGGTGGTGGCTGGAAGTCGGCCAAGAGCAGATCGAGAACATCGGCCTGCTGATCGACAACCTGCTGAACGACCCTGCTGCGTTGTTGACCAACCTGCCGATGGTGTTGGCCGACATGGCGTTCCATGCGGCGCAGCTGCTGCAGGTCGTTGTTCAGTTGTCCCCGGCCCTGATTCAGCCCGCCCTGAGCGTCGTGATCGCCAACCTGGGGTGGGCGATCACCGGTCTGGCCGCAATCCAGCCGCCCGCCTTGGTTGGGGCGGAAATTCCGGCCGGCACCGACCCTGAATCATGGCCGGCGGCCGGGAGCGCATCGACGGTGGCGAGCGGGACGCCGTCTCCGACCGCGCCGTCGGCGCCCGCCGCCCCCTCGACCGGTGCGTCGGCGTCGGCACCCGTCGCCTCCGCATCGGCGCCGTCGGCTGCTCCGGGTGGTGGACCGGGATTCTTCCCGCCCTATCTGATCGGCGCGCCGGGCGCCGCCGTTCCGGCCGCGGCCCGGGCCAACGCCGCGGCCGCCGCCAAGAAGAAAGCTTCCGAACCCGATGCCGCTGTGGCCGCTGCCGGGGAAACAGCCCGCGAGGCGCGCGCCCGCCGCCGGCGACGCGCAGCGATACGCGAGAAGGGCTACGGCTACGAATACATGGACCTGCAAGCTGACCTGCCCGGGGATGCTGCTCCGGAGACATCGCCGATGGCCTCGGACCGCGGTGCGGGGGCGCTGGGATTTTCCGGTGCGCGGGACCAGAAGGATGCGACGACGACGGGCTTGACGACGTTGGGCGGCGCCGAGTTCGGCGATGGTTCGACGGTGCCACTGTTGCCATCCACCTGGGACCCGGACGTCAAGGATTGAGCTCCAGCCGCCCCGGGGGGAGGCCTGGGCTGGAGTTGAAATCCTCAGGCTGACAAGGGTTACGAGGACTCGCCTTCGGCGTGGGAGTCGTCGTTGCCTTTGGCCAGATGGCGCAGGACTCGTTCGTTGAGGGCGGCGAGCATGTCGAGCTCGGCCGGGCTGAGTAGGTCGATGAAATTCCGGCGGACGTCGTCGACGTGCCTGGGCGCTGCCTTCTCGATGGCGGCGCGGCCGGCCGGTAGCAGTCGGACCATGGTGCTGCGGGCGTCGTCGGGGTTGGGCTCGCGGCTGATCAGTCCGTCGTTCTGCATACGCCGCACCTGGTGGGAGACCCGGCTCTTCTCCCAGTCCAGTGCATTGCACAGCTCGTGGGCGGGCATGCGGTCCCCGTCGTGACCGGACAACACCGCCAGGACCTCGTAATCGGCCCCGGATAGGCCCGATTCCTGCAGACCTCTGTTCAGGTGCGCAACGAGTTGATGGTGGGCATGCATGAAGGCCCGCCAGGCGCGGTCTTCGCTCGGGCTCAGCCAGTTCGGTTCCATCGGCTCCATTCTAACTCTTTTGGTTGACGCATCACCCAATTCAGCTTAAGGTTGATGCATCAACCTTTTTTGACCAGATTGGATATCTCATGAGCAGCATCAGCATCATCGGCACGGGAAACATGGCCCGCGCCATAGGCGCACTGGCGGTGGCGGGTGGCAATACCGTCGAGATCACCGGCCGAGATCAGACCAAGGCCTCCGACCTGGCCAAGGCGCTCGGCGGGAGGACGACGACGGGAGAGTTCGGCGCCGTCCCGGCCGGGGACATCGTCATCATGTCCCTCCTGTACGCGAACGTCGTTCCGGTCGTCACCCAGTACGGAGACGCCCTGGCGGGCAAGGTCATCGTCGACATCAGCAACCCCTTCAATGCCGCGGCCGACGGGCTGGCCATCCCCGAGGACACCTCAGTCGCACAGGAAGTCGCCAAGGCGGCACCGGCCAGCGCCAGCGTGGTGAAGGCGTTCAACACCATCTTCGGTGTCGTCCTCGACCAGGGCCGGCCGCTCGACGTCTTCATCGCCGGCGACGACGTGCGCGCGAAAGGGGACGTAACGGAGTTCATCGCGAGCCTCGGGCTGCGCCCGCTCGACGTAGGCGGCTTGAACATGGCGCACTGGCTGGAAGGAACGGGCCTGGTCATGATGGGCCTCGCCCGAAATGGGGTGGGGGACTTCGGCTTTGCCCTCGGTGCCAGCCGTCCCGCCTGAGCCGCACCGTCGGCCCGGACCCCAGTAGTGGTTGACGTATCAATGAAAGGATTTTCTTGATGAAGCTTGGTTTCGCGCTTCCGATAGTCGGGCCCGCAATCAGCAGCGCCGAGGGTCTCCGTGGGTTCTGCCGCGGACTCGAAGACCTTGGCTACGACACACTCTGGGTCGGCGATCGCCTGGTCACGCCGGTCGACATGCACAGCACCTACCCGGGCAAAGAGCAGCCGTACCCGCGACAGATGACCCGTTACCTCGACCCGGTGCTGCTGTGGACGGTCGCCGCGGCGGCAACCAGTCGGGTGCGGCTGAACGCCAGCACGCTCAGCACGTTCTACTACGAGCCGGTGCACCTGGCCCGGATGCTGACCACACTCGACGTGCTCAGCGAAGGCCGCCTTGACGTCGGCGTGGGAATCGGGTGGATGAAGGACGAACATGACATCGCCCGCAGCGCGGACTGGCGCCGGCGCGGGCGGCAGCTCGACGACCTGTTGGCGTTCCTGCACGAGTGGTGGACGACGACCCCGGTTTCCTGGGAAAGCGAGTTCTTCTCACTGCCGCCGGTGCATGCCGACCTTCGCCCGGTCCAGGCCGGTGGTCCGCCCATCTGGATCGGCGGTGTCAGCGAGGCGGCGATGCGCCGGGTCGGCCGCAGCGGCACCGGCTGGCTGGGAGTCGAGGGACTGCAGGACGAGATCACCGACCACCTGTGGTCGATTGCCCGCTGGGAGGCGAAGGACGCCGGCCGCGATCCTGACGCGCTGAAGAAGGCCATGCGGATCAACCTCGATCCGGGTACGTCCGTCGACTCTGTCGCCGACAGGCTCGAGCGTCTGGCCGGGTCCGGTGCCGACGAGGCGATCGTGGATCCCTTCGCCATGTTCCCCAGCCTGGACGAGATGCTTGATTTCGCCGGTCAGATCATCGCTCGATGGAGTGATCCTGGGATTGGTTGACGGCAAGGACGCCGGAAACCAGAAACGCCGCCTGCTTGCGCAGACGGCGTTCCCGATATCGGGGTGGCTGACGGGACTCGAACCCGCGACAGCCAGGATCACAACCTGGTGCTCTACCAACTGAACTACAGCCACCATCGCCGCTCTGCCTCTGGAGCATATGCGGCTCGTAGATACTAACTGCTTGGGTGCTGTACCGCCGAATCGGTTTCGGTCGCGTCGTCCTTCGGCGGGCCGAGCTCGGCGGCGATCGCAGCGATATCGCTGGTAGACGGCCCGGGCTGCGCGACGAACGCGGTCGAGCGGTAGTACTTGAGTTCGCGGATCGACTCGTGGATGTCGGCCAGGGCGCGGTGTGCGAGACCTTTCTCCGGCTGGCCGAAGTAGATCCGGGGGTACCAGCGGCGGCACAGCTCCTTGATCGAGCTGACATCGATCATCCGGTAGTGCAGGTAATCGTCGAGTTTGGGCATGTCGCGGGCGATGAAGCCACGGTCTGTCGCGATCGAGTTGCCGGCCAGGGGAGCGGCCTTGGCGGTCTTGACGTGCTCGCGGATGTAGTCGAGCACCATCTGCTCGGCGGTGGCCACGTCGACGGTCGACACCCGGACTTCTTCGATCAACCCGGACCTGGTGTGCATCTGTTTGACCACGTCGACCATGGAGGACAGCGCCTCGTCGTCGGTGTGAATGACCACGTCAAGGCCGTCACCGAGGATGTTCAGGTCAGCGTCGGTTACCAGAACCGCGATCTCGATCAGCCGATCGGACTTGAGGTCCAGGCCGGTCATCTCGCAGTCGATCCATACCAGTTCGTCTCGCACGAAGATCCACAGTATTCCTACACGTGACAACGAGCCGTCACACCCACCGCGCGCGCCGCCTGACAAGTAGTGTCAAAGCCCGATTGGCTCGTTCGCGAAAACTGGGAGGACCGCGGCATGACCACCGAATCGACAGCCACCCCCGCGCAGCAGATTGCTGCCGGTTACGCAGTCGAAGGCCGGGCGTTGGAGCTGGGAACTGTTTTCGTCCCCGACGACGCAGGCGGCACTGTCGACCCGAGCGCGCAGGTCCGCATCCCGCTGGCCACGGTCAACCGGCACGGCTTGATCGCGGGTGCCACGGGTACCGGCAAGACCAAGACGCTGCAGGTGATCGCCGAGCAGTTGTCCGCGGCGGGTGTCCCGGTGGTGATGGCCGACGTGAAGGGCGATCTGTCGGGACTGTCGAAGCCCGGCGAGGCCAACGACAAGACCGCGCAGCGGGCCAAGGACACCGGCGACAGCTGGGCGCCGACCGCCTTCCCGGTGGAGTTCCTGTCGCTGGGCACCGAAGGGATCGGGGTCCCGGTGCGGGCCACGATCACCAGCTTCGGACCGATCCTGCTGTCAAAGGTTCTGGGGCTCAACGCAACTCAGGAGTCCACGCTCGGCCTGATCTTCCACTGGGCCGATCAGAAGGGCTTGCCGCTGCTGGACATCAAGGACCTGCGTTCGGTGATCCAGTTCCTTACCAGCGACGAGGGCAAGCCCGAGCTCAAGGCCCTGGGCGCGGTGTCGACTACGACGGCGGGTGTCATCCTGCGGGCCCTGGTCAACCTGGAGGCCGAGGGCGCCGATTCGTTCTTCGGCGAACCGGAACTCGAGCCCAAGGATCTGCTGCGCACCGACGCGCAGGGCCGCGGCATCATCAGCCTGCTGGAGTTGGGTTCGCAGGCCGCGCGTCCGGTGATGTTCTCGACGTTCCTGATGTGGGTGCTGGCCGATCTGTTCACGTCGCTGCCCGAGGTCGGTGACATCGACAAGCCGAAGTTGGTCTTCATCTTCGATGAGGCGCATCTGCTTTTCACCGACGCGTCCAAGGCGTTCCTGGAGCAGGTCGAGCAGACCGTCAAGTTGATCCGCTCCAAGGGCGTCGGCGTGTTCTTCTGCACGCAGCTGCCCACCGATGTGCCCAACGAGGTGCTCTCACAGCTGGGTGCCCGGGTGCAGCATGCGTTGCGCGCCTTCACCCCGGACGACCAGAAGGCGCTGTCGAAGACCGTGCGCACATACCCGAAGACCGATGTCTACGACCTGGAGAAGGCGCTGACGTCGTTGGGTATCGGCGAGGCAGTGGTCACGGTGCTCTCGGAGAAGGGTGCGCCGACGCCGGTGGCGTGGACGAGGATGCGGGCGCCGCGGTCGTTGATGGACACGATCGGCAATGACGCGATCACCGCTGCCGCCAAGGCCAGCCCGCTGCAGGCGACGTATGGCCAGACGGTGGACCGGGATTCGGCCTACGAGCAACTGGCCGCCAAGCTGGCCCCGCCACCGTCGCCGGAGGATCCGGGCGGCTTCGGCGGTGTCGAGGCGTCAGGTGAGATCGAGGCCATGCCGGCCCCGGCGCAACCGGCCGAGCCGGGGATGCTCGAGCAGGTGCTCAAGAGCTCGGCGTTCAAGAGCGCCATGCGCTCGGCGGGCACCGTGATCGGTCGCGAGATCACCCGCAGCATCTTCGGGACGGGCCGCCGCCGCTGAGCGGCGAATCAGGCTGGAGCCGGTAGTCCGCGTATCCGCCGAAACGGCATTCCGGCAGGGCGTTACTCGATATTTCGCTGCTGGAATGCCGTTTCGCCGCAGAGGGGTGGGAAGCTCTAGCCGCCGCCGAGCTTCTTGTACACGGCGCCCACGATCGGGGTGACGATCGCCCGCGGTGCGTATCCGCTGGCCATCGACATGGCCTTGGAGGTCACGCCGGGCACCACCCGCATTTTGTTCTTCTCCAGACCGTCCAGCGACAGCTTGGCGGTGTATTCGGTTGAGATCCACAGGAAGTCGGGGATCAGCCGCTCGACCAGAGACTGCTCGGACTCGTCGGGCAGGTCGGTACGCACCGGGCCCGGCGCCAGCACCGTGACGTGTACGCCCGCGCCCTTGAGTTCGCCGCGCAGTGACTCGCTGAAGGTATTGGCGAACGCCTTGGTCGCCGCGTAGGTGGCGTTGTTGGGGATCGGTGAATTACCGGCCGCCGATCCGGAGGTCAGGATGCCGCCGGAGCCGCGCTTGACCATTCCGGGCAGCACGGCCAGCACCAGATCGTGCACACCGAGGACGTTGAGCTGCACCTGTGCCTTCTCACCGGCCGGGTCGAGGTCGTTGACCGGGCCGAAGGTCGCGGTGCCCGCGTTGGCGCACAGGATCGAGATCTCGCGCTGGGCGAGTTCGTCGCACAGGACGCCTCGGGCCGCGGGATCGGCGAGGTCGACGGCGCGCACCTCGACGGTGACCCCGTAACGCTCGGTGAGGCGCTGCGCGAGTGACGTCAGTACGTCCTCCCGTCGGGCGGTGATGATCAGGTGGTGGCCGCGGGCAGCGAGTTCGGTGGCCAACGCTTCGCCGATGTTCTGCGAGGCGCCGGTGACGACGGCACGGGCATCCGGACTGGGTGCGGGTACTGGCATGCGGCCAATCCTAGAAGGCGCCCGAACCCATAAGGTGTCGGTCATGACTAACCCCCGGCGGGCGAGGGTGCTCGCGTGGGCACTGTGGGACTGCGGCGCGACTGGGCTGAACGCCATCGTCATCACGTTTGTGTTCTCGGTGTATCTGACGAAAGGCGTCGGATCGGACTTGCCCGGCGACACCTCGCCGGCCAGTTGGCTGGGCTGGGCCATGTTCGCCGTCGGTCTCGCGGTGGCTCTGCTGGCGCCCGCCGTCGGGATCTGGGTCGACGCGCCGCAGCGGCGGCGTCGGGTACTGGCGGTGATGACGGGTGCCGCCGTGGCGTTCACCGCGGCGATGAGCCTGATCCGCGACGACCACCGTTACCTTCTGCCGGGGTTGATCCTGTTGGCCTGCACCGCGGCCTGCAACGAGCTGGCCACCGTGCCCTACAACGCCATGCTGCGACAGCTGTCCACCCCGGAGACGTCAGGGCGGATCTCCGGGCTCGGCCTGGCGATGGGCTACGGGGGCAGCGTCGTGCTGTTGCTGCTGGCCTACGTCGGATTCATGGCCGGTGACGGGGGGATGCTGGGCATCCAGACCGAAGACGGACAGAACGTGCGAGCGGTGATGCTGCTCACCGCGGTCTGGTTTGCGTTGTTCGCGCTGCCGTTGTTCGTGATGGTGCCGCCGGTGAAAGATGCGCCCCCTGTTGAGCGGGTCGGCTTCTTCGGCGCCTACCGCAAGTTGTGGTCCGAGATCCGCGGCGAGTGGCAACGCGACCACAACGTCGTCTACTACCTGCTGGCCAGCGCGGTGTTCCGCGATGGGCTGGCCGGGGTGTTCACCTTCGGCGCGGTGCTGGGGGTCAGCGTCTACGGCATCTCCGAGGCAGACGTGCTGTTGTTCGGGATCAGTGCCTGTGTGATCGCCGCGCTCGGGGCCGTCATCGGTGGGCAGCTCGATGACCGGATCGGTTCCAAGTCCGTCATCGTCGGATCGTTGGTCTTCCTGATCGCGGTGGGGCTGGCCTTGCTGGTGCTGTCAGGACCGGTGGCCTTCTGGGTGTGCGGCCTGTTGCTGTGTCTGTTCATCGGGCCGACGCTGGCCTCGGCCCGCACCTTGATGCTGCGGATCACCGCGGACGGCAAGGAGGGCGTCGCGTTCGGGCTCTACACCACCGTCGGACGCGCAGCGTCCCCCCTGGCGCCGTTGCTGTTCTCCATTTTCATCAATGTGTTCGGCGCCGACCGGGCCGGGATGGGCGGACTGGTGCTGGTGCTGGCGCTGGGACTGGCGGGCATGTTGGCCGTGCGGGTGCCGGCACGGCAGCCCAGCCCCGCCGTGCCGGCGCACTGAGCCGGGCTCAGGCCGTACCGACGCAGATGGTGATTCCCGAGCCGGTCCGATGTTGGGTCTGCACGCCGTTGACGGTCACGGTGCACGCCACCTCGGGGCCGAAGTTCACGACGCTCACGCTGGCGGTCTCGGTCGCCGGTTGAGCCAGTTCGACCTGCTTGCTCCAGGGCAGCATGACGTTGAACTCCGTTTGCAGCACGTTGCCGGTGTCCAGGTAGGTGATGTTGATGGCCCGGCCCTCACCGGCGACCTCGTAGGTGACCGTCTCGGTGGGCCCGGGCGTGGTCTCCGTGGGTGGGGCCGTGGTGGGCGCCGGGACCGGGCGGGGCGCCCGCGAGGTCGTGGTGGGTGTCTTCGGTGACGTGCTGAAGCTGGGCTGCGGGGTGATCGGTTGCGGCGCGACCACGGTCTCCTGGCTGGAGCCGTTGGCGATCACCAGTGCGACGACGAGGCCCAGCGCGACCAGGACCGCCACGGCAGCCAGGATCCACAACCAGAGCCGGGGCTCGGGGCCGTCGGGCTCCGGCGGTGTTCCCGGCGGCGGAGTGGGAGCGCCCGGCGGCTGGCCGGTTGCGCCCGCGTCATGCCCATAGGGAGAGTAGGGCGGTAGCTGTTGGGTGGGATTCGGGGCAGCCTGCGGCGCCGGACCGGGCACAGCCGGGTACGCGCCCTGATACGGCGGCTGGTTCGAGTACGCCGGATCTGGATAGTCCACGGGGTAGCCGCTACCGAACGATTGGGTCGGCTCGGACCCGTCGCGGCGTGGTGAATCGGTCATGCCCACCTCATGGCTGCGAGGGTACCTGTGCGGATGCTCAGTCCGCTGCGGCCGAGGTCCCAGGGATCGCGTGGTGATGAGAGATGCTGGAGTGGACTGCGCAAATGACGGGAGGACGCGAGGTGGCCGCAGATCGGCATGTGCGGGTGAACTACGGCGCGTCGTTGTCACCGGATGCGACGGCATTTGCCCACTTGGTCGACGATGGCGGCTATCCGCGGGCGGTGCAGCGCTTCCTGCGCGGGTGGCGGGCCAGTTCCTCGCGCGACGTCGAGCTGCCCGTGGTCGGGCCCGTGACGAAGGTCATCCATTCCGCCGACGGCCACTGGCTGGCGTGCCAGGTGGCACCCGAAGGTGGGACCCGCAGCCAGATCTGGGTGGTGACGACCGATCCCGACGACCGTGACGCGCGCCGGATCGACTACTGGCCGCCCGACGCGGAGGGCACCGCCGAACTGATCAGTTGGGACGGCACCCAGGTCGCGGCGATCCTCACCGGAGAGGATGGCGTCGGCAGCTCGTGCCTGATCGATCCGGCCACCGGTGGCACCCTCATACTCGACCGACGGTCGGGCGGCCGGCTGGTCGACGCGTGGGCGGGCGCCTCGCTGGTGCGGGTCGGGCCGCGCGGGTACCAGGAGCTCATCATGTTGTGGGGCCTGACCGAGATCGCGCTGCTGCCATCGGATCCCGGGTCGGTCACCGATTTCGGTGTGATCCTCGACGATCACACCCCGCGAAGGCTCCGCAGCGGCTTCGACGGTGAGACCACCCTGTACTACCCGGCCAGCACCTATGAGCCGGGCAGCACCGAAGGCTTTGTGCGGGCCCTGATCCGCAGTGACAACGGCGCCGCGCACGCCCGTCTGCTGGAGGTGACGGTGACCGCCGAGGGTGTGACGTATCACGTCGTCGCCGAGCGGGCCGGCTACGAGCTCGACGAGTTCGTGGTCAGTGACGATCTGTCCACCGTCGCGTTGTTGTGGAACATCGACGGCCGCAGCGAGCTGCAGATCCTGGAATATGCCGACGAATCGCTGTCGGCACCGATTCCCATGCCCGGCCCGGTCGCCGGTGAGCTGAGCATCAGTGCGGGCGGGTCCATGGTGGCGGTGACCGTGCAGGGGCCGTCGTTGCCGCGCACCGTCGAACTCGTCGACCCGCGTTCGCTGGAATGGGAGCGGATCGACCGGGAGCCCAGCAGCGGGCCCCTGACCGCGGCGCCGACCTTGGAGCGGATCACCGCACGCGACGGGCTGGAGCTCACCGGGTGGTTGTACCGGCCGCAGGGCGAGACGGTGGGTGCGGTGATGTTCCTGCACGGTGGCCCCGAGGGGCAGGCGCGGCCGGAATACAACGAGATCTTCCCGGCGCTGCTGGAGGCGGGTTTTGCGGTGCTGACGCCGAACGTGCGCGGCTCGGGCGGGTTCGGCCGGGCTTTCGTGCACGCCGATGACAAGGAGCTGCGGTTCGCCGCGATCGACGATGTCGCCGATTGCGCGCAGTATCTGGTGGACCAGGGTGTCGCGCCGGCCGATCGGCTGGCCTGTACCGGCTGGTCGTACGGCGGCTATCTGACCCAGGCGGCGTTGGCTTTCCACCCGGAACTGTTCGTCGCCGGCATCAGCATCTGCGGGATGAGCGACCTGAACAGCTTCTATCACACCACCGAGCAGTGGATCGCCGCGGCGTCCTACCCCGAATACGGCCATCCGGTGGCGGATCGTGATCTGCTGGAACGGCTTTCGCCGCTGCCGAGGGCGGATGCCATGATCGCCCCGCTGCTGCTGGTGCACGGCGGCAACGACACGAACGTGCCGCCCGATGAATCCCGTCAGATGTACGAGGCACTGATGGCACTCGGGCGCACCGCAGAACTGCTGATCTTCGACGACGACGGCCACGAGATCGTCAAGCGGGAGAACCGCGCCGTGCTGGTCGATGTGGCGACCCGCTGGCTGTCCAAGGCGTTCGGTGTCTAGTCGGCGGTGAGTGCGGCCAGCGTCATCCGGCGCAGTACCGCACGTGAATGTGTCTTGGGGACAGCGGGTCTCACGCTGTAGGGGGTGGAGTTCAGCAGGCCGAACGCGGCGTGAGCCATGACGCGGGCGTCGTCCTCGGCCAGATCCGGGTTCACCTGGGTCAGGACCGCCACCCAGATCTCGACGTACTGTCGCTGGGACCGCCGCACCTGACGCTTGGCGGCGTCGGGGAGATGGGCCAGGTCGCGGTCCTGGATGCGGATCAGGTCGGGCTCACCGAAGACGAAGTCGAGATGGAAATCCACGAGGCCGTTCAGGGTGTCTGCGGGCGGGGCGCTGCGGGCGGTGACCTCCTGCGCTCCCGCGAGCAGGCGGGTACTGATCCCGACCAGCAGTTCGACCAGCAGGGCCTCTTTGTTGGGGAAGTGCCGGTAGATGGCCGGCCCGGAGATGCCGACCGCAGAGCAGATGTCCTCCAGGCGTACCGCGAGGTAACCGCGTTCGGCCACAAGCCGTTCGGCGGCAGCGATCAGTTGGCTGCGGCGGTCGGACTTGGCCTTGCTGCGACGGGTGACGGCGCTGTCGGACATGGCGCCTCCGGGGGTAGACAACTCAGTTAATGAAAACTAACCTAACACGAGTTAGTTGTCATTAACCGAAATGGGAGCTGCCTTGTCATCGCACCGCGACGAGCATCAGGCGCTGGTTGGGCAGTTGCGCGCCAAGCTCGCCACCGCCGCCCTCGGCGGCCCCGAGCGAGCCCGTCAACGCCACGTCGACCGGGGCAAATTGCTGCCCCGCGACCGGGTTGACGGGCTGCTGGACCCGGGCAGCCCGTTCCTGGAAATCGCCGCACTGGCTGCCGACGGGATGTACGACGACGAATGTCCCGGTGCCGGGATGATCGCGGGCATCGGCCGGGTGTCGGGCCGGGAATGCCTGATCGTGGCCAACGACGCGACCGTCAAGGGCGGCACGTACTACCCGGTCACGGTCAAGAAGCACCTGCGTGCGCAGGAGATCGCGCTGCAGAACAAACTGCCGTGCATCTATCTCGTCGACTCCGGCGGTGCCTTCCTGCCGCGTCAAGATGAGGTGTTCCCCGACCGAGAGCACTTCGGCCGGATCTTCTACAACCAGGCCACGATGAGCGCGCAGGGCATCGCGCAGATCGCCGCGGTGCTCGGCTCGTGCACCGCGGGTGGCGCCTACGTGCCTGCGATGAGCGATGAGGCCGTCATCGTGCGTAACCAGGGCACGATCTTTCTGGGAGGTCCGCCGCTGGTGAAGGCCGCCACCGGTGAGGTCGTCACCGCCGAGGACCTCGGCGGCGGGGACCTGCATTCCAAGACCTCCGGTGTCACCGACCACCTGGCTCACGACGACCGGGACGCGCTGCGGATCGTGCGCAACATCGTCGCCACCCTGGGGCCGGCCGAGGCCCCGCCGTGGGCCGTGACGCCCACCGTGGACGCCGTCGCCGACCAGACCGAGCTCTACGACGTGGTCCCGGTCGACTCCCGCGTGCCGTATGACGTGCACGAGGTGATCACCCGGATCGTCGACGGTGGCGAGTTCAGCGAGTTCAAGGCCGAGTACGGCACCACGCTGGTCACCGGGTTCGCCCACATCCACGGCCACCCGGTCGGCATCGTCGCCAACAACGGTGTGCTGTTCGGCGAGTCCGCGCTCAAGGGAGCGCATTTCATCGAGCTGTGTGACAAGCGCAAGACACCGCTGCTGTTCCTGCAGAACATCGCCGGGTTCATGGTCGGCCGCGACTACGAGGCCTCGGGTATCGCCAAGCACGGCGCCAAGATGGTCACCGCGGTGGCCTGTGCCCGGGTGCCGAAGCTGACCGTGGTGATCGGCGGCTCCTACGGGGCCGGCAACTACTCGATGTGCGGGCGTGCCTATTCGCCACGGTTCCTGTGGATGTGGCCCAATGCCCGCATCTCGGTGATGGGCGGCGAGCAGGCCGCTTCGGTGCTGGCCACGGTGCGCGGCGACATGAGCGCCGAGGAAGAAGAGCAGTTCAAGGCGCCGATCCGCGCCCAGTACGAGCACCAGGGCAACCCGTACTACTCGACGGCCCGGATCTGGGACGACGGGGTGATCGACCCGGCCGACACCAGAACTGTGCTCGGACTTGCTCTTTCGGTTGTCGGCCAGGCTCCGCTGGAGCCGGTCTCCTACGGCGTATTCCGGATGTGATGATGAGCCTCTCTCTGTTCGATACAGTCCTCGTCGCCAACCGTGGCGAGATCGCGGTGCGGGTCATCCGCACCCTGCGGGCCATGGGCGTCCGATCGGTGGCGGTGTTCAGCGACGCCGACGCCGGAGCCCGACATGTTGCAGAGGCCGACGTGGCCGTCCGTATCGGACCGGCTGCGGCCCGGCAGAGCTACCTCGACATCGACGCGGTGGTTTCGGCTGCGCAGCGCACCGGTGCACAGGCGGTGCACCCCGGCTACGGATTCCTTTCCGAGAACGCCGAGTTCGCCGCCGCACTGCAGGCCGCGGGCATCGTGTTCATCGGCCCGCCCGCTTCGGCGATCGCCACCATGGGCGACAAGATCGCGGCCAAGGCCGCGGTGTCTGCGTTCGGCGTCCCCGTCGTACCCGGCATCTCGCGTCCGGGCCTGACCGATGACGAGCTGATCGCGGGCGCACCCGAGGTCGGGTTCCCCGTTCTGGTGAAGCCGTCGGCAGGCGGTGGCGGCAAGGGCATGCGTGTGGTCGAACAGGCTTCCGACCTGCCTGCTGCGCTGATCAGCGCCCGTCGCGAGGCCGCGGCCGCGTTCGGTGACGACACCCTGTTTCTGGAACGATTCGTGTTGCGGCCCCGCCATATCGAGGTGCAGGTGCTCGCCGACGGCCACGGCAACGTGATCCACCTCGGTGAGCGCGAATGCAGCCTGCAGCGCCGCCACCAGAAGGTCATCGAGGAAGCGCCGTCACCCCTGCTGGATCCGGCCACCCGGGCTCGTATCGGGGCCGCCGCCTGCGACACCGCGCGTAGCGTCGACTACACGGGCGCCGGCACGGTGGAGTTCATCGTGTCCGCGGATGCACCCGACGAGTTCTTCTTCATGGAGATGAACACCCGGCTTCAGGTGGAACACCCGGTCACCGAAATGGTGACCGGTGTGGACCTGGTGGAGCAGCAGGTGCGCATTGCCGCGGGGGAGAAGCTCGTGCTCGGCCAGGACGACATCGTCATGACCGGACATGCCATCGAGGCCCGGGTGTACGCCGAGGACCCCGCGAACGGCTTCCTTCCCACCGGTGGGCCGGTACTGGGATTGCGCGAGCCGACCGGACCCGGTGTGCGGGTGGATTCCGGCCTGGCCGCGGGCACCGTCGTCGGCAGCGATTACGACCCGATGCTCTCGAAGGTCATCGCCTACGGCGCCGACCGGGCCGCGGCGCTGCACAAGCTGGACCGGGCGCTGGCCGATACCGCGGTACTGGGCCTGACCACCAACACCGAGTTCCTGCGCTTCCTGCTGGCCGATCCCGATGTGGCCGCCGGCCGGCTGGACACCGGCCTGTTGGACCGTCGGGCACCGGATTTCGCGCCTCAGGTACTCGGCGACGCCGAGTTGATCGCCGCGGCGGCCTACCAGTGGATCAGCAACTGGACCGAGGCCGGCGACGATCTGTGGGCACGGCCGACCGGCTGGCGGGTGGGGGAGCGTGCCCCGGCGGCATTCCGGCTGAGGGCCGGCGACCGCACCGACCACGTGCACCTCACCGGCACTCCCGGTCAGGCCACCGCCACCGTCGAGCACGGTGAAACCCACACCGTCAGTGCAGCATTCGTCGGAGATCAGTTCACCCTCACCCTCGACGGCATGCGGGCCGAGTACCTGGTCGCCGCGCAACTGAGCGGGGGGGTAGGTCAGCTGTGGCTCTCCGGCGCCGGACGCAGTTACCTCGTCGAGGAGGTCCGCGAGGCGCCGGTGCGCCCCGATGACGAGCACAGCGGTGACGCCGAACTCGTCAGTCCCATGCCGGGATCGGTTGTCGCCGTGGGCGTTGCGAGCGGCACCGAGGTGTCCGCCGGAACCATGGTCGTCACCGTGGAGGCGATGAAGATGGAGCATGCCCTGACGGCACCCACCGATGGTGTGGCCGAGCTACTTGTCGCCGTCGGCGACCAGGTCAAGGTGGGCCAGCCGCTGGCCCGGATTACCGCTGCAACACAGGAGAACGAGCAATGACGGACTTTCTGTCCACCGGCACGCTGCCGGACCATTACGCGGAACTGGCCAACACCGTCCGCGACTTCGCCCAGAGCGTCGTCGCCCCGGTGGCCGCGAAACACGATGAGGAACACTCGTTCCCGTATGAGGTCGTGGCCGGTATGGCCGACATGGGGCTGTTCGGGCTGCCGTTCCCCGAGGAGTACGGCGGCATGGGCGGCGACTACTTCGCGCTCTGCCTGGCCCTGGAGGAACTCGGCAAGGTGGACCAGAGCGTGGCCATCACGCTCGAGGCCGGAGTCTCACTGGGTGCCATGCCGGTGTACCGCTTCGGTAATGACGCGCAGAAGGAAGAGTGGCTGCCGCTGCTGGCCAGCGGTAAGGCACTGGGTGCGTTCGGTCTGACCGAGGCCGGGGGCGGCAGCGACGCGGGTGCCACCAAGACCACCGCGAAAATGGACGATGGCCACTGGGTGATCAACGGTTCCAAGCAGTTCATCACCAACTCCGGCACCGACATCACCAAGCTGGTCACGGTCACGGCGGTTACCGGCGAAGCGGGAGGATCCGGCGGGCAGGAGCGAAGCGACTCGGGGAATCGGCAGAGCAAGAAGGAGATCTCCTCGATCTTGGTCCCCGTGCCGATCGAAGGGTTCACCGCCGAACCGGCCTACAACAAGGTCGGCTGGAACGCCTCGGACACCCACCCGCTCAGCTTCGACGACGTCCGTGTGCCCGCCGAAAACCTGCTCGGCGAACGCGGCCGCGGCTACGCCAACTTCCTGCGCATCCTCGACGAGGGCCGCATCGCCATCGCGGCGCTGTCCGTCGGTGTCGCGCAGGGCTGCGTGGACGAGTGCGTCAAGTACGCCAAGGAGCGTCAGGCCTTCGGTGCGGCCATCGGTACCTACCAGGCCATCGCCTTCAAGATCGCCCGGATGGAGGCCCGGGCTCACACCGCCCGCGCCGCCTACTACGACGCCGCGGCGTTGATGCTGTCCGGCAAGCCGTTCAAGAAGGCGGCGTCGGTGGCCAAGCTGGTCTCCAGCGAGGCGGCGATGGACAACGCCCGCGACGCCACCCAGATCTTCGGCGGCTACGGTTTCATGAACGAATACCCGGTGGCGCGTCACTACCGGGACAGCAAGATTCTCGAAATCGGTGAGGGGACAACCGAAGTGCAGCTGATGCTGATCGCGCGGGAGGCGGGTCTGTGACCGAGGAGCGAGTGATCGAACAGCGTGGGCTGTGGTTCGAGGAGTTCGAGACCGGGGTGCGCTACCTGCACCGGCCCGGGCGCACCATCACCGAGGCCGACAACACACTGTTCACCGCGGTGACCATGAACACCCAGGCGCTACACCTCGATGCTTCCTGGTCCGAGCAGCAGCCGCCGTTCAACCAGCGGCTGGTGAACTCGATGTTCACGCTGGCCACCCTGGTCGGGCTCTCTGTCTCCCAGCTCACGCAGGGCACCACCGTCGGCAACCTCGGGTTCTCCGAAATCGCCTTCCCCAAGCCGATGTTTCATGGCGATACGCTCTACGCCGAGACCGTCGTCACCGAGAAGCGGGCATCCAAGAGCCGTCCCGGCGAGGGTATCGTCACGTTCGTGCACACCGGACGCAACCAGCACGGTGACATCGTGGCCACGGCTACCCGCAAGGCCCTGATGCGGATGCGCCCGGAGGGGGATTCCTGATGACACTGGGCAACAACGGACCCGGCTGGCTGTTCTGCCCGGCCGACCGGCCGGAACGGTTCGAAAAGGCCGCGGCGGCAGCTGATGTGGTGATCCTCGACCTCGAGGACGGGTGTGCGGCCAAGGACCGCCCCGCCGCTCGCCAGGCCTTGATCGACACGCGGCTGGATCCGGCCCGCACCGTGGTGCGGGTCAACCCGACCGACAGCGCCGATCACGAGCTGGACCTGAAGGCAGTCGCCGCAACCGATTACACCACCGTGATGCTGGCCAAGACCGAGCATGCCGATCAGGTGCGCGCGCTGGCCCCGCTGGATGTCGTGGTGTTGATCGAGACCCCGCTGGCCGCGCTGAACGTCGTCGAGTTGGTGCAGCCCGACAACGCCTTCGCGGTGATGTGGGGAGCCGAGGATCTGTTCGCGGTCACCGGCGGCACCGCCAACCGCCGGCCTGACGGCACCTACCGCGACGTCGCCCAGCACGTGCGGTCGCAGACCCTGCTGGCGGCCAAGGCCTACGGGAAGCTGGCGCTGGATTCGGTGTACCTCGACATCAAGGATCTCGATGGCCTGCGGGCCGAGTCCGATGACGCGGTAGCGGTCGGATTCGACGCCAAGGTGGCGATCCACCCCACGCAGGTCGCCGTCATCCGCTCGGCCTATGCGCCGACCGATGAGCAGATCAGCTGGGCACGGGCAGTGCTCGACCGGGTGGCTACCGAACGTGGCGTCTTCCAGCACGACGGTCTGATGGTCGACGCCCCGGTGCTGCGCCGGGCCGAGCGGATCGTCGCTCTGGCGCCCTGATTTGGGCCGACACGCCTCCAATCGTTACCGGCGATGGACCCGGCCGAACTCGGTTCGGGCGCATAATGGCGATATGCCCCAGTGCTGCGACGGGCCGAGCGGATCGTCTGACTAGCGCCACACCCAGGCATTAGCCGGAAGCCTCTCACCAGGGGTTTTGCACGTACCGCCGCTGCTCTGAGCACCTCACGGACTGGCGGCGCGACATGCCGTCACCTGAGAAGGAGGCGGTATGGCTGGGATGTATGCGGCACCGGGTGTCGATCTGGATCCGGTACGTCTGGTGGACGCGGACGGGTCACCCACCGGCGAGACCCGCTTCAGCCGCGATCTGCCCCACGAGACCCTGGCCTGGCTCTACGAGTCCATGGTGGTCACCCGCGATCTGGACACGGAATTCATCAACCTGCAACGGCAGGGTGAGCTGGCGCTGTACGCGTCGTGTCGTGGTCAGGAGGCCGCACAGATCGGGGCCACGGCCTGTCTGCGCAAGACGGACTGGCTGTTCCCGCAGTACCGGGAGATCGGCGCGTTCTTGCTGCGCGGCATCACGCCCGGCCAGATGGGTGCGGTGTGGCGGGGCAAGTGGCACGGGGGCACGGAGTTCACCAGCCGCTGCGTCGCCCCGATCGCGATTCCGATCGGCACGCACGGACTTCACGCCGTCGGCGCGGCGATGGCTGCCCAACGTCTCGGCGAGGATTCGGTGACCGTCGCATTTCTCGGCGACGGCGCGACGAGTGAGGGTGACGCGCACGAAGCGCTCAACTTCGCTTCGGTGTTCAAGGCGCCGTGCGTCTTCTTCGTGCAGAACAACCAGTGGGCGATCTCCGTGCCGGTCAGCAGGCAACAGGCCGGGCCGTCGATCGCACATCGGGCCACCGGCTATGGCATGCCGGGTGTCCGCGTCGACGGTAACGACGTACTGGCCTGCTATGCGGTGATGGCAGAGGCGGCCGAACGAGCCCGGCAGGGCGGCGGTCCCACGCTCATCGAGGCCGTCACCTACCGGATGGGCCCGCACACCACCTCCGACGATCCCACCCGCTACCGGTCGGCCACCGAGCTCGATGACTGGCTGGCCCGTGATCCGATCGCGCGCTACCGCACCTACCTCCAGACCACCGGTGTGCTCGACGACCGTCTGGAGCAACGCGTCGCGTCGCGGTCACTCCGGCTGCGCGCAGAGTTGCGCGACACGATCGTCGGAGCCGCGGATGCCGATCCGGCCGAGCTGTTCGACAACGTGTATGCCGAGATCACCCCGGATCTGGCACGTCAACGCGATCAACTGTCGGCCGAACTGGCGAAGGAGGCGTGAGACCATGACCCAGATCATCGATCGTCCTGCCGCTCAGGGTGATTCGCCGGACCCGTGGGAGCCGGAGCTGACTCTGCTCAAGATGCCTCCGCCGCCGGATGTCATGCCGGTGCCGACCGAGCTGACGATGGTCGCGGCCATCAACCGGGCGCTGCGTGATTCCATGGCCGTCGATGAACATGTCCTCGTGTTCGGCGAGGACGTCGCGACCCTCGGCGGCGTCTTCCGAGTCACCGAGGGGCTGGCCGAAACCTTCGGTGCCGAGCGGTGCTTCGACACTCCGCTGGCCGAGTCGGCGATCATCGGTATCTCCATCGGCCTGGCGATCCGCGGTTTCATCCCGGTTCCGGAGATGCAGTTCGACGGATTCAGCTATCCGGCCTTCGACCAGATCGCCAGCCACCTGGCGAAATACCACATGCGCACCCACGGTGACGTGAAGATGCCGGTGACGGTGCGGATTCCGTCGTTCGGCGGTATCGGCGCGGTCGAGCATCACTCGGAGTCCACCGAGTCGTACTGGCTGCACACCGCCGGTCTCAAGGTCGTCGTACCGTCGACCCCGTCGGATGCCTACTGGCTGCTGCGGTATGCGATCAGCAGCCCCGACCCGGTGATCTTCCTGGAGCCCAAGCGGCGCTACTGGGCCCGCGAACTCGTCGACACCAGCGCACCGGCGCCGCCGATCGGCCGGGCCGCCGTGCGGCGCAACGGAACCGACGTAACGGTCATCACCTACGGCGGGCTGGTGGGCACCGCGCTCAACGCCGCCGAGCTGGCCGCCGACCGCGGCTGGAGCCTGGAGGTGGTGGATCTGCGCTCACTCAACCCGCTCGACTTCGACACGGTCGCGGCCGCGGTGCAGCGCACCGGTCGTGCGGTGGTGATGCACGAAGGCCCTCGGACCCTGGGCTTCGGTGCCGAACTTGCTGCCCGGATCTCCGAGGAGTGTTTTTACGACCTTGAGGCACCGGTGTTGCGCGCCACGGGTTTTGACACACCGTATCCGCCGGCCCGGCTGGAGAAGGCGTGGCTGCCCGGCGTCGACCGGTTGCTCGACTGTGTCGAGCGTGCGCTGGAACAGCCGTGAACCGGGAGTTCCTGGTCCCCGATCTCGGCGAGGGGCTGCAGGACGCCACCATCACCAGCTGGAGTGTCGCGGTGGGCGACACGGTCGAGCTCAACCAGACGCTGTGCACCGTCGAGACCAACAAGGCCGAGGTGGAGATCCCGAGCCCGTTCGCCGGGCAGGTGCTCGAACTCGGCGGCGCGGCAGGGGACACCTTGACCGTCGGGACGTTGCTGGTCCGCATCGATGCCGGTGAGCCGGCCGATACCCCCACTCCTCCGGCGAAGAATGGTGCGACGCCACGTAAATCGGTACTGGTCGGATACGGCACCGATGACAGCATGGATGCCAGTAGGCGGGCGCCGGCAACGGGTGACCGGGCCCGTGCCAAACCACCGGTGCGGAAACTGGCAGCCGATCTGCATGTGGACCTCGACGCACTTGCCCCGGGATCGGGGCCCGAGGGGATCGTCACCCGTGACGATGTGCTGGCCGCCGCGGGTAGCTCGGAGAACCTCGACGTCACTGGCGTGCAGGCCGCCATGGCGCGAAGGATGTCTCTGTCGCACAAGGAAATTCCTGATGCCCATGCCCGTGTCGAAGTCGATTGCAGCGCGTTGTTGCAGCTGCGCGACCGGATCCGGGCTGCCGATGCCGAGCTGCCCGTCACGCCGTTCGTACTGACGCTGCGGCTGCTGGTGGTGGCGCTGGGGCGGCATCAGCTGCTGAACTCCACGTGGCTGGAAACCACGGAAGGTGCTCAGATCCACCGGCATCCGGCCGTGCATCTGGGCTTCGGGGTGGCCGCGCCGCGCGGACTGCTGGTTCCCGTGGTCCGTGACGCGCAGACGATGACGACCCGGCAGTTGGCCGGTGCGGTGGCCAGGCTCGTCGAGCGGGCCAGAGCCGGCACGCTCAGCCCGGCGGAGCTCAGCGGGTCGACGTTCACGGTGTCGAACTTCGGTGCTCTCGGCCTGGACGACGGCGTACCGGTGATCAACTATCCGGAGGCGGCGATTCTGGGCATGGGTTCGATCAAACCGCGCCCGGTCGTTGTTGACGGTGCGGTTGCGGCCCGCCCGACCATGTCATTGACGTGTGTATTCGACCACCGCGTCGTCGACGGCGCGCAGGCCGCGGCATTCCTGGGCGACCTGCGCACCCTGGTCGAGGCGCCCGAGCTCGCTGTGCTGGACCTGTAGGGAGAGTTGTAGCCCGCTACTTCCGCTTGGCGGCAGCCAAACGCGCTGCGAACTCGGGAGATTCGATCGAGCGTGCCTGCGGACCGAGTTCGATGTCAACGGCGGTCCCGTGCTGGTCGGTGTCGACCGTGCCCGGATCGGCGGTGGCCCGCATCGAGGCCTTCGTGGCGATCACCACGTCGCGCGGAGCACCGGCGGGACCCGCGGCGAGCATGCGCGCCGCACCCACCGGATCTTCGGCGATCGACAGCGCCAATCCGTGGCGCACCGCGGATTCGGCGTCGAAGCGCATACCGAACAACAGTGCCGCTCGGGCCACCTGTGGGCCGACGCCTCGCTGCAGCATCCAGGTGGCGCCGCCGCCGGGGTGGATGCCCAGCTTCTGGAACCGTGGATCGAACAGCGCGCCCGGGCCGGCGATGCGGATGTCGGCGGCCAGCGCCAGGTTCAGGCCGGCCCCGACTGCGGCGCCGTTGACCGCGGCGATCGTCGGCAGCGTGCAGTTGGCGACCGCCAGGAACCCGTCGTAGATCTTGCGCAGCCCGTCCTCGGTGGCCTCGCCGAGCGCGGTGAGGTCGGCTCCGGCGCAGAACGCCTTGCCCGCACCCGTGACGATCACGGCGTGCACGTCGGGGTTGGCCTCGGCGCCCTCGACTGCAGCGCGCAGGGCCGCCGACATCTCGAAAGTCACCGCATTGCGGCGATCGGGATCGTTGACGGTGATGACTGCGATGTGATCGTCGACGCTGACCAACACTGAATCCGGCACGAAGCCACCCTAGCCTCCGTGCGCATTGCCCGGTGAGCGTCACGCCAGAGTGGCGCCCGCGCTCGCGCGCCACTCTGGCGTGACATTCGGCGCGTGGCAGTCGGTGCCTAGCCTCCGTGCGGGTGACCACAAATGTTCATCGAAACGTCGGCCTCATTGCCCAGCGGTCCGGCCGGTGTGAGCGGACAATGATTCGGTGACGGCTGACATTGCCGGTATTTCTGGCGCGCAGTCGGCAAAGCCGACGCGTCGTCGTCTCCTGTTCATGGCTGCCGGGGCGATCTTCCTGCTCGACCTGGGGACCAAGGCGCTTGCCGTCGGCACGCTCGAACCCGGCCATCCCGTCCCGTTGCTGGGCAGCTGGCTGTCCTGCGAGCTCACCCGCAATTCCGGTGCGGCCATGTCGATGGCCGCGGACCGGACCGTGCTGCTGACCATCGTTGTCCTATCGGTGGCTGCGGCCATCGCCTGGATCGGTGTGAACGTCCGCTCTCGGTGGTGGGCCCTTGGCCTGGGGATCATCCTGGGTGGTGCTGCAGGCAACCTCGTCGACCGGTTCTTCCGTGCCCCCGGCCCGATGCGAGGGCACGTGGTCGACTTTCTGGCCATCGGCCCGATGCCTGTGTTCAATGTGGCGGATCTGGCCGTGCTGGCCGGTGTGGTCTGGCTGATTACGTTGTCGCTGTCGGGTTTTCCGTTCAACGGCGCCGCCCGGAGTTCGGAGTGGCATGCCGGAAGTTGATCTGGATCATCGGGTCGATCCGGCCGAGGCCCAGCCGAGAACGCCATGGCACGAGACTCCCGCCGCAATGGTCGTCGCCGGGATCGGTGGTGTGGTGGCCATCGGCGCGTTGGTGTTCGCGGTCCTGATGACGTCACACCAGTCGGTGCTGCCCCCTCAACCTGATCGGCTGACCCCGGTGACGCCGGTGAAGCCTTCGTCGCGGGCGGTGACCACGACCACGAGCACTGCACCGCGGACGCCGGTGAGCACCAGCGAGGACATCGGCACATCGATTACGCCACCGCCACCGCCGGAAGCCCCGGCCGACACAACCGCGCCGCCGACGACGACCATGTCGAATCCCTACGCCACCACCTCGGCGCCCAACGGGGCAGCGTTCTGATTCGTGCTGACGGAGCGTCTACGGTAGGTCAGCCGAACCCGATTCCGATACCGCCCCACACGTCATCATCGGGTCCGTTGGGGCACGAGACGTCTACGTAGACAGTGGTATTCGCCGCATCGGTACCCGGAGATCGGTCGGGGTTGTGAACCGCTGTCGCCCGGCAGCGCGTGAGCGGTTCACTGCTGACCCCACTTACCCAGTTGATCTGGACGTCATAGCCCTTGGCAGTCAGGTCGTTGATCGTGTCGGCAGCCGATCGAGTGCCTGTCGTCGGGTCCGCCACTGCCGACGGAGCGAGGACGATGCCGGCACACAGTGCTGCGAAGGGTGCGAACACCTTCGCGCAACGCACTACTCGTCGCATGGTGGCCCTTCCGGCGGTCGGATCGGCTTGTGTCAGTCTATTCCGCCGGGAAAGGGCATGACGGAGTTGTTGCTCGGCTGAGCGATTCACGCGCAGTTCACGAATTCGAGCCCTCGTCCGGGCATTGCACATCCACGTAGACCGTTACCTCGGACTTGGGCAGGGCCGGAGAGCCGCGGTTGGGGTTGTGGATCGAATTGACTCGACACAGCGACAACGACAGCGTGCTCTTGCCGCCGATCCAGTTGACCGCCACGTTGTAGCCCTCGTTGCTGAGGGCCGAGATGATCTGGTCGGCCTGGTCATTGCTCTGCGGGTCCGCCGCGGCCAATGGAGCGCCCCCGATCGCAATGGCCGGAATAAGCACGGCCAGACCGGCGACCTTCGAACATCGAGTCATCGTCAACATTTCGATCCTCCCGGCGGTCGGATCTCATGCTGTCGCTCTCACCGGCAGCCCCGACCGTTACCAGTCAGTGTATTCCGGATGTACAGAGAGTTAACAGATAGTTATCAAAAATCGTGCAGGTGACATTTGCCGGGGAATAGAAATCGGGCAGCATCCGGAGATAACCGGATGCTGCCCGAATGTCTCACGGAGCAGGCGGTGGGGGGACTGGATCCGCTGGGGGCAGCGGTGCTCCCGGTGCCGGAGGTGGCGCCGCCGGGTCCGGCAGATTCTCGCCCAGACCCGACGGAATGTTGGTCCCGGGCGGGGGAGCGGTACCCGGAAGTGGTTCACCCAGTTGTTCTTTGGGCACCTGACCCAGCGCTGCACCACGCAGGTTCCCGTTGCGGTACATCGTGTGCATCTGCCGCATCCAGTCGAGCCCGGAGATGTCCGCGTTCTCCTGGCCCGGTGCGACACCCACGACAGTGCCCTGGCCGGGCGCTGCCGGCTTCTCGTTCTGCGGGAAGAAGTTTCCGTTGTTGAACGCCCTGAGGTTGGGAGCGTTGGTCGGCGCCGGTCCGCCCGGGGCCGACGGAGCTTCGTACTGGCCCAGTAGCGCGCCAGGACTCATGTCGACCCCGTTGGGGACGCCGAGCCTGCCTGGCGCCGTGTCGGTGCCCGTCTGGCCGAGAACCGACAGACCGTTCGGCCCGAGCGGTGCGCCCATCATGGGCACCGGCGGCCCGGGTGGTGGCG
Source organism: Mycolicibacterium arcueilense (assembly GCF_058536225.1). Classification (NCBI taxonomy): domain Bacteria; kingdom Bacillati; phylum Actinomycetota; class Actinomycetes; order Mycobacteriales; family Mycobacteriaceae; genus Mycobacterium; species Mycolicibacterium arcueilense. Next base: position 239,654 of record NZ_JBZTYL010000026.1, read on the forward strand.
GCGGTGCCAGTTCAGGGGCCGGGGCCGGGGCGGCGACTGCAGGCGCACCTGGAACCTCCGGCGGTGCCGGGTCGGCCGCGGCGGTTGCCGAGCAGGCAACCGCCGCGCCGACCACGAACAGCCCGGCTGCGGCGAGGGTGGCCATCGCGTGCTTGACCGCGAATGTGCCGTCCGGGTTCTCGCTCATGCCTTCGTGTTTCGCTCTCACATCCAGCCCGTCAGACTGCCTTGGTGACGCCGTAGTACGCGACCACATCGTCGGTGTCGGTGGTGGAGCTGGTCAGGGTTGCGTACGAGCGCAGGAATGATTGGCCGACGCAGCCGTCGATCTTGATGTGGACGTCCTTCACCGTGACGCGCACCGGCGCGGCCTTGAACGACTTCTTGTTCACCGAGACGTTGGTGACGGTGCCGGGCTTGGCGTGGATCTCGATAGTGCCCGACATCGGCATGCTCACACCGGTCGGGATGATGCCGGCCAGCGTCGAGCCCGACGTGCTCAGACCGATCGATCCGATGAGGCGGACCTGTCCCAGCTCGATACCGCAGCCGATCTGGTAGCCGGTGTCCAGCGTGCCGCCGGTGAGCGAGGTGGACCCGCCGCCGGTGACGGTGCCGGTAAACGTCGCTGCGACAAGGTATTCGCGTGACGACGCGGCGGTGGTCAGCGGCGCGATCGGCAGCTGGCTCTCGTCTTTGGCCGAGACCGTGAGCTTCCAGCCGTCCGGTGTGGTGACCACGCCCGGCTCGGCGGATGCGACCAGGCCGTTGTCCGGCGGTGGGCCGGCGTCGACAGCCGCGGGGTCCGGCGGCGGCGGTGGCGGGTCGGCTGACGCGAGGGGCGCCAACGCAACCGGGGCCAACATGCAGACAGCAGCCAGGGTGGCGAAACGATTCAACATGCGGGAACTTGTGCCTCTCGTGGGGGTCGAATCCGAGGGATCAGCGTCATGATCGGTGTGATTCATGGTCGGTGTCGTTTCCGGGCCGAGGTCAGACGGCCTTGGTGACGCCGAGGTAGGTGATGACGTCGTCGGTGTTGTCGGTGGAACTCGTCATGGTCGCGTAGGTCCGGATGAACGACTGGCCGGCGCACTGATCGAACTTGATGCGAACGCCCGTGATCGTCACGCGGGTACCCGAGCCCTTGAACGACTTCTTGTCGATCGGGACGATGGTGACCGTTCCCGGCTTCAGGTACACCTTGCCCTGCAAGCTGATACCCGTACCGGCACCGACATCGCCGGCGGACCCGGTGAACGGAATCTTGAGGCTCGGCGAGAAGCTGATACCGGGGTTGATCTCCGTTTCGTCGCTGATGATGCCGCAACCGATCTGGGCCCCGGCCTCAAGTGTGCCGCCGGTCAGCTTGGTCTTGCCGCCGCCCGACACCTTCCCGTTGAAGGTGCCGCCGACGAGGTACTCGCGTGACGAGATCGCGGTGGTCAGCGGGGCGACCGGGAGCAGGGTCTCGTTGGAGCCGGCCACCGTGACATGCCAGCCGTCGGGGGTGTCCAGGACGCCGGGAGGCGACGACGGCACCGCGCCGGTGTCCGGTGGGGGCCCTGCGGGCGCGGCGACGGGGGCTGCCGGGTCCGGCGGGGGCGGGGGATCTGCATATGCAAGGGGCGCAATCGCTACAGGGGCCAACATGCAGACTGCAGCCAGGGGGGCAAAACGACTCAACATGCGTGAACTTGCGCCTCTCGTGGTTCTGGGCCCTGCGTTATGCGACGCGCCGTGGTCGTCAAAAATCAAAGGGCCCAAGGAATCTGTCGCGACGAATCATGAACCGGTCGCGTTTCGGTTTGGTGAACAACGTCCCAACAGTTCCCACCTCATTTCCGTCGGGCTGGAATCGCCCAACCTGTGAGGTTGCTGGGAAATGTCGTGTGCTGCAGCGCATTACATATATGAGGCATCGGAGGCGACGGTCGGCACAGAATGGACGACCGTTAGGGGGAGCGGGTTGGCCGGGTGTTCACCTTTTGGACATATGGACCCTCGACCGTGTGGTGCATCCGGGGGGACGGCAGATGCGTCGATGAGGCGCGGACGTCAACTGTGGCGCCCGGCGCCGAACTGCTATCCGACTGACGGAGGAATCGTTGAGGTCGTCTCAGGTGTACGAGCGAGGCATCGCATCGCTGCTCATTGCCTTCAGCATTGGGTTCGGTGCCGTGCCCACAGCGTTCGCGGAACCCGGCGATGAAGCCGGCGCACCGGGGCCGGCGGCGCCCGGTGTGCCCGAGCTGCCGCCGGTGGCGGCGGGTGCACCGGTTGCAGGTCCGGTGCCGGTGCCGGTTGCGAGCACGGATGACCCTGGCGTGCCTGCGGTTACGGCTTGCTCGACGTTCGCCACCGCGCTCGACTCGGCATCGACCTACTACGGCGATTTCGCCGATTCGATCGAAGGTGTGGAACGCCCCGACTACGGGGATCCGACCATCAGCACGACGAACACCAGCGGCCGGACGGCGCTGCGTGAAGCTGCCGCGTCGGCGATGAACGCCGCAGGCACGCCGGGGCTGTCGCCCGACATCGCCAACCCGATGCGCTCATGGTCTTTCGGTGCCACCAAGCTGCTGCTGAAGATGGGGCTGCGGACCGGCGGTCAATCGCTCAACGACACGGCCACCCAGCTCAACAACGATGCCAACAACGCGCAGATGGCCTGTGCCGCCGCGGGTACCCACGCCTGACGAAACGCCAATCACGTTGGAATGATTGGGTAATCGCGGCCTGGCCGGCACCTGCCACCTTCGAACATTCACCCACCCGACGCGCGGTGCACCGTGCCTGCAGTAAAGGATTACCGTGATCCGGCTCGTGATCTCGTTGGTTGCACTCGTGCTGATGGCCACCAGTTGTTCCGGCAACGGCGACACGGTCCAGGGGCCGAAGGACGTGCCCAAGTCGGCACTCGAGGGGCTGCTGCTCAGCACCGAAGAGGTCAACAGCCTGATGGGAACCGAGGGGATGACGGCGCACCCACCCGTGACCGATATGAGCGACCATCGCAACCTGCTCCCCAATCTGAATTGCCTCGGTGCCTGGCAGGTGAACGAGTCCGCCATCTACGGGGATCACTGGGCCGCCATGCGCCAGGTGCTGCTCCGGTCGCCGGACAATGACAACTGGGACAACCTGCTGGTGCAGTCGGTGGTGATCTTTCCGTCTGCGCAGGACGCCGACGACTTCCTTGCTCAGTCGGCGGAACGGTGGTCCAAGTGCACCGACCACAAGGTGAACATCACGCTGAACGGTGAACCGCTGCCCAATTGGAAGAGCGGGGCGCTCACACAGACCGAAGACGAACTCACCCTGCCATTCACCCGCGTCGACGGTGACCAGACCCGCGACTGCCAGCGCGCGCTGGCCGCCGCCGCCAACCTCGTCATGGACATCCAGGCGTGCAAGCCGGCCGGATCCTCGGTCACCCAGGCCGCCGATGTGGTGGACAAGATCAAGGCCGCGATGCCTCGATGAGCGGTGCTGACCACGGGGTAGTCTGAGCCACGCAGTTGGTTTGTCGGCACTGGGGCGTTTACGGTGCCGACATCGAGCGTCGCAGGCTGATTGAGATGCGACGCGAGAGGGAACCCGGTGAGAATCCGGGACTGTCCCGCAGCGGTATGCAGGAACGACCGCCGTCATCAGCACTGGCACGCAGGATTGCGCGGCTGGGAAGCGACGGCCAGTAGGTGCACGGTTTCGTGCGTGCCTGTGAGTCCGAAGACCTGCCAGCCGTACCGGGCGCGCCGCGTCCGGTGGTTCATCGCCTCGCGGAATGGGCAGTGGCCGAAAGTGGCTCACTCGTGGCGGGTGGTCGCGTTCGGTCGGTGTCTCCTGGCGGTGGCCATCCTCTTCGTACGTTGAAGGACCTCGTCATGAGCACAACCGCAATACCTTTTTCCGCCACCATTCTGGGGTCACCCCGAATCGGGCCCAATCGTGAACTCAAGCGTGCCGTCGAGAAGTACTGGGCCGGGCGAATCGATCGCGCCGAACTGGAGTCCGTAGCCGCCACGTTGCGGCGCGACACCTGGAAGGCACTGGCGGCGGCCGGGTTGGATTCGATCCCGGTCAACGACTTCTCTTACTACGACCAGGTGCTCGACACCGCAGTCCTGGTCGGTGCCCTGCCGGCCCGTGTCCACGGCATTGCCGATGATCTCGACCGCTACTTTGCTGCTGCGCGCGGGAACGACGACATCGCGCCACTGGAAATGACCAAGTGGTTCGACACCAACTACCACTACATCGTGCCCGAGATCGGACCGGACACCACCTTCGCGCTCAATCCGGCGAAGGTGCTCGGTGAACTGGAAGAAGCTGCAGCCCAGGGTGTTCCGGCTCGACCGGTGCTTGTCGGCCCGATCACGTTCCTCGCCCTGTCCAAGGCGGTCGAGGGTGCCGACGCTCCCATCTCCAGGCTGGATGAGCTCGTCGGCGTGTACGCCGAGTTGCTCGCAGTGCTCGCCGGCAAGGGAGTCACGTGGGTACAGATCGACGAACCCGTCCTGGTGACCGACATCCTCGACAATGCTGCCGAGCTGGCTGAGCGCACCTACACCCGGCTGGCTGAGTTGGCGAAGCGGCCGGCGATCTTCGTCGCCACCTACTTCGGTGAACTCACCGATGCGTTGCCCGCTCTGGCGCGGACGCCGGTCGAAGGGATTGGCATCGATCTGGTGGCCGGATCTGCCAAGGCGCTTTCAGCGGTCCCCGAGCTTGCGGACAAGCTGCTGGTGGCGGGCGTGGTCGACGGGCGCAACATCTGGCGTACGAATCTTGAAAACGCGCTGCACACCCTGACGGCACTGCGCGGAAATGCCAAGGCAGTTGCAGTTTCGACGTCATGCTCGACTCTGCATGTGCCCTACACCCTCGATCCGGAAGACGGTCTCGATGACGCGCTGCGCAGCTGGCTGGCATTCGGCGCTGAGAAGGTCTTCGAGGTGGCGACTCTGGCGGTAGCGCTGCGCGACGGCGAAGAGAAGGTCGCCGCCGAGATCGAGTCATCCAACGCTGCGGCCGCGTCGCGGGCCGGCGATCCCCGGCTGCACAATGACAGCGTCCGGGCTCGGCTGCAGTCCGTCCTGGCGGGTGGCATCAGCCGCGGCGCCGCCACCGAACGTCGCCGGGCGCAGGATGAGCGGCTCAGTCTGCCGTCTCTGCCGACCACCACAATCGGCTCGTTCCCGCAGACCGTCGACATTCGCAAGGCACGGGCGGCGCTGGTGGCCGGCGAGATCGACGAGGCCGAGTACCGCTACCGGATGGAGGCCGAGGTCGAATCGGTGATCCGGCTGCAGGAGCAGCTCGGGTTGGACGTGCTCGTGCACGGTGAACCCGAACGCAACGACATGGTGCAGTATTTCGCCGAGCAGCTCGACGGCTTCTTCGCCACCAAGAACGGGTGGGTCCAGTCGTATGGCAGCCGTTGCGTACGTCCGCCGGTGTTGTTCGGTGACGTCACTCGTCAGCAGCCGATGACGGTTGACTGGGCTACCTACGCGCAGTCGCTCACCGACAAGCCGGTCAAAGGAATGCTCACCGGGCCGGTGACTATCTTGGCTTGGTCTTTCGTCCGCGATGACCAGCCGTTGGCCGACACCGCTTTTCAGGTCGCCCTGGCAATCCGGGACGAGACGGTGGACCTGCAGTCGGCAGGTATCGCGATCATCCAGGTCGACGAGCCCGCCCTACGCGAACTGCTGCCGCTGCGCACCAAGGACAAGGAGGCCTATCTGAGTTGGGCGGTCGATGCGTTCCGGCTGTCCACCTCCGGGGTTGCGGACTCCACGCAGATCCACACGCACCTGTGCTATTCGGAGTTCGGTGAGGTGATCGGGGCGATCGCCGACCTGGATGCCGACGTTACGTCGATCGAGGCGGCCCGATCGCATATGGAGGTGCTCGATGACCTCAACGGCATCGGCTTCTCCAACAGCGTCGGCCCGGGTGTGTACGACATCCACTCGCCCCGGGTGCCCGGGGTCGACGAGATCGCCACATCATTGCGGGAGGCGCTCAAAGCCGTTCCGGCCGAGCGGCTCTGGGTCAATCCCGACTGCGGCTTGAAGACCCGGACCACTGATGAGGTGACCGAGTCGCTCAAGCATCTGGTCACCGCTACCGCGAAGGTGCGCGCGGGGTAGCCCCGGTGTCCGGGTCAGCTCGTGGCGGTCTGAGCGTTGAGCCAGGCCGCCAACGAGCGCCCGGCCTCCAGGACGTGGCGTTCGGCAATGGTGCGGGCAGCCTCGGCGTCCTTGGCCTCCAGGGCGTCCAGCAGCTGCTCATGTTCGTCGAGCGAGTGCTTCTCATGCTCGGGAAACACAGTCAGGAAATTGGACGGCACCACCCGTGCGGCCTGCCGGATCTGGGCCAGCAAGCGAGGGGAGTGGGCGGCGCGGTGAATCTCCTGGTGGAACAGCCAGTTTGCCTCGCCGATGCTGTCCTCGCCCGACCGCCGGGCCACGTCGGCGGCCAACTCGCGTAGCCGAGCCAGTTCGTCGGGTGTGACCCGGTGGGCGGCCCAGGCAGCGGCCTGCCCGGTGAGGACACCGAGGATGGTGAAGCTGTCGGTCACGTCTTCGGAGTTGACGCCGATGACGGTGATCCCGCTGCGGGGCGCGACACGCACCAGGCCTTCGAAGGACAGTTCCAGCAGCGCCTCCCGGACCGGGGTGCGACTGGTCGCGAACTCTTCGGTGATGGCGTCGAGGTCGATGCGTGACCCGGGCGCGAGCACGCCGGTGATGATCCGGTCGCGCAACTCGCGAGCCGCGCGCTCGCGCACGGTGCCCGAGATATCAAGCGGGGTCATCCGTGCAGCGTACCGACCGACCGAACATCATCCTTGATATCTGATATATCAGATGTTAGATTCCAGTAATGCGTACCGATCAGATGTCGCTCGTGGCGTTCATGCAGGCAGGAAGCACTTCGGTGTACGCCGGTTCGTGGCGTCACCCCGCAACCGAACACGGCTATCTCGACGCTTCGTACTACGCGAAGCTCGGTCGCCAGTTGGAAGAGGGTTGTTTCGACCTGATGTTCTTCGACGACCGGCTGGCGATGCCCGGCATCTACGGGGGTTCCGTCGCCGAGGCGGTCCGCTACGGGGCGCGGCCGGTCAAGCTCGATTTGAGCGTCATCCTCGGAGTACTCGCGCAGACCACCTCGCATATCGGACTGGGCGCGACCTACTCGACCACGTACTACGCCCCATTCCACGTCGCTCGGACCTTCGCAACGCTCGACCACCTGTCTCGAGGACGTGCAGCCTGGAACGTGGTCACCTCCGTCAACGACAGCGAGGCGCAAAATTTCGGGATCGACACCCATCTCGGTCACGACGAACGCTACGACCGTGCCGACGAGTTTCTCGACGTTGTCGCCGGACTCTGGGACACCTGGGAGGACGGTGCGATCCAGCACGATCGGGTCTCCGGGCTCTATGCCGACCCCGGCAAAGTGCATGAACTCGGGCACGTCGGTCGCTACTTCTCCACCCGCGGGCCGCTGACGGTTCCGCGCACACCGCAGGGCCGTCCGGTGATCCTGCAGGCGGGGTCCTCAGGCCGCGGTCGCGAGTTCGCCTCGCGCTGGGCAGATCTCATCTTCACCGGTGATCCCGGAATTGACGTGGCCCGCTCGCATTACAGCGATCAGAAAGCACGGATCGCCGAGGCGGGCCGCGACCCGGCCTCGGTGCGGATCTGTCCGATGGCCTACGCGGTGGTGGGAGAGACGGAGTCCCATGCCAAGGAACGTGAGGACATGTTCCTCAACGACCTGGTGGACCCCATGGCCTCGCTGACCCTGCTGTCGGAGCTCATGAACTATGACTTCGCCCAGCATGACCTCGATGATCCGGTGACCGATGAGCTGATCGCCTCGGTCTCGGGCATCCGGGGGCTGGTACAGAATCTGCGGGCCCATATCGGTGGGGACAGGGTGACGGTGCGTGACCTGGCCGGGCACCGCGCGACTCTGCTGCAAGGTCCGCGCTTCGTCGGCACCGGCAAGCAGGTGGCAGACCAGATGGAGGAGTGGTTCACCAGCGGTGCGTGCGACGGATTCGTCATGGCCGCAACGCATTCACCGGGATCCTACGAGGACTTCGTGCGGATGGTGGTGCCCGAGCTGCAGCATCGGGGATTGTTCCGTACCGAATACACCGGATCCACTCTGCGTGACCACCTGGGTCTGGATCGGCCTGCCGGCGCACTCACCAGTTCGGCGTCGTAGATGGGGGCCATGCTCAGCGGAATCCGGGTGCTCGACCTGGCGACACTGGCCGCAGCCCCGCTCGCCGCGACGTATCTGGGCGAGTTCGGCGCCGAGGTCATCAAGGTCGAACAGCCCGGCCAGGGCGATCCCATCCGCACCTGGGGTAGTCAGCGCGACGGTGTCGGGTTGATGTGGAAGTCAGTGTCCCGCAACAAGAAATCGGTGACCGCTAATCTGCGCGTGACCGAAGGTCAGGATCTGGTGCGGCGCCTGGTCGAGAAGTCGGATGTCGTCATCGTCAACACCCGGCCGCAAACCCTCGCCAAATGGGGCCTGGATTACCAGTCGTTGCGGTTGATCAACGACCGCATCGTGATGCTGCACATCACCGGGTATGGGCTGTCCGGACCCAAGAGTGCGCGCCCCGGGTTCGGCACGCTGGGCGAGGCGATGAGCGGATTCGCCCATGTGACAGGCGAAGCCGAAGGTCCACCGACTCTGCCTCCTTTCATGCTCGCCGATGGGGTGGCGTCGCTGAACGCCGCCTATGCCGTGATGATGGCGCTCTATCACCGCGACGTGCACGGCGCCGGTGGTCAATTGATCGACATCAATCTCGTCGACCCTCTGGCTCGACTGCTGGAGCAGAACCTGTTGAGCTATGACCAGCTCGGTATCGTTCCACACCGGGCCGGCAATCGCTGGGACATATCGGCGCCCCGCAACACCTATCGCACGTCCGATGGGCGTTGGCTGGCCATGTCCGGAAGCTCGCCGAGCCTGGCGTTGAGAGTCTTCCGCGCCATCGGGCGCGACGACCTGGTGTCCGATGCCGATTTCTCCGATCCGCAGCGCCGGCTGGCGCGCGCTGCGGAAGTTGACGCTGTTGTGGCGGAATGGGTTGCTGCGCAAACCTTGTCGGAGGCGATGGCGGTGTTCGACGCAGCCGAAGTGGCCGCGGCGCCAGTGTACGAGATTGCCGACCTGGTGGCTGACGAGCAACTGCAGCATCGACAGGTGTTCGTATCAGTCGCCGACGACGAACTCGGCGCCATGACGGTGCAGGCTCCCGTCCCGAGGTTCTCGGGGAACGCCGGGAGGGTGGACTCGCTGGGCCCCCGCCTCGGTGAACACAACGCCGAGGTCTACCACGAGCTGTTGGGCCTGGCAGCTGAAGAAGTCGATCGCTTGCACACCGCTGGTGTGCTCTAACAGTCAGTTATGCAAAGGAATTCACATCTCATGGCCAATCTGGTTCGTCGTTCTGAGCTCGCCTTGCCTGCCTGCAACGACCACATGTTCGTCAAGGGCGTCACCTGTGGTGCCGACTTGGTGTTCCTCGATCTGGAGGACGCGACTCCGGTAGGGCTCAAGGTGGAGTCGCGGGCCAAGGCCATCCGGGCACTGACCGAGCTCGACTGGGGCCGGACCGCACGCGCGATCCGGATCAACGGCCTCGACACCCCGTGGTGCCACGACGACATCATCGAGGTCGTCACTCATGCCGGTGCCCAACTCGACACCATCGTGATTCCCAAGGCCCGCACCGCCAAGGACGTGTGGTGGGTCGACCTGCTGCTCACCCAGTTGGAGGAAAAGCTCTCCTTGGAGAAGAAGATTCGGCTTGAGGTATTGATCGAGGAGGTCGAAGGACTCGCCAATGCCGAGGAGATCGTACGGGCGAGCCCCCGACTGGACGCGGTGATTTTCGGCGTCGGCGACTTCTCTCTGTCGCAGGGCGCACGGGTGGACACCAATTTCGTGCCGATGGGTGAGTACACCGGTGACTTCTGGGCGTATGCACGCAACAAGATCATGGTCGCGGCGCGAATTGCCGGAATCGACGCCATCGACTCTCCTTACCCCGACTATGCGGACGTCGCCGGCTATGAGGCCGAGGCGCGTCGATCGTCGCTGTACGGCTACACCGGAAAGTGGGCGATCCATCCGAATCAGGTCCCGGTCGCCAATGCCGTGTTCGCCCCGTCAGCCGAAGAGATCGCGTTGGCGCACCGCAACGTCGCGGCGTACCGGGAGGCCGAGGCAGCGGGTCGTGGGGCGGTTGGAGTCGAGGGTGTGCTCGTTGACGCCGCTCATGTCAAGAAGGCCGAAGAGGTATTGGCCCGCGCCGCGCTGATTGGCGTCGTGTAGGCCCACGTTCGGCTCACAACTCCGACGTGTCAACCGAACTCGACGACATTGGTCGGTGCTCGGAAGCGCTCGAGCGAGCGGGATCGGTAGATGAGCGCCGCTGCGCTCGACAGGACCTTGCCGCGCCCCGCCGGCATCTCGAGTTCGTGGACGGCGCGAACGCCGGGGATGGCACGCAGCTCGTCATACCGGTCGGCGGTGAATGAGAACGGCATCGGCGGCGCGGTGTACTCCTTGCTGAGTTTGATGCCGCGTCGCTGCGAGTACCAGCTCAGAAATCGCGGGACGCTGTCGAAGATCAGCTGTCCTCCGGGGAACCTGGCGGCACATGTCGCGATGAGATCCAGCACCGCGTCGCGCTCCAGGTATTGGAACAACCCCTCGGCGGTGATGAGCACACCGTTGGTGGGGTCGACCTGATCCATCCAGGAATAGTCGAACGCGGACTGTGCCAGGTGGCGGAGTCTGCCCGAGGGCGGAAGTAGTTGCCGACGAAGCTGCACAATGGGCTCCAGATCCACAGAGAGCCAACTCATCTCGCCGTTGTCGAGGCGCCAGAAGCTGGTCTGCAGCCCCTCGGCCAGGGCCACCACGGTGGCGCGCGGCCGCACCTGCAGATAGCGGCGCGTGGCGTTGTCGAACGCGACGGCCCGCAGGGCGGTGGCCTGGTGGGTACGGCCGAAATGCTGGTAGTCGTACCCGAGGCTGTCACGCAGGGCGATCGCCAGCGGGTCCTCGATGATGCCGTCGGGGCGGGCTGCCTCGGCTGCTCTCTGGTGAAGTGTCAGTAGCGCGGTCTCTGAGATCGCGGTCAGGTGACGAGCGTCGACGACTGGCATGCGCCGACCGTACCCGTGAACGCACCAGCAGCCGCACACGTGTCGCGCCGTCGAGAGTCATTGCCCCGGTTGACCGGTCAATACCGACAACTCGGGAACTTTCCGGCGTTCGGGCCCGACTAGCTGAATTACGAGGCAACGCGTACCGGGCTGTGTGGTCGCAATCAACGCTCATGCGAGGAGGTGATGACGTGACCGCACCGCTCTGGTTTGCGGTGCCTCCAGAGGTGCATTCGGCTTTGTTGACCGCCGGGCCGGGCCCAGGCTCGCTGGTGGCCGCGGCTGCCCAGTGGCAGGACTTGAGCGCGCAATACAGCGCAGCGGCGGTAGAACTCACGCAGATCCTGGCCGCTGTGCAGGTCGGCAGTTGGGAAGGACCGAGCGCTGCACAGTATGTGGCAGCCCACGGCCCTTACCTGGCATGGCTGGAGCAGGCCTCAGCCGACAGCGCCGTCACCGCCGCGCAGCATCAGACGGTCGCTGCGGCGTACAGCAGCGCCCTGGCAACCATGCCGACCCTGGCGGAACTCGCCGTCAACCACGTCACCCACGGTGTGCTGCTGGCCACCAACTTCTTCGGTATCAACACCATCCCGATCGCACTCAACGAGGCCGATTACGTGCGGATGTGGTTGCAGGCGGCCGAATCGATGGCCACCTATGACGCGGTGGCCGCGAGCGCGTATTCGGCGGTTCCGCCGACCCGGCCGGCTCCGTCGATCCTGGCGCCGGGGGGTGAAGCACGAAGCGAGCAGCAGAACACGTCGAGCGCAACCTCCGGTGACCTGCAACTGAGCGACATCTGGAAGCTGATCTCGGACCTCATTTCGGGAGCCGGAAATCCCCAACAGCTCCTTGAAACGTTCCAACAGTTCTTCGGGCAACTGGGTTTCGACCCGGCCGAGACCGCCATCCTCGCCGCCATCGCGCTGGTGCTCTACGACATGCTCTGGTATCCGTACTACGCCTCGTATTCGCTACTGCTCCTACCGTTCTTCGCGCCGGCGCTCAGTGCCCTCGGCGCGCTGAGCGCACTGACGCTGCTGCAGAACCGGGTTCCGGCGCCTGGGCCGATGCCGGGACCCGCCGAAGTCCACGCAGGCCATCGCGCCGGCGGGTCGGTTGATGTCGGCATGCCGCCGCCCCTGTCCACGGGGTCAACAGCAGTTCCGCAGACCGGTGCGGGGTCAGGTGTACCCGCCCCGAGCAGTCCTGGTGCGGCGGGCGGGCCGGCAGGCCCATCCTTTGTCGGCTACGCCCTACCGGGTCTGGATCCACCGGCGGTGGCGGCAGGCCCGAGGGTTGGCGCGAAATCCCCTGGAGAAATGGCGGATACCTTGACCACCGTCGCGGCGGCCAGGGCAGCGGTCGTCGCGCGCACCCGTCGAAAGCAGGCACGTCGCAACCGAGACCGCGCCCGCAGCTACCGCTACGAATTTCTGGAGGACACCGAGGCAGCGGAGGTCCCCGATGGCGGCCGGCCCGCGTCACTGATCTCCAGCACGCAGGGGGTAACCCCTCTCGGGTTCTCCGGGGCCGCTGCGGTCGCCACGAGTGCACCCGCGGCGGGGATGGTTCGGTCTGACAGTTCCGGAGAATCCATGCCCATGCTGCCGGCCACCTGGACAGGTAGTTCACAGAAAAATCGCGAATAGCCGGAACTTTCAACGAGTTTGATTCGACCAATCCGATAGTCGCACCACCGGCGCTCCACGGTGCCGAACGAGGAGAAGAGTTGACGCTGAATGTGTTGGGGGAGGGGCTCGGGGCGCAAGTCACGGGAATCGACCCCAAGAATCTCGACGACATCACCAGGGAAGAGATCCGGGAGGTCGTCTATCAGAACAAGCTGGTGATCCTGAAAGACGTTCATCCGACTCCCGAGGAATTCCTGCGGTTGGGCCGCATCGTCGGCGACGTCGTCACGTACTACGAGCCGATCTATCACCACAAAGACCACCCGGAGATCTTCGTTTCCTCCACCGAGGAGGGGAACGGCGTCCCGAGGACCGGCGCGTTCTGGCACATCGACTACATGTTCATGCCCGAGCCGTTCGCGTTCTCGATGGTGGTGCCACTGGCCGTGCCGGGGACTGACCGCGGAACCTACTTCATCGACCTCAACAAGGTGTGGGAGTCTCTGCCTGATGCTGTGCGCGACCCGGTCCGTGGCACCTTCGCCACCCATGATCCTCGGCGGCACATCAAGATTCGCCCGCATGACGTGTACAAGCCGATCGGCGAGGTGTGGGATGAGATCTCCAAGACCACTCCTCCGATCGCCTGGCCGACGGTGATCAGACACCCGAAGACCGGGCAGGAAATTCTCTACATCTGCGCATCGGGCACCACGAAGATCGAGGACCGGAACGGACGCGTCCTGGAGCCCACCGTGCTGCAGGAACTCATGACCGCCACCGGACAGCTCGATCCGGATTTCACCTCGCCGTTCATCCATGCCCAGCACTACGAAGTGGGCGATGTCGTGTTGTGGGACAACCGGGTTCTGATGCACCGGGCGAAACACGGAACGACGCCAGGAACTTTGACTACACATCGGCTGACCATGCTGGACGGCCTCACAACACCGGGATATGGGGTATGAGCATGAGCACCGCCGAAACACTGTCTGTGGTCACGAGTGGGTACGACATCACCCGCATGGCGCCGATCCCCGAGGATCTGCTGGTCAAGGTGTTGGAACCCTATTCCTACAAAGGGTGCCGGTATCTTCTCGACGCGGAGTACGAGGCCACCGAGACCTCGGTATCCGCCACTGGGAACTTCAGCATCAAAGAGCCCGCATACATCCGGGACACCGGCCACTTCAACGCCGCCGAGTGGGTTCTGTGCTTCAACCAACTCGCCTACAGTGCGTTCGCGCCGGCCATCCTCAACGAGGTGATACCCGAATTCCGGGGCTGGTCGATCGAGGACTACTTCAACTATCAACTCCCCAGCATGTTGATCAAGACGACCAAATCGCGGTTCAAGCGTCCGATCAAGTCCCAGAGGTTCTCGGCGCGGTTGCTGTGCAAGGACTTCGAGGTGGTCGACCGGACGATTCGCTATCTCAAGATTCCGTGCACGGTGGAATTCTGGGATGAGGACGGGGGCGCCGCATCCGGTGAAGTTGAACTGGCCGCACTCAACATCCCCTGACCTTCTACGAGAGCAAGATGGCTATGACACCCCCACCATCCACGGTGCTGGAACGCATCGCTGAGCGGGCGCGACAACGTCCCGAGGCGATCGCCCTCCGTCGCTGCGACGGAACCAGCTCGATTCGGTACCGGGAGCTGATGGCCGAAGTGGACAGGCTGGCAGCCGATCTCGCCTCCCGATCGGTCGCCCGGGGACACCGTGTGTTCGTCGTCTCGGACAATGGACCCGAGACCTACCTGTCCGTGCTGGCCTGTGCGGCAGTGGGCGCGATCGCGGTCATGGTGGACGGCGGGTTGCCTCCGGCGACCGTTGACCGGTTCGGCGAGATCACCAACCCCGCTGCGATTCTGATCGCACCGGGTTGCCGGCTGCAGCGGTCTGATCTCTCGAGTTCTCTCCGGGAAATCCCTGCCTTCGAGGTCACCATCGTCGCCGGCGCGGCTGTCCGCGCTGACCAACCCGTGTCAGATCCGTCGTCCGGCAACCTTGATGGAGCGGATCATCCGCTGGCGATGATCTTCACCAGCGGCACCACCGGTGCGCCGAAAGCCGTGTTGTTGCCCAACCGCACCTTCTACTCCATTGCCGACATACTGCAGCGCGAGCAATTGACCTGGGTTGACTGGGTCGTCGGCGAAACGACCTACTCACCGTTGCCCGCGACGCACATCGGCGGTCTCTGGTGGATCCTCAATTGCCTGATGCAGGGCGGCCTCTGCATCACCGGCGGTGAGACTTCCGCGTCGATCGCGGAGATCCTCACCGCGAACGACGTCGCAACGACGTGCCTGGTGCCCACGCTCCTGACCCGTCTCGTGGCCGAACTGCGGGCCGCCGGAAAACCGGTCCCGCCAGCACTGCGCATGGTGGGTTACGGGGGATCCCGTGCGGTTGCCTCCGATGTCAGCTTTGTCGAAGCTGCCGGGGTTCATACCGCTCAGGTATACGGGCTCAGCGAAACAGGCTGCACCGCATTGTGTCTTCCCACCGAGGACGGGTCGATCGCCAGGATCGAAGCTGGGGCGGTCGGGCGGCCGTATCCCGGCGTGGAGGTCCACCTGGACGGTGACGGCAGCGGTCCGCCCACCAGGTCCTCCTCCGGTTCGGCATCTTCGGGCACGCTGTGGATCAAGTCCCCGGCGAACATGTTGGGGTACTGGGAAGACGCCGACCGCACCGCCGAAGCCCTGGTCGACGGGTGGGTGAACACCGGAGACCTTCTCGATCGTCACGACGATGGCTTCTTCTACATCAGGGGGCGGTCGTCGGAGATGATCATCTCCGGAGGGGTCAACATCGCGCCCGATGAGGTTGATCGAATCGCCGAGGGGGTGGCGGGCGTCGAAGAGGCAGCCTGCTTCGAGATCCCCGACGAAGAGTTCGGCGCGCTGGTGGGTCTGGCCGTGGTGACGTCGATGGACATCGACGATCCCGGAGCCAGGAAGCTCAAACACGCCATTGCGGCCCGCTTCCGGGAGGAATCGGAGCCGATGGCCCGGCCGTCGACAATCCGGTTCGTGCAGGAGATTCCACGCACCCAGTCCGGCAAGATCAGGCGGGCGGCCTTGGGTGTGATAACCGGTGGGTGAGACGTCGCGAAGCAGAATCCTCGCTGCACTCGCTGAGGTGCTCTACGTCGACGAGTCAGATCTCATCGACGGTGACGCCACCGACCTACGAGATCTCGGGCTGGACTCGGTTCGCTTCGTACTGTTGATGAAGCAGCTCGGCATCGATCGGGAATCGGATGTTTCGCGGCGGCTGGCGGAAAACCTTTCGCTCGCGGGATGGGTCCACGAGTTGGAGAAGCTGGGTGAACCTGTCTGAAGGGCCTCATCCGCAACGGATTCCGCTGAGCCGATCACAGCAGAACATCTACAACGGGGTGCTGCAGGACGCTGATCCGCGTCTGTACCTGATCGGAAGGCACTACCGGTTGCGTCCGATGCCGCAGACGGAGTTCCTGGCCGCTCTACGGAAGTCCATCCGCGCCAACCCGATTCTGCTGTGTGTGCTGGCGGAGCCATCCGAACCCGGCAGTTATCCCGAGCTCGTGCCCCGGCTCGACGCCGACGATGTCGTGCACATGTCCGGCAGTGACGCCTTCGCCGAGCTGCCGTACGAGTGGGAATCGGGCATCTGCGCTACGCCATTGGCGCGCTATACCGTGCATCTCGACGGCAGTGGCCTGGTGATCGGCCTTGCTGCCCACGCACATCACATCCTGCTCGACGGGGGAGCGATCGGCATCATCGAAGCCGACCTGGGGCGCTTCCTCTCCGGTGCCGACCTCGGTGACCCCGCCTGTGTCCGCGCCGGTTTGAGCGGTATCGCCACCGCTCACCGCCGAGAGGCGACCCGGATCGACGAATCTCTCGCGCGGCTCACCTCCGTTGTGCAGCGGGAGCTCTCCGCGGGCGCCGAGGAGGGCCGCCACGGACGTGCCGCCGACGTTCCCATCACCGCGGCCAGAGGGGTTCTCGTCGAAACTGCGGTGATCCGCGGCGAAGACTACGACCAGATTGTCAATGTGGCGTCCCGGGAGCACATCCCGCTCAACATGCTCGTCGCCGCGGCGGCAACGGCGGTGGACGCGAGCCTTCGTCACACCACCGAGAGCCTGCTGGTACATGCGGTCGACAACCGATTCGGTGATCCTGACCTCGATGTCGCGACGTGCCTGGTCAACTCGATGGCGCAGCCGGTCCGATTCTCTCCGTACGCCTCGGTGGCCGACGTGGTGCGTGGTGTAGACCGGGGCTATGTCAAGGCCGGCCGGCGCCGGTGGCTACGCGAAGAGCGCTACCGCCGAATGTATCTGGCGATCAATCGGACCATCTCGGTGGAAACGTTGACGCTCAATTTTCTGCGTGAGCCCTGTGCGCCTGAACTGGCGCCGTTCTTGTCGGACGCACCGGTGACGTCGGATATCGGACCGGTAGAGGGCATCACCGTGGCGGCGGTGCTCGACGAGGACCGCCGCACACTGACCCTCAACACGTGGAATCGGCCCGATCCACCCCGGGAGAATGTCTCGAACGTGGCGACCCGGATCGCGGCCGCCCTGAAATCGATGCCGGCGATGTGGGATTCCCCGATCGCGATGACGGTCGGCGCATGGCGACCGGTTGCCAAGGACGGGTCACTGTGCCCGGTTGCGGAAGAATCTGAGCCTGCGGCACCGTCGGCATCCGCGTGGTTTCTCGACCGCCCCGAGACCGCCGCTGAATGTCGTCGACGCCACGCCCACGTCGATTCCTCGATCGCCTGGCTGCTCGAAATCGGCGTGGCACCGGGCGATGTGGTGGTGTTCACCGACGACGGCACCGACAAGACCATCGGCCTCTTGCTCGGGTGTCACTTGGCGGGCTGCGGGTACAGCGTCTGCGACCGCGATGATCAGCTGGAATCGCGGGCCGAACGGATCAACCGATCCGGCAACGGGATCTCGGCACACATCGTCGATCTCGCATCGGCGACCATCCTGCCGCGTCCCGGCGGGGACCATCGCCGGCTGGTGGAGGCCCGTGTCGAACAGACGGCAATGGACCCGAACCTCGCTACCAGGACCGCCTACGTCATGCCGACGTCGGGATCGACCGGGGAACCCAAACTCGTGCACGTCAGCCACGGTGCACTCGCGGCGTTCTGCGTCGGTGCGACCCGGGCATATGGCTGGGGACCGGATGATACAGTCCTCCAATGTGCGCCGCTGACATCGGATATCAGCGTCGAAGAAGTGTTCGGTACCGCGCTGGCCGGGGCGAGTGTCGTTCGTTCAGCCGCAGTGAAAGGCGCTGATCTGCAGGCTCTTACCGATGATCTGGTGAAAAGTGGAGCCACCATCGTCGATCTGCCCACCGCGTTGTGGCAGCTGTGGGGTGAGGATGTCGAGGCGATCGCCGGAGTCGGTGGCTCTCGACTCCGACAGATTGTGATCGGCGGCGAGCCGGTGCGTCCGACCGCCGTCGACAAGTGGATCAACACGGCGGGCGCCGAGAATGTGTCGCTGGTGTCGAGCTATGGCCCGACAGAGACCACCGTTGTGGTGACCTACTTGCCGATCATCGAAGGCGGCCAGGTGATCTCGTACGGTGCACGCCGTCGCCTGGGCCGACCACTCGTTCCGAATGCGGTGGTGATCGCGTTCGGCGAAGTCGTGGTGATGGGGGAGATGGTGGCCGGCGGCTACCTCGGTGTGGACAGTGCCAGTTTTGGCTGGGTCGTGACGCCCGACGGCCGGCGGCAGCGGGCCTTTTCGACTGCGGACCGGGTGACGATCGACGGCGACGGATACCCGATGTTCGCGGGGCGTAAGGACGCGATCGTCAAGATCGCGGGCAAGCGCGTCGACACCGCCGAGATCACCCGACGCATCGGTGCCGACCCGACCGTGGTCGACGTTGCCGTCGAGCTTCACAACGGCGGTCTGGGGGTCTGGTTCGAAACCCAGCGAACCCGCGACGGTGATGAAGACCTCGCTGCGGCAGCGCGTATCAGGAACATCCTGGTGGATTCGCGGGTGCCGTCGTTCTCTGTGTCCAGCGTCGCGAGCATTCCGCGAAAGCCCGGCGGAAAGATCGACACCGCGAGGCTGCCGAGATCTGTTGCACCCGGCTCGGGAACCCACGTCGATGAACACGGCGAACTGGCAACTGGTCTCGCCACCCTCTGGAGCGCCCGCCTCGAGCGGTCGATCACACCGCATGCGTCGCTCTTGCGGGAAGGCATCGGGTCGCTGGATCTCGTGCGGATCCTGCCCGATACCCGCACGTATCTCGGTCGGCAGGTGTCGATTCTGGACCTCATCAGTGCCGATTCCGCGGCGAACCTGGTGGACGACATGTCGGTCATCGGCGACTGGATGGACGCCGACACGGCGACAGAGATCGAGCGCGACTTCACCGCTCTGTCGACGCGGGGCGCCCTTGCGGCACCGAAACCGCGGCGACCATCAGCCCATGGTGCGGAGCCCGTCCTGGTGGTGGGTGCGTCCGGAGTGCTGGGCACCGGATTCGCCGAGGCGATTCTGGAGCTCACCCGGTCGGCTGCGCCGCGCCCCGACGTGGTGCTGGCCATGAGATCGGCCCTACCCGACAACGAGGTCTGGCCAGCGCTTCGCGGCACGCCAGGCGTCCGCATCGAGCCCCTCGTCCACGGTTTCGGTCCGCTCGAGTTGGAGGCGCTGATCCGCGAGACCGGTGCCCAGACCGTCGTCAACTGCATTGGGAACACCAACGTCGTGGTTCCCTACCGCGAACTCCGTACGGCCAATGTGGAATTGGTGGCGACGATGACCGATTCGTGTGCGGCGACCGGTGCCCGGCTGGTGCACCTGTCGTCCTATGTCGTCAATGCGGACGTCTCCTCGCCACAAGTCGTCGACCCGCGTCGGGCTCCGTACCCCTACGCGGCCTCCAAGGCCCTCGCGGAACTGGCAGTGGTCGGGGCCGGTCGAGACCTCGACTTCACCATCGTGCGCCTGCCCCGGGTTCTGGGAACAGCCGAGCAAGTGCGCGGGTCCGCCGACATCCTGGTGGCCGTTGCCGATGCCTGCCGTGCGCTACAGGCCTATCCGGTGCTGGAGTTGATCGAGGAAGTGACGACCGGCCGCGCGGCGGCGGAGAGCATACTTCGCAGATTGCCCGAGTTCGGTGGGCCGGACGAGCTGGGTTCCGGGATCGAGGTGATGCGCGGGCAGACGGTGGCCTACCGGCAGTTGCTCGGCACGATTGCCTCCGAAGAGGTCGACAGTCACGAGTGGAAGCGCCGGCTGGACGAAAGCGATTGGGCAAGAGCCAATCCGCGGCGTTGGTCGGTGATCGACGCGTGGATCGGGTTGGGCCAGCAGCTCGATGGACGCACCTATGCGGAGTACCTCTCCGCGTATCCGGCTCTGCCGCTGGATGTGCGATTCGTCGGCGAGCTCGTGGCGGTACCGCCGTCGGTGCGGGCACTGCTCACCCAGGGATGCTCGGGAACTCAACCCGCTTGCGCAACGACTTATCAACCAGACGCCGTTAGACAGTGAGGGATGGCAGTGACAGACGTGGCCGCACACCGTACCGAGACATCAGGTACCCGACGGATCCGACTCGACGTGACAGGAATGTCCTGCGGAGCGTGTTCGCGCCGAGTCGAGAACGCGCTGAACAAGATCGACGGGGTGCAGGCCTCGGTCGCCATCTCCACCAAGATCGCGACCATCGATGCCGGCCCCGACATCAGTGTGGCCGACCTCTGCGATGCCGTTGAGCAGGCCGGCTACCACGCCGAAGAGCGCACCGCTCCCGAATCCGCACTCGAGGAGCCGTCCCCGAAACGCTCCTTGGTCTCGAGGGCCGTCCGCTGGGTGACCGTCGGGCACATGGGCGGCTGAATTTCTGTCGGGAACTGTCGAGGCGGCGCGAACGACCACTCTTATCGAGGAACCGTTCGACCGCTGAGGAGCCATGGGCGAGAACCCGTCGACAGCCACTGATGAGACCACGACACCGGAACCACCGATCTCGATACCGGCCGGGACCACGCATTACCGCGCGTTCCTGCTGCGTCTGCACTTCTATGCCGGGATCTTCGTCGGGCCCTTCCTGCTGATCGCGGCGATCAGTGGCGGCCTGTACGCGATCGCACCCACCATTGAGCAGTTCGTCTACCGGGATCAACTTCAAACCCACAACAGCGGTGACATGCTGCCGGTCGCCGAACAGATCCGCACCGCCCAGGCCGCGCGGCCCGATCTCGCGGTCACCGCGGTTCGTCCGGCAACCGGGCCGGGTGAGACCACGCGCGTCATGTTCGACGATCCGTCTTTGGGTGAGTCCGAACGGCATGCCGTTTTCATCGACCCGGTGACGGGCGCCTCGCACGGGGAACTCACGGTGTACGGGAGCAGCGGCGCACTGCCACTGCGGACCTGGATCGATCAGATGCACCGCAGCCTGCATCTCGGCGAGCCGGGCCGCATGTACAGCGAACTCGCGGCGTCGTGGCTGTGGCTGATCGCACTGGCCGGGGTGTTCCTGTGGTGGGGCAGATACCGGCGGATGTCGCGGCGCGGTGGCCCAAAGCCCAGGCTGTTGATGCTCGACGGCGCCCTCCGGGGTCGAGCACGCGCGTTGAACTGGCATGGGGCGGTGGGGATCTGGATCGCCGTCGGATTGCTGTTCCTGTCGGCCACGGGCCTCACCTGGTCACGGTTCGCCGGCGACAACGTGACCGCTCTGCGTGCCGCGCTGTCGTGGACGACACCCACCGTGTCGACGACGCTCGGCGGCGCACCCGCAGATGTGCCCGGCCCCATGTCCGGTCACGAGGGGCATCACGGTGTTGCGGCCCCCGCCACCGCACACGCGGCCGACGCGTCGCTGGTGGGCGACATCGACAGGGTGCTGAAGGCCGCGCGCGAGGCCGGGGTCGGCGGCAATGTCGAGGTCGGGATTCCCGCCGACCCGCACACCGCGTTCACCGTGGCGCAGACCCGGCAGCCCTGGGTGATGTCGAACAACGCAGTGGCGATCGACGGAACCTCCGCAAAGGTGACCGACATCTCGTGGTTCGCCGACTGGCCCTTGGCGGCAAAGCTTTCCGCATGGGGCATCCAGCTGCATATGGGACTGCTGTTCGGGGTCGCCAACCAGCTCGTGTTGTTTGGCCTTGCGGTCGCGTTGGTCACCGTGATCGTGCGCGGTTACCTGCTGTGGTGGCACCGCCGGCCCACCGCCGGCCGCGCCCTGGTGGGTGTTGCACCGCGTCGCGGTGTCCTCACCGGCCTACCGCCCGGCGCGGCGGTCGCGGTGGTCCTTCTGGCCGCCGCCGTCGGCTGGTTCATCCCGTTGCTGGGTGTCAGCCTGGTGGTGTTCGTGGCCGTGGACGTCGTTGCGGGATGGCGACAGCACCGCCGGCAACGCTAGCCGGTCAGATCGTCCCGTTCGGCCGCCGCGATCAGGTCTTCGCGGGCGCGGGCGACCCGTGAACGGATGGTGCCGACCGGGCAGCCGCACACCTCGGCCGCTTCCGCGTAGGACAAGCCGAGGACCTGGGTCAGCAACAGCGCGTGCCGCCGGTCGGGATCGAGTCCGTCCAACAGAAGGCGAATCTCGACCATCTTCTCGAAACCACCCACCGGGCGGTAGCTCTCGAGAACCTGCTCGACGTCCACTCCGTGCTGTGTCCGCGGCCGGCTCTGCTTGTGCCGAATCTGGTCGACCACGACCCGCCGAGCGATCGACAGCAGCCAGGTGCGGGCCGAGGACCGGCCGCTGAACCGGGGCAGCGCGGTGATGGCGCGCATGAACGTCTCTTGAGTCAGGTCGTCGGCAGACCCGGAATCGCCCAGGTAGGCGACCGTTCGCCAGACGTCGGTCTGGGTGGCCCGGATGAATTGCTCGAGCGCCGCCGAATCACCGCGGCCGGCGGCGAAGGCCAGCCGCGTAACGTGATCCTCGCTGCGTTCGGTAGTCACAGCCATCGACATTATTCGATGACGCCCGGGAACTCGGCATCGGGCTGGACCGACTATGTAATCGGTGACGTCAGTCGGTGTTGTAGGCCACCGACGTGATGAGTGAGCAATTGGGAGTGGTGGTGACAACAGCAACTGTCCCCGACAAAGAGGTGACTCAGCGCATTGCGCTCGACGTCACAGGAATGTCGTGCGGGGCCTGCGCTGCCCGCGTGGAGAACAAACTCAACAAGGTCGACGGGGTACGGGCGTCAGTGAACTTCGCCACACGCGTCGCCACGGTGGAAGCCGCCCCGGACATCGGTGTCGAGCAGCTGTGTTCGGTCATCGAGCGGGCCGGTTACCAGGCGGCCCCCCGTACCGAGCGCTCGACGACCGACGTCGACCCCGATGCCGACCATGCCCACAGCCTGCTCCGGCGCCTCGCGATCGCCGCCGTGTTGTTCATTCCCCTCGCCGATCTGTCGGTGATGTTTGCCGTGGTGCCCGACACCCGTTTCGCCGGATGGCAGTGGGTGCTCACCGCGTTGGCGGCACCGATCGTGACGTGGGCGGCATGGCCGTTCCACCGCACTGCGCTGCGCAACGCCCGGCACGGCACCTCGACCATGGAGACCTTGATCTCCATCGGCGTGACCGCGGCCACCGTGTGGTCGATGTACACGATCTTCTTCGATCACCAGACCTACCACGCTGCGGGGATCTGGCAGGCGCTGCTCGGCAGCGATGCGATCTACCTCGAGGTCGCCGCGGGCGTAACGGTTTTCGTACTCGCCGGCCGCTACTTCGAAGCCCGGGCACGCTCGCGCGCCGGAGGAGCGCTGCGCGCACTTGCCGCACTGGGCGCCAAGTCGGTGACGGTGCTGCTTGCCGATGGCGGCGAACTGGTGTTGCCCGCGGACGAGCTCAAAGAGGGGCAGCGGTTCGTCGTCCGTCCTGGTGAGGCCATCGCGGCCGACGGTCTCGTGGTGAGCGGGGCGGCCGCGGTCGACGTCAGCGCCATGACCGGAGAATCGAAACCGGTCCAGACCCACGAAGGTTCGAGTGTCGTGGGTGGCACCGTCGTCCTCGACGGTCGCCTGGTCGTGGAGGCCGCCGCGGTGGGACCCGATACCCGGTTCGCCGGGATGGTCCGCCTCGTGGAGCAGGCGCAGGCACAGAAGGCCGACGCGCAGAGACTGGCTGACCGCATCGCCGCGGTATTCGTGCCCTGTGTGCTCGTGATCGCCGCGGCAACCGCGATCGGTTGGCTGCTGGCCGATGGAGATGTCAACCGAGCTGTATCGGCTGCCCTGGCGGTCCTGGTGATCGCCTGCCCGTGCGCGCTGGGGTTGGCGACCCCGACGGCGATGATGGTGGCCTCGGGGCGGGGCGCTCAACTCGGCATCTTCCTCAAGGGCCATCGCGCACTGGAGGCCATCCGCGCCGTCGACACGGTCGTCTTCGACAAGACCGGCACCCTGACCACCGGACAGCCCCAGGTCATCACCGTCGTCGTCGCAGCGGGCGACGGATGGGACGAGGACGACGTTCTCGCATATGCGGCGGCGGTCGAGTCGGCATCCGAGCATCCGGTGGCCCATGCGATCGTCACCGCCCGTGCGGGTCGGGACATCGCCGCAGTGGAGGACTTCCAGGCGTTCGCCGGCCACGGTGTGACCGGTTCGGTGGATGGGGTTGCCGTGGCGGTCGGGCGTCCGGCCTGGGTGACCCGGGACCGGGTGGTGCCCGCCGATCTGGCGGCCGCCCGCAAGCTCGGCGAGTCACGGGGGCAGACGGTGGTGTTCGTCGCCTGCGGCGATGCCGTCCGCGGTGCCATCTGTGTCGCCGACGCCGTCAAGGATTCGGCGGCCGGTGCGATCGCTCAGCTCCACGCCGAGGGCATGAAGACCATGCTGCTGACGGGGGACAACGCCGCCACGGCCGCCGCGATCGGCGCGGCCGTGGGCATCGACGATGTCGTCGCCGAGGTGCTGCCGGAGGACAAGGTCGGCGCGATCGAGAAGCTGCGCGACCAGGGCCGGGTGGTGGCCATGGTCGGCGACGGGATCAACGACGGTCCCGCGTTGGCCTGTGCAGACCTGGGCCTGGCCATCGGCCGCGGGACTGACGTGGCCATCGGCGCGGCCGACATCATCCTGGTTCGCGACAACCTCGATTCGGTGCCGCAGGCATTGGGCCTGGCCCGGGCGACGATGCGGACCATTCGGGTCAACATGATCTGGGCCTTCGGGTACAACATCGCGGCCATCCCGGTCGCCGCGGCCGGCCTGCTGAACCCGTTGATCGCCGGTGCGGCGATGGCGGTGTCGTCTTTCCTGGTGGTCTCGAACAGCCTGCGGTTGCGCAATTACGGCACGATGCAACCGAATACGTTCGGTGACGCTCAGTTGCCGGCAGCGCGCATATCCGGCTGAGACGAGGCCAGCGGGGCCAGACACACACCCAGCCATGCTGCGGTCAGTGCCGCAACGGTGAGCGTGCCCAGTGCTGCCGGAATCCAGGAAGCGGTATGTGTGGTGTGATGCCACCAGAACGCCCCGGCGCCGACCACGGTGGCGACAGCCGACGCGCACATCGCCATACAGCACCATCGAAATCGGCGGCGCAGCAGAGCGAATGCCGATCCCGATGCCGCGAAGGCGAACAGGGAGAACGCCACCAGGGATATCCAGTGCCCGTTGCGCGTACCGCCGGCAGGTGCCGCGCCGGTCGCCTGTAGTGCCACGGCGCTCACCGTCAGAGCGGTGGCAAGTGCGGCCAGAGCGCGGGCGCGCGTGGTGCTGATCCAGACGTCTTCGAAGACCCGGCGCTCGATCGCCCGTAGTTCGGTCTCGATCGCGTCGCTTGTCTGCCTCGTCGTCACCGAGATACCTCGCTCATCAATGTGTTTGACTACCTGGCCTGGACCATAGGGGCGTGGCGGGGCGGCGAATCCTCGAGAATCGCGTCGCGTTCGCTTGGGGTCAGGCCGCCCCAGATACCGTGCTGCTCGGCTGCGGCGAGCGCATGGTCACGACATGTCGACTGTACCGGGCAGTCTGCGCACACCCGCTTGGCCTGCTGAACCCTTCGGTTCCGGGTGCGCCGATCTTCCCCGTCCGGGCCGAAGAAGAAGATCGCCTGCCCGGAATCTCGGCACCGTCCCAGCCGCTGCCACTCCCACAGTTCCACCCGGGGCGCGGGCAATCGATGCGACTGCTGCATGGTTGTGGTTCCCCCACGGCTCGTAGCTACGCCTTCAGTGCGGGCACGAGAGGCAGTTGCGCACTGCGGTTCTCGATGGCCCTGCTGATTGGTCGGGAGCACGACGTGATTAGTTCCGTTGTGGCCTGATCGGCAACCCTTGGGCGTAACCTCATATGCATGACCAGCAATGAAACCGCGGAGTCGGCCAAGTGCGACAACCCGAACTGTACGTGTGAAAACTGCACCTGCGGGAGCAACTGCACGTGCGGTTCCGACGCTGCCGAATGACCTAGGAGTCAACGCCGGTTACGAGCGAGCTCGCTGAGCATGGCGTTGTAGGCGTCGAGTTCGTCGTCGTACCCGCGATCGCTGTGGCGGTCCTCGCGTGCACCCGCCCGGCGGTCCTGACGTGCCCACTGGGCGACCAGGGCTATCACCACGATGATCACCGGCAGCTCGCTCGAGCCCCACGCGATGGCGCCGCCCAGATGTTGGTCATCCGAAATGCTCTGCAACCAAGGTAGATTGACGGACCGGTAGAAGCTCTCGCCCAGAGACGAGGTCATCGTCATCGTGGCGATGCCGAAGAAGGCATGGAACGGCATCACCGCGAACAGGAGCCCGAGCCGCCCCAGGAAGGGGAGTCGCCGCGGACCTGGGTCGATGCCGATGATTCCCCAGTAATACAGGTAGCCGGTCAGCAGGAAATGCACGCTCATGAACTCGTGGCCCCAGTGATACCGGATCAAGGTGTCGAACAGGGGCGTGAAGTACACGAGGTACAGCGATCCGACGAACAAGAGGAACGCGGTCACTGGGTGAGACAGGAACCGCGTCACCGGGGCGTGCACGAACCACACCAGCCACTCGCGGGGACCAGGCGTTTCGTCTTTCGGCGTGGAGGGCAGCACCCGCAGCGCGAGCGTGACAGGTGCGCCGAGCACCAGGAGTACCGGGACGAACATGTTCAGTGCCATGTGTTCGCCCATGTGCACGCTGAACATCGCTGATCCGTAGGCCCGTACTCCGGAGCTCGTGGTGATCAGCAAGGCGGCGCAACCCAGAGTCCAGGCGATCGTGCGTCCCACCGGCCACTGGTCACCTCGTCGCCGCAGCCGAACCACCGCGACGAGGTAGCCGAGTGCAAGCACGATGGCTGCGGTCCCGATCAGGGGGTCGAACCGCCACTCGGTCATCAGGCTGACCGGACTCGGCGGCGCATCGAGCTGGTAGCCCAAAAAGACGTCCCACGTGGTGAACTCGTGGACCGTGAATCGGGGAGGCACACTGTTCGCGGCGAGCGCCACTGCGGCGGTGACGACGATCATCGCCGCCGCGGACACACTGTCGACCAGTCGCGACGGGGTGCGCCGCGCCAACAGGAGTACGCCGTCGCCGACCCACACCAGTGCGAGCAGCACCCCGGCGACCACCACGGCCTGCCCGTAGGCCGACCCCAGGATCGGCAAACCGCCCAACATCAGTGTGGCCAGGAGTGCGCCGTAGACGAGGGCGACCGCACCGCACGTCACCTGCAATGCCTGGATCCGGCGTCGGAACACGGCGTCCTGTAGTACCGCGGAGACGATCTTCGTTCCGGCCCACACCGCCATCGCCACCGAGAACACGATGACGGCGCTCGTGGCGATGTCGTGATCCGGTCCCTGCCCGGCGTTCCCGGTCACCGGTACCGCGATCACGCCGATCAACGCAGGCAGCAGTGCCACACAATGACCGATCCAGCGGAGCGTGAACCGCACGCCGACCGCCAACACCAGCGCGCATATCGCTGTCACGCACCAGCCGCGGGCGACCTCTGAGGCCGCGATGGTGCTACCGAGGCCGGGCCCGGAGACAAGCCGGCCGACGGGAATCCCCGCGTCGGCGGACGCCGAGATGACGATCATCGCGGTGGCGCAGCAAGCCCAGACGATGGCGATGCGTTCGACAAGCAGATGCACCGGAAAGGTTGCCGCGTCGATCCGTCCGTCGTCGCGAGGTGTCGCGGTCGTCACAATCCAGACGAGTGCCCCTACGCACAGCACAGCCGCCAAAGTGCCGGCCCAGTGCCCGAGCAGCCGAGCTGCGCTGGTGGCGGTTCCCGGGTCAGCGATGCCTGCAGCGGCCAGCCGCTGCGCGCCCAGGTGCGCACCACTCATGGACAACACCACAGTGCAACCTGCGACGATGCCGAGCAGTGTCAGGCGTCCCCGCCACACCCCGGCCGCAGTGGACATGCGCACACGCGCCATAGTCGAACCGGCCTTCCGCCGCGCAAACGAACCAAACGTCGCGGCCATGCGATTCTACGACAACGTGTCGTAGTGCTGGTGAGTGCGGGAACTCTGGCACTCTCGTCTGCGACCAAGAGACGAAGACCCCCGACACTCTTGTAGACAGGACCCGGAATGATCGCCGATCTTGCACTCCGCTGGGTTGTGACGGGGTTGTTCGCGTTGAGTGCGGTCGAGTGCGCCTACGCGCTGGTGGGCTCGCGTGGCAGGCCGAGCGTTGTGATGAGCCAGCTGCTGCATATGGCGATGGCCATCGCAATGATGGTGATGGCCTGGCCGCGAGGGACCGAACTGCCCACACTCGGCCCGATGTTTTTCTTCGTGGGCGCCGCGGTCTGGTTCCTGGCCGGCGTGCTGAGGTCCGCGACGACCCACGGGCGGGTGGTCGACGGCTATCACGCCGCGATGATGCTGGCGATGGCCTGGATGTACGCCGCCATGAACGGCAATGTGTTTGGGCGCCATACCGAAACGGTCGCCGCAGGCGGTCAGGACATGCATGCCATGCACATGGCCGGACACCATGGCGGCACGGCGATGGCCATGGAACACGTCGCGGCGCAGCCGCCGCTCTGGATCCCTGCCGTCAACTGGCTGTTGATCATCGGTTTCGTGATCGCCGCCGCCGGGTGGCTGTACCGCTACTTCGCGGCACGTCAGCAGTCCGACACTTCGCCGTTCTCGCATTTCGGCACGTTATGCCGGGCAATGATGGCCGCCGGTATGGCGATCATGTTCGGCGTGATGGTGTAACGGCTCAGGCGGCCGGGTCATCCGCGGCGCGGAGGTGACGACGGGTCGGTGCAGCCTGGCCCGATACGTCGTCCTCACCATGCGCCCTGGGCGACGGGTCATTCGGTCGCTTGGTGCGCGACGCCCAGATCGAGACGATCGCAGCCAGCGCCACCGGGACATGACTCAGGACCCGGACCGGGGTGACGAGTCCCGCCAGCGCATCCGACACCACGTAGTAGGTGAGGAATCCGCAGTAGATCACCAGCACGCAGGCCAGACCGGGCGCGATTCGACGGCGGAAGGCCATCGCAATCGTCGCGATTCCCAGCGCCGCCGACCACGCCGTGGACTCGTTCAGCAAGTGGGCTCCGCTGGCAGAGCCGTGGTGGGCGGCAACCATCCCGAAATTGATGCCTGCCACCTGCGCGACCGCCAAGCCGAGCTGGACGATCCCGATGGTGATGATCGCGGTGGTCAACAGGTGTGGGCTCAGCCGGTGCCAGAGTCCGCTCAGCGCACTGGCCCTGCGGTTCGGGCGTCCGCTGACGGCACCGATCAGTCCGGTGTCGGCCAGGTCGCGCAATTGCAGCCCGAGCGCTCCCGCCCGGTCGTACCAGTCGGCACACTCCCGGCAGTCACGCAGATGCTCGTCGACGCGGGCAGAGGGGACCGGCTCACGCTCCCCATCGAGGCGCGCCGAAAGCGCCTCTCGTGCCACTACGCAGTCCACCGGGCCATTCTCCCGCATTGACCTCGCGGATTGCACACCTGCTGGGCTCCACCGCCCCGAACGTCGACAGCGTCGGTCACACCGTCGGTG
This sequence comes from Mycolicibacterium arcueilense, assembly GCF_058536225.1. Taxonomy (NCBI): domain Bacteria; kingdom Bacillati; phylum Actinomycetota; class Actinomycetes; order Mycobacteriales; family Mycobacteriaceae; genus Mycobacterium; species Mycolicibacterium arcueilense. Next base: position 269,552 of record NZ_JBZTYL010000026.1, read on the forward strand.
AGTAGGGCAGATTGCTGCTGGTGCGCGCGTCGACCTGCACCGGTCTGCCCACATAGGGGAACGCCCGTTGCGGGCAGGCCGGTCGGTCACAGATCCGGCAACCCGCGCCGATGGGCACCGTGGCTTCGGGATCGCTCAGATCGATGCCCGCCGAGTAGACGAGCTTGTGGGCATGGCTCAGATCGCAGCCGAGCCCGACGGCGAAACTCTTGGGTGTACCCAGATATCGGCTCGGTGCCGACGCCGACGTTCTCGCGATCCAGAAATAGTTCCGGCCGTCAGGCATCTGAGCGACCTGGGTCAAGAACTCGCCGGGACGGGAGAACGCGTGGTGCACCACCCAGAGCGGACAGTTTCCGCCCACCCGGGAGAAGTGAAAGGCGGTGGCGGACTGCCGCTTCGAGATGTTTCCCGCGCTGTCGGTGCGAACGAAGATGAACGGCACGCCACGCGCATCCGGCCGCTGCAGGGTGGACAGCCGATGACAGATCGTCTCGAACCCCATCTCGAACCGCCGGGCGAGCTGGTCGATGTCGTAGCGCAGATCCTCGGCGGCGGACAGGAACATCCGGTAGGGGAGTAACAGCGCGCCGGCGAAGTAGTTGGCCAGGCCGATCCGTGCGACATCCCTTGCCTCCGAGCTCAACTGGTCATCGGTGGCCACGATGGAGTTGATCAGCTCAGAGTGCAGCAGCAGGGCAATCTGGGTGGCGAGCTGGAATGCGCGCTGGCCGGGCAGCAGCCATCGCGCCACGTGGAGTGTGCCGGCTTCGGGCTGGTAGCGGCGTTTGACGTTGGACCCCAGGACATCTCCGTTGTCCACGATCACCGAGATGCCGAACTCGGTGGACAACAGATCGGCCAGTTGCCGGTCGAGGCCGCCGATCTGGAGACGGTGACGGGTGAACAGGTCCTCGGCGGCGCGGTCGAGCGCATCGATGTAATTGCGCCGGTCGTAGAAGAAATCACGTACCTCTTCGAACGGCATCGGCTGCTGGGTGCCGGCTTGTGCATCCAGGTTGGTGCGGCCGTGGACGGCCTCCAGCTCGGCAGTGGCGTCGTGCAACCGGCGGTGCATGGTGACCATTGCCTGGCCCACCTCGGGCATGCGTGCGACGAGCTCTTCGATCTGGGTCGAGGTGGTCGGGCCGTCGGCCAGAATCTCGCGCAGATCCGACACCAGCCGGGCGTCGGCATCGGGTGTGAAGTACTGAGTCGGCAGGTCGAAGCGGTCGGCCAGGGCGAGCAACACCGGGACCGTGATCGGACGCTGATCGTTCTCCAGCTGGTTGACGTAGCTCGTCGACAGTCCCAGCGCACGCGCCAGCGCGACCTGCGTGAGGCCTCTCTCGTCACGTAGCCGTCGCAGACGGGCGCCGGCGAATGTCTTCGTCACCGCTGCCGAGGCTACCCCGATCGGGTTTCGCAATGTTCGCAAAAAAGGCCGTCAAAGGACACAGAAATACGCATTTACAGGGTATTTCCCTGGTGGTTGCAGCTGCGTACCGTGCGGATCATGCTTGAATACGACGTCAGAACACGGCGCAGCGCCGAGGACTTCCCGCGCAGCGAACACTTGGCTTGGAAGATCGCCGAGATCGCTGCCGACCCGGTGGCCGTGCTGCCGGAGACCGAGGCGATGGTGATCAACCGGATCATCGACAACGCCGCGGTGTCGGCCGCGTCGGTGATTCGCCGGCCGGTGACGGTGGCCCGTGCCCAGGCGCTCGCGCACAAGACACCGAGGGGCGCAGGAGTGTTCGGCGTCGAGGGCACGGTCTCACCGGAGTGGGCCGCGTGGGCCAACGGCGTCGCAGTCCGCGAGCTGGATTTCCACGACACCTTCCTGGCCGCCGAGTACTCCCACCCGGGTGACAACATTCCCGCGCTGGTCGCCGTGGCCCAGCAGCTCGGGGTGAACGGCGCCGACCTGATCCGGGGTATCGCCACCGCGTACGAGGTGCAGGTGGACCTGGTCAAGGGAATCTGCCTGCACAAGCACAAGATCGACCACGTCGCCCACCTGGGACCGTCGGTCGCCGCCGGCCTGGGCACCATGCTGCGGCTCGACCCCGAAACCATCTACGCCGCAATCGGTCAGGCCCTGCACCTGACCACCGCCACCCGCCAGTCGCGCAAGGGGCTCATCTCCAGCTGGAAAGCGTTCGCCCCGGCGTGGGCAGGCAAGGTCGCGATCGAGGCCGTCGACCGTGCGATGCGCGGCGAGGGATCGCCCGCCCCGATCTGGGAGGGTGAGGACGGGGTGATCGCCTGGATGCTCGCCGGTCCCGAGCACACCTACCGGGTTCCGTTGCCGGGACCGGGCGAACCCAAGCGCGCCATCCTGGACACCTACACCAAGGAACATTCGGCCGAGTATCAGAGTCAAGCGCCGATCGACCTGGCCCGCCGGATGCGCGAGCGTATCGGTGATCTCGATCAGATCGCCACGATCGTGCTGCACACCAGCAATCACACTCACGTCGTGATCGGCACCGGATCCAATGATCCGCAGAAGTTCGATCCTGACGCGTCCCGCGAAACCCTCGATCACTCGGTGATGTACATCTTCGCCGTCGCATTGCAGGACGGCACCTGGCACCACGAGCGGTCGTACGCGCCCGAGCGGGCGCACCGGCCGGACACCATCGAGCTGTGGCGCAAGATCTCCACGGTCGAGGATCCGGAATGGACTCGGCGCTACCACTCGAATGATCCGGCCGAAAAGGCATTCGGCGCCAAGGCTGTCATCACTCTCAAGAGTGGCGAGACGATCGTCGATGAGCTAGCGGTCGCCGACGCCCACCCGCTCGGTGCCCGACCCTTCGAGCGCGAGCAGTATGTCGCCAAGTTCGCCGAGCTGGCCGAAGGTGTAGTCGAACCTGAGGAGCAGAAGCGTTTCCTGTCTGCCGTCGAGAATGTCTCGGCGACCAAGTCCGGTGGACTCGGTGCCCTCAATGTCCGCGTCGATCCGCGGGTGCTGGACAAGGCGCCGACGATTCCCTCTGGGATTTTCCGATGAGCGCTTCCGGCCTCCTCGGTGCGGCCACTCCGGCTTCCGAGAAGCGCCGAAAGTTCCGCCGCGGGTTGGAGTCCGGTCGGCTCCTGCGCTTTCCGGGGGCATTCTCGCCGCTGGTGGCCAAGCTCGTCGCCGAGATCGGCTTCGATGGCGTCTATGTCTCCGGTGCTGTCTTGTCCGCAGACCTGGGTCTGCCCGACATCGGCCTGACGACGCTGACCGAGGTGACAGGCCGTGGTGCCCAGATTGCTTCGGCCACCGATCTTCCGACCCTCATCGATGCCGACACCGGCTTCGGGGAGCCGATGAGCGCGGCCCGCACCGTGACACTGCTCGAAGACGCGGGGCTGGCCGGGCTGCATCTGGAAGACCAGGTGAACCCGAAGCGGTGCGGACACCTCGACGGCAAAGCCGTGGTGGAGACCACCGAGATGGTCAAGCGGTTGCGTGCTGCTGTCTCGGCACGGCGGGATCCCAACTTCATCATCTGTGCCCGTACGGATGCGGCGGGGATCGAGGGGATCTCCGCGGCGATCGACCGGGCCAAGGCCTACGCCGACGCCGGGGCCGACCTGATCTTCACCGAGGCTCTGCACACCCCGGCGGATTTCGAACAGTTCCGCGAGGCAGTGGACGTTCCGCTGCTGGCCAACATGACCGAGTTCGGAAAGTCCGAGCTGCTCACGGCACAGCAGTTATCCGAGATCGGCTACAACATGGTGATCTACCCGGTGACCACGCTGCGTCTGGCGATGTACGCCGTCGAGGTCGGCCTACGCGAGATCGCCTCGGCAGGAACACAATCCGGGCTGCTCGACCAGATGCAACACCGGAGTCGGCTCTACGAGCTCCTGCGCTACAACGACTACAACCAGTTCGACTCGGATATCTACAATTTCTCGCTGCAAGGGGCGACACGATGACCGTTACCGCGAACGACACAGGTAAGCCGAGCATCCACAAGGGACTGGCGGGCGTGGTGGTCGACACCACCGCGATCTCCAAGGTGGTCCCGGAAACCAACTCACTGACCTACCGGGGTTATGCCGTTCAGGACCTGGCGGCACACTGCAGTTTCGAGCAGGTCGCCTACCTGCTGTGGCACGGTGAACTCCCCACCGACCAGGAACTGGCCCTGTTCAGCCAGCGGGAGCGGGCGTCCCGGCGCATCGACCGGTCGATGCAGTCATTGTTGGCCAAGATCCCCGACACCTGCCACCCGATGGACGTGGTCCGCACCGCGATCAGCTATCTCGGCGCCGAAGACCCGGAGGAGGACGACAGTACCCCGTCGGCCAATTTCGCTAAATCGCTGCGGATGTTCGCAGTGCTGCCGACCATCGTCGCCGCCGACATGCGCCGGCGCCGGGGCCTGGAACCGATTGCCCCGCACAGCCACATGGGCTACTCGGAGAACTTCCTCAACATGTGCTTCGGCGCGCTGCCGGACCCGGTGATCGTAGAGGCGTTCGAGCAGTCGATGATCCTGTACGCCGAGCACAGCTTCAACGCCTCCACGTTCGCCGCGCGGGTGGTCACCTCAACACAGTCCGACATCTACAGCGCCGTGACGGCGGCGATCGGTGCGCTCAAGGGCTCTTTGCACGGTGGCGCCAACGAGGCCGTCATGCACGACATGCTCGAGATCGGTAGTGCCGAGAATGCCGCGGAATGGTTGCACGGCAAGCTGTCCCGCAAGGACAAAGTGATGGGTTTCGGGCACCGGGTCTACAAGAACGGTGATTCCCGGGTGCCCACGATGAAGGCCGCTCTGCAGTGTGTAGCCGCCGTTCGCGAGGGTCAGCGGTGGCTGGACATATACGAGCGCCTGGAGCAGAACATGCTCGCCGCCACGGGAATCAAGCCCAACCTGGACTTCCCGACCGGGCCGGCGTATTACCTCATGGGATTCGACATCCCCAGCTTCACACCGCTTTTCGTGATGAGCCGGATCACCGGCTGGACTGCCCACATCATGGAGCAGGCGGGCTCGAACGCGCTCATCCGGCCCCTCAGTGAATACAGCGGACAGCCGCAACGGGCGCTCGCGTAGCCTGCGTGTTTTTCCGACGAGCAGACGTACAGGTACCCGGAAAGCACCCCGGACGGGTACCCAAGCTGGGGGCCCCGCTTGCGGGGGACTGCTCGCGGGATAGGAAAGGGAAACAGTGGTCGACAAGGTTCTGGTCGCCAACCGGGGAGAGATCGCCATCCGCGCGTTTCGCGCGGCCTACGAACTCGGTCTGGCAACGGTCGCGGTCTATCCGTACGAGGATCGCAATTCTCAGCACAGGCTGAAAGCTGACGAGTCGTATCAGATTGGTGAGGAAGGACATCCGGTCAGGGCCTATCTCTCGGTCGATGAGATCATTCGGGTAGCGCTACATGCGGGCGCCGATGCGATTTATCCCGGCTACGGGTTTCTCTCGGAGAACCCGGAGCTGGCCCGGGCCTGCGATCAAGCCGGTATCGCCTTTGTCGGGCCCTCGGCCGAGGTGCTGGAGCTGACCGGGAACAAGGCCCGCGCCATCGCCGAGGCCCGCAAGGCCGGGCTTCCGGTGCTCGCGTCTTCGGCCCCGTCGAGTTCGGTCTCCGAGCTGCTGGCAGCCGCTGAGTCGATGAGTTTCCCGGTGTTCGTCAAGGCCGTTGCGGGGGGCGGTGGCCGGGGGATGCGGCGGGTCAACGATCCGGCCGATCTGAAAGAGGCGATCGAGGCAGCAAGCCGGGAAGCGGAGTCGGCATTCGGGGATCCCACGGTTTTCCTCGAACAGGCGGTGATCAACCCGCGCCACATCGAGGTGCAGATCCTGGCCGATACCCAGGGCAACGTGATCCACCTCTTCGAGCGGGACTGCAGCCTGCAGCGGCGCCACCAGAAAGTCATCGAGCTGGCGCCCGCCCCCAATCTGGATCCGGAACTGCGGGAAAGGATCTGCGCCGACGCGGTGGCCTTCGCCCGTCAGATCGGGTACTCGTGCGCGGGAACGGTGGAGTTCCTGCTCGATGAGCAGGGGCGGCACGTGTTCATCGAGTGCAACCCCCGGATTCAGGTGGAGCACACGGTGACCGAGGAGATCACCGATGTCGATCTGGTATCGAGTCAGCTGCGCATCGCGGACGGCGAGTCGCTACCCGATCTCGGACTCGCTCAGGACGCGTTGAAGATTCGCGGTGCTGCCCTGCAGTGCCGGATCACCACCGAGGACCCTTCCAATGGATTCCGTCCCGACACCGGACGCATCACCGGATATCGGTCACCGGGCGGCGCCGGTGTTCGGCTGGATGGCGGCACCAATCTGGGCGCTGAGGTGGCTGCGCATTTCGATTCGATGTTGGTGAAGCTGACCTGCCGCGGCCGTGACTTCTCGACGGCAGTGGTGCGGGCGCGGCGAGCCGTGGCGGAGTTCAGGATTCGCGGGGTATCGACCAACATCCCGTTCCTGGCTGCCGTTCTGGAGGACCCGGACTTTGTCGCCGGGCGGGTGACGACGTCCTTCATCGAGCAGCGGCCCCAGCTGCTCACGGCGCGCGGCAGTGCCGACCGCGGCACCAGAATTCTCAATTACCTGGCCGATGTGACCGTCAACCAGCCGCACGGTCCGCGGCCGTCAGCGGTCTACCCTCGCGACAAGCTTCCCGCGTGCGACTTGAGCGTGGCTCCGCCCTCGGGATCCAAGCAGTGCTTGACCGAGTTGGGCCCCGAAGGGTTCGCCGCCTGGCTACGGGACGGCAATGCAATCGGTATCACCGACACCACCTTTCGCGACGCGCATCAATCGCTGCTCGCCACCCGGCTGCGCACCAGTGGACTGCTGCGCGTCGCCCCGTACATCGCCCGGACGATGCCGCAGCTGCTGTCCGTCGAGTGCTGGGGCGGCGCCACCTACGACGTCTCGCTGCGATTCCTCAAGCAGGATCCCTGGGAGCGCTTGGCGGCGTTGCGTGAAGCACTGCCCAACATCTGTCTGCAGATGTTGTTGCGGGGGCGGAACACGGTGGGCTACACGCCGTATCCGGAGACCGTGACACGTGCGTTCATCGATGAGGCAGCGGCAACCGGCGTAGACATCTTCCGGATTTTCGACGCGCTGAACAACCTGGATTCGATGCGCCCGGCCATCGACGCGGTCCGCAACACCGGCACCACGGTGGCAGAAGTCGCGATGTCCTACACCGGAGACTTATCCGACCCACGTGAGTCGCTCTACACGTTGGACTACTACCTCCGCCTGGCCGAGCAGATCGTCGAGGCCGGCGCTCACGTGCTCGCGATCAAGGATATGGCCGGCCTGCTGCGGGCACCCGCGGCCGCGACGCTGGTGTCTGCCCTGAAGTCACGGTTCGACCTCCCGGTGCACGTGCACACCCATGACACTCCGGGTGGGCAGCTGGCCACCTATGTCGCGGCGTGGATGGCCGGTGCCGATGCCGTTGATGGCGCGGCAGCTCCGTTGGCGGGCACGACAAGTCAGCCGGCGTTGTCCTCGATCGTGGCCGCTGCCGCGCACACCGAGTACGACACCGGGCTGTCGCTGGATGCGGTGTGTGACCTGGAGCCCTACTGGGAGGCGCTACGCAAGGTCTATGCGCCCTTTGACGTTGCGGCATCGGGTCCTCCTTCTCCGACGGGTCGTGTGTACACCCACGAGATCCCGGGCGGTCAGCTGAGCAATCTGCGTCAGCAGGCCATCGCGCTCGGTCTTGGTGGTCGTTTCGAGGACATCGAAGCGAACTACGCTGCCGCCGACCGCATGTTGGGCCGGTTGGTGAAGGTCACCCCGTCGAGCAAGGTGGTGGGGGATCTGGCACTGGCGCTGGTCGGAGCGGGGATAGATGCCGATGACTTCGCGGCCTACCCGGATCGGTACGACATCCCCGACAGTGTGATCGGGTTCTTGCGTGGCGAACTGGGGGATCCTCCGGGTGGTTGGCCGGAACCGTTGCGCACCAGGGCTCTCGACGGCAGGGGTCCGGCCAAGCCGATCCAGGAACTGTCCGCTGAGGACGAAACCGTTTTGGCCGCGCCGGGACCGAAGCGTCAGGCGACCCTGAACCGGCTGCTGTTCCCGGGGCCCACAGCGGAGTTCGAGTCGCATCGCGACGAGTACGGCGATACCTCGCGACTGAGCGCCAACCAGTTCTTCTACGGTCTGCGTCACGGTGAGGAGCACCGGGTCAAACTCGAACCCGGTGTCGAACTACTGATCGGCCTGGAGGCGATCTCCGAGCCCGACGAGCGGGGAATGCGCACGGTGATGTGCATCCTCAACGGGCAGTTGCGCCCGATCATGGTGCGGGACCGCAGTATTGCCAGTGAGGTCCCGGCGGCCGAGAAGGCTGACCGGGCGAACCCGGCGCACATCGGTGCTCCGTTTGCCGGTGTGGTTACGGTCAATGTCGCCGAGGGAGACACCGTCGAGGCAGGTCAGTCCATCGCGACCATCGAGGCGATGAAGATGGAAGCGGCCATCACGGCTCCGCAATCCGGCACCGTCACCAGAATCGCGGTCGCCCGGACCGCGCAAGTCGAAGGCGGCGACCTCCTTGTCGTCGTCGGTCAGTAGGTACTTGTGGCAATGAGTACCGTGGCGCTCGAGCTGGTGCCACCCAATCTCGATCGCGGAGAGAGCACTGCCGTGGCGGAAGCCCAGAAGGTGGCACGGCTTTCCGTGGAATGCGGCATCGGCGAACGTCTCGGGCACGTCATGATCCCGGCGATGATCGCCGAGGATGGCGACCGTCCCATAGAGATGAAGCCGAAGATGGACGTTCTCCCTTACTGGTCCATCCTGAAACCCGAACTGCCGGGCGTGCGTGGGTTGTGCACTCAGGTCACCTCGTTCTCCGACGAGACATCCTTGCGCCAACGGCTGACCGGCCTCGGAGAGTCCGGATTCGACGGGGTCATCTTTGTCGGCGTGCCGCGCACCATGAGCGATGGGGACGGTGCGGGTGTAGCACCCACCGATGCCCTTGCGAAGTTCGACGGCCTGGTGGCCAACCGCGGAGTGATCCTGATCCCGACCCGCGCAGACGAACAGAGCCGGTTCTCCGTCAAATGCGACAAGGGCGCCACGTTCGCCATGACCCAACTGTTGTATTCCGACGCGGTGGTCGACTTTCTGGGTGAGTTCGCCCGGGAAACTGATCACCGACCAGAGGTTCTGCTGTCGTTCGGTTTCGTGCCGAAGGTGGAGACGAGGGTCGGACTCATCGACTGGCTCATCCAGGACCCGGGTAACGAAACCGCCGCGCGTGAACAGGCCTTCGTCAAATCGCTGGCCGCCAGTGAGCCCGCCGTCAAGCGGCGGCAACTGGTCGACCTCTACAAGAAAGTCATCGATGGAGTGGGCAGCCTCGGATACCCGCTGAGCCTGCATTTCGAAGCACCGTACGGTGTTTCGAAACCTGCCTTCGAGACGTTCGCCGAGATGTTGGCCTATTGGTCACCGGATCAGGTGCCCTGATCGGATCGCGATGAACGACCGTCTCCGTGGCCTGGTGCCGGTACGGTCCAATCCCACTCAGATGCGGGTGATGGGTGTCCTGAATGCCACCCCCGATTCCTTTTGGGCTGACAGTAGATTCGACGTCACTGCGCTGGCAGTCGTGGCGGGACAACGCATGTTCGAGGGCGGGGCGTGGGCGGTGGACGTCGGTGGCGAATCCACGCGACCGGGTGCCGTGCCGGTATCGGTAGACCAGGAAATGGATCGCGTGCTCCCCGTTGTCGCCGGTCTGGCGCACCTGGGCACGGTGTCAGTGGACACCCGCAACCGGGAGGTGGCCGAGGCGGCGGTGCGGGCCGGGGCGGGCATCATCAATGACGTCTCGGGCAAACTCTATGACCTCGCCGGGAGACTCGGCGTCGGGTACGTGAGCATGCACTCGCACACGGTGCCCGTCCTCGCCGGAGTGTTCCCCGAGTATGAGGATGTGGTCAGTGAGGTGGCGAGCCTGGTCACCGGGGTCGCACAAACGGCCACCGCCGGTGGTGCCGGGCCGGTGTGGATCGACCCGGGCATTGGATTCGGGAAATCGACCGAGCATAACCTGGAGTTGCTGCGGCGGCTTCCTGAACTGTGCACCCACGGATTTCCGGTGCTGCTCGGTGTCAGCCGAAAATCATTCATCGGGCACGTCACCGGCCGCGAAGTCGATCATCGGCTGGCCGGCTCGCTGGCCGTGGTCGCACCCGCCTGGGCCGCCGGCGTCGATGTCATCCGGGTTCACGACGTCGTCGAGACACTGGACACCATCATGATGCTGCAGGCGATCTGGGGCTGACCGCCGCCACCGACCGGGCCCGTAACGATTGTTTTCTGGACTTCGGCTGTGTTCGGTTCCGGCAGGTGTTGCGCAGACTTGGCTGTGATGAGCCCGGCGATGAGGAAAGCCGACCACAACCACCCCGGCCACGTCGCACCACTGTTCGCCGTGGTGGTCAGACCGCGTCGCAGCGGCCCGAATCGTCAGCGTCAGATTACTCGCCGTGTGTGGAGGCGGTGCAGCGGTTGCTGAGAGTGCGAAAAATGCTGTTGCTCGGCACTTTTGAAGTTCGCGTCAAATATTGACGGCCGTTTCAGGCGGCCGATGAGCGGGTGCACGCTCCGAAAAGGGGAGCCCCCATCATAGGAAATTCATTGGTTAGGCTCCCCTCGCTGATCGAAGGAGGCTGCGGGTTGGAGCGCGGCGCCCCACTGACGTGGCGCCCCCGACCTGCGCCCGAGACAGGGGGATGGGCTTTGACGTGTGATGAAGTGCTGCAGCACAGCGCAACTGGTATTTCATTGACTCGGCCACGGCGAACGGCGTGACTAACGCGTCGCGGCTGGATGACTACCCGGTGCTGCCAAGGGAACTCAAGAATGTTTCCGAGGCGGTGCGGCGTACCCCGGGTCCTCCGATTCCACAACTGATGCGGCCGAGCAAGATTCGGGTGGCCACCAACCAGGATGCCGTGATGATCACTGAGTGGATGAATCGCCCGCATCTGGCCAAGGCTTGGGAGTATGACTGGCCGGTCGAGCGTTGGCGTAGGCATCTGAAAGCTCAGGTGGACGGCAACTACTCGCTGCCACTGGTCTTGAGCATCGGTGGGATAGATCGCGGTTACCTTGAAATCTACCGCGCCGCCAAGGATTCCATTGCCGACCGATATGACAGTGAACCGCACGATCTCGGCCTGCACGGGGCGATAGCCGACGAAGAGCTGGTCAACCGAGGCCTCGGCCCGATGTTGCTGCCCAAGATCGTCGCGAGTGTTCTGGCCGCCGATCCCGGTTGTGAGCGGATCATGTTCGACCCAGACCACCGCAACACCACCGTGCGTGGGTTGTGTGAGTTCGCCGGTTGTCGGTTTCTCGGTGAACACGAGATGTCCAACCGCAGGATGGCGCTCTACCAACTCGACCGGGACACCGCCCGGAAATGGATGCCCTGAGCCCCCTTCCTCGACCCGGCTGACGACGGCCGGTTCGATCCAACAAAAGAAGCAAACGAAAGGTGAGGCTGGGTCCCGCCGACCAGCCGGATATTCACATATGACCGCTACCGATTCATCCACATCGCCCGCTGTATCTGACGGGCTGGTCTCGATTCTGCGTGACGATCTCGAACTTCCATGTCAATCACTCAGTGCCAGTACGCGTCTCGTCGATGACCTCGGCATGGATTCGGTTTCTTTCGCAGTGGGGCTGGTGACCATCGAGGAGAAGTTCGGTGTGCAGCTCAGCGAGGAGGACCTCATCACCTGCAGCACCGTGGGCGATCTGCAGTCGGTTATCGACCAGAGGAGTGCAGTATGAACCCGCTCGCAGGTGCTCTGCGGGAGGCGATGGTCGGCTCTCCGCACGATCTGGTGGTCCTGGATCGCGACACCGATACCTGGCAGCGCCGCCCCTGGCCCGAAGTACACGGGCTCGCCGAGCACATTGCGGCCTACCTGTTGGGCCGTGACCAGCCGGGCGCGGTCGGTCTGGTGGGCGAACCGACGGTGGAATTGATTGCCGCCATTCAAGGCTCGTGGCTGGCGGGTTCGGGTGTGTCGCTGCTGCCCCGGCCCCAGCGTGGTGCCGAACCATCCGAGTGGGCGCGTGCAACGATGTCCCGGTTCAGCAGCATCGGCGTGACGACGGTGTTCAGCTACGGCACCACCCTGCAGCTGTTGCGGGATGCGGGCTCACCACTGACCGTGTGCGATGTCGCAGAAGCCGCACGGACATCGACATCGACACAGCTTCGGTATCCCGATAACGCGGATGTGGCGATCCTGCAGGGCACAGCCGGGTCCACCGGGACGCCGCGGACTGCGGTGCTGGCACCCGAGGCGGTACTCAACAACATTTTGGCTGTCACACAGCGATTGTCATTGAGCCGCAACGATGTCGGCTGCTCCTGGCTGCCGGTCTATCACGACATGGGCCTGGCGATGGTTCTGGCGTCGACGATGTCGGGTATGCCGCTGTGGCTGGCGCCCACGGGCGCCTTCTCGGCTGCGCCACTGCGGTGGGCAGAATGGCTGTCCGAATCGTCGGCGACGTTCACTGCCGGGCCGAACTTCGGCTACTCGGTGCTCGGCCGTTTCGCCAACCGTGTCTCCGATGTCGACCTCGGCGCGGTGCGCATCGCGATCAACGGTGGTGAGCCCGTCGACTGTGCCGGTGTCGATCGGTTTGCCGTCGGAATGAGCAGATTCGGATTCGACGCGCGAGCCATGGCGCCCGCGTACGGGATGGCCGAGGCAACCTGTGCGGTGACCATTCCCACGCCCGGAGAAGGCCTGCGGATCAGTGCCCCCGTGGCCCAAGGCACTTCTGCCACCGGCCGGCGCTACGCCTTGCTGGGACGCCCGGTGCCGGGCATGGAGATCCGCATCGTCCCGTCTGCGCACGATGAGTCCGGCGCATCGGGTGAGGTGGAGATCCGTGGTTCGTCGATGATGGCGTCCTACCTGGGGAACGCTCCGGTCGATGCCGGGAGCAGTGGCCGGTGGTTCCCGACCGGCGACATCGGCTATCTCGTAGACGGCGCATTGGTCATCTGTGGGCGCTCCAAGGAGGTCATCACGATCGCCGGACGCAACATTTTCCCGACCGAGATCGAACAAGTCGTCGGCGAGGTGGACGGTGTCCGCGAAGGGGCGGTCGTCGCCGTCGGCACGGAATCCGGCGCCGCGCAATCGCGTCTGCTGGTGGCAGCGGAGTTCATCGGGACCGAACAGGACACCACTCGCAGTGCCGTGATCCGCCGCGTGGTGTCCGTGTGTGGTGTCACGCCCGCCGATGTGGTGTTGATGTCACCGGGGTCGTTGCCCCGCACCTCGTCGGGAAAACTGCGTCGACTCGAAGTCCGTCGTCAACTGGAGGCCACGCGGTAGTGCCCGCCGGATGCGATGAGTTCTACCCTGTTCTCGAGTCCAATCAGCATCCATTGTTGACTGAACGGGAGAGAACGCGTGGCCCAGCTGCTCAAAGTCCAGAACTTCAACGTCTCCGGCGACGGGTTCGGCGCCGGCGAGAACCAGAGTTTCGAGCGACCGTTCGGTCATGCCGAGCCGGGCGAGATGTTCGCCTGGGCCGGTGCAACGGCAAGCTGGCCCAACCGGACGGAGCCGGGCGGGAGTCGCGGTCTCGACGACTACCTCACCCGGGACTTCCACCACAACATCGGTGCCGAGATCATGGGCCGCAACAAGTTCAGTCCGTACCGCGGCCCGTGGGAGGATCACACCGACTGGCAGGGCTGGTGGGGCGAGGAGCCGCCGTTTCACACGCCGGTGTTTGTCATGACTCATCATGAGCGGCCGTCGTTGACCTTGTCCGACACCACGTTCCACTTCGTCAACGCCGATCCGGCGACGGTTCTGGAGCAGGCGCGGACTGCCGCTCAGGGCAAGGACGTCCGGTTGGGTGGGGGAGCGAGCACCATCCGCGAGTTCCTCGACGCCGACCTGGTCGACGCCCTGCATGTGGCAGTGGCCCCGACTGAGTTGGGCAGCGGGTCTCGGCTCTGGGAATCGCCCGATGAGCTGGACGACCGCTATCACCACGATGTGGTCCCCAGCCCCGGTGGCGCGGTCACCCATCATCTGTTCTGGCGGAGGTGACCGCTCAGCCAAGCAGGTAGTCCGACGCGCGCTCGGACACTGTCATGCCATGGCCGGACACCGAACTGTCGACATGCAGGTGTCCGTCCGTGGCCGCCGGAACGCCGTCGAACAAGATCTTGTCCAGTCGGACATGGTCGATGAAGTATTCGATGTGGCGTACATGCGCGATGCCGACGGCGACCGGCAGATGCAGCGCGGGAGCGCAGTGTGCGGATACCTGAAGATTGTGCGCCGCCGCCACGGACGCGGCCGCCAACCACCCGGTGTAACCGCCGCATCGCGTGACATCCAGTTGCAGGCAGTCGACGGCCGGGGCCAGTCGCCGGGCGTCGTAACGATCTGAGATGTATTCGCCTGCCGCGACATCGCAGCGCAGCGTGTGGCGCAACAGACCGAGTGAATCGGTGTCATCGCTGCTGACCGGCTCCTCGAACCAGGTGACACCGAGATCGTCCAACCGGTGGCCGATCCGCCGGGCCTGAGCCGGTGTGTAGGCGCCGTTGGCATCCACCATGAGCTCCACACCGGCGCCGGCAAGATTCCGGAGGTCTTCGATGCGGGACAGGTCGCGGGCGGCGTCAGCGCCCCAGTCCTGGCCGATCTTGATCTTCATCGCGGTGCATCCGGCAGCCTGCCATTGTTCGATCTGTTTGCCGAGCTGGTCGTGGTCGAGGTTGGTGAATCCACCGGACCCGTAGACGGGCACGGCGGAACGCACCCCGCCCATCAGGTTGCTCAGCGACCGGCCGTAGAGCCGGGCCTTGAGGTCCCACAGCGCGATGTCGACGGCACTGAGCGCCTGCATGACCAGACCACGCGTGCCGTAGTTGCGGCACGCTCGGTGCATGGCGCCCCAGACGGCAGCAATGTCGTCGGGACGCTGCCCGAGCACGATGTCGCGAAGGTGGTGCGCGATGACAGTGGCAGCGGCAGGAGAACTGTAGGTCCAACCGGTTCCGGTGGCGCCCGCGGCGCCGGCGTGCACGACGACCGCGCAGGTGGCGTCCCAAGTCAGGGTCCCATCTGACTCCGGGCCGGGCGTGGGGACGCTGTAGGTGGTGACATCGAGGCGGGTGATCGAAGTGGAATTCATTGGTGTGCCGACCTTTTACGGAAGCAGGTTCAGGTTCGCGCGGCGTGTCCGGCCATGAGGTCAGCCGCGCGGGCGGCCAGCGCCATGATGGTCAAGGCGGGGTTTGCCGCGCCTTGGGTGGGCATCACACTGCCGTCCACCACGTAGAGCCGGTTCACACCGAAGACCCTGTGGTCACTGTCGATCACACCGTCCTCGGGCCGGGTTGCCATCCGCGCACCGCCCACCAGGTGGGCATAGCGTTCGATGGCGATCACTTCCTCTGCGCCGGCGGCACGCAGCATGTTGGACATCACCTCGGTAGCAGCGGCGATGAGTGACTTGTCGTTGTCGCACTGGCTGTAGCTGAAATGCGCCACCGGCAGTCCGTGGCGGTCCTTCTCGTCTGACAGAGTCACCCGATTGTCCGGCTGGGGGAGCAGTTCGCACAGGGCGCCCAAGGTCGCCCAGTGGATGTAGTCACGCATGTACTCGCGCAGCGTCTTTCCCCAGTGTCCCTGGGCTGCAACATGTTCAGACCAGGTGATCGGCAGGGGGCTGACGTTCTGGACAGAGAACCCGCGTCGGTACGGCTTCGTCGGATCGGTTTCGTAGAATTGTTCGGTGCTGGCTTCCGGCGGCGGTGCCTTGTACATCCGGATCTCGTCGTCGAAGCGCCCGGCCACCTGTGGGGCTCCCTGCACCATGACGTTCCGCCCGAGCTGGTCGTTCTCATTGCCGAGTCCTTCGGGATAGCTGTCGGTGGCCGAAAGCATCAGCAGTCGAGGGGTTTCGATGGCGTACCCTGCGACCACGACAGCGTGCGCACGTTGCCGGTGCAGGGTTCCGTCGTGCAGGTACTCGACGCCGGTGGCCCGTCTCTGCCGGTCGTCCACCAGGACTCGGGTGACATGGCTGTCGGGCCGGACTTCGGCCCCGTGGGCCAGGGCATCGGGGATGTGGGTGATCAACGGACTGGCCTTGGCATTGACCTTGCAGCCCTGGATGCAGAAGCCGCGGTAGATACAGTGCGGTCGGTTACCGAAGCGCCCGTTGGGAATCGCCACGGGCCCGACCCGCATCTCGATTCCGAGGCTGCGCGCTCCGCGGAGGGCCACCAGTCCATTGCCGCTCACCGGGTGCGGGCTGTGCGGGTACGCGTGGGGGTCACCCCACGGCCAGTCCTGTCCCGCGACCGGAAGTTCGGCCTCGATCTGCTCGTAGTAGCCACGGAGATCCCCGTAGCCGATCGGCCAGTCTGCACCGACCCCGTCAAGACTGTGGGTGCGGAAGTCAGACGGATGGAAGCGGGGCGTGTAGCCGGCGTAGTGCACCATCGAACCGCCCACGCCGCGTCCAGAATTGTTTGAGCCCAAGGGAACCGGATTCGCGCCGCCGATCTGGCGCGGGTCTGTCCAGTACAGCCCGTGGGATCCTCGTTCGTCACTGACCCAGTCCGTATCGGGGTTCCAGAATGGGCCGGCGTCGATCAGTACCACGGTCCAGCCGGCCCGCGCCAGCCGTTGGCCCAGAGTCGCGCCCCCGGCGCCGGCGCCGACGATCACCACGTCGACCTCGTCGTCGGTGCCGTAGCGGCGCATATCGGCTCGCAGCCGGTGATTGGTGCGGGACCCGTCGTTGGGGATGAGCCAAGCTGAGGCATTGCGGCGGCGGACCTCGCTCAGGCTATCCATCTGAGCTCCGGTCGGGCAGATCGTCGTCGAGGCGGCGGGCACGCTCGACGCGGCCGGCGAACGGAACCGGGTCGGCTGGGTGGTGATCATCCACCTCGAATCGTTCGCGGGCGTTGATGCCGGGATTGAGATATCCGCGCGGGTAGGCCGGACCGGGGAAGCCGATCTCGTTCCAGGCCCATGGATGCGAGTAGAACGCGGTGCAGGCGAAGCGAGTCCACAGACTCCAGATATGGGACGCCGATGTTTTGTGCCACCGATCACCGCGCGCGGCCAGGTCTTGGACATCCTGCAGCAGCCGGGCCTGACGGTGACGGTCCAGTTCGGCGAAACCCGCCCCGTAGTGCCCGCAGGCGTCGGCATCCAGACAGGCCAGACTGTCCCGCCAGGCCTGCCCGTCCTCAGGCATGTCGTCGTAGTGCCAACCGTCGGTTTCGTCGGTGGCCAACCGGGCGTCGATCATGGCCAGCACCGGGACGCGTGGTCCGTCGTCCTGGGCCAGCAGCAGGTCCAGCATCGGTTTGGCCACCGCGACCTCGGCCGGGGTGAAGAAGGCCAGGTCCGCGGGCAGCGCCAGCCGGGACAGCACCGCACCGGCCGTCACCTGATCCCAGTCGTCGGCTCGGGCCAACACGTCGAAGTCGGCGAACCTGCCGCGGCCTTGAGGTGTGATGCCGTGGCGGTCCGGAGTGCGAAACCGCATGGGCCTCAACCCCCGTCGCCCGGGATCTGCTCACGACGCAGCACCGCGGCCAGTAGTCCCATACCACCCACCAGCGACGCCAACAGGGGAGCGAACGTCGGAGGACCGGATTCCAGGTTGTAACGCGTCACGCCGCCTGGGCGCTGCCGGACTCCCCGCAGATGCAGATACGTCCCCTGCAGACCGTTGGCGACGATCAGGGCGCTGGCGGCGGGAAGCACGGTGTGCGCGGCGCGGGCGGAGAAGAACGACGCCACCCCGGCCGGCACGGCGGTCGGCACGATGAACACCGGCCAGTACATCATCCGGTTGCCGAAACTCGCCGCATCGTGAGACAGGTAGATCTCGGCGGTGGTGATGGCAGCGCCTGCGGCGGTGAGCACCGACAACGTGCGCTCGAAGCGGCCGGTCCGAACCGCCCGCAGGGCGGCCGCGACGGGGTTCATGACCGGTCCCGCTTCTCATGCGGAAGGTACTGCTGCAGTTTCTGCTTGACGCCCTGCTTGATGAAACCCTTGGCATCTTCGTCGCCGCCGATGACCGCCTCGACCAGGGACTTGGCCTGGTCATAGGTGGCGTGCGGCGGGATCGGTGGCACGTCGGGATCGCACCGCACGTCGAGCACGGTGGGGCGATCGGCGCCGAGGGCCTGGTCCCAGGCTCCTCCGAGGGCGTCGGGATCGTCGATGTTGGTGCCGTGCAGTCCGAGGCTGCGGGCGAAGGCGGCGTAGTCCACGTCCGGAAGATCCTGCGATTGCGGGAACTTGGGGGAGTTCTGCATGGCCCGCATCTCCCAGGTGACCTGGTTGAGATCGTTGTTGTGCAGCACTGCGATGACCAAGCGGGGATCTGCCCACTGGTGCCAGTACTTGGCGATGGTGATCAGCTCGGCCATACCGTTCATCTGCATGGCTCCGTCGCCGACGAACGCGATGGAAGGCCGCTCGGGGTGGGCCCACTTCGCACCGATGGCATAGGGCACCCCCGGCCCCATGGTGGCCAGCGTGCCCGAGAGCGAACCGCGAACTCCGGCCGGGAATTTGACGTGCCGGGCATACCAGTTCGCCGCCGAACCGGAATCCGCCGTGACGATGGCATCGGAAGGAATGCGCTGGGAGAACTCCCAGAAGATCCGCATGGGGTTGACCGGGTCGGCACTCGTCATCGCGGTACGTTGCACCGTGGTCCACCAGCTGGAGACGTGGTCCTCGATGCGCTCGCGCCATGAGCGGTCGGATTGGCGGCGCAGCAACGGGATCAAGGCCTGCAGTGTTGCCTTGGCGTCGCCGACGAGGTTGAGTTCGTAGGGATAGCGCATGCCGATCCATGCACCGGAGCGGTCGATCTGGACCGCGCGCGCCTGGTCCAGATCGGGCAGGAACTGGGTGTAGGGAAAGTTGGATCCCACGGTGAGCAGGGTGTCGCAGTGCGACATCAGATACCAGCTGGCCGTGGTTCCGAGCAGGCCGATGGAGCCTGTGACCCACGGAAGATCGTCAGGAAGAACATCCTTCCCCAACAGTGCTTTTGCGGCGCCCGCGCCCAACAGGTCGGCTACCTCGGCGAGTTCTGCCTCGCAACCCCGTGCGCCCTGACCCACCAACATCGCCGCCTTGCTGCCCGAGTTGAGCAGGTCGGCGGCTTGGCGCACCGCGTCCTCGTCGGGGGTGACTCGCGACGCTGACATGCCCATGCTGGACGGAACTTGCTTGAAGGCATGCGCGGGCGGCTGGTATTCGAGGTCGAACACGTCGGAGGGCACGATGATGCCGGTCGGAGATTTGGCACTGAGGGCGATACGGATGGCACGGTCGATCAGATTCGGCAATTGTTGTGGAACGGTGCACATCTGGATGTAATCACTGCACACGTCCTTGTAGAGGCTGAGCAGATCGATTTCCTGTTGGTAGGAGCCGCCCATGGCGGAGCGCTCGGTCTGCCCCACGATGGCCACTACCGGAACGTGGTCGAGTTTGGCGTCGTACAGACCATTGAGCAGGTGGACGGCGCCCGGGCCGCTGGTCGCGACACACACTCCCACCTGGCCGGAGAATTTGGCGAACCCGACTGCTTCGAATGCGGCCATCTCCTCGTGGCGGGCCTGCACGAACTGCGGCCGGTTCTCCGCGCGTTGCCACGCCGCGAGGAGGCCGTTGATCCCGTCACCTGGATAACCGAAGACCTGCGATACTCCCCACTCGCGCAAGCGGGCCAACAGGACGTCGCCGACTGTGTCAGACATGAGCACTCCTTTGATCGGATTCGTTGAGGTGTCGTAGGTTCCAGCCGGCCGCGGCCATCGCGGCCGCGCCGGCAGCCACCGCCCCGACCGGGCGCACGTGCTGGGTGAGCCACTGCTGCGGTGAGCGTCGGTGCGCCCGGCTGTCGAAAGTTCCGTGCGCGCCGTGGTCGGTTCCGGCCGTATCGTCCAGCGGGGAGAACAGGTTGTCCGGCCGCTGGTCGTCTGCCGGCTCGTCGGTCTGTTGGCTGTCGTAACCCGTTCTGGCCAGGTATCTGTCCAGCAGGGCCGGCATCAGCCGTTGACCCATGATGGTGGCGGCGGTACTGATTCCGGGCCAGTATTCTTTCCGTTTCGGATGGTCGGCCGCGAAAACAATTGCTCTCGCAGCGATTTCGGGCTGATAGATGGGTGGGACCGGCTGTGGCCGGTTGGGAAGCCGCGAGCGAACCCAGGAGAACTGCGGAGTGTTCAAGGCGGGCATCTGTACCACGGTGACGTGAACGTTGCTGTGCTCGTGCAGCAGTTCGGTGCGCAGTGACTCGGTGAAACCGTTGATGCCGTGCTTGGCACCGCAGTATGCCGACTGCAGGGGAATGGACCGAACACTGAGGGCCGAGCCGACTTGGACGATCGTCCCGGCATCGCGGGGACGCATGCGAGCCAGTGCGGCCATGGTCCCGTATACGAATCCGAGGTAGGTGACCTCGGTGACCCGCCGGAACTCCTCGGGGGTGATGGTGGCGAATGGAGCGAAGACCGAACAGAACGCGGAGTTGACCCAGACATCGATGGGCCCGAAAGCGTCCTCGGCTCTGGCCGCGGCCGCTTCGACCTGATCCGGGTCGGACACGTCGGTGACGATGGGAATGGCTTTCCCGCCGGCCTTTTCGATTTCCTCGGCGCCGGCCGTCAGGCCGGCCTCGCCGCGCGCCAGGAGCGCGACGCGGTCGCCGCGAGCCCCGAATGCCCGGGCCGCTGCGCGGCCGACGCCGGCGCTGGCCCCGGTGATCACGACGGTGCGAGGCGATCGAGATGATCTGGTGGACACGGTGACTCCTTTCCGTGGACGGCGGGCTCCTCGGCCAGCCGGAGCGACGTTTCGATGAGCTGTGCGTGGGCGAATGCCTGCGGGATGTTGCCTCGAAGCTGGTGTTCGATCACGTCGTACTCTTCGCAGAGCAGCGCCGGGGGCCCACAGGCCGCGCGGTTGCGTTCGAAGTAGCGTCCGGCGATCACCGCATTGCCCAGCTGGTGGTTGGCCACGGCAGACCAGAAGCCGCACAACACAAATGCACCCTCGGTGGCGGACAATGGACGATCGTCGTGGCGGAACCGGTAGACGAAGCCGTCGTCGGTGAGTTCGGAGGCGATCGCGCGCAGCGTGCCGATGCTGCGCGGGTCGTCCACCGGTATCGCGCCGCGGATCGCGGCGATCAGCAGCGCCGCGTCTACCCGCGGGTCGTCGGGTGCGCGTTGCCAGCGGCCGCTCGGGTGATGGCAGTCCGCACAGCTCGCGAGTATGGCCTCGGCCAGAGATTCGGCCGAGGCGGCTTCGGATCCCCGGACGTACGGCGCGATCGCCCGTAGCCCAGCCACGCACATCAGCCGTGAGTGCGCCCACCGCTGTGTCTCGATCTCCCAGATGCCGGCATCCGGTTCACGCCATCGCGATCCGATGGCGTCGATGGCTGCACTGCCGGCGCGGAGCAACGGGCCGTCGATGTGGCCGTGGCGGGCCGATGCAGCGAACAACAACAGCGCCTCGCCGAAGATGTCCAACTGGAACTGACTGTGGGCTCGGTTTCCGAGAACGTCGGAACCGCCGGGGTATCCGGGCAGCCGCAGCGAGCGTTCGTCGGGGACGGGCCCACCGTTGACGGTGTACACCGGTTTGAGATCCGCGCCGTCGGCGAGCAACTGCCGGGCGACGAAGCCCACCGCATCATCGAGCAGGGGATGCGCGGCATCGACGGCCGCAGCCTGTCCGACGTAGCACTGATCGCGGATCCACACGTAGCGGTAGTCGTAGTTGCGGCCGGCATCGGCGCGTTCGGGCAGGCTCATCGTCGCCGCCGCCACAGTTCCCCCGCCGGGAGGCGTCATGCCTCGCAGCACCGCGTAGGAGTGCCGGGCGTCCCGGGGCGCGATGCTCATGCTCAGCGCGGGAACTTCTGCGCGCCAGTGGGTTTCGGTGCGCGCCCACAGCACGTCGGGGTCAGGGGGCGGACCGGCAGGGCCCGGGACCGACAGTTCCACGACGAGGTCGACGAACGCGCCTTCAGGAACGTGGAGTTCGGCGTTCAGGGAGACCCCGCGATCACGGGACACCGCGGCGTGCGGCAGTCCCGTCAGCCGCATCTGCAACTCTCCGACCATGGCATGCCAGCGGTCCTCGTGGTCGCGGGCGAGGTGCGTCATGGCCCGCTGCCCGAAGCGGGCCGCCGGTGAGAACACCGCCTCGGCACGGGCGTCCCCGCGAACCGCCGTGAGCCTGCGCAGCAGAACCGCTCGCCGCACGTCACCAGGAAAGGCGAGGGCTTCGCGGCACTCGATGATGCTGTCGCGGGTGACCCAGCGGGATCGCCAGATCAGACTGCCTTCCTCGTAATGCCCACCCCAGACGAACTGCTCGCTGGGAGTTATCGCGAAAACGCTTCGTCCGCCGATCAGGGACGCGAACACCGCGTCGTCGTCCCATCCGGGGGCGCACATCCAGCACACGTCGCCACTGGGTCCGATCAGCGCTCCACGGTGCCCGTCGGCCAACAATGCGTACTCCCGCAACACGTGCGGTTCGTAGATTCGCCCGGTCATGGTCGGTATCCAGAGGCGCCGCGTGGAGTGCGGGATGCGTTCCGCTGCGGAACCCAGGCCGGTCCGCCGATGCGGTCTGGTACCAGCCACATTCCGACCGCGACGTGATAGCAGAACAGCAGTGCCCACAGCAGGATGGCGGCGTTGGTGAGGGCCAGCGGGCCGGGCTGGTGGTGGGCGGCCGCGACCGCCGAGATGATCACCAAGAACAACGACGCAGTGGCGAGTGCTGCGGTGAAGTACACGGCAACGCGTCGCCACGCCGATGCGATCGCCGCCGCGACCCCGATGGCGAGCAGGGTCCCGCTCAACGCGGGGGTCAGCGGAAGCCAGGACGGTCCGAGGTAAGTGTCGACCAGTCCGGCGATTCCGATGGCGATCGCAGGTACGGCCTCACTGCGCAACATCCACCGCGCCTGACGCCAGTGCGGCGGATTCAGGCTCACCCGGCGCAGCCGTCCCACGTCGGCTGTTGCACTGCGACGATCTCGAGACATTGCCCTCCGCTTCGAGTACTGGGTGGGGGATAGGGCAAGGGTTTCCATTGCCGCGGTGGTCCAAACCGGCAAGTTATGCGACCCGCATAATTTGCGAACTGCAAGTAAGCTGTGCGAATAGTGAAAGCCGACTCCTCGATGACCGACCCCCACGGGGTGGACGACGCCGACGAATACGCCGTGCGGCTCGAACGCGCCACGCGCGGCCTTCTCGCGGTCAACGTCATGGCCCTTGAGCATTTCGAGAAACGCATCGGACTGTCCTCGCTGCGGGCTCTGCAGTCGTTGGGACGGATAGGTCCGTGCCTGGTCAGCGAGCTGGCTCAAGATCTCCAGGTAGCCGTGTCGACGGCAAGCCGTCTCGCCGACCGGCTGGCCGAGGCCGGGCTGATCAGCCGGGGCGTCTCCCCGCAGAACCGCCGGGCCACCCGGCTGGATCTGACCGACGACGGCCGAGCCATCCTGCAGGATCTCGTCGCTCATCGTGTCGCGCTCTTCCGGGACGTGACCGCGGCAATCGGGCGCCGTGAGCGCGACGACCTTCTCCGCGGCGCGACAGTCTTCACCGCGGCGTTCCGCGAACTGGCAGACAGCGACAAGCCGGGCGTGGCCGACCGGGCGTGAGCCTGTTGTGACGCAGGTTTCGGCCGGAGGCGACCGGGTAATGCACTGAGCTGACCGGATACCGAGACGGCTGGAGGGATGCTGCCCATGACGGCGATCACCGCATATCGCGGTCTGCTTCGATCGATCGATCTGCACGTCGAGGACACCGGCGGTGACGGGCGGCCTGTGGTGTTGATCCATGGCTGGCCACTCACCGGGGAGTCCTGGGCTCCACAGGTCGAGGCGCTGGCAGCGGCCGGCTACCGGGTGATCACCTATGACCGCCGAGGTTTCGGTCGCAGCGACACATCGTTGGTGGGATACACCTACGAATCCCTATCGGATGACCTGTCGGTACTGATGGAGGAAATCGACCTGCACGATGCGACACTGGTCGGCTTCTCGATGGGTGGGGGAGAAGTGGCCAGCTATTGCGCCCGCAAAGGCACCGCACGGGTCCGCAGTGCGGTGTTTGCGTCGTCGGTAACTCCCTACATGCTGCATTCTCGCGACAATCCCGCCGGGCCGCTGGGTAAGGCGGAGGCGGCCCAGATGGCAATGTCGTTGACGAAGAACCAGGATGCCTTCTACGACCAGTTGATGACCGACGTCTTCTCGGTCAACGGAGAATTGGTGATCAGCGAGGATCAACGCCGGCACACGCTGGCGATGTGCGGTCAGGCCAACAAGCACGCCGCGCTCGCCTGTCTCACCGCCTTCGGCAATACCGACTTCCGCGAGGACCTGCCTCGAGTCACAGTGCCTAGTCTGGTGATTCACGGAGACGCGGACACGACTGTGCCGTTGGAGGGGTCCGGGCTACGCACCCACGAGGCGTTGCGCGACAGCCGCCTGCACGTCATCGCCGGTGGGCCCCACGGGATCCCGATCAGCCATGCCGGAGAGTTCAACGACGTGCTGCTGGCGTTCCTCGCCGAGGAGTTCGGGGCGCATCGAGGGGCGCACTGAGTCAGTCGCGGCAACGCACGCCGCGCTCGAAGGTGCGGATGACGGCGGGTGCGGCCGCATGCTGCGGCATGAGGCCGTCCTTGGAGTCCTGGCACGCCCACATCACCAGACCGTAGAGCGCGTGTTCGAGCCACTGGGTGCTCGACTCGGGATCGAATACCCCCTCCGCCTGGCCGCGTTCGATCAGGCTGGTGAGATAGCTGTTGTCCGGCACCGCCTCGGGTGGCAGTCCGCGCAGAACGTTCGGGTCGTCGAACAGGAACAGCAGCCGGTTGCCGACCGAGATCATCGCGTTGATGACGCGCCGCATGGCGTCGACCGCGCAGCCATCCTCGGGTGCGGCAGCGGCCACGGCGCTGGTCACGACCTGTACCGAGTCGAGAATCGTCGCGTTGATCAGGCATTCCCGGTCGGGAAAGTAGCGGTGCACCGTGGTGCGGCCGACCCCGGCCGCCTTGGCGATATCAGGCAACGTCGCGGTCCGGTCGTCAGCTAGGACTGCGGCGGCGGCCTCGATGATCGCACCACGGGTGCGCGCCTGGGTGGCCGAGAGCTCGCCTGTGCTCATGCGTCGATGGTATCGACGCGGGTCACGACATTCTCGTCACCGGTATCGGTGTGGTCCGATCGGAGAGGAAACGCGCCGGCCGCTGACGTATCGGCAGCGGCCACCAGAACCAGCGGCCGAGGATCGCGGCAATCGTGGGAGTCATCAGCGAGCGAACGACGAGGGTGTCGAACAGCAGGCCCAGGCCGATGGTGGTGCCGCCCTGGCCGATCGCGATCAGATCACTGGTGGCCATCGAAGCCATCGTGAAGGCGAACACGAGGCCGGCGGCGGTCACCACGCCGCCCGTGGCGCCCATGGCCCGGATGATGCCGGTGTTGATGCCCGCGCTGACCTCTTCCTTCATCCGGGAGACCACCAGCAGGTTGTAGTCGGATCCGACCGCCAGCAGGATGATGACCGAGAACGCCAGCGTCATCCAGTGCAGATCGATTCCGAGCAGGTACTGCCACACCAGCACCGACAGGCCGAACGACGCTGCCAGGGACAGGATCACGGTGCCGACGATCACGAACGATGCGATCAGGGCGCGGGTGATCAACAGCATGACGATGAAGATCAACGTGATCGCGCCGCAGGCTGAGATCAGCAGATCCCACTGCGCGCCGACCTGGATGTCCTTGTAGGTGGCCGCGGTGCCGCCGAGGTAGATCTTGGCGTCGGCCAGCGGCGTCGTCTTGATCGCTTCGCGCGCCGTCTTCAGGAGCGGGTCGACGTGCGAAATGCCTTCGGAGGTAGCCGGATCCACGTCGTGGGTGATGATGAACTGCGCGGCCTGGCCGTCCGGAGAGACCATCAGGTCAAGCCCGCGCTTGAAGTCCGGGTTGTCGAATGCTTCGGGCGGCAGGTAGAACGAATCGTCATTGCGGGCGTCGTCGAATGCCTGACCCATCACCGATGCCGTGTCGGTCATCTTGCCGATCTGGTCGACCAGCCCGTTGAACGTGCTGAACATCGTCTTCATGGTGCCCTGCATGGACTTCGAGATGGCGATCATCGGCGGTAGTTGCGCCACCAGCTGCGGCATCAGCTGGTCCATCTCGTTCATGTTCTTCACCGATTCCGCGAGGGTTTCGGTCATGGTGTCGATGCCGTCGAGCCCGTCGAACAGTGAGCGCATGGATTGGCACATCGGGATGTCGTAGCAGTGCGGTTCCCAGTACAGGTAGTTCCGCATCGGCCGCATGAAATCGTCGAAATCAGCCATGTGATCCCGCATTTCGTTGGTGCTGGCCTGCATGTCGTTCATGCTTGCAGTGAGTTCGTGGGTGATGCCGGTCATCCGGTTCATCAGACCCAGCATGTTCTCCATGATCACGATCATTCGGCCGAGATCATCGGTCAGCGTGTTCATGTCGCCCATGCGCTCACGGAGGAACTGCAGGTTCTCGGTCATCGACACCGATTGCATGCTCACCTGGAAGGGCACCGAGCTGTGCGCGATGGGACGGCCCAGCGGTCGGGTGATGCTCTGCACGCGGGCGATGCCGGGAACGCGGATCAGCTCACGAGCGATCTTGTCCAGCACGATCATGTCGGCCGGGTTGCGCAGATCCCGGCCCGCATCCACGAGCAGCAGATCTGGATTCATCCGGGCGGACGTGAAATGTCGTTCAGCGGCGGCATATCCGACGTTGGACGGCAGATCCTTGGGGATGTAGAGCCGCTCGTTGTAGGACGTCTTGTAGCCGGGCAGCGCCAGCAGTCCGACGAGCGCCACGGCGATGGCGGCGGCCAGAATCGGCACCGGCCAGCGCACCACCGAAGTGCCGAGCCTGCGCCAACCCCGCGAGCGGATCTCGCGCTTGGCGTCGAGCAAGCCGAACCGGCTGCCGACCACCAGCATCGCCGGTGCGAGCGTGAGAGAGGCCAGCACCACCACGGACATGCCGATGGCGCTGGGGACACCCATGGAGCTGAAGTAGTTCAAGCGGGTGAAGTGCAGGCAGAGCATGGCGCCGGCAACGGTGAGACCGGAACCGAGGATGACGTGGCCGACACCGTGAAATGCGGTGTAATAGGCATCTTCTCGCTCCTGGCCCTTTTGTCTGGCCTCCTGATACCGGCCGACGAGGAAGATGGCGTAGTCGGTGCCCGCCGCGATGGCCAACGAGGTCAGCAAGCTCACCGAGAATGTCGACAAACCGAGCATCCCGGCGTGGCCGATCGCGGCCACCACACCACGCGAGGCCGACATCTCCAACAGCACCACGATCAGCATCAGCAGCA
Organism: Mycolicibacterium arcueilense; assembly: GCF_058536225.1. Classification (NCBI taxonomy): domain Bacteria; kingdom Bacillati; phylum Actinomycetota; class Actinomycetes; order Mycobacteriales; family Mycobacteriaceae; genus Mycobacterium; species Mycolicibacterium arcueilense. The sequence goes on from NZ_JBZTYL010000026.1 coordinate 297,075, forward strand.
TGGTGGCGAACGACCGGTAGACGACGATCAGCATCACCGCGATCACCGCGATCGTGACGAAGGTGATCTTGACCATGCTCTTGTCGCCGGCCTCGTTCATGTCCGTGGTGAGCGGACCTTGGCCGGTGACATAGGCTTTCACGCCCGCAGGCGGGTGCGAGTCGTCGATGATCTTGCGTACTGCGGCGACCGATTCGTTGGCCAGCGTCTCGCCCTGGTTGCCGGCGAGGTTGACCTGTACGTAGGCGGCCTTGCCGTCGGTGCTCTGCGAGCCGGCAGCGGTGATCAGGTCGCCCCAGTAGTTCTGTACGTGCTGAACGTGTTCGGTATCGGCCTGAAGCGTGCGAACCAGTTTGTCGTAGTAGTGATGGGCTTCGGTGCCCAGCGGCTGGTCGCCCTCCAGCACCACCATCGCGATGGTGTCCGAGTCGAATTGGTCGAAGCGCTCGCCGATCTTCTTCATCGCCACCAACGCCGGTGCGTCCTGTGGCGACAGCGACACGGCGTGCTCGTGTCCGACGACCTCGAGCTGGGGGACCACCGCGTTCAGGACGACGACGAGGATGACCCACGCCAGGATGATCGGGATCGCGGCCACGCGGATGACGCGGGCGATTCCCTTGTGTTCAGGGGTGGCGGCGTGGTTGCTCATGCGGCCTTGTCCAAGCAGAAGGCCTGGGCGTCGTGCTGGTTCACGGTCTGCTCGTCACGCACGTCGCCGTTGACGATGATCCGGCAGGTGATCACGTTGCTATCTCCTTGTGCAACCACATTCGCGAACACTGTCGGCAAGGTGGTGACCACCTCGTGCCGCCAGGGCAGCGTGCTGAAACTCTCGGTGTGCGGTTGGGCGTCGGCATCCAGGAAGCTGACGTGCCCGCTGGTCCCGCTCGGGCCCTCGATCTCATAGACGACGCGCTTGGGGTTGAACTCGACGATGTCGTCCCCGGCCGACTGACCGGGATCGGTGTTGATGTGGGTCCCGAAGATGCCGTGCATCCGGTTCATCGCGAAGCCGCTGACGGCAAGCGCTGCCACCAACACCAAGGGAATCCAGAAGCGTTTGGCGAGCCGAAATAGCGTAGCCACGGCAAAATCCACCTCTCCGGTTCGGCGCATGCCGACGGAAAACCCCATCCGACCGCGTTTTGATCGGCTGAACGTAACAGGCCCTTAGTGGATCGACAACGTTCCATTAAGGAATTTTGATCTTCCTCACAGTTACTTCCCAAACGGAATTTTTAGCCCCCCACGAGGCAGTGTGCAGCGCACACGGCCTCCGGGATCTGGCTCCAGCGAACAAGATTGGGCGTCGAAGTGGACGGCCTAGGAAGCCCGTCGACACTGTTCGCGGTTTGCCGCCGCAATCGAGAGCCGCCTCGGACCTGTGACGCCCCTACGCGGTCAGCAGTCGCACAGGGGCGCCGGCACAGTAGGCGGCAATGTCCTCGACGATGTCGCGGTAGAAGATGGACATGACGGTGTGGGTGACGTAGCCGAGGTGCGGCGTCAGCAGCGTGTTGGGCAAGGACGTCAGTGGGTTGCCCGCCGGTAGCGGCTCGTGCTGGTAGACGTCGAGCGCTGCACCGCGAATCTGGTTGCTGTGCAGGGCTTCGACGAGGGCCGGCTCATCGATGAGGCCGCCTCGCGAGGTGTTCACCAGGATCGCCGTCGGCTTCATCGCGGCCAGCTCGGCGCGGCCCACCAGTCCACGGGTCGAATCGGCCAGCACCATGTGCAGCGACACCACGTCGGCGTCTGCGAACAGGGTGTCGCGGTCCACCCGTGCGACACCGGCCTTGGCAGCGCGCTCGTCGGTGAGGTTGGGGCTCCATGCGATGACCTCCATGCCGAAGGCCTTGCCGATCGCGGCGACCCGGCTGCCGATTCGCCCCACCCCGACCAGGCCGAGGGTCGCCCCGTGCAGGTCGGCGCCGATGGTGCTCTGCCACAGCCCGTCGCGGATGCGCTGATCCTCGGTGGTCAGGTGGCGCTGCAGCCCGAGGATCAGTGCCCAGGTGTGTTCGACGGTCGGGGTGACGGCACCGCCGGTGCCCGAGACGGTGATGCCGAGGCGCCCTGCCGCGGCGACGTCGATCGCGGCGTTGAAAGGCCCGGTCGTCACGAGCAGTTTGAGCGCGGGCAGCTCGGCGAGCAGTACTCCGTCGAGCGGGGTGCGCTCCCGCATCGCGACGACGACCTCGTGGTCGGCCAGGGTCTCGACCAATACCGGGCCGGGCGTGACGTGTTCCCTGAGGGCGGTGATCTGCACCGGGCGGGGGATCGGTGACCAGTCGACGGTGTCGGCGATGCCCTGGTAGTCGTCGAGGACGGCGATGCGCAGCGGTTCGGTCATCGCTCAGTAGGCGTTCGGGTCGTTCTGCACGGCCGGCGGCACCGGATGCTGGTAGAGCCGGGAGGCGTTCTCCCAGGTGATCTTCCGGATCACCTCGGCGGGCAGGCCCTGGATCTGTTCGTGGATGATGCGCTGGGTGTGCGGCCAGGTTGAATCGCAGTGCGGGTAGTCGGCTTCGAGCAGGATGTTGCCGGTGCCGATGCGCTCGTGCTGGATGAACGACGACTGGTCCTCGACCGCGCAGAACCAGAAGTTCCTGGTGAACACCTCGGCGGGGGAGAGGGTTTCGCCCAACGCCTTCCAGGTTCCGTACATCTGGTGGTAGCTGAGCATGTGGTCGAGCCGGTCGAGTAGCCCTGCGACCCAACCGATTCCGCCCTCCGACAGGCAGATCTTGAGATCGGGGTACCGGCTGGGCAGACCCGAGTACAGCCAGTCCACCGCGGCGGTGATGGCGTAGGCGAAGAACAGCACACCCTGCACGTCCGGTGGTGCGTCGTCGGTGGTGGACGGCGCCGAACCGGAGGAGCCGATGTGCAGGTTGACCACGGTGCCTGTCTCGGCGCACGCCGCCATCATCGGTTCCCAGTACCCGGAGTGGATGGTCGGCAGCCCGAGCATGGCCGGGTTCTCGCTGAACGTCACGGCGTGGAAGCCGCGTTCGGCGTTTTCGTAGATCATCTGCGCGCCGACCTCGGGGTCGAGCAGCCATGGCAGCTGGCACGGGATGATCCGATCGGGGTAGGCCCCGGCCCACGCTTCGAGGTGCCAGTCGTTCCAGGCCCGCACGGCCGCCATCGCCAGGTCCCGGTCCTTGGTCACCTGCTGCAGCCGTTGGCCGGCGAACCCGGGCAGGAATGACGGGAAGTTGAGCGAGGCGTACACGCCGTTGAGATCCATGTCCCTGACGCGCTCGTGAATGTCCCAGGCACCGCGGCGCATCTCGTCGAAACGGGCGGGCTCGAAACCATATTCGTCCACGGGCCGTCCCACAACGGCGTTGAATCCCACGTTGGGCAGCGACTGCCCGTCGTACATCCAGGTCTGCCCGCCGTTCTCGGTATCGACCACCTTCGGGGCACGGTCGGCGAACTTGCGGGGCACGCGGCCGGTGAAGGTGTCGGGCGGCTCGACGATGTGATCGTCGACGGAGATCACGGTGTAGAGGCGTTCGGCCCGTTCGGGTTCCGGCAGAAACGTGACCGTGCGTTCCGACCCCTTCTGCGCGGTGGTGAAGTCGAGATTGCCGGCGAGTTCGTCGATGGACTTCATGGGCTGAATCTCCTTGCTGCCTCAGGTCAGAACTTCAGGGTCGGCCTTCATGGTCATGCGGGCCGCTCCGGCCCAGTACACATCGGCGGCCCGCTCGATGAGCGAGGCCTTCATGCCGTACATGTCGGACCGATTCATCGCGGTGGGCTCGCGGCCGGTCAGCATCACCTGGTAGGCCAGCTTGCACACCCGGTCGATCGATGCGGCCCGGTACACCGCCTCGGCCACGGTGCCTCCGGTGGTGATGACGCCGTGATTGGCCAGGACGGTGAGATTCGCACTGCCGATCCGCTCGGCGAGTTCACTGGCCCGCGGCGCCGAATCGACCTCACCGTCATAGGTTTCGACCAGACACATGTCGTCGAGGAACAGCGACCCGGTCTGATGCACCAGGTCCGGCAGCTTTCCCAGCGCCGCGATGAGGCTCACGTAATAGGGATGGTTGTGGATCACGACGCGGGCGTCGGCGCGCCTGCGGTGCAGTTCGGTGTGGATGTGGATGGCCGGGGTGACATCCCAGCGTCCCCGCACCACGTGCGCATCCTCGTCGACGACGCAGATGTCGGATGCGGTGAGCTCCTGCCACCACAGGCCCCACGGATTGACCAGCATCTCGGTGCGGCCTTCGGGCTGCCAGGTGATGTGGCCGGCCATGTTCTCGGCGAATCCGATACCGGCAAGGTGCCGGAACGCCACGGCCAGCGTCTGCTCCTCGGTCAGGTCGACCCCGATCGGCGGGGTCACCGACGGAGACCACACTTTCAGCCCGCCCTCGCGCATCTCACCGACGCTCATAGCTGTCTCCCAACCGCGTCCGGATATCTTCGCGGAGTTGTCCTTTGGCGATCTTTCCGCCCGATGACCGGGGCAGCTCATCGAGCACGATGAGCTGCTCGGGAAGCAGTTCCTTCGACATGCCCTCGGCCAGGAGGTGCTCGACGAGCCCAGGGAGATCGATCGCCTGCCCATTGGCAGGTTCTACGTAGATGCAGACCTTCTCGCCGAAGACCGGGTCGGGCATGGCCACCGCGGCCGCGACGGCCACGGCCGGATGCGTCGTCACCGCATCCTCGACCTCACCCGCACTGATGTTCTTGCCGCCGCGCACGATGAAATCCGAGGTGCGGCCGGTGACCGACAGATAGCCCTCGGCGTCGACCTCACAGATGTCGCCCATCCGCATCCAGCCGTCCGGGGTGTAGAGCTTGTCGTGGTCGACCCCGCCGAGATAACCGAGGCTGGTGGCCGGCCCACGGCAGGCCGGTTGTCCACGCCCGGTCGAAGTCACGTCGTCATCACCGTCGAACAGGCGCACCGCCATCTCCGGCACCAGTCGGCCGGCGGTGCGCAGCCTGCGTTCCCGGGAATCCTGCAGTGTCGTCCCGCTCAGCAGACCGGTTTCGTTGGAGCCGTAGAACTGCAGGATGGTGGCGCCGGTGAGTTCCTCGAAGTCGGCGGCGCGCCGATACGGCAGGGCCTCGCCGCCGGTGAAGACCACGCGCAGCGAGCTCAGGTCGTACTCGCGTGACGCCCGGTCGGCCATGATCATCATCAATTGGGTACTGACACAGCACAACACGCTTACCCGGTGGCGTGCGATCGCCTCACATGCGGCCTTCGCGTCGAACTTTTCCAGCAGGATCGTGGTGGCACCGAGGTAGATCGGGGTGGTGTGGGCGGTCCAGATGCCGAACCCGAACGGTGCTGGGATGACGGGCAGGAAGATGTCATCCGACGTCAGCGCGCCGTTGGCGACCGCCCGCTGGTGAAAGTAGTGCCACCGGTTCTGGGTATGCACAACGCATTTGGGTAGGCCCGTGGTCCCCGAGGTGGAGTTGATCAGGAATACCTCGTCGGCGCCGACACCCGCGGCCGGTGGTCGCGACGGGGTGTCAGTGGCGAGGGACAAACCGTCCAACACCAGCGCGCTGATCTCGTCGGTCAGTCCGGACACGGTGGTTTGGGCCGACGGGTGCCGCGCCGCGTCACTGATCAGCAGACGCGGCTGGGTGGTCCGCAGGATCTGGGTGGCCTCGCGGGTCCCGGCGCGGGCGCCGATCCCGACCACGACGGCGCCGCACCGTTCGATCGCCACGAACAACACATGGATGGCTGCGGTGTCGCCGTGCCAGACCGCGACGCGATCACCGAGCGTGACGCCAAGGCCGGCCAGTTGGGCAGCGAGTAGCGATGCGGCACGGTCGAATTCGCGCCAGGTGAACGTGGTGTTGGGGTAGTCGACATAGGCCGGCTTGTCGGGATGGGCGAGGGCGTGTTCGCGCACGGTCTGCGAGAGTGTGCGGTCCGACCACCATCCGGCCGTGCGGTAGTGGGCTGCGTCGGCAGCATGCGCGGCGTCGCCAGCCTTCATCACCAAATCATATGAAAATAAGAACCGCTGTCAACGGTCGCACGGGGCGGCCCCGCTCACGGTCGCCGCGGACTCGACTGCGCCCAGGTGCGCACCATCGTCGGATCGACGATGCCGTCGACACCCGGGTACTGCTGGGCACTGACCAGATGCGCCGCGGCCAGATCGCGGGCCCGTTGCGCGTCGCCCACATCGATCGCGTCGATCACCTGACGGTGATCTTCCAGGACCGCTCTGCGTTCCTCGACCGGCACCGTCGAGTGATCCGTCACCTGGGCCGACCAGTTTTGCTCATGGGCGGACCACAAAGCCTCCAAGGCGCCCGCCAGGATGATCATCGTCTCGTTGCCGCAGTGGCGCACCAGCGCCTCGTGATAACGCCGACTCGCCGAGGTGGCCTGCAGCAGATCTGACACGGACCTGACCGATTCTTCGTGTAGCTCACGGAGAATCGGGACGACGGTGCGTTTCCGGTCGGCGCGTTGGGCGCAGAGTGCGGCGCAGGCCGGCTCGACCTGCAGCAGCGCGGTACCCACATCGGCGAGCCCGACCTGCCCGGCGCCCAGCACCAGCCCCATGGTGTAGGCCAGGTTTGCGGAATCGGGCCGGTGAACCACGGCACCGCCGAGCTTGCCGCGTCGTACCGTCAGCAGCCCCTCGGCCTCGAGGATGCGCATCGCCTCGCGTAGGGACGGCTTGCTGATCGGGTACTCGACCAGAAGTTCGTCCTCCTTGGGCAGGATGCTGCCGTCGGGTAGTTCCCCGGTGAGGATCTGGCGCCGCAACTGGTCGGCGACCTGTTCGGCGAGTCGCTGGAACCGGACGTTTGGCTGCGCCACGCATCCGAGTGTGCCAGATGACCGACCGTTCAGGCGGCCACGCCGAGCCTTGTATCCAAATGATTTGTCTCATACGGTGAGCCATGCAGAAGTGGACCATCGGCACGCTGACAGTTCATTCCGTCCTGGAGACGGTGGTGCCGACCCGGCCTGACCGGGTGTTTCGCGGGCTGCCGGCGGAACTCCCGCGCTGGTTACATCCCCACTACGTCGACGACGCCGGCAATCTGCTGGTGGCCATCCAGTCGTTCTTCATCGAATCTGGTGAGGATCTCGTCGTGGTCGACTGCTGCTTCGGCGAAGGCCACGACCTGCCCTACCAAATCCCCATCGACCCCGACCAGTACCGACAGTCGCTGGCCACAGTCGGATTCACCCCCGACGACGTGACCACCGTCGTCTGCACCCATCTGCACCTCGACCATGCCGGACGCCACACGACCCGGCACGACGGCGCCTGGATCCCCACCTATCCGAACGCGACCTACCTCCTCACCGCCAACGAGTACACGTCGTGGCGCCATTCCTCGGCGCCGAACCGCGCGGCCGACGAGACCGTCGAACCGCTTGTCGCACACGATGTCCTGCGGCTCACCGAGATGGACCACGCCATCACCGACGAGATCCGGCTGATCGCGACGCCCGGTCACACCCCGGGGCACACCGCGGTGCGGCTCGAATCCGGCGGCGAGGTGGCGGTGATCAGTGGGGACGTCATCCACCATCCGCTGCAGATCACGCATCCGGACGTACAGGCGCTGCCCGACGACGATCCGGACGCGGCTGCGGTGACCCGCGCCCGGCTACTGCAGAGCGTCGCCGGCGAACAGGCCCTGCTGCTCGGCACCCACTTCGCCGCCCCGACCGCAGGCACCGTCGTCGCCGACGACGACCAGCTGATGTGGGTGGCGATGTAGGCGAGGCGTCCTAGTTCGCGGTGTGGACGATGAGAATGTCGATCTTCACTCGACGAGCAATGGTCGCAGGCACCGAGCCCAACAGGCGCCCGGCGACCGAGTCCAGCCCGATGTCGCCGACGACGATCAGATCCGCGTCGACATCTTTGGCGAGTCTCACCAGGGCGTCGACCGGCGCACCCTCGACCGCCCGCTCGACGATGTCCCCGGCACCGGCGGCCTTGGCCCGGTCGCGCGCCACCTGGAGGATCTCGTAGACCGGGGCAGCGCCGTGCATCCGGTAGCCCTCGCTCTTGAGGCTGTCCTCCGCACGGGTATCGACCACATGATCGGGCGACGGTGGTCGCGACCAGCCGCCCTTTTCGGCCACGGGCTGATGAGCGCTCGCGATGATCAGCTTCGCGTTCTCCTGCGTGGCGATCTCGGCGGCGCGGTGGACCGCACGTAGCGACGAGTCGGAGCCGTCGGTCCCGACAACGATCGTCCGATAGGTGCTCATGTCGTCTCCGAACTGTCGGGTACCAGGACAGACAGACCTTAATGCACGTCAATCTTCAGCTTGTGGAGATTGGGCTTCGTGCCGCGTCAAGGATCAACCGAGACAAGTGTCAACCATCAGCCGACGTCACACAGATGGAAAGTGGTTCTCGGTCATATCCGCCGAGTAGGCGGCAACGTTGAAGGCCCCTGCGTCGAAGCGAGCATGCTGCCGAGCGCGTCCGCTAATCAGACGAGCTGCGTGAGATTCAGGCTCGCCTTTTGTATCGAGCGAGTTGTATTGAGCGAGCACTCGACCGACATGGAGTTGTCGGATGTGCGGGGTATCGTGCGCTCAAGAATGAGAAGCACACGTCAAACGAACGAGACGTGGCACCCCCGACAGGATTCGAACCTGCAACCGACCGGGTAGAAACCGGATGCGCTATCCGTTGCGCCACGGGGGCAAGTCGGACCACCACAATTTACACCGCGTGGGGTGTCGTTACCGAAACGGATATGCACCACGTGGGCTGCTCGAACCCCAACCGATGAAACGGGCGAGTAAGTGGGTCGACATCACACCAAAGACAAAGGCGACCTCGGCGTCGCCAAGGCGCACGCCGACCTGGTTGGCATGGGTTTTTACGTGCTGTTCCGGTCAGACTCAACTTCCGGTCCACCTGGGCCGATCGCCGTGGCGCGCACAGCACGCCGATCGACAAGGACGCGATCGACCTCATCTGCATCTACTGCCCGGACACCGACGAGTGCTACTACATCCGGCCCACCGATCACGGCGTCTCCGTCAATCTCCGGATCACGCCGACCAAGAACGGTCAGCAGAAACGGATTCTGACGGCCGCCTCGTTTCGTGACCTACCGGACAAACGCCTCCCGCCGATCGGCGAAACCCGTACTTCGGCGTGAAGGGGCGGTGACGCGCCACGGACGCCCGGCAAAGCGGACCCACGGGGCCGGTGGCGGACTAGCGTGGACGCTGCATTGGCCGCCATGGGGAGGGGAGAGGGACCACGCGATGAGCGACGTGCCGGAGTTGGACGCGGCGGGACTGCCCGAAGAACTGAGCGCAGTCGATCAGCTGTTGCATCGGGGAGAGGCAAACCCGCGCACCCGGTCCGGGATCCTCGGCGTCGAGATCCTCGACACCACACCGGATTGGGACCGTTTCCGGGCCCGTCTGGATCACGCGTCGCGCAAGGTTCTGCGGCTGCGCCAGAAGGTCGTCATGCCCACCCTGCCGACGGCCGCTCCGCGCTGGGTCGTCGACCCCGACTTCAATCTCGACTACCACGTGCGACGGGTGCGGGTTCCTGCGCCCGGCACGTTGCGCGACGTGTTCGATCTGGCCGAGGTTGCGCTGCAGTCGCCGATGGACATCAACCGGCCGTTGTGGAACGCCACCTTGGTCGAAGGGCTGCCCGATGGCCGGGCGGCGACCATTCTCCATCTGAGCCACGCGGTGTCCGACGGTGTCGGGATGGTCGAGATGTTCGCCAACATCTACGACCTCGAGCGTGATCCCGAACCGGCCGCCGCTGCACCGTTACCCATCCCGCAGGACCTGTCGCCCAACGACCTGATGCGGGAGGGCATCAACCGGCTCCCCGGATCGATCGCCGGCGGCGTGCTCGGCGTGCTCGGACAGGCGGCCCGGACGGTGACCAAGGTGGTGCGCGACCCGGTCTCGGCGGTCAGTGGGGTGGTCGACTACGCGATGTCCGGCGCTCGGGTGATGGGGCCGGCCGCGCACCCCTCGCCGCTGCTGCGCCGCCGAAGCCTGTCGTCGCGCACGGAGGCGATCGACATTCCTTTCTCCGACCTGCACCGGGCAGCCAAGGCCGCCGGCGGTTCGATCAACGATGCCTACCTGGCCGGGCTGTGCGGCGCACTGAGGCTCTATCACGACGCCAAAGGCATCTCGATCGAGACGCTGCCCATGGCCGTACCGGTCAACCTGCGCTCGCAGGACGACCCGGCGGGCGGCAACCGCTTCGCCGGGATCAACCTCGCCGCGCCTGTCGGAATCGTCGACCCGGAGACCCGGATCAAGGCGGTTCGGTCGCAGATGACGAGCAAGCGCGAGGAGCGCGCCATCGACGTGGTCGGCGCGGTCGCACCCGTGCTGAGCCTGCTGCCCGATGCCGTACTGGAGACGGTGGCCGGTTCGGTCGTGAACTCCGACGTGCAGGCCAGCAATGTCCCGGTCTGGCCGGGGGACACCTTCATCGCCGGGGCAAAGATCCTGCGCCACTACGGAATAGGCCCGCTGCCCGGCGTCGCGATGATGGTGGTGCTGATCTCGAGGTCCGGGTACATCACGGTCACCGCCCGCTACGACCGCGCCGCCATCACCGACGATCAGCTGTTCGCCCGGTGCCTGCTCGCGGGATTCGACGAGGTGCTGGCGCTCGGCGGCGACGGCCGCGCGGAGCCGGCCTCGTTCAGTGATGACACTTCGGCGACGAACGGGAGTGCGGCACAGTGACTTCGAAAGACCCGTCCCCGGAGCCCCGCGTTACCAAGCAGATGCGGCTGCCCGGCACCCTGGCCGAGATCGAGGGCAGCCCCGAGGGTCCGGAGATCGGCGCGTTCTTCGACCTGGACGGGACGCTGGTGGCCGGCTTCACCGGAGTGATCATGACCCGGGACCGGTTGCGCCGCGGTCAGATGGGCGTCGGTGAGTTCATCGGGATGGTGCAGGCCGGGCTCAACCACCAGCTCGGGCGTTCCGAGTTCGAGGACCTGATCGGTAAGGGCGCCCGGATGCTGCGGGGCAACTCGCTCAGCGATCTCGACGAGCTGGGCGAGCGGTTGTTCGTCCAGCATGTGCAGGGACGCATGTACCCGGAGATGCGGGCCATGGTGCGTGCGCACATGGCCCGTGGCCACACCGTGGTGCTGAGTTCCTCGGCGCTGACGGTTCAAGTGGAGCCGGTGGCCCGCTTTCTCGGCATCGACAACGTGCTGTGCAACAAGTTCGAGACCGACGAGGACGGCCTGATCACCGGCGAAGTCGAGAGACCGGTCATCTGGGGTGCCGGCAAAGCCCGCGCGGTGCAGAACTTCTCGTCCGCCAACGGAGTGGACCTGACCAAGAGTTACTTCTACGCCGACGGCGACGAGGACGTCGCCCTGATGTATCTGGTGGGCCATCCGCGGCCGACGAATCCGGCAGGCAAGTTGGCCGCCGTCGCCGCCAAGCGTGGCTGGCCGGTGCTGAAGTTCAGCAGCCGCAGCGGCAGCAGCCCGGTCTCGCAACTGCGGACGCTCGCCAGCCTGGCCACCATCCCGACCGTCGCAGCCGGCGCGATCGGACTCGGGTTGTTGACCCGCAACAAGCGCACCGGGGTCAACTTCTTCACCTCGAACTGGAGCAAGCTGCTCATGCTCACCACGGGCATCGAGCTCAACGTCCTCGGCGAGGAGAATCTGACCGCGCAACGCCCCGCGGTCTTCATCTTCAACCACCGCAATCAGGCCGACCCGATGATCGCGGGCCGGCTGGTCGGCGTGGACTTCACCGGCGTCGGGAAGAAGGAGCTCGAGCGCAACCCGCTGATGGGTCCACTCGGGAAGGTCATGGATGCGGCATTCATCGACCGCGACGACCCGGAGAAGGCCGTCGAAAGCCTGCACCGCGTGGAAGAGCTTGCCCGCAAGGGTCTCTCGATCCTGATCGCCCCCGAGGGCACCCGGCTGGACACCACCGAGGTGGGACCGTTCAAGAAGGGGCCGTTCCGCATCGCCATGGCCGCGGGTGTGCCCATCGTGCCGATCGTGATCCGCAACGCCGAGGTGATCGCGGCCCGCGATTCCAGCACATTCAACCCGGGCAAGGTGGACGTCGCGGTGTATCCGCCGATCTCGGTGGACGACTGGACCGTCGAGAACATCTCCGACCGCATCGCCGAGGTCCGCGAGATCTATCTCGACACCCTGAGATCCTGGCCGGACGACGAGCTGCCCACCTTCGACATCTACACCCGGACGCCGGTGGCGAAGGCCGCTCCACGCCGGGCGGCCAAGAAGGCACCGGCGAAGAAAGCTCCCGCGAAGAAAGCGTCCGCGAAGAAAGCGTCCGCGAAAAAGGCTGCCCCCGAACCGGATACCTCACCCTCCGGCTCGTCCTCACGGTCGACTCCCAAGGGCCGACCGTGACCACGGGTATCGACGATTACCCCAGCTTCAGCACCACCGACGACGCGCTGGTGCTCGCATCGGCGTCGTCACCGGCCGAGCTCGAACTGCTCAACGACTGGCTCAAGACACAGCGGCGTGAACATCCCGACACGACCGTCGAGGTACTGCAGCTGCCGGCCACCGACGAACCCGCCCCCGGGGCGGTGGCCCGCTTGGTCGAGGAGCTGGAATCGGACGAGGACCGGCTGGTGGTTCCGGTCCGGGTGTTCTGGGTGCCCGGCGGGTTACCCACCCGGTTGAAGGTGGTGGGGTTGATCTCCGGCCGCGACACCTACCGGCCGCCGGAGGCCCTGCAGCGGCGCATCCTGCGTAAGGACCCGTCGCGCGCCCGGATCGTCGCCGGTGAACCGGCCAAGGTATCGGAACTGCGCAAGCAGTGGAGCGAGACCACGGTCGCCGAAAACCCCAGGGAATTCGCCCGATTCGTCCTTCGTCGGGCGGTACTGGCGATCGAACGGGTGGAGCTTCGGCTGCTCGGCCCCGAGTACAAGTCGCCGCGGCTGGTCAAGCCGGAGATGCTGGACTCGGCGCGATTCCGTCAAGGCCTGGAGCAGATTCCGGGGGCGACGGTGGAGAAGGCCGGGGAGATGCTCGACGAGCTCTCCACGGGGTGGAGTCGGTTCTCGGTGGACCTGATCCCGACGATGGGCCGGGCCATCTTCAGTCGTGGCTTCGATCCGCGTATCGACTACGACCGTTCCGAGATCGAGTCGATGCGCCATGCCCTGGAACAGCATCCGGCGGTGTTGCTATTCTCCCACCGGTCGTATCTCGACGGAGTCATCGTCCCGGTGGCCATGCAGGAGAACCGGCTTCCCCCGGTGTACACGTTCGCCGGGATAAACCTCTCGTTCGGCCTGATGGGTCCGTTGTTCCGGCATTCCGGTGTCATCTTCCTGCGTCGCAAGCTCGACGACCCGCTGTACAAGTACGTGCTGCGGCAGTACGTCGGCTACATCGTGGAGAAGCGGTTCAACCTGAACTGGTCCATCGAGGGCACCCGGTCCCGAACCGGAAAGATGTTGCCGCCCAAGCTCGGACTGCTCGCCTACGTCGCCAACGCCTATCTCGACGGCCGCAGTGAGGACATCCTGCTGCAACCGGTGTCGATCAGTTTCGACCAGCTGCACGAGACCGCCGAGTACGCCGCATACGCCCGGGGTGGCGAGAAGACCCCCGAGGGTCTGAGCTGGCTGTACAACTTCATCAAGGCGCAGGGCGAACGCAACTACGGCAAGATCTATGTCCGCTTCCCCGAAGCGGTTTCGATGCGCGAACACCTCGGTGAGCCGAACGGTGAGATGGCCCACGACGAGGCAGCCAAACGCCTGGCCATGCAGAAGATGGCCTTCGAAGTGGCCTGGCGGATTCTGCGGGTCACCCCGGTCAACGCGACCAACCTGGTCTCGGCGCTGCTGCTGGGCGCCCGCGGCGTCGCCCTGACCCTCGACCAACTGCACCACACGCTGCAGGACTCACTGGATTACCTGGAACGCAAGAACACCCCGATGACCAACAGTGCGCTGCGGCTACGGACCGCCGAGGGCGTGCGCTCGGCCGTCGACGCGCTCTCCGGCGGGCACCCGGTGACGCTGGTGGACAGCGGGCGCGAGCCGGTGTGGCGGATCGCCCCCGAGGACGAACTGGAGGCGGCCTTCTACCGCAACTCCCTGATCCACGCCTTCCAGGAGACCTCGATCGTGGAGCTGGCTCTGGCGTACTCGGCCCGTGCGGCGACCGATCCGCTGCAGGCGTTCTGGGACCAGGTGATGCGGCTGCGTGACCTGCTCAAGTTCGACTTCTACTTCGCCGATTCGGCGGCGTTCCGCGACAACGTCGCCGAGGAGCTGTCGTGGTACGACCGCACGCCCGAAGGGCAGGCGGCCGGAGGCTGGGAAGCGAAGGTCTCCGCCGGGGGTGACGAGATCTATCAGATGTTGCGCAGCAAGCGACCGCTGTTGGTGGGCGCCATGCTGCGTCCGTTCTTCGAGGCCTACGGGATCGTCGCCGACGTGCTGCGCGACGCACCGGCCGAGATCGGTGAGCGGGATCTGACCAAGCGCGCGCTGGGTGTGGGACGGCAGTACGTCGCCCAGGGCCGGGTGGGCAGCAACGAGTCCGTGTCGGCGTTGCTGTTCGCCACGGCGCGGCAGGTGGCAGCCGATCAGAACCTGCTGGTCAGCGGTCCGGATCTGCAAGAGCGCCGCAACGCTTTCCGCGATGAACTACGCGGGATCGTTGCCGATATGGACAAGGTCGACGAGATCGCCCGTGAGCAGTTCTACTACCGGGACAAGCAACGGCGCGCCGAGTCGGACCCGTCGGACTAGCCGCCGGACTCACCTTTCGTCTGGCGGCCGGGGTGTGCTGGTCCCCACGCCATACCCTTGGACCATGACTTCTGCCGGCCAGGTGACCGCATCCAGCGTGCGCAGCAGCGTGGTGTGGCCTGTGCTGGTCGGCGTGGGGCTGCTGGCCGGGGCAGTGGCCGCAGGCATCGGGGCGCTGGCGCTCGCCGACGCCCTGACCGCCACCGGTCTGCCCGATCCCGGCCCCGTCACCACCTACGGACTGCCCTTCGTCCGGGCCGCCGGCGAGATTGCCGCCGTCGTCGCGGTCGGATCCTTCTTGTTCGCCGCGTTCCTGGTGGCACCCCAGACCAACGGCGTGCTCGACGTGGCCGGATACCGGGCGCTGCGGCTCGGTACGGCCGCCTCGGGCGTGTGGACGGTGTGCGCCGCGCTGCTGGTCCCGCTGACCGTCTCCGACGTGTCCGGCCAGCCACTGCTCGATCACCTCGGCCCGGTGGACGTGTGGTCGGCCGCGAGTCTGGTCGACGTCTCCGCAGCCTGGCGCTGGACGGCGATCCTGGCCGCCGGTGTCACTATCGCAAGCCTTCCGGTGCTGCGGTGGGGGTGGACACCGGTGCTGCTGGCCGGATCCCTGCTCACGCTGATGCCGCTGGTCCTGACCGGACACTCGTCGGCCGGCGGCGCGCACGATCTGGCCACCAACAGCCTGTTGATCCACCTGGTGGCGGCCGCGCTGTGGGCCGGCGGTCTGCTGGCATTGTTGGCCCACGCCATCCGGGCCGGGGGCGGGGCCGCCTCTGACGGCTCCAACACCGCCCTGGCCGCGCGACGCTTCTCGGCGCTGGCGCTGTGGTGTTTCGTCGCGATGGCCATCAGCGGCGTGCTCAACGCGCTGGTGCGGATCCAGCTTCCCGATCTGGTGCGCACCAACTACGGCTGGCTGCTGGTGGGCAAGATCGTCGCGCTGAGCCTGCTCGGTGTGTTGGGCTGGCGACAGCGCCGGGTCAGTCTGACCGCCCTGGCCACCGATCCCGGCGCACGCACACCGCTGATCCGGCTGGCGCTGACCGAGGCCGCGCTGTTCGGCGTCACGTTCGGTATCGCCGTCGGCCTGGGCCGTACCCCACCGCCGCCGGAACCGAGAATTCCCAGCCCCACCGAGGTCGCGATCGGATACGACTTCGCCGGGCCGCCGACGGTCGCGCGGGTGTTGTTCGACTGGCGGTTCGACTTGCTGTTCGGGACGACGGCGATCATCGCGGCGGTGGCATACCTGGCCGCGGTGTACCGGCTGCGGCGGCGCGGTGACGCCTGGCCGGTGGGCCGCACGTTCGCCTGGCTGCTGGGCTGCGCGGCGCTGCTGTTCACCACCTCGTCGGGGCTCGGCCGCTACATGCCGGCGATGTTCAGCATGCACATGATCGCCCACATGCTGCTGTCGATGCTGGTACCCGTTCTGCTGGTGCTCGGCGCCCCGGTGACCCTGGCGCTGCGGGCGCTACCCGCGGTGGGCCGGGGATCACCACCCGGTCCCCGAGAATGGCTGCTCGCGGCGCTGCATTCCAAGGTGTCGCAGTTCCTGACCCAGCCCGTCGTAGCGACTGTGCTGTTCGTGGCGGGTTTCTACGGTCTGTACTTCGGCGGCATATTCGACGCCGCGGTCAGCAACCACGCCGCACACATCCTGATGAACGTGCACTTCCTGCTGTCGGGTTACCTCTTCTACTGGGTGGTCATCGGCGTGGACCCCACCCCGAGGCCGGTCCCGCACCTGGTCAAGATCGGGATGGTGTTCGCCTCGTTGCCGCTGCACGCCTTCTTCGGCGTGGTGATGATGGGCATGCAGACTGTGCTGGGCGAAAGCTTCTACCGGTCACTGCAATTGCCGTGGCATACCGACCTGATCGGAGACCAGCACCTCGGCGGCGGCATCGCCTGGGCGGCCGGGGAAGTCCCGCTGGTGATCGTGATGCTGGCCCTGCTGATCCAGTGGCGGCGCAGCGATCAACGCACCGCCAAGCGGTTGGACCGGGCCGCGGACCGCGATGACGACGCCGATCTGGCGGCCTACAACGCCATGCTCGCCGAGATGGCGCGCCGCGATCACCAGTCCGGATAGGACTTCCTGGGATTCATCCCCAGCCCGCGTTTCATCCACAACTGACGTCTTCGTCGGGTTCGCGTGCCGGCCGAGCGTCGGGGTCCCGACGGTCAATGGCTGCGTAAGGCGGTCACGACGCTTCGGCGCCGGCCACTGGATGAAGCGAAAGGAATCAGAAATGTTCGAGACCCCGTTCACCATCGTGGGCAACATCATCACCGACCCGGTCCGGCGGCGATTCGGCGATCAGGAGCTGTACAAGTTCCGGGTGGCCAGCAATTCGCGGCGCCGCATGCCTGACGGCACCTGGGAGCATGGCAACTCGCTCTACGTCACGGTCAACTGCTGGGGAAATCTCGCCACCGGCACCAGCGCCTCTCTGATGAAGGGCGACGCCGTGATCGTGGTCGGGCAGGTCCACACCGATGAGTACGAGGACAAAGAGGGTGTCCGCCGGTCGTCGGTCGAGGTGCGCGCGACCGCGGTCGGGCCCGATTTGTCGCGTTGCACGGCCAGGGTGGCGCCGTTGCCGAAGCCGTCGGCCGGCCCGGTACTCGAGCCCGAACCCGTCGCCGGCGACGCGCCCGAGACCGAGCCGGACGAGGGCGACCTGCCACTGTCGGCTTAGCGGGTTTCGGGCGCGCATAGGATGGGCGCGAGTGAGTTGGGCTTGACGCAACCTTTCGCGCGAGCGCCCATCCGATATCCCCGAAGAGTTTCAGAAAGGCACATCACGGCATGGCCGAATTCATCTACACGATGCGCAAGGTTCGCAAGGCGCACGGCGACAAGGTCATCCTTGACGACGTCAGCCTGAACTTCCTGCCCGGCGCGAAGATCGGCGTCGTCGGTCCCAACGGGGCTGGTAAGTCGAGTGTGCTGAAGATCATGGCCGGCATCGACCATGCCAACAACGGCGACGCGCTGCTCGCACCCGGCGCCTCGGTCGGCATCCTGATGCAGGAGCCGCAGCTCGACGAGACCAAGACGGTCCGCGAGAACGTCGAGGCCGGTGTGGCGATCAAGGGCAAGCTCAACCGGTACAACGAGGTCGCCGAGCTGATGGCCACCGACTACTCCGACGAGCTCATGGAGGAGATGGGCCACCTGCAGGAGGAACTGGACGCGGCCGACGCCTGGGACATCGACTCCCAGCTCGAGCAGGCCATGGACGCGCTGCGCTGCCCGCCGCCGGACGAGCCGGTCACCCACCTCTCCGGTGGTGAGCGCCGCCGCGTCGCACTGTGCAAGCTGCTGCTGAGCAAGCCGGACCTGCTGCTGCTCGACGAGCCGACCAACCACCTCGACGCCGAGAGCGTGCTGTGGCTCGAGCAGCACCTGGCCGCCTACAAGGGTGCCATCCTGGCCGTCACCCACGACCGGTACTTCCTCGACAACGTCGCTGAGTGGATCCTCGAACTCGACCGCGGCCGGGCCTACCCGTATGAGGGCAACTACTCGACCTACCTGGAGAAGAAGGCCGAGCGCCTTGAGGTCCAGGGCAAGAAGGACCAGAAGCTGCAGAAGCGGCTCAAGGACGAGCTGGCCTGGGTCCGCTCGGGCGCCAAGGCCCGTCAGGCCAAGAACAAGGCCCGTCTCGGCCGGTACGAGGAGATGGTCGCCGAGGCCGAGAAGACCCGGAAGCTCGACTTCGAGGAGATCCAGATCCCCACGCCGCCGCGGCTGGGCAATGTCGTGGTCGAGGTGGAGCACCTGGACAAGGGCTTCGAGGGCCGCACGCTGATCAAGGACCTGTCCTTCACGCTGCCGCGCAACGGCATCGTCGGCGTCATCGGCCCCAACGGCGTCGGCAAGACCACGCTGTTCAAGACCATCGTCGGGTTGGAACAGCCCGACAGCGGCACGGTCAAGGTCGGCGACACGGTCAAGCTGTCCTACGTCGACCAGAGCCGTGCGGGCATCGACCCCAAGAAGACGGTCTGGGAAGTGGTCTCCGACAAGCTCGACTACATCGAGGTCGGCCAGAACGAGATCCCGTCGCGGGCCTACGTGTCGGCGTTCGGGTTCAAGGGACCGGACCAGCAAAAGCCCGCGGGTGTGCTGTCCGGCGGTGAGCGCAACCGGCTGAACCTGGCGCTGACGCTCAAAGAGGGCGGCAACCTGATCCTGCTCGACGAGCCGACCAACGATCTCGACGTCGAGACGCTGTCGTCGCTGGAGAACGCACTCGAGCAATTCCCCGGCTGCGCCGTGGTGATCAGCCACGACCGGTGGTTCCTGGACCGCACCTGCACGCACATCCTGGCGTGGGAAGGCGACGACGACAACGAGGCCAAGTGGTTCTGGTTCGAGGGCAACTTCGGTGCCTACGAGGAGAACAAGATCCAACGTCTCGGTGCCGAAGCGGCACGTCCGCACCGGGTGACCCACCGGAGACTGACCCGCGACTGACCCGTGACGGGATAATCAGCGCAGCGGGATCCGTGACGCTACTAATGTCGCAGCTATGCACCAATGCCGGTGTATGGGCGTGAGTCAGGAGTGATCCGTATGGCGGCCGAACCGGGAGCTCTTCGGGGACAGGTAGTTAGCGACCGGGATCGCTCGCAGGCGCCGCCTGAGGTGATCCACCGGCTCGCGGTGGCGTTCCTGTCCACATACCGGGCTCCGCAGGCTGATGCGCCCGGCCTCGCCGCGACCGGTCCGCAGACCGCGGCGGCCGAACGACTGGTCTCCGATGGCACGGTGGCCGCCCACTACGCGTTGGGCGGCCAGCGTGCGCCGGGGGAGACCAAGGTCATCGTGTATCCGGGCGACAGTGATTCCGGCCCGGCGCTGCAGATCGTCACCGAGCAGGCGGCGATGCTGGTGGATTCGGTGACGGTGTTGCTGCACCGGCACGGCGTCGCCTATCCCGCCATCATGAACCCGGTCTTCCGGGTGCACCGCGATGCCGACGGGGTGCTGCAGGATTTCCAGCCCGCGTCCGAAGCAACCGGAGTCGACGGCGTCGACGAGTGCTGGATCCTGGTCCCGGTCAACGGGGCGGCCGACGGGCCCGCGCTCACCGAGGTGGTCGGGCTGGTGCCCGGGGTACTGGCAGAGGCCCGTCAGATCGGGCTGGATGCGGCAGCCATGGGCGCCGCCCTGCATGCCCTGGCCAATGACGTGGCCACCGATGTGGAGGGCCGGTTTCCCAACGCCGACCGCCGGGACGTCGCAGCCCTACTGCGCTGGCTGTCCGACGGACACTTCGTGCTGTTGGGTTACCAGCAGTGCGCGATCAGCGACGGGCAGGCCTCCGTCGATCCGGCCAGCCGGCTCGGTGTACTCAAGTTGCGCGACGATGTGCTCCCGCCGCTGACCGCCGCCGACGACCTGATGGTGCTGGCGCAGGCCACGATGCCGAGCTATGTGCGCTACGGCGCCTACCCGTACATCGTCGTGGTACGCGAGAGCTCCGGCGGGCGGAGTGATGTCATTGCTACAGAACACCGCTTTGTCGGGTTGTTCACGGTGGCCGCGATGAACGCCAACGTGCTGGAGATCCCGCTGATCTCGCGGCGCGTCGAGGAAGCGCTGGCGATGGCCCGGCGCGATCCCAGCCATCCCGCCCAGCTGCTGCGTGACATCGTCCAGACCATCCCGCGCCCCGAACTGTTCGCGTTGAGTTCCAAACAGCTCTTGGACATGGCGCTGACCGTGGTCGACCTCGGGTCGCGCCGCCGTACCCTGCTGTTCCTGCGCGCGGATCAGTTGGCGCACTTCGTGTCCTGCCTGGTGTACCTGCCGCGCGACCGCTACACCACCGCGGTGCGGTTGGAAATGCAGGACATCCTGGTGCGCGAACTCGGCGGGGAGAGCATCGACTACTCGGCTCGGGTCAGTGAATCACCGTGGGCGGTAGTTCATTTCATCGTGCGCCTGCCCGACGGTACGGTCTCGCACGCTGTGGACACCTCCACCGAGAACGAGAACCGCATCCAGAACCTACTGACCGAGGCCACCCGCAACTGGGGTGACCGCATGACCAGCGCCGCGGCACACGCGGCGCTCACCCCGGCCGCCGTCGAGCACTATGCCTCGGCCTTTCCAGAGGACTACAAGCAAGCCGTTGCTCCGGTGGATGCCATCGCTGACATTGCGATCATCGAAGCGCTGCAGGACAATTCAGTAAAGCTGGTGTTCAGGGAAGGCGGGGACGACGGCCTCGCCCAGCTCACCTGGTACCTGGGCGGTCAGTCGGCCTCGCTGAGCGAGCTGCTGCCGATGCTGCAGTCGATGGGCGTCGTGGTGCTCGAAGAACGTCCCTACACGGTGACCCGGGCCGACGGCCTGCCGGCCTGGATCTACCAGTTCAAGGTCGCCCGGCAGCGCAGTCTGCCCGCGGCGCCCGATGCGGCCTCGCGCGAGGCCACGGCCCAACGATTCGCCGATGCGGTGACCGCGATCTGGAACGGCTGGGTCGAGGTGGACCGGTTCAACGAACTGGTGTTGCGCGCCGATTTGACCTGGCAGCAGGTCGTGATCCTGCGCGCCTACGCGAAATACCTGCGCCAGGCGGGTTTTCCGTACAGCCAGTCGCACATCGAATCGGTGGTCAACGAGAATCCGCACACCACACAGTCGCTGCTGCAGCTGTTCGAGGCGCTGTTCGATCCGTCCGAGGACACCTCGGGGACCCGCGACGCACAGGGAACCGCCGCGGCGGTGGCCGAAGACATCGATGCCCTGGTGAGTCTGGACACCGACCGGGTACTGCGTGCCTTCGCCACCCTGATCCAGGCCACGCTGCGCACCAACTATTTTGTGCAGGACCCGAATTCGGCGCGGCAACGCGGTGTCGTGGCGATGAAGCTCAACCCCGGCCTGATCAACGAGCTGCCCCTGCCACGGCCCAAGTTCGAGATCTTCGTGTACTCGCCGCGGGTGGAGGGCGTGCACCTGCGGTTCGGGTTCGTGGCCCGCGGCGGGTTGCGCTGGTCGGACCGTCGCGAAGACTTCCGCACCGAGATCCTCGGCCTGGTCAAGGCACAGGCCGTGAAGAACGCCGTCATCGTGCCGGTCGGCGCCAAGGGTGGGTTCGTGGTCAAACGGCCGCCTGAGCCGACCGGCGACGCTGCCGTCGACCGGGATGCCACCCGCGCCGAAGGGGTTGCCTGCTACCAACTTTTCATCTCCGGGCTGCTCGACGTGACCGACAACGTCGACAAGGGAACCGGCGCCGTCGTCACGCCACCGCAGGTGGTGCGACGTGACGGGGAGGACGCCTATCTGGTGGTTGCGGCCGACAAGGGCACGGCCACGTTCTCCGATATCGCCAACGAAGTCGCCAAGTCCTACGGGTTCTGGCTGGGTGACGCGTTCGCCTCCGGCGGTTCCATCGGGTACGACCACAAGGCCATGGGCATCACTGCCAAGGGCGCCTGGGAGTCGGTGAAGCGGCACTTCCGCGAGATGGGGGTGGACACCCAGAGCCAGGACTTCACCGTCGTCGGCGTCGGCGACATGAGCGGCGACGTGTTCGGCAACGGCATGCTGCTCTCGAAGCACATCCGGCTGATCGGGGCATTCGACCACCGGCACATCTTCCTCGATCCCAACCCCGACGCCGCCACATCCTGGGTGGAACGCAAGCGCCTGTTCGAGCTGCCACGGTCCAGCTGGGAAGACTACGACGCCACGCTGATCAGCGAGGGCGGCGGTGTCTACAGCCGTCAGCAGAAGTCCATCCCGATCAGCCGGCAGGCCCGGGCGGCACTCGGGATCGACGACGACATCGAGGAACTCACGCCGCCGGCGCTGATGAAGTCCATCCTCAAGGCTCCGGTAGACCTGCTGTGGAACGGCGGCATCGGCACGTACGTGAAGGCCGAGACCGAGGCCGACGTCGGCGATCGCGCCAACGACCAGATCCGGGTGTGCGGTAACGAGGTGCGCGCCAAGGTGATCGGCGAGGGCGGCAACCTCGGCGTGACATCGCTGGGGCGGATCGAGTTCGACCTGGCCGGCGGACGGATCAATACCGATGCGTTGGACAACTCCGCAGGCGTCGACTGCTCGGACCACGAGGTCAACATCAAGATCCTGATCGACTCACTGGTCACCGCCGAGAAGGTCAGCGCGCAGGAACGAACGGGTCTCTTGCTGTCGATGACCGATGAGGTCGGCGCGCTGGTGCTGACCGACAACAAGCATCAGAACGATCTGATGGGCACCAGCCGGGCCAACGCCGCGAGCATGCTGTCGGTGCACGCCCGGATGATCAAGGAGTTCGTGGCCAACCGCGGGCTCAACCGCGAGCTGGAGGCGTTGCCCTCGGAGAAGGAGATCCGACGCCGAGCCGACGCCGGAATCGGTTTGACCTCACCGGAATTGGCCACGCTGATGGCACACGTCAAGCTCGAGCTCAAAGCCGACGTGCTGGCCAGTGATCTGCCCGATCAGGAGGTGTTCGCCGCCCGGCTACCGCAGTACTTCCCGGAGAAGCTGCGCGAACAATTCCCCGGCGAGATCCGGTCGCACCAGCTGCGCCGGGAGATCACCACCACCATGCTGGTCAACGATCTCGTCGACACGAGCGGGATCAGCTACGCCTACCGCATCACCGAGGACGTCGGTGTCGGTCCGGTCGACGCGGTGCGCAGCTATGTCGCCACCGATGCCATCTTCGGGATCGGCGACGTGTGGCGCCAGATCCAGGCCGCCGGAGAAGCCGGGGTGCCGGTGTCAGTCACCGACCGGATGACCCTCGATCTGCGCCGGCTGGTCGACCGGGCCGGGCGCTGGCTACTCAACTACCGGCCGCAGCCGTTGGCTGTCGGCGCCGAGATCAACCGGTTCGCCGCGAAGGTGGCCGCCCTGCGCCCCGACATGGCGCAGTGGCTGCGCGGCGATGACAAGGCGATCGTGGCCAAAGAAGCCGGGGAGTTCGCCGCACAGGGCGTGCCCAACGACCTGGCCTATGCGGTGGCGACCGGGCTCTACCAGTACAGCCTGCTCGACGTGATCGACATCTCCGACATCGTGGACCGTGAGCCCACCGAAGTGGCCGACGCCTACTTCGCGTTGATGGACCACCTCAGCTCTGACGGGCTGCTCACTGCGGTCTCCCGGCTGAGCCGCGACGATCGCTGGCATTCGTTGGCGCGGCTGGCTATTCGTGACGACATCTACGGTTCGCTGCGGGCCCTGTGCTTCGATGTGCTCGCCGTCGGCGAACCCAACGAGACCGGTGAGGAGAAGATCGCCGAGTGGGAGTTGACCAACAGCTCCCGGGTGACCCGCGCTCGCCGCACGCTGGCCGAGATATACGAAGATGGTGAGCAGGACCTGGCGACGCTGTCTGTGGCGGCGCGGCAGATCCGCAGCATGACACGAACGAGTGGAACGGGAACGACTGCGTGAGTTTTACAACGCCGGTGCACGTGCGCTGGTCGGACATCGACATGTACCAGCACATCAATCACGCCACGATGGTGACGCTGCTCGAAGAGGCCCGGATTCCGTTTCTGCGTGAACCGTTCGGCGCCACGATCGAGACCATCGGCCTGCTGATCGCCGACGTCAGCATCGCCTACAAGGGGCAGTTGCGGCTCGTGGACTCACCGCTGCAGGTGACCATGTGGTGCAAGCGGGTGCGGGCCGTGGATTTCACCATCGGCTACGAGGTGCGCTCGCTTCACGCCGCTCCTGACTCCAAGCCGTCGGTGATCGGCGAGACCCAGTTGGCCGCAGTGCACATCGCCGAGCAACGGCTGGAACGCCTGACTCCCGAGCAGCGCAGCTACCTGGAGAGCCATCTGCGATGACCACACCCGAGCGCGGTCTGTGGATCGACAATCCGCGAGACCGTGAGGATCTCGCGACGTTCCTCGACCGTGCCCTGCGGTTGGACGATGCTGCGGTGGTGCGGTTGCGGGAGCGCGCCGGGACCCATGCGGCCGTGGCCTGGGTGGCCACCGGGTTGGAGGTGCTGGCCAGCCGAGTGGTGACCGGTCAGGTGCGCCCGTCGGACCTGTCCGCGGGAGCCGACGCCCTGGTGGCCGGGTTGTCCACTGCCGCAGACGGATACGTCGACCCCGGCTTCCCGATGGACTCGGCCTGGCGCGGTGGTCTGCCGCCCGAGGAAGGATTCGTCCACCTCGACGACGTTCCGGCCCGGGTGATGCTCGACCTGGCTCAGCAGGGCGGTGCACTGGCCCGCGAACACGGCAGTGCCCACGGGCCGCCGGCGTCTCTGATGGACCAGGAGGTCATCGCGGTCAGCTCGGGCGACGAGGCTGTCGGGGTGCCCATGCGATGTGTATTCGCTTTGACCGCCATGGGTTTTCTGCCGCAGACCGGCAACGAGGTGAGCGAAGAGGAGATCGTCCGGGTCCGCGCTCACCCCTCGTGGCTGCGCATCGACGCGCGGTTCGGTTCGGTGTACCGCCGCCGCGAGAGTGCCGCCCTGATCCTGGGCTGAGCGTGCCCCTAGGGGTTGGCCGGTTGCAGAGGTGCCGCGGGCCTGAATGTAGCGGCCTGCAGTTCGGCCGGGGCGTTGACAGGTGTCGCGAAGAGTTGGAAGTTCTGGTGCCGGATGTACAGGTCCGGGAACTTCACCGACCGGAACGAGAACTGGTTGGGATCGATGACGCCCTTCTCCAGGACGAAGGTCGATTCCTCCCGAACCTCTTCTTTGACATCGGGGTCGATGATGCCGTCGAAGTACTTGCCGTGAATGCGGTAGTTGTCGAATGTCGCGATACGCAGGACGAAGCCGAGTGGTGCAGCGGCGCGGCGCAGTTGGCCGGTTTCGCCGATACGCAGGTGGGCCCCGGTCCATTCGAAGGTGGCGTCGCCGCGGTCGGTGTCGGTCTCTATCTTGGCGATATCGGCGAGCCCGCTCCGTTCGACGATGTAGAAATCGGGAAGGTCGTTGGAATACAGCGAGAGCAAAGGCATGATGAATCCTTCTGTCGTACTTGTGGTTTGAAACGGATCCGGTCGTTCACCGGAGGTCAGATCACCTTGTAGGTGAGGGAGTACACGGATCCGGCGCCGGCGATTCGCTGGGTGCGCTCGCCACGGCCGAGCTCGGCAGCGGTGATCCTCGCCGCCCCGATTCTGCGGTCGTCCGGCCCGGTCTCATCCACCTCGAACAATTCGATGTCGATGGGAGCTTGGGATCCGTTGAATGGCAGCAGGCGGTCATCGTCGAACGAATAGACATCACCGGGCCTCATCCGGAGCCGTTCGAAGATGACCCCGTCAGCCCTGCTGACCTGAATTTCGTCGGCACCGTCGTGGTCCCGCACCGTGTTCGCCTGCAGCCACAGCATTTTGGCGTAGTTCGCATCGACCATGTCGTCCTCCGGTGGTATCGAGTTCGGTTCTGTGACTGTCTCGATACTGCGATGCCGACGCGGCGCTAAACATGAGTAGTTCGCTACTCGACTTTCGGTCAGCTCCCGGTAAGCCAGGCGGCGGCGTCCGGCGGCAGACTTCCGGCGATCAACTCTGCGCTGGTCAGCAGAACTTCACCAGGCGGCAGCGGCGCCGCAGCGGTGCCCGCGTTGAGCACGCACAGCAGGCCACCTTCACGCCGCAACGAGAGTAGTCCGTCGGAGGTAACCAGTTCGATTCCGTCGGCGAATTCCGCACGGCTGGAACGTAACTGGATGGCCCGCCGGTAGAACTCCAGCGTCGACGCCGGATCGGTCTGCTGGCGCTGCACCGTCAACGATGCCCACTCGGCTGGCATCGGCAGCCAGGTGTCGGCGCTGGTGGAGAACCCGAACGGCGGGGTGTCACCCGACCACGGCATCGGCACCCGGCACCCGTCACGCCCGCGTTCGGTGTGCCCCGAGCGCTCCCACACCGGATCCTGGAGCACGTCATCGGGCAGTCCGACATTGGGCAGCCCGAGTTCCTCGCCGTTGTAGACGAACACCGCGCCCGGCAGGGCCAGCATCACCAGGGCCATCGCCCGGGCCCGCGCCAACCCTCGGACACCGCCGCCGTATCGGCTGACCTCGCGTTCGACGTCGTGGTTGGACAGCGTCCACGTCGGTGTCGCCCCGGCGAGGTCGGCCGCTGCCATAGCGTTGTCGATCGCGTCGTGAACGTCGCCGGCGTCGAAATCGGCTTGCACCAGACGGAAATTGAAGCCCAGGTGCAACTCATCGGGGCGCAGATACCTGGCGAAGCGTTCGTTGCCGTGCACCCACACCTCGCCGACGGCCACGGCGTCGGGATAGTCGTCCAACACCGTGCGGATGAACCGGTGGATGTCGTGCACGCTGTCGTTGTCGAATCGCGGGTCGTCCTCGCTGTTGCGCAGCAGCGCAGTGTCGGTGACCGCCATGTCGGGCAGTTCGGGTGGCTTGGCCATGCCGTGGGCCACATCGATGCGGAACCCGTCGACTCCGCGGTCGAGCCAGAACCGCAGGGTCTTCTCCAGATCCTCGAACACCTCAGGGTGGTTCCAGTTCAGGTCGGGCTGGGCCGGGTCGAACAGGTGCAGGTACCACTGGCCCGGTGTGCCGTCGGGCTCGGTGACACGCGTCCAGGCCGGCCCGCCGAACACCGACACCCAGTTGTTGGGTGGTGCGTCACCGCGGGGGCCGCGGCCGTCGCGGAAGATGTAGCGGTCGCGCCGTCGCGGATCCGCCAGCGCCTCGACGAACCACGGGTGCGCCGAACTGGTGTGGTTGGGCACCAGGTCCATGGTGACCTTGATGTTCCGGGAGTGTGCCGCGCCGATCAAACGGTCCAGCGCATCGAGACCACCGAACAGCGGGTCGACATCACGCGGGTCGGCGACGTCGTAGCCATGGTCGGCCATCGGCGAGACCATGACCGGGTTGAGCCACAGGGCGTCGACGCCGAGTGCCGCGAGGTAGTCGAGCCTGGCGGTCACCCCGTCGAGATCGCCGACCCCGTCGCCGTTGCTGTCGGCGAACGAGCGGGGATAGACCTGGTAGAAAACCGCGTCCGCCCACCACCGGCGCATGTCAGAACGCCGAATTGACCATCGAGTCTGCGGCCATGTTCAGGTAGTCCAGCAGCGCACGGCGGTGCGGGTCGTCGAGCGTCTCCGAATCGATGGAGGCCACCGCGGTGTGCATGCAGCGCAGCCAGGCGTCCCGCTCGAGGTACCCGATCCGGAACGGGGCGTGCCGCATCCGCAGCCGGGGGTGGCCGCGCTGGTCGGAGTACGTCCTGGGCCCGCCCCAGTACTGCTCAAGGAACATCCGCAGCCGCTCCTCGGCGCCGTCGATGTCGTCCTCGGGATACAGCGGCAGCAGGATCTCGTCCTCGCGCACCAGTTGGTAGAACCGCGACACGATCGCTGCGAATGTCTCGTGGCCCCCGACTTCGTCGTAGAAAGATCGCTGCACCTGCGTCACGTCACTCATTGTGGTCCATTGTGACCCGAGAGGCCGTCGGGGCCGGTCACGGAGGTCTGGTCACCTCATGTTCATTGGACTGACCTGCGAACACCCGAAGAATTTTCGTGCGTATTGCCGGGATCCGTGGTGGACTGTCTCCTCGGAGGCTCCATGGCGCACAGCAAAAAAGGCCATATACGACGGACCGGCCACATTCCCGGCCCATCGGGACCCCATGTGCCAAATCGCCCCCTCCACAGCGTCGAGATCCTTCCGACCGCCGCGCCCGATGCGTCCTTGTGGGGCCGCCGTCGCGTCCTGCTCCTCAACTCCACCTATGAACCGCTCACCGCACTTCCGCTGCGGCGCGCGGTGATCATGGTGATGTGCGGCAAAGCCGACGTCGTGCACGACGACCCGGCGGGGCCCGTCATCCACTCGGCCACCCGCACGATCGTGGTGCCCTCGGTGATCCGGCTGCGCACCTTCGTCCGGGTGCCGTACCGGGCCCGCATCCCGATGACCCGCGCGGCGCTCATGCACCGCGACCGCTTCCGCTGCGCGTACTGCGGTGGGCGGGCCGACACGGTCGACCACGTGATCCCGCGCAGCCGCGGTGGCGAGCACTCGTGGGAGAACTGTGTGGCGGCCTGTGGACCGTGCAACCACCGTAAGGCCGACCGGCTGCTGGCTGAACTGGGCTGGTCACTGCGGTGCGTGCCGATGCCGCCGAAGGGGCAGCACTGGCGCTTGCTGTCGACGATCAAGGAGCTGGACCCGGCCTGGGTGCGCTATCTCGGCGAGGGAGCGGCATGATGCCCGACTTGCTGGGCACACTCGGCGCGCCGGCGCATCGCGGCTGATACGGTTTGCGCGTGAGCACAGCACTTACCCATTCCCTCCTCGGAGGGGTTCCGCTGTTGTTGTTCGTGGTCCTGGCGTTGATCTTCATGACCCGCAAGGGACCGCACCCGGCTACCTACAAGATGTCCGAGCCGTGGACCCACGAGCCCATCCTGTGGGCCGCCGAGGAGCCACAGGATCACGGGCACGGCGGGCATGATTCACACGGCGTGACGATCGGAGGCGGCGCAAGTGGCAAGTGGTGAACTGGCGACTGCCACGCAGGACCTGGACCTGCCCTACGGCTACGCCCTGACGTACAGCGGTCGGATCTCGGGCGTCACCGAGCCCGGTGAGCTGTCGGTGCACTACCCGTTCCCGACGATGGACCTCGTCGTCCTCGACGACGCGCTGAAGTACGGTTCGCGCGCGGCCAAGGCCCGGTTCGCGATCTACATCGGCGACCTGGGCGCGGACACCGCGGCCACGGCCCGCACGATCCTGGCCAAGGTGCCGACCCCCGACAACGCGGTGCTGCTCGCGGTCTCACCCGACCAGCACGCCATCGAGGTGGTCTACGGCGCCGACGTCAAGGGCCGTGGCATCGAAGAGGCTGCCCCGCTGGGCGTCTCGGCGGCCGCCGCCTCCTTCAAGGAAGGCAACTTGATCGACGGTCTGATCAGCGCCGTACGCGTGCTGTCGGCCGGCGTTTCTCCTGCCTGATCGTTTCTACTTACGCACTGCGAGCGTGCGTGGCTGTCGACCGACGGCCACGCACGCTCGTTGCTTTTGTGGGCGCCGCTAACCCGTCAGTTCTCGGCGGATCTCCACATAGCGGGTCAAGAACATCCGCTCGTCGAACCGTTTGCGTCGCATCCAGGTGCTGACCTCGAAGTTGCACTTGCTGGCGTTGCACGAGGCGCAGGCCGGCACCACGTTGTCCACGGTGTAGCGCCCGCCGCGCGAGATGGCCATCACGCAGTCCTTCTGGAACGGTCCACCGGTGCTGCCGCAGTAGGCGCACCCGCCCCATGCCGTCTTGATGGCATCCCACTGCTCGTCGGTGAGGTCGTGCACGACGAGATCCATCCGACGCTTGCGCTTGCGGGCGGCCCGCGCTGCGCGGGTTCTGCTGACGGCCACCGATCAAGGGTATGAGGCCCGCGAGCGTGCGCAGAGTGCTGCTCTGACACGGCGTGTCGGGGTGCAGACGCGCACGCTCGCGGTACGAATCAGCTGACGTCGAAGGCGCGGGCGCGGAGGGAGCGCTCCACACCGGCGCGTCCCTCGATCACCAGACGGCGTAGCGCCGGCGGCACCTCGGGATCGGACAGGAACGCGTCCGCCGCGTCGAGCCCGTTGCGGCTGATGTCCCACGACGGATACAGGCCGATCACCACGGTCTGCGCGACCTCGCTGGACCGCCGCTCCCAGACCCCGGAGATCGCGGCGAAGTAGCGCGTCGTGAACGGCGCCAGCAACTCGGATTGGCCGGGCTGCACGAAACCGCCGACGATCGCGCGGGTGGTGATGTTGGCGATCGTGTCGTCCTCGATGACCTGCTCCCAGGCCGCGGACTTCACCTCGTCCTGCGGGCGGGCCGCCGAGGCCGCGGCGGCGTGACGCTTACCGGCCGCGGTCGGGTCGGCCTCGGCCTCGGCGTCGATGAACGGCGTTTCGGGGCCGTCCGCGTCGATCTGCCCGTTGCGGGCCAGCGCGGTGACGATCCGCCAGCGCAGATCGGTGTCGATCACCAGGCCTGCCATGTTCACCGCGGCGGGTTCGTTGTCGAGCAGGGTCGACAGCACGGCGACGTGGTTGGACGACAGCACCGAGGTGCACAGCGCGTTCACG
Source organism: Mycolicibacterium arcueilense (assembly GCF_058536225.1). NCBI lineage: Bacteria > Bacillati > Actinomycetota > Actinomycetes > Mycobacteriales > Mycobacteriaceae > Mycobacterium > Mycolicibacterium arcueilense. The sequence continues at coordinate 327,977 of NZ_JBZTYL010000026.1, forward strand.
AAGGCGAGCTGATGATCAGAACCGGGGGCGGACTCGCGCGCCCGATCGAGCAGAGCATCGCCGAATGCGGGCCAGCCGATCTCGGTGGCCCAGCCCGGATCGGCGTAGGAGCTCAGCGCGGTCTGGGCCTGCATCAGCAGTCGCTGCGCGACGCCGACCTCGGTTTCGGCGTGGATGCCGCTCATCACCAGCGCGACGAAGTCGCGGGCTTTCATCTCGGCTTCGCGGGTCATCTCCCAGGCTGCCGACCAGGCCAGCGTCCGGGGGAGGGGATCGGCGATGTCGGCGATCCGTGACACCACGGTCGACAGTGACGCCGGATCGAGCCGCAGGGAGCAGTAGGTCAGGTCATCGTCGTTGACCAGGATCAGCTTTCCGCGCGAAATGCCCACCAGGGCAGGGACATCCGTGATCGGTCCGTCGACGTCGAGTTCCTCGCGGTGTACGCGGACGAGCTTGCCCGAGCCGGCCGGGTCGTCGTCGTAGATGCCGACGGCCAGGCGGTGCACGCGGGTTTCCCCGGCGCCCGGGGCGGCCCCCGACTGTGCGACGGCGAACCGGGTGAATGCACCCGAATCGTCCACGTCGAAGTCGGCCCGCAGCGTGTTCAAACCCGTTGTCTTGAGCCACTGTTGGCCCCAGCCGGACAGGTCACGGCCAGAGGACTTCTCGAGAGCGCCCAACAGGTCGCCGAACGTGGCGTTGGCGAAGGCGTGGTCCCGGAAGTAGTCGCGCAATCCGGCCAGGAACTGCTCGAGCCCGACGTAGGCCACCAGCTGCTTGAGCACCGAGGCGCCCTTGGCGTAGGTGATGCCGTCGAAGTTGACCTCCACGGCGGCCAGATCAGGGATGTCGGCGGCGACCGGGTGGGTCGAGGGCAGCTGATCCTGGCGGTAGGCCCAGGACTTCTCGACGTTGGCGAAGGTGGTCCAGGCGGTGTCGTACTCGGTGGCCTCGGCCTGGCACAGCACCGACGCGAACGTCGCGAAGGACTCGTTGAGCCACAGGTCATCCCACCACTGCATGGTGACCAGGTCGCCGAACCACATGTGTGCCATCTCGTGCAGGACGGTCTCGGCGCGCCGCTCGTAGGAGGCCCGGGTGACCTTCGACCGGAAGACGTAGTCCTCCAGGAACGTCACCGCGCCGGCATTCTCCATGGCACCCGCGTTGAACTCGGGCACGAAAAGCTGGTCGTACTTGCCGAAGGCGTACGGCGTGCCGAAGTTGGCGTGGTAGAAACCGAAGCCCTGCTTGGTCTCGGTGAAAAGCCGCTCGGCGTCCATGAACTCGGCCAGCGAGGCCCGGCAGAAGATGCCCAGCGGGATCTCGCCGTGCTCATCGGAATACGAGTCGCGCCACACCGCGTACGGTCCGGCGATCAGCGCCGCCAGATAGGTGCTCATCTTCGGCGTGGTGGCGAAGGTGTGCACGGTGCCCGAGCCGTTGGGTTCGGCGGTGGCGGTCGCGCCGTTGGAGATCACCTGCCAGTGCGACGGTGCGGTGACCTGAACGTCGAACGTGGCCTTCAGGTCGGGCTGGTCGAAGCAGGCGAACATCCGCTTGGCGTCGGCGGTCTCGAACTGCGAGTACAGGTAGACCTCGTTGTCGACAGGGTCGACGAACCGGTGCAGGCCCTCGCCGGTGTTGGAGTACAGGCAGTCGGCTTCGACCACCAGGACGTTGTTCGCGGCCAGCCCGGTGAGCGCGATGCCGGTGGATTCGTCGTAGCCCGACACATCGAGCGCGGTGCCGTTGAGCGTCGCGCTGTGGACGGTATCGGCCGCCAGGTCGATGAAGGTGTCGGCGCCGGCGAGGGCATCGAACTTCACGGTGGTGGTGGACCGGAAGGTGCGTTCGCCGGGTTTGCCATTGCCGTCGGTGAGGTCGAGGACGACGTGGTAGTTGTCGACCGTCACCAGAGCTGCGCGCTCTACGGCCTGATCGCGGGTGAGATTCGGAAGTGCCACGCGTCCAACCTAGTGGCTGGACGTCGGCTGGAGTCGGCCTACTGGGGGAAGCCGGCGATCCCGGCGAGTCCGTTGAGCGCGCCGAGGTTGTTCAGGATCGAGCCGTCGCCGATCGACGACATCATCTGCGGGCAGTACATCTGGATGGCGATGCCCGTGAAGAACGACGCCATCTGGGGCGACATGCCGCCGTCACCGCGCATCTGGGAGGCCACCGACGCGAAGTCCTTGCCGGGCTCGACCAACATCGGACAGACCTCCTGGCCCATCTGGACGGCCGCGCCGGGGTCGCCGTAGCCCACCCCGGCGTTGTTCAGGGCGTTCAAGAACGAGCTGTCGGTCGTCGGGTCCGGGACCGGTGCCGGGGCCGGATCGGCCTGTGCCGGGACGGCCACCGCGAGAGCGACGGAAACAACACCTACGGCGGTCAGGAGGGCGCGAGCGGCCATATTCAGCTCCTCAGCTGTCACGCAGAACCCTTAGATCGCTCTGCTCACTTGGGCAACAGTGGTTCACCAGGGTCACAGGAACAACACGTTTCGATAAAAGTTCGCGCACTATGCGTTTCCTGTGCCACTGCCGTGACGTCGACATGCTTGTCGAGCGGTCAGTCACCATTGTTGTCGTAAACGGTCCCCGGATAGTTACTCGCATCGGGAACATCTCAATACGGGGGCACAGTTGTGTTGAACGCAGCTGTGCCTTGAACCACACCGAGAGGAACGCGTAGATGGCTCCCCAAGATCAGAAGGCCTCAGGCCACAAGGACACCGCCGGCTTCTGGTTCGACCCGCTGTGCCCGTGGTGCTGGATCACCTCGCGCTGGATCCTCGAAGTCGAGAAGGTCCGCGATATCGACGTGCAGTTCCACGTCATGAGCCTCGCTGTGCTCAACGAGGGCCGCGACCTGCCCGAGAACTATCAGGAACTGATGAAGAAGGCGTGGGGCCCGGTTCGGGTCGCCATCGCCGCCGAGCAGCTCAAGGGGCCGGAGATCCTCGGCCCGCTCTACACCGCGATGGGCTTCCGGATCCACAACCAGGACAACAAGGACCTCGACACCGTCATCGCGCAGGCACTCGAGGAAGTCGGCCTGCCCGCCGAGCTGGCCGAGGCTGCCGACACCGACAAGTACGACGAGGCGTTGCGCAAGAGCCACCACGCCGGCATGGACGCCGTCGGTGACGACGTCGGCACCCCGACCATCCACGTCAACGGCGTCGCGTTCTTCGGCCCGGTGCTCTCCAAGATCCCGCGCGGCGAAGAGGCCGGCAAGCTCTGGGACGCATCGGTGACGTTCGCGTCCTACCCGCATTTCTGGGAGCTCAAGCGGTCGCGTACCGAGGCGCCGCAGTTCGAGTGAGGGTGAACTTCACCCAAAATCGCGATTCCGGTTGCGTAACACCGTGGCTCACGCCACGGTGTACGGATGACAGCGGCTGAGCCCAGCACCGACGGCTCGTACCGGGACCGAATCGCCGCCGTGGAACCGGGCGGCAACGAGCACATCGCCGACGCCGACCGGCACGGAAAACCCAGCCAGTTGTTCTGGACCTGGACGTCGCCGAACCTGGAATTCGCCACCATCTTCCTGGGTGTGCTGGCGGTCTCCGTCTACGGCATGACGTTCTGGCAGGCGGTGGCCGGCCTGGCGGTCGGCACCGGACTCGGCGCGCTTGCGCATTACTTCCTGTCCAAACGCGGGCCACTGCACGGTGTTCCGCAGATGGTGCTGGGCCGGCTGGCATTCGGCTTCCGGGGCAATGCCGTGCCGTCGCTGCTGATGACGGTGACCGCGGGCATCGGCTGGTTCGCCACGAACAGCGTCAGCGGCGCATTCGCGTTGTCCACACTGTTCGGCATCGCGCCGGTGCTCGCCCTGGTTCTCGTGGTCGTGGTGCAGACCGCGCTGGCAGTGTTCGGGCACAACCTGGTGCAGGCCTTCGAACGCTGGGCGTTCCCGGTACTCGCCGTCATCTTCGCCATCACCTCGGTGGTGATCCTGAGCAAAGCGGACCTGGGCGCACCGGCGGTCACGGGCGGTGTCGGCGGCATGGGAGGTTTCCTGCTCACCGTGGGCACCGCGTTCGGCTACGTCGCGGGGTGGGCGCCCTATGCCGCCGACTACACGCGCTACCTCCCGCGGTCCGAGGCCGGCCCACGCACCGGATTCTTCGCTGCGGCAGGACTGTTCGTGTCCTGCATGCTGCTGCAGACGGTGGGTGCCGCGTCGGTGACCATCGGTCCCGCCATCTCGGACAATCCCACGTCCGCGTTCACCGCAGAGCTGGCGCCGTGGCTGGCCAGCCTGACCCTGCTGGCCATCGCCATCGGGGCGATTGCCGCCAACGCGATCAACATCTATTCGGGCGCAATGGCTTTCGTGACAATCGGGATCAAACTGCCGCATCACATCGCGCGGGCCCTGGCGACCGCATTCTTCGGGATCGTCGGATTTCTCATCGCCTGGTGGGCACTGGCCGACGCGGCGGCGAGCTACGAGGCGTTCCTGCTGATCATCGCGTACTGGATCGGACCGTGGCTCGGTGTGATGTTCGCCGACGAGTACCTGCGCGGTGACCAGCCCGTGGCGCACTTCCTCTACGACCGGTCCTACACCAACTGGGCCGGCCTGGTGTCGTTCCTGCTCGGCCTGGTGGTGTCCGTGACACTGTTCTGCAACCAGACGAAGTTCGTCGGGTACATCGCGCGGGAGGTTCCGCAGTTGGGTGACATCACGTTCTTCGTCGGCTTCCTCATCGCCGGAGCAAGCTATCTTCTGTTGTGCCGGTCCAAGCTCACCGCGGAACGGAAGGTGCCGGCATGACCCCGGAGCAGATGCTCGACGTCGCTGTCGAGGAGGCGCGAAAAGGGTTGGCCGAAGGCGGCATTCCGATCGGCGCGGCACTGTTCGGTTCGGACGGAACACTGCTGGGCGCCGGGCACAACCGGCGCGTGCAGAACGACGATCCGTCGATCCATGCCGAGACCGACGCCTTCCGGGCCGCTGGGCGCCAACGCGGCTACCGGTCGACCATCATGGTGACCACCCTCTCGCCCTGCTGGTACTGCAGCGGGCTGGTGCGTCAGTTCAACATCGGCGCCCTGGTGATCGGGGAGAGCCGGACCTTCACCGGCGGGCACGACTGGCTGGCCGAGCACGGCGTCGCGGTCACCCTGCTCGACGACGAACGTTGCGTGGCGATGATGGAGGACTTCATCGCCGAGCGGCCGGATCTGTGGGCGGAGGACATCGGCGAATGAGTGCCATCGCAACTGTGGACATGTCTCGCTGGTATGCCGGTGGGGCAGAAGCCGACGCGGTTGCCGCCGAGGTCGACGCCGGCCTGCAGCGCGCCGGGTTCATCGTGGTCACCGGACACGGCGTCGACACTGACCTGGCCAGCAAGGTGCGCGCGGCGAGTCGCGAGTTCTTCGCCCTGCCCGACGAGGTCAAACAGCGCTACTCGGTACCGGTCGGCGGGCACGGCTGGATCGGGCCCGGGGCCGAGGCCAACGGTTACGCCGAGGGCACCGAGACCCCGCCCGATCTCAAGGAGAGTTACAGCCTGGGCGCCGAAACCGCGACCGGCGACTCCGAGGTGGACCGGATCTGGTTCGCCCCCAACGTGTGGCCGGCCGAGGTGCCCGCGCTGCAGAGATTGGTCGACGAGTACACCGCCGCGATGCGCAAGGTCTCCGACGACCTGCTGGCGCTGTTCGCGCACGCCCTCGGACTGACGGGCAATCCCTTTGTCGCACTGGCTGACCGGCCGACGTGGACGATGAACATCAACCACTACCCGCCGGTCAGCGTGGTCGGGGAGCCCGAGCCCGGACAGTTCCGGATCGGACCGCACACCGACTTCGGCACCGTGACGATCCTGGACCGCGAACCCGGTGCCGGCGGGCTGCAGGTGTACTCCGAGCAGGAGGGTTGGGAGAACGCGCCGTGGGAGCCGGGATCGCTCACGGTCAACATCGGTGACCTGCTGGAGTATTGGAGCGGCCGGCGGTGGCCGTCGGGCCGGCACCGCGTGCTGCCGCCCCAGTCGCACGCCCCCGAGGAGGACCTGGTCTCGCTGATCTACTTCTACGAGGCCAACCACGACGCGCTCGTCACCCCGCTGGAGCCGCCCATCGGCAAGGTCGCGGGTCTGGAGCCCGTGACGTCATCGGCCTTCATCAAGGAACGCCTGGACGCCATCACCATCGGGTAGCGCGGCATCGACGGCATCGACGGCATCGAGATCGGCCAGTTGCTGCTCGTTGAGCACGAGGTCGCCGGCCGCCAGGTTCTCCTCCAGGTGGGCGATCGACGTCGTCCCGGCGATGAGCAGGGTATTGGGCGCGTGCGCGAGTAACCATGCCAGCCCGACCTGTGCGCCGCTGACGCCGAGGTCCGCGGCGATCCGTTGCACCACAGCGTTTTCGGCGACCTTCGGAAAGCCCGGGAATGCCGAGCCCAGCGGGAAGAACGGCACCCAGGCGATGCCCTGTTCGACGCACAGCGCCAGTTCGTCCTCATGGCTGCGGTTGATCAGGCTGTAGGCGTTCTGCACGCACACGATGCCGGCGGGCAGCGCCCGGCGCAGGGTCTCCAGGTCGATGTTGCTGATCCCGATCGCGCCGATCTTGCCTTCGTCGCGCAGCGCGATCATCTCCGCCAACTGATCGTCCAGATCAACGATCTGATCGCCCTCGGCGACCAACCCGGGGCCGATGTCGGCGCGCCGCAGGTTCACCACCGGAATCTGGTCCAGGCCGAGGCCGGCCAGGTCCAGCTCGACGGCGTGGCGCAGGTCGGCCGGATGCTGGGCGAGTGCGAGAGGTATCGGTCCGGTGGCCGGCCGGGCGCCGACCTTGCTCACGATGAGCAGATCGTCCCGGTACGGGGCCAGCGCGTCGCGGATACGGCTGTTCACCACACCGTCGTCGTAGAAGGACGCCGTATCGATGTGGTTGACGCCGAGCTCGACGGCACGGTGCAGCACGGCGGTGGCGTCGGCCTGGGGGAGCTCGCGTCCGAGCCCCATGGCGCCGTAGCCGATCCGCCCGACAAAGTGTCCGCCGATCGTGCCGGTGCCGCCGGGGTGCGATGTGGTCATGGTGCGCTCCTGGGATGCGATACTCGGAAGTGATGCGGAGGGACCTCCGTTTCACCACGCTAGCAAAACGGAGGAGCCTCCGCTATGGCTGAACGGGCCGACGCGCGACGCAACAGGGAACGCCTGCTCGCGGCCGCCGCGTCAGCGTTCGCCGTATCGGACGGTGCCGTGTCGCTGGAGGCCATCGCCCGCGACGCCGGTGTCGGCATCGGGACGCTCTACCGTCACTTCCCCAGCCGCGAGGCCCTCACCGAGGCCGTCTACCGTGCCGAACTGGCCGAGGTCTCCGCGTCCGCGGCCGAGCTGTCCAGCCGGTACCAACCGCCGGTCGCACTGCGCCGCTGGATGGACCGCTACGCCACGTTCGTCGCGGCCAAGAAGGGCATGGCCGAATCGCTGCGCACCATCTTCGAATCCGGCGCGGTCGACCACCGCGACACCAAGGCGAGCGTCACCGGTGCCGTCCAGACCCTGCTCGACGCCGGCATCACCGATGGAAGTCTGCGCGCCGATGTGCGGGTCGAGGACGTGGTGTCGAGCCTGCTCGGGATCTTCCTGGCCAGCGGCTCGGCCGAGCAGGCGCAGCGAATGCTCGATCTGCTGCTGGCAGGTATTCGAGCTGGTGCTGTGGCGACCTGAAGACGCGTTAGGGTTACCGGCATGCGCGTCTACATCGGTGCCGACCACGCCGGATTCGAGTTCAAGCAGACCATCATCGAGCACCTCAAGAAGACCGGCCACGAGCCGATCGACTGCGGTGCCTACACCTACGACGCCGATGATGACTACCCGGCGTTCTGCATCGACGCCGCGGTCAAGACCGTCGCCGATCCCGGCAGCCTGGGCATCGTGCTCGGCGGCTCCGGCAACGGTGAGCAGATCGCCGCGAACAAGGTGCCCGGCGCCCGCTGCGCCCTGGCCTGGAGCGTCGAGACCGCCAAGCTGGCCCGCGAGCACAACAACGCGCAGCTGATGGGCCTCGGCGGCCGCATGCACACCGAGGAGGAAGCGCTGGCCATCGTCGACGCGTTCCTGTCGACGCCGTGGTCGGAGGCCGAGCGCCACCAGCGCCGCATCGACATCCTGGCCGAGTACGAGAAGGACCACGTGGCCCCGCCGGTCCCCGGCGCGCCTGCCTGACCCATGCCCGAAGGGCACACCCTGCACCGGTTGGCCCGGCTGCACCAGAAGCGGTTCGGCCGGGCGCCGGTGGTGGTGTCCAGCCCGCAGGGCCGCTTCGCCGACGGTGCGGCCGCGGTCAACGGCCAGGTGTTCAAGCAAGCCGACGCCTGGGGCAAGCACCTGTTCCACCACTACGCCGGTGGGCACGTCGTACACATCCACCTCGGCCTGTACGGGACGTTCACCGAGGCGCCCGTTCCTCTGGGACTGCCGGTCGGCCAGGTCCGGATGCGGATCGTCGGCACCGAGTACGGCACTGATCTGCGCGGCCCCACGGTGTGTGAGGTGATCGCCGAGCCCGAGATCGCCGACGTGGTCGCGCGGCTCGGTCCCGACCCGCTGCGCAAAGATGCCGACCCTTCGTTGGCCTGGAAGCGGATCAGTAAGTCGCGCAGGTCAATTGGTGCGCTGCTGATGGACCAGTCGGTGATCGCCGGCGTCGGAAACGTATATCGCAGCGAGTTGCTGTTCCGTCATCACATCGACCCGTACCGGCCGGGCACCCACCTGAGCCAGACCGAATTCAACGACATGTGGACCGATCTCGTCGAGCTGATGAAGGTCGGCGTGCGCCGCGGCAAGATCGTCGTCGTCCGCCCCGAGCACGATCACGGGGCGCCGTCCTACGGTCCCGGCCGGCCCCGCACCTACGTGTATCGCCGGGCAGGGGAGGCGTGCCGGGTGTGCGGCGGAGCAGTGCGTACCGCAGAACTGGAGGCCCGCAACCTGTTCTGGTGCCCCGACTGCCAGGTGTGAGTGCGCGCCGGCGTCACGGACACGGGACAATCTCCCGGTGGAATTGATCCTCGTCGTCGTCGGAGCCATCCTCGTCACCGCGGCCGCGCATCGGCGTGGCCAGGAACCCGCCCTGATCATCGTTGTCATCGGCAGCCTGGTCTCGTTCCTCCCCGGCTTCGAACCTCCCGAACTCGATTCCCACATCCTGCTGACGGTGGTGCTGCCTCCGCTGCTGTATTCAGCCGCGCTGGACTTCTCGTTCCCGACGTTCTTCCGCAACATCCGCCCGATCCTGGGCCTCGGTGTCGGTCTCGTCGTGGTGACGGCCTTCGCCGTGGCAGCGGTGTCGTCCTGGCTGGTGTTGGTGCCGTTGACCTTCGGCCTGGCGCTGGTCCTCGGTGCGATCGTCGCGCCACCCGACGCGGTGACCGCCGTCGCGGTCGGGCGCAAGCTCGGTCTGCCCAAACGGGTGATGGCGATCCTCACCGGCGAGAGCCTGATCAACGACGCGGCCGCGCTCACCCTGTTCTCCATCGCGGTGGCGCAGGTGGCAGGCAGCCACACCTTCATCGAGAATCCGTTCCTGCTGTTCGGTTACAGCGCCACCATCGGCCCGCTGGTCGGGGCACTGCTCGGATATCTGACGCTGTGGATTCGCAAGCATCTGGACAATCCGGGCCTGGAAACCGTGCAGGGCCTGGTGGTCCCGTTCGCGGCGTTCATCACCGCCGAGGAACTGCACGCCTCCGGGGTGTTGGCGGTGGTGGTCGCGGGCTTCGTCGTCGGTAACGGTGCGATGGGAGCGGGGTACCAGACCCGGCTGCAGGAGCGGTACGTCTGGAACTCGTTGGATGTGCTGCTCGAGGCGTTCGTGTTCGCCTACATCGGGCTGCATCTGCGGTTCGTCCTGGAACATCTGAACGAGGCCCACGAGTCGCTGGCCGAGGTGGCGATCGCTTCGATGATCGTGTTGGTGATCGTGCTGTTCATCCGCCCGCTGTCGGTGTTCCTGATGTTCGGGCGCAACAAGCTTTCCCGGCACGTCGAGAGCAAGTTCAGCGTGCCGGTGCCCGACGGCTCACGCGGCGCACTCGGTGTGCGCAGACGAAAGCCCAGGGCGCGCTGGCGCAGGATGATCGATCGCCGCTCGCTGAGTTGGCGGGAGAACCTCGTGGTGTCCTGGACCGGGATGCGCGGCGTGGTGACGTTGGCGGCGGCCGCCGCGATCCCGGCCACCACGGCAACCGGCGAGCCGTTCCCGGAACGCGCCACCATCCAGGCCATCGCGTTCGTGGTGAGCGTGGGCACTCTGCTGATCCAGGGCTGGACCCTGCCGCTGCTGATCCGCCGGCTCAACCTGTCCCGGTTCTGCGACGACCATGCCGCCGACCGGGAAGAGGAAATCAAGGCCGAACGGGTGGTGCACGACGCGGCCGACGACGTGCTCGACGCGTTCGAGGCAGACCCGCCCGACGGACTGGATCCCCATCTGGTGACCGAGATTCGGGCGGTGATCGCCCGGCATTCACAGGACGCCGACGAGATGCCGGACCCCGAGGCGCTCACCAAACGGGCCACGGTGTTCTCGAGTCTGTACCGCGATGTGCTTGCGGCACAACGCGGGGCGCTCATCACCGAGCGCGACGAGGGCCGGATCGAGGACGAAGCGGTGCGGGCCATGCTCGAGCGCCTGGATCTGCAAGAGGCCGGTGTCTCGGCGCGTCTGGAGAGCCGCCTCTAGGGGTTCCGCGGGTCAGAAGCCCCCGAAATCACCGCCGAAGTCGCCGAAGCCGCCACCATCGAAACCGCCGCTGTCCCAGCCGCTGGCATCGGTGCCGCCCCAGTCGCCGCCGCCGTCGGCTCCGCCGGTATCGCCACCGTCGAAGCCGCCACCGTCCTGGCCTGCGGCGAAACCATCGGAATAGCCGTCACCGTAACCACTTTCGAAGCCCTGAGCGCCGTAGCCGACTCCGTGCATACCCGAGAACATCGCGTCGAAAAGCAGCACCGAGCCCAGGCCCCAGGCACCGGCCACCAGCGCCGGCTTCCACCACGGCTCGGAATACCAGCCGGCGGGCACCGGGCGCCCGGCTACGCGGCCGCCGGGGTAGTAGTTCGGGGTGCGCTGCGATGGGGTGGGGGAGGCCTCGATCTCGCGGCCCTCGAAGTTGACCCGGCGGTCCTCGGTGACCTCGCCGGCCGAGCGCTGCCCGGTCAACGACTCCAGCTCCGGACCCGGATCCATGCCCATCGCGGTGCGGGCCGCGCGCACGTAGTAGAGCCCCTCGATGGCGCTCTCCTTGGCCAGCGCGGCCTGTTTGGTGGTGGTGGCCTGATCGATCTGGGAGGACGCCGCGGTGTAGCGCTCCGAGGCGTCGGCCAGCGCCTGCTTGGATGCGTCGTCGGAGCCGGTCAGGTTGAGCACCTGCCCGCCGAGACGCTCGATCAGCCGGCGGGCGTCAGCCTTGGCGTCGGCCAGTGACTCCGCGGAGCGGCGACCGTTGGCCTGCGACGAGCTGTAGACAGCGAACGCGATCGCAGCGATGACCAGGACGATGAGTACCAGCAAAACGCTGTTCATGGCGTCTAGCGTACCGACGGGAACCAGTGCTTCCGGGTTCTCGAAGGGAACTCAAATTACGCCGAGAGCGGAGTAAACCTCGTTCGACAGGGCGACCGTACGGGGGTCGGCATTGCACTTGGTGGCGTCGAAATAGTTCATCACGTACGCGTATCCGATCCGGTGCTCCAGGTCGACGAAGGCGAACGAACCGCCCGACCCGCCGTGCCCGAAGATGCCGGTGTTGGGTCCGGCGACCCCGCGCTGGTTGAGCATGTAACCCAGACCCCAGCCGTGATCGGCGACCCGCGCACCCAACACCACGTCGGCGTCGAAACCGCCCTGCGAGACCCGGCAGCGCTCCATGTGCTCCCGGGTGAGCAACTTCTCCTGGGCCAGTGCGTTGTAGACGGTCGCCATGCCGAGTGCCGAGACGTGTGCGTTGGTGCTCGGGAATTCCGCTGCGCGCCACGCGTCCAGAGCTTGCACGCCCAGTTCGTCATCGGGCACGAAGTCCATCGACACCGCCCAGCCGGCCATCGGATGGTCGGCAAGCGAGGCCGGCGGTCCGTCGACGTGGTTGTCGGCCAGCAGGCTGCGTACCGACGGCTTGTTCACCATCTCGGCGCACCGGTGATGCTGCCAGGCGGGCAAACCGATGTGGATATCGGCGCCCAACGGTTCGGCGACCTCGGTGCGCAGGTACTGACCGATGGTGCGGCCGGTTACCCGGCGCACCACCTCGCCGAGGATGAACCCGAACGTCACCACCTGATAGCCCTGCGCGCTGCCGGGCGGCCACCACGGAGTCGCGGCCGCGATCCGGGCGCACACTGCGTCCCAGTCGGTCACCTGTCGCCAGTCCATCGGTTCGCGCGGACCGATCACGCCCGAGCGATGGCCCAGCACCATCGCGACGGTGATGTTCTGCTTTCCGGCCTGGCCGAACTCGGGCCAGTACCGCGCGATCGGTGCATCCAGATCGATCTCACCGCGGTCGGCCAACAGGTGGACGCAGGTGCTCAACAACCCCTTGGATCCCGAGTACACGCTGGCCAGGGTGTCCTGCTGCCATGGCCGGCTGCCTGCGGCATCGGCCGATCCGCCCCACAGGTTGACCACCAGATCGCCCTCAACCCAGACCGCGACAGCGGCGCCGACCTCTTTGTGGTGGGCGAAGTTGTCCGCGAAGGCATCGCGCACCCGGGCGAATTCCGGTGCGCAGGTGCCTGCGATCAGGGTCGTAGCGGGCATTCGTCTCCTGCACAAGTGCGGTGGCTTTACGGCAGCGGTGCGCGTAGTTGTCTGCTTGCGCTGCCATCTTCAAGATCGGTCGACGGTCCGCACCTGTTACTCACGGTAGGCGGATGGCAACCTTGGAGCATCCCTGCGGCACAGATCGCAAGCCGTTCGAGACGGGGTCGTGATGGTCGGTGCCGCTTCTCGACCCTGCGAGCCGCTGCGCGCCGATTTCTACCCCAGGGTCGCAGATTGCGCGTGGTGACGACCCTCAGGTGGAAATCGACGAGGGGAAGTTCTGGCTGGGTGTCATCGTCTGCGCAGGTGCGCCAGGCCCGGACCTTGTAACTCGGCAGCGACCGCACCGACCCGTCCCGTCATCGCCAGCAGCAGGGCCTCGCCCGGTCCGTGGATCTCGGTCCCGCGGCCGGCCGACCAGTTCTGGTCGGTGGCGAGTCTGGTCGGCTAGGCATTTCCTGGTGCTCCAGGTTCAGCGGATCTCAACGCGTCCCTGACAAAGGGCAGGTGACGAATCTTTCGTGGTGTCCGTGACGATGACCTTGGCGGCGATTTTCACCGTGCAGGTCACGACGGCGCCTGCGGTCAGGGGACGTGCGATCAGCAGGAACTCATTAGGCCGGGTGTGAGTGACTTCCTTACTCCACGGCAGGTCGACCTTTTCCACAAATTCGTTGCCTGGGAAGACGATCTGTGCAGTGCCGGTGCCGGTGACTTCGTAGCTGACGGTCACGCCGCGGCTCCGTTCGTAGAATTTGAAGCCGATGAAGCCCCCGACGGCGAGGACAATGACGGTCAGGATCGCGAGCAGAACCCACAGCCAGATCTTCTGATTCTTGGGCGGCGGGGGCGGAGCGTAGTAGACAGGGGCGTAGGGCTGCCCGGGGACAGGTTGGCCCGGGTACGGCTGAGGCGGCATATTCGGCGACGGAATCTGCTGCCAGCCGCTGCCTCCCTGCGGATCACCCATCGTCGCCCCCGTTGCTCAAAAGCCTGACTTAGTCAACGAGATCTAATCAGGTCGCAACGGGAGACGAGGCTCGGGCTCCGGCGATTCGGTCGGATGCGCAACCTAGAACCGCCATATTCGTTTTGACGGGCAGAGGTACGAATTTCGGCTCCGCGATTATCGGCGATACGTCTCCCGGGAATTCGCATCTGCTCGGCCACGGCATATGTACGGCATATGCACGAGCGACTCCGCCGATCCTGGGAGGGATCGGCGGAGCCCAGGTGCCCTGCTTCAGTGACCGACGGGCGTGCCACGTCGGCCCGAAAGGCCGGTGTAGACCGCGATCAGCACGATCGCCACCACGACGCCCACGACGAACGGGATGATCTGGAACCCGCCGTTCGCGTTGCTGTATCCGAAGGCCGAAGTGATCCAGGAGCCGAGCAGGGCTCCGGCGATCCCGAGCAAAACGGTCATGAGTGTGCTCAAGTTCTGCCTACCGGGCATGATGAGTCGCGCAAGGACGCCGATAATCGCGCCGACGACGATTGCGCTGATAATTGCTCCGATCATCTCGCTGCCTTTCGTTCAAGCCGACTTCCTTTTCGTCGGTGTGATGTACACCACTGTCCTCCGAAATTCGGTTGTCGGCCCGCGCCGAGATGTAGTCGATACCCAGCAGTCGCCGACCCGTCGGTAAACCGGTCGGGCCCGTCGGGTCCGAAACCGCACGTAGACCGCTATGACCGCGCGATAATCGGCCTCGTGTCCGTTGCGCTCTGGGTGCTTGCCGCGGTGTTCGCCATCGGGGCCGTCGCCGGTGGGTTGCTGCGGATTCGTGCCTGGCTCGCCAAGCCCGTGCCACCCGAAGTGATCGAGGCTGCGCACCGTGATGACGACAAAGATGACTAGTGCCGTGCGGATGGCCCTCGTCGGTGCGTTCGCGGCCGGGACTGTAGCGATCGGGTATCCGGTCGCTCATGCGGATCGAGTCGAACCGCCGCCGCTGTACGGGCACTACAAACTGTTCATCGACTTCTCGAAGCAGACGTTCAACGGTATGCCGACACCGATGAATCCGATGACGGTGCCCGTCGAATTCACCACCGACTGCGACGTGAACGGATGCGTTGCGCGCATGGACAATTCGGACGATCACGCTCGCAACCCGGGTGCCCCGGTGGCACATGAGTACCGCTGGAACGGCAACCGCTGGGAGACGAGCGGTGAGTATCCCTACTTCTGCGATCGCAGTGACCCGAACAGCGCAGTGCAGGCCCGGCGCTCGGATCACTGGATCCCGAACCCGGACGGCAGTTTCTTCGGAGAACGCACCCTCATCACCGAGGGACCCGGTTGCCCCGGTGAGGGACCAGGTACCCATCGGCTGCCGATATCGCTGACACCGATCGAGGCACCGTGACCGGTGCTCCCACAAACAAAAAACCGCCCCATCGGGGCGGTTCAATGGAGCGGGCGACGGGAATCGAACCCGCGTAGCTAGTTTGGAAGACTAGGGCTCTACCATTGAGCTACGCCCGCATGTGCAGCATCAGCACTGTACCGGGGTGCCCCCGATCAAATCCAATTGGAGGCTTCCCGTGTCGAGGCCGTAGTATCTCGCGTGGTCCTTTTGCAGGTTGTCGCCCGCGGATCGACCACGCATTACGGGGTGTAGCGCAGCTTGGTAGCGCATCCGCTTTGGGAGCGGAAGGCCGCAGGTTCAAATCCTGTCACCCCGACCATCCGGCAAGAGCCTGACCTCGGCTCCCGATCCGATCCCAAGCAATCGAGTGATTCAGTGTCAGCCCTGCCTGCCGTGGCGGTGATGTAGATGCCCGGCTCGGGCGGGCCTCCGGCCCGCGGTGTCGGCTATTCCTTGCTGGCCAGCGGGCTGTTCGGAGTGATCTTCTACCTCTCGGGCGTGGTCGACGCCTCGCCGGAGGCGGTGTTCGGCTGGCGCATGCTCACCATGACGGCCTGCTACGGCCTCGTGCTGATCAGCCCGGCCGGCCGCCGCTCACTCGCCGAGGTGTGGCGCACCCTCACCCGGGCCTGGTGGATGCCGATGATCTTCGCCACGACGAGCTTCCTGGTTTCCGCGCAGATGTGGCTGTTCAGCTGGGCTCCCGTGCACGGGCATGCCCTCGACGCGTCACTGGGCTACCTGCTGTTGCCGATCGTTCTCGTACTTGTGGGTCGGTTCGGCTTCAAGGAGTCGGTGTCGGGTTTGCAGTGGATGGCGGCCGCCCTGGCGCTGGCCGCGGTGGCGTTGAAAGTGGTTGCCACCAGCGCGGTTTCGTGGGTCACGTTCGCGGTGTGCATCGGGTACGCGCTGTACTTCGGGGTGCGGCGCCGCCTGGGCCTGGACAGCTCCGCTGCGTTCGGTCTCGAGGTTGCGCTGACGGTTCCGGTGTCGGTGCTGCTCATCGTCGTCTGCCGCGGTGCGTCCTCGTGGAGCGGTTACGCGGCCGTGGCGGCGGTAGGGCTCGCGGGAACGGTGGCGATGGCGGCGTACGTCGCCGCCTCGACCCTGCTGAGCATGCCGGTCTTCGGGCTGTTGACCTACGTCGAACCGGTGCTGCTCTTCGGGGTGGCATTGGTGCTCGGTGAGCGGCTGACCGGGCTCGACGTGGTGGTGTACGCACTGCTCGCGGTCGCGCTGACCCTCCTGGCCGTCGGTGGCTTCCGGACCACCGGCCGTAAACCGGCCGAACCCCTGGACGGTAACGACGGTAACGAGGAAGGATGCCGATTACTGGGGGTTGCGCCGAGTCAACTACCCTGGTCGCGAACTACGGGCGTCGTTCGAGAGACCACATCCTGTCTCCCCGACGCGACCGCCGGTACGACAAAGACATCCAGAGAAAGATATCTAGGAGCACAAGAGTGAAGAGCACGGTTGAGCAGTTGAGCCCCACCCGGGTGCGCATCAATGTGGAGGTGCCCTTCACCGAGCTTGAGCCCGATTTCGATCGCGCGTTCAAGGCGCTGGCCCAGCAGGTCCGCCTGCCCGGATTCCGTCCGGGCAAGGCCCCGCGCAAGTTGCTGGAGGCCCGTGTCGGCCGCGGCGCGGTGCTGGAGCAGGTCGTCAACGACGCGCTGCCGAGCCGCTACAGCGAGGCCGTCACGGCCTCCGACGTCAAGCCGCTGGGTCAGCCCGAGATCGAGGTGACCAAGCTGGAGGACGGCCAGGAGCTGGCGTTCACCGCTGAGGTCGACGTGCGTCCCGAGATCACCCTGCCCGAGTTCGACGCGCTCAAGATCACCGTCGACCCGATCCAGGTCGAGGACGACGAGGTCGACGCCGAGCTGCAGTCGCTGCGGGCCCGTTTCGGCACCCTGACCGGCGTCGAGCGTGGTGCGCAGGAAGGCGACTTCGTCTCGATCGACCTGTCGGCCACCGTCGACGGCACCGAGGTGCCCGAGGCCGCCACCGAGGGCCTGTCGCACGAGGTCGGTTCCGGTCAGCTGATCGAGGGCCTCGACGATGCGATCACCGGTCTGAAGGTCGGCGAGTCCAAGGTCTTCACCACCAAGCTGGCCGCCGGTGAGTACGCCGGCCAGGACGCCGACGTGACGGTGACCGTGAAGTCGGTCAAGGAGCGTGAGCTGCCCGAGGCCGACGACGACTTCGCCCAGCTGGCAAGCGAATTCGACACCATCGGCGAGCTCAAGGAGAGCCTCACCGACCAGGTCAAGCGGGTCAAGAGCGTGCAGCAGGCCGAGCAGATCCGCGACAAGGCGATCGAGGCGCTGCTTGAGCAGACCGAGGTTCCGTTGCCGGAGAAGATCGTTCAGGCCCAGATCGACGACGCGCTGCACAACGCGATCCACGGTCTCGACCACGACGAGGACAAGTTCGCCGAGCAGCTGACCGAACAGGGCAGCAGCCGTGAGGAATTCGACGCCGACAACAAGACGAACGCCGAAAAGGCCGTCAAGACCCAGCTTTTGATGGACGCCGTCGCCGACAAGCTCGACATCCAGGTCGGCCAGAACGACCTCACCGAGCGTCTGGTGCTGATGTCACGTCAGTACGGCATCGAGCCCCAGCAGCTGATCCAGATCCTGCAGCAGAACAACCAGCTGCCGGCCATGTTCGCCGACGTGCGTCGCGGCCTGACCATCGCCGCTGTGGTGCACGCCGCCACCGTGACCGACACCGACGGCACCGTGATCGACACCACGGAGTTCTTCGGCCCGGCCGAGGCTGCACAGGCCGAGGGCGAGCAGGACGACGAGTCGGCCGCTGAGTCCGCCGAAACCGACACTGACGCCGCTGAATGACGCTGTGAGCGAACGCGCCCCCGTACGGGAGTGCGTGATGCCCCAGTTTCGTTAGTGTCGTCAGTACCAACGCGTGAGAGAAAGCAGGTATCCAGTCGTGACTGACATGCGTTCGAACGGGAGCGGGTTCAGCCTCGTCGACTCCGTCTATGAGCGCTTGCTTGCCGAGCGCATCATCTTCCTGGGTTCCCAAGTGGACGACGACATCGCCAACAAGCTGTGCGCGCAGATCCTGTTGCTGTCGGCGGAGGATCCGACCAAGGACATCCACCTCTACATCAACTCGCCGGGCGGCTCGATCAGCGCCGGGATGGCCATCTACGACACGATGGTCCTGGCCCCCTGCGATGTCGCCACCTACGCGATGGGCATGGCGGCCTCGATGGGTGAATTCCTGCTCGCCGCGGGCACCAAGGGCAAGCGTCACGCCCTGCCGCACGCCCGGGTCCTGATGCACCAGCCACTCGGTGGCGTCACCGGCAGTGCCGCGGACATCGCCATCCAGGCCGAGCAGTTCCACGTCATCAAGAAGGAAATGTTCCGGCTCAACGCGGAGTTCACCGGCAAGTCCGTCGAGCAGATCGAGGCCGACTCCGACCGTGACCGCTGGTTCACCGCGCAGGAGGCTCTGGAGTACGGCTTCGTCGACCACATCATCACCAGCGCCAACCTCAATGGTTCGGGCCCGACGGCAGGACTGGACAAGTGACCGATCGCATTCATCCGTCATTGGACCCCCGCGTGCAGCCGCAGGCTCGCTACATCCTGCCGTCGTTCATCGAGCACAGCAGCTTCGGTGTCAAGGAATCCAACCCGTACAACAAGCTGTTCGAGGAACGCATCATCTTCCTCGGCGTGCAGGTGGACGACGCGTCGGCCAACGACATCATGGCCCAGCTGCTCGTGCTGGAGTCGCTGGATCCCGACCGTGACATCACGATGTACATCAACTCGCCCGGTGGCTCGTTCACCTCGTTGATGGCGATCTACGACACCATGCAGTACGTGCGTGCCGACATCCAGACGGTGTGCCTCGGTCAGGCCGCCTCGGCCGCTGCGGTGCTGCTGGCCGCGGGTACCCCGGGTAAGCGTCTGGCCCTGCCCAACGCCCGGGTGCTGATCCACCAGCCGTCGCTGGGCGGGGTGATCCAGGGGCAGTTCTCGGACCTGGAGATCCAGGCCGCAGAGATCGAGCGGATGCGCACCCTGATGGAGACCACCCTGGCCCGCCACACCGGCAAGGATCCCGAGCAGGTCCGCAAGGACACCGACCGGGACAAGATCCTCACCGCCGAGCAGGCCAAGGAATACGGGATCATCGACACCGTGTTGGAGTACCGCAAGCTGTCCGCGCAGGCTTAGCGCCACCTTTCGGTGACAACTTGCCGCCTGATGACACACGCCCTGCCCGGTCACTCCGGTGCGGGGCGTGCGTCGTCAGGGCAGCGGCGGGAACCGTGTTGACCTGCGTTTACGCCGGCCTCCGCGAGGCGCCCGGTATCGTTGACCACGATAAATGCCGGGCTAGGACCGTGGCGCTGGACTATTCGTCGGTGTTCCCCAACGACACGCCAAGGACACGGTCAGCGCGCCGACGGGTGACGAGCGGCCAGGAGAGATATGTTCTCCTGCACACGAACAAATACCACCGGAGCGATTCGGCCTTATCGGTCGCACCGCGACGGAACGAACGGGTAGCGTCGGGTTTACGCCCGAGGTAACCGAGCAAGTGGCGTGACGACCGACCTGCGAACAGGAAGTAGGACCTCCCCATATGGCGCGCATCGGAGACGGCGGTGACCTGCTGAAGTGCTCGTTCTGCGGCAAGAGCCAGAAGCAAGTCAAAAAGCTCATTGCGGGTCCGGGCGTGTACATCTGCGACGAGTGCATAGACCTGTGCAACGAGATCATCGAGGAGGAACTCGCCGACGCTGACGACGTCAAGCTCGACGAGCTGCCCAAACCGGCTGAGATCCGGGACTTCCTCGAGGGCTACGTCATCGGTCAGGACACGGCGAAGCGCACGCTGGCCGTGGCCGTCTACAACCACTACAAGCGGATCCAGGCGCAGGAGAAGTCCCGCGACTCCCGCTCCGAGCCCGTCGAGCTGACCAAGTCCAACATCCTGATGCTCGGTCCCACCGGTTGCGGTAAGACCTACCTGGCCCAGACGCTGGCCAAGATGCTCAACGTGCCGTTCGCCATCGCCGACGCCACCGCGCTGACCGAAGCCGGGTATGTGGGCGAGGATGTCGAGAACATTCTGCTCAAGCTGATTCAGGCCGCCGACTACGACGTCAAGCGCGCCGAGACCGGCATCATCTACATCGACGAGGTCGACAAGATCGCCCGTAAGAGCGAGAACCCGTCGATCACCCGCGATGTCTCCGGGGAAGGCGTGCAGCAGGCCCTGCTGAAGATCCTGGAGGGCACCCAGGCCTCGGTTCCGCCGCAGGGCGGGCGCAAGCATCCGCACCAGGAATTCATCCAGATCGACACCACCAACGTGTTGTTCATCGTTGCGGGTGCGTTCGCCGGCCTGGAGAAGATCGTTTCCGACCGCGTCGGCAAGCGTGGTCTGGGCTTCGGTGCCGAGGTGCGCTCCAAGGCCGAGATCGACACCCAGGACCACTTCGCCGAGGTCATGCCCGAGGACCTGATCAAGTTCGGTCTGATCCCCGAGTTCATCGGCCGTCTGCCGGTCGTCGCCTCGGTGACCAACCTGGACAAGGAATCCCTGGTCAAGATCCTCTCGGAGCCCAAGAACGCGCTGGTCAAGCAGTATGTCCGCTTGTTCGAGATGGACGGCGTCGAGCTGGAGTTCACCGACGAGGCCTTGGAGGCCATCGCCGATCAGGCCATCCACCGCGGCACCGGTGCCCGCGGCCTGCGCGCCATCATGGAGGAAGTCCTGCTGCCGGTGATGTACGACATCCCCAGCCGCGACGACGTCGCCAAGGTGGTCGTCACGAAGGAGACCGTGCAGGACAACGTGCTGCCGACCATCGTGCCGCGTAAGCCGTCACGTTCGGAGCGCCGCGACAAGACCGCATAAGTCTCTTCGTCGAGATAGCACTCAGGGTCGTGATCCCAGCCGGATCACGACCCTGAGTGCATTTTCGAGGAGTTCTCAGCGGGTGACGCGATCGGGGCGGGTGTAGATGTTCATCGAGTCGCCGCGCAGGAAGGCCACCAGGGTAAGCCCCGATTGGCTGGCCAGATCGACCGCGAGCGAGGACGGCGCCGAGACGGCGGCCAGGATCGGGATGCCCGCCATCACCGCCTTCTGAGTGAGCTCGAACGAGGCCCGTCCACTCACCAGAAGCACTGTGCCGCTTGACGGAACCCGGTTGTGCTCCAGCGCCCAACCGATGACCTTGTCGACGGCGTTGTGTCTGCCGATGTCCTCACGGACGACGAGCATGGTGCCGTCGACGGTGAACAGCGCCGCCGCGTGCAGGCCGCCGGTGCTGGCGAACACCTTCTGGGCCTCGCGCAGTTTCGCGGGCATCGCCGAGAGCACCGGCGCAGGGACTGTGGACGGGTCATCACCCGGGCAGTGCCTGCTGCTCAGCCGCACCGCCTCCAGCGATGCCTTGCCGCACACCCCGCATGACGAGGTGGTGTAGAAGTTGCGGGTCACGTCGACCTCGGGCTTGGGCACATCCGGGGCCAAGGTCGCGTCGAGAACGTTGTAGGTGTTGACCCCGTCTTCGTCGGCACCCCGGCAGTAGCGCACCGACACCAGGTCCTCGCGCTGTCGGATCAACCCCTCGGTCAGCAGGAACCCTTGGGCCAATTCGACATCGGCGCCGGGTGTCCGCATCGTGACGGTGATGGGAGTGCCGTCGACCCGGATCTCCAGCGGTTCCTCGACCACCAGAGTTTCCGGCCGGGCTTCGGCCGTCGCGCCGGTGACGTGGTGGGCGCGACGCCGGGCGGTCACCCGGCCCACTAGACCTTCTCCAACCGGATGACGACGGCCTTCGATACCGGTGTGTTCGATTTCTCGGCCGTGTGATCAAGCGGGACCAGGGGATTGGTCTCCGGGTAGTAGGCGGCGGCGTTGCCCCTCGGGGTGGAGTACTCGACGATCAGGAAGTCCTTCGCGCGGCGCTCCTGCCCGTCGAACTCCGACACGAGATCCACCCGGTTTCCGGCGGCCAAGCCCATGGCCTGGAGGTCGGCGGGGTTGACAAACACCACCCGGCGGCCACCCTTCACACCGCGGTAGCGGTCGTCCAGGCCGTAGATGGTGGTGTTGTACTGGTCGTGGCTGCGCAGGGTCTGCAACACCAGGCGGCCCTGCGGTACCTGCACCCATTCCAGCGGCTGCACCGAGAAGTTGGCTTTACCTGTGGTGGTGCGGAATTCGCGGGAATCGCGGGGCGGGTGGGGCAACTGGAATCCGTCGGGTTGACGCACCTTGCGGTTGTAGTCCTCGCAGCCGGGCACCACATCGGCGATGGCGTCACGGATGCGGTCGTAGTCGCCGTTGAACTGCTCCCACGGCACCGGGTGCTCCGGGCCCAGCAGTTCGCGGGCCAGCTGACAGACGATCGCGACCTCGCTGCGCAGGTGCTCGCTCGGCGGGGTCAGGCTGCCGCGGGACAGGTGCACCATCGACATCGAATCCTCGACGGACACCATCTGTTTTCCGCCGGCCTGGAAATCCTTGTCGGTGCGGCCCAGCGTGGGCAGGATGAGCGCGGTGCGGCCGTGGACCAGGTGACTGCGGTTCAGCTTCGTCGAAATCTGAACGGTCAGAGCGCAACTGCGTAGTCCGGCCTCGGTGACCTCGGTGTCGGGGGTGGCCGAGACGAAGTTGCCGCCCATTCCGATGAACACCTTGGCGCGGCCGTCGCGCATCGCGCGGATCGCATCGACGGTGTCGTAGCCGGGCTTGCGGGGGCTGGAGATGCCGAACCTGCCGTCCAGCGCAGCCAGAAACTTCTCGGGCATCTTCTCCCAGATGCCCATGGTGCGGTCGCCCTGCACGTTGGAGTGCCCGCGCACCGGACACACTCCGGCGCCCGGCTTGCCGATCATGCCTCGCATGAACAGCAGGTTGGTGGCCTCGCCGATGGTGGCCACGGCGTGGCGGTGCTGGGTCAGGCCCATCGCCCAGCAGATCACCGTGCGCTGCGAGGCGATCAGCATGTCGGCGACCCGGCGCAGTTGAGTCTCGTCGATACCGCTGGCCTCGGTCACGGTGGCGAGGTCGACCGCGCGGGTCTGCCGGGCGTAGTCGTCGAAGCCTGCGCAATGGGCGTCGATGAAGTCCCGGTCCAACACCGTGCCCGGCGCCGCCTCCTCGGCTTCGAGTAGCAACCGGCCCAGGCCGGCGAACAGAGCCATGTCGCCACCGAGGCGGATCTGGACGAATTCGTCGGCGATCGGGATTCCGTGCCCGACCACACCGTGCACCTTCTGCGGGTCCTTGAACCGGATCAGGCCGGCCTCGGGCAGAGGGTTGATCGCAACGATCTTGGCGCCGTTGGCTTTTGCCTTCTCCAGGACCGACAGCATGCGGGGGTGGTTGGTGCCGGGATTCTGCCCGGCAATCAGGATCAGATCGGCCTCGGTGACGTCCTCGACCGTGACCGAACCCTTGCCGATGCCGATCGACTCGGTCAGTGCCGTGCCCGAGGATTCGTGACACATGTTCGAGCAGTCCGGCAGGTTGTTGGTGCCGAAGCTGCGGACCATCAGTTGGTAGAGGAACGCCGCTTCGTTGCTGGTGCGCCCGGACGTGTAGAACAGCGCCTCGTCCGGAGTGGCCAGCGCATTGAGATGTTCGGCGATCAACCGGTAGGCGTCGTCCCACTCGATGGGCCGGTAGTGCGACTCGCCGGGCGCGAGCACCATCGGCTGGGCGAGTCGGCCCTGCTGGGACAGCCAGTACTCGGGTTTGGTCTCGAGTTCGGCGATGGTGTGCCGGGCGAAAAACTCCGGCGTCACGATGCGCTTGGTGGCTTCCTCGGCAACCGCCTTTGCGCCGTTCTCGCAGAACTCGGCCAGCTTGCGGCCACCGTGCTCCTCGGGCCAGGCGCAACCCGGGCAGTCGAACCCGTGCCGCTGATTGAGCTTGGTCAACGCGGCGGCGGTGCGCAGCGGGCCCATCTGCTCGAACCCGCGCTGCATGCTGACCAGGACTGCCTTGACGCCGGCTGCCTCGTCTTTGGCGCCGGTGCTGATGACGTGGTGCTCGTCGTAATCGGCATCGATGTCTCTGGCGCTGGTCATGAACCCAATCTAGTCCCCGAAAACGGCCGGACCCGCCGCTTGGCGGGCCTCCATATTCGATATTTCACATGCAGTGATAGATGCTTTCTATCGAACGGCGAAGAATGCGGGGAGCCATGGCGAGCGATGTGCTGCTACAGCAGCTCGACTACCTGCTGGCGCTCGCGACCGAGCGGCATTTCGGCCGGGCGGCCGCACGATGTCACGTGAGTCAACCGACGCTGTCGGTGGCGATCCAGCGACTCGAGCGCGAGCTGGGCATTGTCATCGTGCAGCGGGGACAGCGGTTCGAAGGGTTCACCGAAGAGGGGCAGCGGGTCGTGACGTGGGCCCAGCGGATCGTCGCGGAACGCGATGACATGCTCGCCGACATCGACCGGATGCGCGGACGGTTGACCGTCACGGCCCGGATCGGTGCGATACCGACGGCGGTGCCGACGGGTCCGTTCATCACCACGGAGTTTCTGCGCCGCAATCCGGCGGCGTCGGTGCGCTTCGAGGCCTTGTCATCCCGCGAGATCGCCCGGCGGCTGGCCGATTTCGAGATCGACGCCGGGTTGACGTATCTCGACGACGAAGCCCCGCCCGGTACGCGGTCGGTGGAGATGTACCGGGAGTGCTATGTCCTGGTGGCACCGGCCGATCATGCGTTGATGAGTCAGCCGGAGATCGCGTGGGCGGACGCAGCTGGTCTGCAGCTCTGCGTACTGACCACCACGATGCGCAACCGGCGCATCCTCGATGCCAACATGGCCGCCGAAGGAGTGCGGTATCGGCCTGTGGTGGAGGCGGATTCGGTCGACGCGCTGTATGCGCACCTGACGAACTCGCCGCGCGCGACCATCGCCTCCACTGCATGGTTACCCCAGCTGGGAGTGCCTCCGGGTTTCGCCGCGAGGCCGATGGTGCAGCACGGTCCGCGCCCGGCGATCGGACTCGTGGTGCTCGACCGTGCGCCCGCCTCGATCGTGGCCGCGGCGCTCGTCGAGGTGGCCGCCGATCTCGACCTCGGGAGTCGCCTCGACGGCGGGTGGGAGGAGACGGGGCAGACGGGCGCCGGGCCCGTGTAAGCCGCTGTGGAGCCTGCCGGCTCAGCCGGGCTCTGCGGTGGGGGCGGGTTGGGCCTTGACCGGAGGGGTGGCGGCAGGTGTGTCTGGTGCCGATGGCGGTACGGATTGGGTGACGGTCTCACCGAAGTGCATGGTGGGTTCGGCTGCGGGCACGGACATTTCGGGTGCGGTGTCGAGCTGGGTCGTTTCGAGGCCCACTACGGCCATGGCTGCTACTGCTGCAAATCCGGCGGTACAGAGGAGAAGCTTGATTCTCGAATCCATGCGCATTTCGCAATACCCTTCATCGTCACATCGGTTGCCTATGTGTTCTCCAATGCGCATCCGCCGCGGGGCATTCCATATCAGCGGGTGAGACCTGGGTCACATTTTGATCTCGGGTCGGGGATCGGGTGGGGCCGACGAGCAGGGCGACTGCTCTGACCGGGAGACTTCATCCATGCCACGAGAGCTAGCCGCCGGGGTGACCGTGCTCGGCAACCTCGCGATCGACATCATCAACGGGGCACCGCCGAGCCCGGGGGGATGTGCCTCGTTCGCCGGAGTGGCCCTGCAGGCCGCGGGCGGTCCCGGCCGGATCGTCGCAATGGGTGCGGAACGTGATTATGTCCTGTTCGACGGGCTTCGCACGCGGTTCGGCTCGCTGGTCCAGATCCTGCCCTCGGAGGAGACGAGTTCGTTCAGCCTCGACTACGACGACACCGATCACCGGCACATGGGCGTGCGGTCGATCGGGCCGGTGTGGACGGCCGCGGACATCGAGGTGGCCGATCCAGCGACGACGTGGGTGCACCTGGCTCCGTTGCTGCGCACCGATTTCCCGGCCGAGACGCTCGCTGCCCTGGCGGCACGTGGCCACCGGGTCGCCTATGACGGGCAAGGTCTGGTGCGGGCCGACCGATTGGGGCCGCTGGTCGAGGATCGTCACTTTGCCGCAGACCAGCTCGTCAACGTCGACATCCTCAAACTCGCCGAGGACGAGGCGGTGATCGTCGCAGACGGGGTGTTCGACGAATCGGCCGCAGAACGACTCGGTGTCGCGGAGATCCTGGTGACCTACGGCTCCGAGGGGTGTGACATCTACATCGACGGCGCCGTGCAGCGGGTCCCGGCCGCCTGGCGGGTGCTGGATGTCCAGACCACGGGGGCGGGGGACATGTTCACCGCCTGTTACGTCGCACACCGCGCGGCGGGGCACGATCCGCATCGCGCCGCGGAGGCGGCGAGCGCACTCGTGGCGGGGGAGTTGGACAAGCGGGTGCACGCCGATCGTGGGTAGTTGGCCGCAGGGGTTAGACTCGACAGGTGTCAAGTTCGTGCTTGCCGGTGCTAGCGGAGAGCTACCGGCCAGTAGCCTTTTCCTTAGAGAATGACATTCTCCTAAACGTGACGAAAACCACAGTTTTGTCTCAAATGGGGCTTGTTCACGTCGGTGAACAGCATCTTCGTCGGGATCTCACCCGCGTGTCGGGGCCCAACGGGGTGAAGCGCAGCCTAAGAGCAGTGCAATAATCGGTACTGGTAGTGACATCAAAATTCGGTGGACGTTCGATCCGGCGGCAGGTTACGAGACAGCGGCCCGGAAAGACGTGGTCAAAGCAGTGTGAAAGGCGGTAGCCGTGGGTGAGAACGGCAACGGCAATGGCGCCGCGCCGCGGCAGAAGCTCGAGAAGGTCGTCATCCGCTTCGCCGGCGACTCCGGCGACGGTATGCAGCTGACCGGTGACCGCTTCACTTCTGAAGCTGCACTGTTCGGCAACGACTTGGCCACCCAGCCGAATTACCCGGCCGAGATCCGCGCGCCACAGGGCACCCTGCCCGGTGTGTCGTCGTTCCAGATCCAGATCGCCGACTACGACATCCTCACCGCCGGTGACCGCCCCGACGTGCTCGTGGCCATGAACCCCGCCGCGCTCAAGGCCAATGTCTCGGATCTGCCCCGCGGCGGTCTGATCATCGCCAACTCCGATGAATTCACCAAGCGCAACCTCGCCAAGGTCGGGTACGACAGCAATCCGCTAGAGGATGACACGTTGTCGGACTACGTGGTGACGTCCGTCGCGATGACGACGCTGACCCTGGGCGCCGTCGAGGCGATCGGCGCGACCAAGAAGGACGGCCAGCGCGCCAAGAACATGTTCGCCCTCGGTCTGCTGTCGTGGATGTACGGCCGCGAGCTCGAGCACAGCGAGGGGTTCATCCGCGAGAAGTTCTCCCGCAAGCCCGACGTGGCCGAGGCCAACGTCCTGGCGCTGAAGGCCGGCTGGAACTACGGCGAGACCACCGAGGCGTTCGCCACCACCTACGAGGTGTCGCCGGCGAAGCTCAAGTCCGGTGAATACCGCCAGATCTCGGGCAACACCGCGCTGGCCTACGGCATCGTGGCCGCCGGACACCTGGCCGAAATCCAGGTGGTGCTCGGCACCTACCCGATCACCCCGGCGTCGGACATCCTCCATGAGCTGTCCAAGCACAAGAACTTCAACGTCCTGACCTTCCAGGCCGAGGACGAGATCGCCGGCATCGGCGCCGCCATCGGCGCCTCCTACGGCGGTGCGCTGGGTGTCACCAGCACCTCGGGCCCGGGCGTCTCGCTGAAGTCCGAGGCGATCGGCCTGGCCGTGATGACCGAATTGCCGTTGCTCATCGTCGATGTGCAGCGCGGTGGCCCGTCGACGGGACTGCCGACCAAGACCGAGCAGGCCGACCTGCTGCAGGCGCTGTTCGGCCGCAACGGCGAGTCGCCGGTCGCCGTCCTGGCGCCGAAGTCGCCGTCGGACTGCTTCGACATCGCCGTGGAGGCCTCGCGGATCGCGATCGACTACCACACCCCGGTCATCATCCTGTCCGACGGTGCGATCGCCAACGGCTCTGAGCCCTGGCAGATCCCGGACATCAGCACCTACCCGGCGATCGAGCACAACTTCGCCAAGTCCGGCGAGCCCTTCGCGCCGTACGCCCGCGACCCCGAGACCCTGGCCCGCCAGTTCGCGGTGCCCGGTACCCCCGGTCTGGAGCACCGGATCGGCGGCCTTGAGGCCGCCAACGGTTCGGGCAACATTTCCTACGAGCCCAAGAACCACGACCTGATGGTGCGGTTGCGCCAGGAGAAGATCGCCGGCATCACGGTGCCCGATCTGGAGGTCGACGACCCCACGGGGGACGCCGAACTGCTGATGCTGGGCTGGGGGAGCAGCTACGGCCCCATCGGTGAGGCGTGCCGGCGCGCCCGGCGCAAGGGCATCAAGGTGGCCCAGGCCCATCTGCGCCACCTCAATCCCTTCCCGGCCAATCTCGGGGAGGTGCTGCGCCGCTACCCGAAGGTGGTGGTGCCGGAGATGAACCTCGGTCAGCTGGCGCTGCTGCTGCGCGGCAAGTACCTGGTCGACGTCCAGTCGGTGACCAAGGTGGAGGGCATGGCCTTCCTCGCCGACGAGGTCGAGGGCATCATCGATGCGGCGCTGGACGGCACGCTCGGTGAGAAGGAAGCGGACAAGGCCAAGTTCGCGAGACTGGCGGCAGCCACCATCGAGGAACCAACTGAGTCGAATGCTGTGGGAGCGAACGCATGACTGACCTGATCGGCGCAGACCTGGGGCTGACAGATGCTCTGACCAAGAACGCCCTGGTGCCCACCACCGACCAGCCGCAGAAGGGCAAGGACTTCACCAGTGACCAGGAGGTCCGCTGGTGCCCCGGTTGCGGTGACTACGTCATCCTCAACACCATCCGCAACTTCCTGCCGGAGTTGGGCCTCAAGCGCGAGAACATCGCGTTCATCAGCGGAATCGGCTGCTCCAGCCGATTCCCGTACTACCTGGAGACCTACGGGTTCCACTCGATCCACGGGCGCGCCCCGACCATCGCGACCGGCCTGGCGCTGGCCCGTCCTGACCTGTCGGTGTGGGTCGTCACCGGCGACGGTGACTCGCTGTCGATCGGTGGTAACCACCTGATCCACGCGTTGCGCCGCAACATCAACATCACGATCCTGCTGTTCAACAACCGGATCTACGGCTTGACCAAGGGGCAGTACTCGCCGACCTCGGAGGTCGGCAAGGTCACCAAGTCCACTCCGATGGGCTCCCTGGACTACCCGTTCAACCCGGTATCGCTGGCACTGGGCGCCGAGGCCACGTTCGTCGGCCGCGCTCTGGACTCCGACCGCAAGGGCCTGTCCGAGGTGCTGCGCGGCGCGGCCGAGCACCGCGGTGCCGCGCTCGTCGAGATCATGCAGGATTGCCCGATCTTCAACGACGGATCGTTCGACGCGCTGCGCAAGGAAGGCGCCGAGGAGCGGCTGATCAACGTCAGCCACGGTGAGCCGATCAAGTTCGGCACCGATGGCGAGTACTGCGTGGTCAAGTCCGGGTACGGCCTCGAGGTCGCCAAGACGGCCGAGGTCGCAGCCGAGGACATCGTGGTCCACAACGCCGAGATCGACGATCCCGCTTACGCTTTCGCACTGTCGCGCTTGAGCGAGCAGAACCTCGATCACATGGTGATGGGCATCTTCCGGAAGGTCAGCCGACCCACCTACGACGACGCCGCGCGTCAGCAGGTCAACACGGCCATCGAATCCAAGCCCCATGACACCGCAGCTCTGCAATCCTTGCTGCGTGGCAAAGACACCTGGACTGTCGACTGATCGCACTGACCTCGTCGACCGACACGAACTGAGCACAGCCCCGCTCGCCGCGGTAGTTCTGGCGGGCGGGGCTTCGCGCCGCATGGGGCGCGACAAGGCGACGCTGCCGTTCGACGGCTCGACGATGGTCGAGCATGTGATCGCCGCCGTGAGTAGGCGGTGTTCACCGGTGTTTGTGATCGCCGCGCCCGGCCAGCCGCTGCCCGAATTGAGCGCCGAGGTGTTGCGCGACGAGGTGCGCGGGGTCGGACCGCTGGTGGCGACGGGCCGTGGGTTGCGGGCCGTCGCCGAGGCCGGCCTGGACCACGCGTTCGTCTGCGCGGTCGACATGCCGTATCTGACGACCGACCTGATCGACGTCCTGGCCGCCTCCGCCGAGCGGGTACCCGCCGACATCGTGCTGCCCTGGGACGGCAGGACTCACTACCTGGCGGGGGTCTACCGCAGTGCGCTTACCTCGAAGATCTCCGCCCTGGTGCACGACGGCCGGCGCAGCATGCGGGCGCTGGCCGAGTCCGTCGACACGCAGCAGATCGTGATGGCACCGCAGCGCGCGCTCACCAATGTCAACACCGCGGGCGACCTGGCCGGAGCCTGAAACTAATGGTCGGATACGGCGCAGCAAATTGCGAATTCGCACTGGAACTCGACGCAATTTACCGTTTCGAGATAATTGACCGGTTATTCAACCGTATTCGGGCCTCCAGGGGCCGGGTCAATTCAGGAAACGTCATCAGCAGGTGAACGCCAGGCTGGAGCGAAAGTTGCTGGTGTTCAATAGAATCCATCGTTCTGCGTAGCGCGGAAACTCCTCCCGTTATTCGCTCCGGCATGTGTTCAGTCTGTCTAAATTTGTACCAAAAGACTCCTGACCGCTCAGTTTGTCGGAGGCGGCCGACTCTGGGTCGCGCCGGAGAGTTGGCCGAGTGGACTGACGATTCTGCTGGTGTCAGCGAAAAGTCTTGTAGTTCATTAGTTTTGACCCACCAGTTACCATCCGGACGGCCATCGGGCGCGCTGCGGTTCGGCCCGGTTGCGCTGACATGCGGGCGCGATATCCCTTGTGCACCAGGGTGATCCGACGTCCGACCGGGTTGTGAGAGTTCTGCGTCTGCAGCGAACAGAATCGCTCGGCGAAGCGCTGGATGACACTCGTCGATGGCATCTACCTGCACATTTGTTGTCTCAGGCGTTGTTTGCTCGCGATGTCGGACCCGAATCAAGTGGGCCAGTTCACAAAAAATGCGTGATCTGCCTCACGTTCTGTTTACGTCGATCACGAAACGGTAACGACGGCCATCCCGCGCTGACCTGCACAAACGATTCGTTCAGTGTCTCGTTATCTGTCCGTGATATTTCCGCGATCGCTTCTACATCGAGATGACTTCTGTTCGAGACCTTTGTACGGTCCAAAGCGTCTCCGACACGGAGCAAATAATTTCAACACCAAGAACCTGCGTGTGAGTGGGGCCGCGGTGGCGATTACGCCCGATGCGGGGGCCTGGGTCTGACCCCGGGCCGGGCACTGTGGCCCTCCCTTTCGTGCCTGACCGAGACGGCGCGAACCAACCCTTCCGGCCTGGATTCAGGCTGCCGCACCCGCCTTGCGCGGGTGTTGATGGTGCGCGCTTGGCGAGAGGAATCAAGTGAAGAACATCCGCAAGACGTTTGGGCTGGGCATCATCGCCGGAGCGCTCGCTGTCGCTCCCATGGCACTGGGTGCCGGTACCGCCAATGCGGACAGCGTCAACTGGGACGCCGTCGCCGCCTGCGAGTCGGGTGGCAACTGGGCGATCAACACCGGTAACGGGTACTACGGTGGCCTGCAGTTCAACATGGGCACCTGGCGCGCCAACGGTGGTTCCGGTTCGCCGCATCAGGCTTCGCGCTCGGAGCAGATCCGGGTCGCCGAGAACGTCCTGCGCAGCCAGGGCATCGGCGCGTGGCCGGTGTGCGGCAAGCGCGGCTAATACGCGCTACCGACAACTTGATATGGAGCGGTGCCGGGCAGTAGCCCGGCACCGCTTCTGTTTCATCAGAAAGCCCTCCGGTTACTCCAGTACCGGCAACCTCTGAAAAAACTTCAGCCACCCCTGTAACGCGTGACCTTGGTCACACGAACCCATTAGTGACCGCACAGTTGCACGAACGTGATCAGCATCTGCAGCGGTCCTGGTGTCAAAGGTCGGGGAAGGGCCGTGAGATGACCATACGAAGTGCGTTGACCAGGACTTTCTGGATTACGACGGCGTCGGCGGGCGTCCTGCTGACGCCCCTGTTCGCAGGCACTGCGACCGCCGGTGCGGACACGGTGAACTGGGACGCCATCGCCGATTGCGAATCGGGCGGCAACTGGTCCATCGACACCGGTAACGGCGCCTACGGCGGTTTGCAGTTCAAACCCACCACCTGGGCCGCGCACGGCGGCACCGGTTCGCCTGCCTCAGCCTCCCGGGAGGAGCAGATCAGGGTCGCCGAGAACGTCCTGGCCACCCAGGGGATCGGGGCCTGGCCGACATGCGGCCCCCGCGGCGGGATGCCGACCGGCTGGGCGGCGCCCAGTGCACCGACCGGCTGTCAGGCCGTGCGCTCCGGGGCGGTGCTGGGCATCTTCGATCTGCGTCGGATCTGCACGACGTTCCTGGACCCGCTGGGCGCGTTCGGAGTGCCGCACTGAGCTCAACGCACCGGGGTGAATGCCCCGCGCCCGGCGATTGAGGCCAGATGTCGGGTCAGCACGAACTCCGGCACCAGTACGGACGCCCGGGTGGCCGCGGCGCTGAGTGCCGGCGGGCGCAGGTTCACCAACCGTCCGACCAGTTCGGCCTCCCGCACGATGGTCATGACCCGCCTGCGCCGCATTGTCGCGAACCGGG
Source organism: Mycolicibacterium arcueilense (assembly GCF_058536225.1). Lineage (NCBI taxonomy): Bacteria > Bacillati > Actinomycetota > Actinomycetes > Mycobacteriales > Mycobacteriaceae > Mycobacterium > Mycolicibacterium arcueilense. The sequence continues at coordinate 360,874 of NZ_JBZTYL010000026.1, forward strand.
AGAACGCGCTGCCCAGATCGGGCTCGCCGGCCGCGAGGGCGGCGAGCGTGGCCGCATCCTCCAGCCCCTGGCAGCCGCCCTGGCCCAGATGCGGGCGCATCGGATGGGCCGCGTCCCCGGCGATCACTGCGCGGCCGCGCGACCAGATGCGGGCGGGGGCACGGTCGTAGAGGTCGTTCCGGAGCACATCGTTCGGATCGGTTGCGTCCAGCAGGGTCGGGATCGGTTCCGACCACGCCGCGAAGTGCCGCTTCAGGTGGGCCAGCTCGCCATCAGGCGTGGTCTGGCCGCGCGGCGCGCGCTGGGTGGCGAACCAATAGGTGTGGTCGTCGCCGAGCGGCACATGTCCGACCTGTGAGCCGGCACCCAGCGTCTCGCCCGACAGATCGGGATCGAGCGGGCAGTCGGCCACGGCGCGCCACGCGGTGTAGCCGGTGTAGCGGCGGGGCAGCGGTCCGTTCAGATGTCTGGCCACCACTGAGTCGACGCCGTCGGCGCCGACCAGGCCGGCCGCCTCGCGGACCGTGCCGTCGGTGAAGGTGACCCGCACCTCCGAGGCGCCGATCTCGACCTTGTCGGCGGCGAGCTCGTAGTGGACCGTGCCCGGCACGAGTGCGCCCGTGAGAATTTCGGTCAGGGCGGCGCGCCTGATCACCACCAGCGGTTCGCCCAGCGCCCGGGTGAACCGCTGTGCCTCCGGCCGGCGCAACCAAGCTCCGCCGGCCCGACGCAGCGCTCCGGTGGTCACTCGGCCTCCCGCGCCGCGGACCTGATCGCCGAGACCGATCTCATCGAGTGCGGCCAGCGCGTTGGGCCACAGGCTGATTCCCGCGCCGGGAGTGACGTCGCGGCGGGCCTCTGCCACGGATACGTCGAACCCCTGCTGCTGCAATGCGACTGCGGTGGCCAGGCCGGTGATACCGGCACCGACGACCAGGACGGACTGTGCCATCGGTCGAATCTAACGGGTGGGATGAGGTGGCTCGCCGTGACCGGAGTTGGGATCGGTAGCCTTCCAGCGTCTGCACAGTCTTTGTACAGATTCCCGCGCCCGAAGTGCCGGGCCAGAACACAGTCAGAGGACCCGATGAAACTCACCCGCTTCGGTATCGCGCTTGGCGCCACACTGATTGCTGCTTCCGCATTGAGCGGTTGCTCGAAGGCCACCGAGCTCCGGGATGCGGCCGCCGGGGCAGCCGAGAAGGTTGTCTCCTCGGGTACCGAGAAGATCACCGAAGCGGTCTCGGGCAATCTGTTCACCGCCGAGGGCATCGACAACGCCTTGGCGGCGATCGGCGAAAAGGTCGGCGCCAACCCGATGCAGGTGGTCGATGTCGTGATCACCCCGGGTGTCATCAAGGTCGAGGCAGTCGATCCCAAGGCCCCGACCGAGCTCAACGAATGGAGTTACACGTCCGGCGCGGTCGCGCCGTCGCGCCCCATCGACTACGACGACGACACCGAGGCGTTGCAGCAGAATCTGTTCGCCACCTCCGACGTGCCGAGCAGCGCGATCGCCGCGGCGATCGATGGCGCCGTGGCGGCGAGTGAGATTGCCGACGGCAAGGTCCAGACGGTGAGCATCAAGCGCAACATCCCGTTCGACGAGAACGTGGTCATGTTCATCAACGTCCAGGGCGAGCGCAGCAGCAAGCAGGTTCGAGCCGACGTCACCGGCAAGATCACCGAAGTGGTCTGACCCACCGGGAACAGCGTTGCCACGCGGCCCGTACCGGACTCCGGTGCGGGCCGCACCATTACGGTGGGGAGCCATGACGGTGTTCGACGATCTCGACGACTACCTCTCGCTGCCCCGGGTGTCAGGGCTTGCGGTGTCGCCCGACGGCTCCCGGCTGGTCACCACGATCAGCACCCTCAACGACAAACGTACTGAATTCCTCAGCGCCATATGGGAATTGGACCCCACCGGAACTCGACCGGCGCGCCGGCTGACCCACGGGGCGAAGGGGGAGTCCGCGCCGGTGTTCACCGCCGAGGGGGACCTCCTGTTCCTCGCGGTGCGCGCGGGTGAGGGTGACGACAAACCGCCCGCAGCCCTGTGGCGCCTGCCCGCGAGCGGCGGTGAGGCATTCGAGGTGCTGACGATGCCCGGCGGTGTCGCCGGCGCGGTGAGCGCCCGGGCCGCCGACACCACCGTGGTGACCGCGCCGCTGCTGCCGTCGTCGACAGGAGTCGAGGACGACAAGGCAAAGCGCGACGCGCGCAAGGACACCAAGGTCTCGGCGATCCTGCACACCGGCTATCCCGTGCGGCACTGGGATCACGACCTCGGCCCGGACCAACCGCACCTCCTCGATGCCGAGGGGCCACGGGATCTGACCGCCGAGCCGGGCGCGGCGTTGCGTGAGACCACATTCGACCTCAGCGCCGACGGCGGATTCGTGGTGACGTCCTGGCAGGCGCCGGGCCCCGGCACCGCCCTGCGGGTGGCCCTGGTGCGCATCGACCGGGTCACCGGAGAACGCACCACCATCGCCGAGGAACCCGGTGCCGACCTGGAACGCCCCGCGATCGCGCCGGATGGCAGCGCGGTGGCCTTCACCAGGGAAACCCATTCCACTCCCACCGCGCCGCCGCGGATCACGTTGTGCTGCATGCGGTTCGGTGAAGATCCGGTGGAGTTGACCGGCGACTGGGACCGCTGGCCGTCCTCGGTGGCCTGGACACCGGACTCGTCGTCGCTCATCGTGACGGCCGACGACGGCGGCCGTGGCCCGATCTTCTCCGTCGACCCCGTATCCGGTGCGGTCACCCGGCTGACCCACGACGATTTCACCTACTCCGATGTGCGTCCCGCGCCCGGCGGCGTGATCTATGCGTTGCGCAGCTCCTATGCCGTGCCGGCACATCCGGTCCGCATCGATCCGGACGGCACCGTCAGCGAGATCCCGTGCCTCGAAGCGCCTGAACTGCCCGGCACCCTGACCGAGGTGACCGCGACCGCCGCCGACGGCACGCCGATCCGCTCCTGGCTCACACTGCCCGCAGGCGACGAACCGGCCCCGCTGGTGTTGTGGATCCACGGCGGACCGTTGGGCAGCTGGAACACCTGGCACTGGCGGTGGAACCCGTGGCTGCTCGCCGCCCAGGGTTACGCCGTGCTGATGCCCGATCCGGGGCTGTCCACCGGATACGGACAGGACTTCATCGCGCGCGGCTGGGGCGCCTGGGGTGCCGACCCGTACACGGACCTGATGGCCGCGACCGATGCCGCGTGCGCACACCCGCGCGTCGACGCCACGCGCACGGCGGCGATGGGGGGATCGTTCGGCGGCTACATGGCCAACTGGATCGCCGGACACACCGATCGGTTCAAGGCGATCGTCACCCATGCCAGCCTGTGGGCGCTGGACCAGTTCGGACCCACCACCGACGGCGCCTACTGGTGGGCTCGTGAGATGACACCCGAGATGGCCCAGCGCAATTCACCGCACCGGTTCGTCGGCGACATCACCACTCCGATGCTGGTCATCCACGGCGACAAGGACTATCGCGTACCGATCGGCGAGGCGTTGCGGCTGTGGTACGAGCTGCTCACCCATTCGGGGTTGCCCGCCGACGAGAATGGCGAAAGCCCCCACCGCTTCCTGTACTACCCGAGTGAGAACCACTGGGTGCTCTCGCCGCAGCACGCCAAGATCTGGTACCAGGTGGTGACCGCATTCCTCGGTGATCACCTGCGCGGTCAACCGGTGCAGTTGCCGGAACTGCTCGGGTAGCGTCGGAAGCGTGACGCAGCGAGAGTTTGATCTGGTGCTGTACGGCGCCACAGGGTTCGCCGGAAAACTGACCGCCGAGTACCTGGCGCGGGCCGGGGGATCGGCCCGGATCGCCTTGGCCGGCCGTTCCGAGGAACGGTTGCGCGCGGTCCGTGACGGTCTGGGGCCGGGCGCGCAGTCGTGGCCGTTGGTGACTGCCGATGCCACCTCGCAGGCCTCGCTCGATGCCATGGCTGCGCGCACCCAGGTGGTGGTGACGACGGTGGGTCCCTACGCGCGCTATGGCATGCCGCTGGTCGCGGCCTGCGCGGCGGCCGGCACCGACTACGCCGACCTGACCGGTGAGACGACATTCATCCGTGACAGCATCGACCTGCATCACAAGCAGGCCGTCGACACCGGCGCGCGGATCGTCCATTCCTGCGGATTCGATTCGGTGCCATCCGATCTCACGGTGTACGCACTGTATCAGCGGGCGTCGGCCGACGGCGCGGGCGAACTCGGCGACACGAACCTGGTGGTGCGCAGCTTCGCCGGCGGCGTGTCGGGCGGCACCGTGGCCTCGATGCTGGAACTGCTCGACACACTGTCGTCGGATCCGGAGGCCCGGGCGCTGATGAACGATCCGTACACGCTGAGCCCCGACCGCGGCGCTGAGCCCGAACTCGGTGCTCAGCCCGACGTGCGGTGGCGCCGCGGCGGTGAGATCGCTCCCGAGCTCGCCGGCTACTGGACCGGCGCTTTTGCCATGGCGGCCCCGAACACGCGAATCGTGCGGCGCAGCAATGCATTACTGGACTATGCCTATGGACGCCGGTTCGAGTACGCCGAGCAGATGAGCGTGGGGCGGTCGCTCGCCGCGCCGGTGGCCGCGGCTGCGGTGACCGGAGCCAATGCCTTCACCCTCGGGGTGGGAGGCCGTTACTTCAACCGGCTGCCCAGCGGGCTGGTCGCGCGACTGGCCCCGAAGCCGGGAACCGGCCCTAGCGAGCGGGCTCGCGAGCAGGGCCACTACCGCGTCGAGACCTACACCACGACGACGTCGGGCGCCCGGTATGTGACAAGCATGGCCCAGCAAGGAGATCCCGGATACAAGTCGACGGCGGTGTTGCTCGGCGAGTGCGGGCTCGCCCTGGCTACCGATCGTGACGCCCTGTCGGAACGGCGCGGTGTGCTGACACCCGTCGCAGCGATGGGGGATGTGCTGCTCACCCGGCTGCCCGCGGCCGGGGCGTCGCTGGAGACCACCAAGCTGGGCTGAACCGTCGCAACGCGAACGGATCGGCCTGCGTCGAACACCTGTGGGACAAGATCAGATTCGACTAGTGTCGGTTCCGAGGACTTCCAGTACGCCAGCAACGAAGGTGGGATAGAAAAATGGCCGGTCTCGACGATCTCTTCGCACAGATCCCGGTAGCGGATATTGCCAGCAAGCTCGGCGCAGATGAAGGCGAGGTGAACGCCGCTATCAAGACCCTGGTGCCGGCCCTCGTCGGCGGCGTGGCAGAGAACGTGCAGGCCGACAACATCGATTCGAGTGATCTCGAGTCCGCGGTCTCCGCGCAGGGTGTCAGCGGCCTGCTCGACGGTGGAGTGAGTGTCGACCAGGTCGACGCCAACGAGGGCAACCAGATCGTCTCGAAGATCTTCGGCGGTAACGACAGCAACCAGGTCGCGTCGGCGTTGGCGGGTACCGGTGCCGGCGGTGGCGATCTGATCAAGAAGCTGCTGCCGATCCTGGCGCCCATCGTCTTGGCCTACATCGGCAAGCAGTTCGCTCAGAAGAACGCCGCACCCGCGGGCGAGGCCCAGGCTTCCGGCGGCGGCGGCCTCGGGGACATCCTCGGCAGCATCCTGGGTGGCGCGACCGGTGGCGGTGCGGCTGCCAACAACCCGCTCGGCAGCATCCTGGGCAGTGTCCTGGGCGGCGGTGGCGGTCAGGGCAATGCCATCGGTGAGATCCTCGGCGGCCTGCTCGGCGGCAAGAAGTAACCCCGCCCCGACCCTGCTCGAGAGCCTCCGACGCCCAGCGAACGCACCGGGCATCGGGGGCTTTCGCGTATTCGGGCGCGTCCTTCTTAGAATGGCTCGGTGACTCCCACCCCTGACAACCGTGCCGATGCCCTCCCCAAATCCTGGGATCCGGCTGCGGTAGAAGCCGACCTGTACCAGGGCTGGGTGGACGCCGGATACTTCACCGCCGATCCGGCCAGCGAAAAGCCGCCGTACTCGATCGTGCTACCGCCGCCCAACGTGACCGGCAGCCTGCACATGGGCCACGCGCTCGACCACACGCTGATGGACGCGCTCACCCGCCGCAAGCGGATGCAGGGCTTCGAGGTGCTGTGGCTGCCGGGCATGGACCACGCCGGCATCGCCACCCAGACCGTGGTGGAAAAGCAGCTCGCTGTCGACGGCAAGACCAAGGAAGACTTCGGCCGCGAGCTGTTCGTCGAGAAAGTCTGGGACTGGAAGCGCGAGTCCGGCGGCACCATCGGCGGGCAGATGCGTCGCCTCGGTGACGGCGTGGACTGGAGCCGCGACCGCTTCACCATGGACGAGGGCCTGTCGCGCGCGGTGCGGACCATCTTCAAGCGGCTCTTCGATGCCGGGCTGATCTACCAGGCTGAGCGGTTGGTCAACTGGTCACCGGTGCTGGAGACCGCGATCAGCGACCTCGAGGTCAAATACGAGGACGTCGAGGGCGAGTTGGTCTCGTTCCGCTACGGCTCACTTGATGACACACAACCTCATATCGTGGTGGCCACCACCCGCGTGGAGACCATGCTCGGTGACACCGCGATCGCGGTGCACCCCGACGACGAGCGTTACCGCCACCTGGTCGGCAAGACTCTGCCGCACCCGTTCGTCGACCACGAGATGATCATCGTGGCCGACACCCACGTCGACCCCGAATTCGGTACCGGCGCAGTCAAAGTCACTCCCGCGCACGACCCGAACGACTTCGAGATCGGGCTGCGTCATCAGCTTCCGATGCCGACCATCATGGATGCCAAGGGCCGGATCGCCGACACCGGAACGCAATTCGACGGCATGGACCGGTTCGAGGCCCGGGTCAAGATCCGCGAGGCGCTGGCCGAGCAGGGCCGGATCGTCGCCGAGAAGCGCCCCTACCTGCACAGCGTCGGGCACTCCGAGCGCAGCGGCGAGCCCATCGAGCCGCGACTGTCCCTGCAGTGGTGGGTCAAGGTCGACGGCCTCGCCAAGGCAGCCGGTGATGCGGTGCGCAACGGCAACACCGTGATTCACCCGCCGAGCCTGGAACCGCGGTGGTTCGCCTGGGTCGACAACATGCACGACTGGTGCATCTCCCGGCAGCTGTGGTGGGGCCACCGGATCCCGATCTGGCACGGTCCCAACGGCGAGACGGTGTGCGTCGGCCCCGACGAGACCCCGCCGGATGGCTGGGAGCAGGACCGCGACGTGCTCGACACGTGGTTCTCTTCGGCGCTGTGGCCGTTCTCCACGCTGGGCTGGCCCGAGCACACCCCGGATCTGGCCAAGTTCTATCCGACCTCGGTGCTGGTCACCGGCTACGACATCCTGTTCTTCTGGGTGGCGCGGATGATGATGTTCGGCACGTTCGTCGGCGACGATCCGGCGATCACGTTCGATGGCGCCCGCGGTCCGCAGGTGCCGTTCGAGAATGTCTTCCTGCATGGCCTGATCCGCGACGAGTTCGGCCGCAAGATGAGCAAGTCGCGCGGCAACGGCATCGACCCGCTGGACTGGGTGGAGAAGTTCGGCGCCGATGCGCTGCGGTTCACCCTGGCCCGCGGCGCCAGCCCCGGCGGCGACCTGTCCATCGGTGAGGACCACGCCAGGGCGTCGCGCAACTTCGCCACCAAGCTGTTCAACGCGACCCGGTTCGCGCTGATGAACGGGGCAGCCCCGGCTGAACTGCCGGCGGTCGCCGACCTGACCGACGCCGACCGCTGGATCCTCGGCCGCCTCGAAAAGGTGCGCGCCGAGGTGGATGCGGCACTGGACAGCTACGAGTTCAGCCGCGCCTGTGAGTCGCTGTACCACTTCGCCTGGGACGAGTTCTGCGACTGGTACGTGGAACTGGCCAAGGTGCAGCTCGGCTCCGAGAAAGATCAGGCTGTCACTCATACAACGGCGGTGCTGGCCGCCGTGCTGGACGCTCTGCTCAAGCTGCTGCACCCGGTGATGCCGTTCGTCACCGAGACGTTGTGGAAGACGCTCACCGATGGTGAGTCCATCGTCATCGCGCAGTGGCCGCAGGCCTCCGGTATCGCGCTGGATCCGGTTGCGGCACAACACATTGACGACATGCAGAAGCTGATCACCGAGGTGCGCCGCTTCCGCAGCGACCAGGGTCTGGCCGACCGGCAGCGGGTTCCGGCCCGGTTGTCGGCGATCGCCGAGGCCGGTCTGACCGAGCAGTTGCCCGCGGTCACCGCGTTGGCCTGGCTGACCGATGCCGCTGACGGGTTCACCCCGTCGGCCGCGGTCGAGGTGCGGCTGACGCAGGCCACGGTGCTCGTCGAGGTGGACACCTCGGGCACCGTCGACGTCGCGGCCGAGCGGCGACGGCTGGAGAAGGACCTGGCCGCCGCGCAGAAGGAACTCGCCACCACCACGGCCAAGCTCGGCAATGAGGCCTTCCTGGCCAAGGCGCCCGAGAACGTCGTCGACAAGATCCGCGGCCGTCAGCAGTTGGCCGGTGAAGAGGTCGAGCGGATCACCGCACGGCTGGCCGGTCTGGCCGGATGAGGATCCGGTGACCGACCCGATTCCGACGCCTGACGAGGTCGCTGCGCTGCTGCAGGTCGAGCACCTGCTCGATCAGCGGTGGCCCGAGACCAAACTGGATCCCAGCACGGCCCGGATCGCGGCTCTGCTGGAGCTGCTGGGCTCGCCGCAGCGCGCCTACCCGTCCATCCATGTGGCAGGGACCAACGGCAAGACGTCGGTCGCGCGCCTCATCGACGCGCTGCTGACCGCACTGCACCGACGCACCGGACGCACCACCAGCCCGCACCTGCAGTCCGCGGTGGAGCGCATCTCGATCGACGGGAAGCCCATCACCCCGGCCCAATACGTCGAGACCTATCGAGAGATCGAACCGTTCGTGGAACTGGTGGACCAGCAGTCCGAGGCTGCCGGCGGCCCGAAGATGAGCAAGTTCGAGGTTCTGACCGCGATGGCCTTCGCGGCCTTCGCCGATGTCCCCATCGACGTCGGGGTCATCGAGGTGGGGATGGGTGGACGCTGGGACGCCACCAACGTCGTCAATGCCCCCGTCGCGGTGATCACGCCGATCGGCATCGACCACACCGACTATCTCGGTGACACGATCGCCGAGATCGCGGGAGAGAAGGCCGGCATCATCACCCGGCAGCCCGACGACCTGGTGCCGACCGACACGGTGGCCGTCATCGCGAAGCAGGTTCCGGAGGCCATGGAGGTGCTGCTGGAAGAAGCAGTGCGCGCCGACGCGGCCGTCGCCCGTGAAGACTCCGAATTCGCCGTGCTCAGCAGGCAGATCGCCATTGGCGGACAGGTGCTGGAGCTGCAGGGGCTGAGCGGGGTGTACTCCGATATCTTCCTGCCGCTGCACGGTGAACATCAGGCCCACAACGCCGTCCTGGCGTTGGCTGCGGTCGAGGCGTTCTTCGGTGCGGGGGCCGACCGTCAGCTCGACGTCGACGCGATCCGGGCCGGCTTCGCGGCCGTGCACAGCCCGGGCCGGATGGAACGGATGCGGAGTGCGCCAACGGTTTTCATCGACGCGGCACACAATCCTGCCGGTGCGGCAGCGCTCGCGCAGACCCTGCAGCAGGAGTTCGACTTCCGCTACCTGGTCGGGGTGGTGTCGGTGATGGGGGACAAGGACGTCGGTGGCATTCTGACCGCGCTCGAGCCCGTCTTCGACCAGATCGTGGTCACCCACAACGGGTCGCCGCGGGCAATGGACGTCGAGTCGCTGGCGCTGCTGGCCGAGGAACGTTTCGGCCAGGATCGCGTGATCACCGCCACGACGCTGCCGGACGCCATCGAAACGGCGACCGCGCTGGTGGAAGAGGCCGGCGCAGACGAAGGCCTGTCCGGGGCCGGCATGGTGATCACCGGTTCGGTGGTGACCGCCGGCGCGGCCCGGACCCTGTTCGGACGGGACCCGCAATGAACGATCAGACCCCTGGCAATCAGACCCCGGGCGATGCGACACCCGGCGACACGCCGGCGCCGCCCGACCCCTGGAAGAGCTTCCGTGGGGTGATGGCGGGGACGCTGATTCTCGAAGCCATCGTCGTATTGCTCGCACTGCCGGTGGTGGGTACCAGCGCGGCCGGGCTGACCTGGGCGTCGGGTGGCTTCGTGGTCGGGCTGGCCGTCGTGTTGATCCTGATGTCGGGGATCCAGGGCCGGCCGTGGGCCATCTGGGCGAACCTCGGCATCCAACTGGTCGTGATCGCCGGGGCGCTGATCCATGGGGCGATCGGCTTCATCGGCGTGATCTTCGCCGTGGTCTGGCTGTTGATCGTGTACCTGCGGCGCGAGGTCAAACGCAGGCAGGATCGCGGTCTGCTGCCCGGTCAGCAGCCGCCCAGCGAATAGCCGTGCCGTAGCTGGACCACGGTGCGCGCGGGGTCGGAGGCCCGCGAATGGCGCGGCGCGGTTACCGACCGGTACGCTCTCTGCTCGTGACTGAGCAGACCCTTGTCCTGATCAAGCCCGACGGCGTGCAGCGCCACCTGGTCGGGGAGATCCTCGGCCGGATCGAGCGCAAGGGTCTGACCCTGGCGGCGCTCGAACTGAAGAACGTCAGCGTCGAGCTGGCCAAGCAGCATTACGCCGAGCATGACGGCAAGCCGTTCTTCGACTCGCTGCTGGAGTTCATCACCTCCGGGCCCGTCGTCGCCGCCATCGTGGAAGGGCCGCGCGCGATCGCGGCGTTCCGTCAGATCGCCGGTGGCACCGACCCGGTGGAGAAGGCTGTGCCCGGCACCATCCGCGGTGACCTGGCGCTTGTGACCCAGGACAACCTCGTGCACGGATCGGATTCGCCGGAGTCGGCGGCCCGTGAGATCGCCCTGTGGTTCCCTGGCGAAGCCTCCGCCGGATAAACCTTCTCGCAGTCTGGTCTGTACCGCGTCAGTGATGTGGGATACTGGTTGCGGGTAGCCAGCCTCAACCGAGGCTGTACACCCGAATGAAGACTTCGACGAGCGCGACCACCGCAATCCGGTGCGGCGCGGGCCGTCCAGCCATCATTCAGCCAGGCACCGGGTGGGTTCGGTAGCGAACCGCCCGGAGCGAGACCACAACAAGCCCGGGGAAAGTGTCCCGGGCCAATAGCGGAAGCCCTCGCGTGGCCGCGTCGTTACGACGCGCCCGGGGGCTTGAGGAGAATTCGTGGCCGAAGATGCCCAGAATGACGACCTATCAACCCAGACTCCGCAACAGGAGGGACTGCCCGAGCGGCTGAGAGTCCACTCCCTGGCGCGGGTGCTCGGAACGACAAGCCGGCGCGTGCTCGACGCTCTGGCCGAGTTCGATGGGCGTCAGCGCAGTGCGCACTCCACGGTCGAAAAGGCTGACGCCGAGCGGGTCCGTGACGCACTGGCCCTCGGGTCGACCGACCCGGAGCCGGTTGAGCAGGCAGAACCGGTCCAGGTTGAAGCCGTCAGTGTCATCGTGGCCGAGTCGGTCGCGGCTCCTGCCGAAGTTTCGGGCGCTGCTGCGGTCGACGCTTCCGAGGGCGAAGCCGCCGAGGCCGACCCCGTCCTGGTGGGCGACGAGCCCGAGTCGCGGCTGATCCTAGAGACCGCCAACATCCCCGCGGCGCGCGAAGCCCACACCGAGCGGGCCGATTACCTGCCGCTGTTCGTCGCCCCGCAGCCCGTGGCGTTCGTTCCGGTGCGCGTCCAAGAGGATGACGACGACGAAGAAGACGACACCGACGCCGACACTGACACAGATGCCGACGCCGATACCGATGACGAGCAGGCAGATCGTCCGGCCGCCCGCCGGCGTCGCCGCGGCCGTCGGGGGCGTGGTCGTGGTCGTGGTGAGCAGGCAGACGACACCGACTCGGGCCCGGATTCCGATACCGACACCACCGACGATCAGGGCGAGTCCGATCAGGATTCCGATGACGATTCCGATGAGTCGGACGAGAACAACGACGAGGACACCGCAGGTGGTGACGGCAGCAGCCGTCGTCGCCGCCGTCGCCGCCGGCGCAAGTCCGGTTCGGGCGACAACGATGACGCGAGCTCTCCGGATGACCCGCCGAACACCGTCGTGCACGAGCGCGCGCCCCGGGCCGAGCGGTCCGGCAAGAGCAGCGACGATTCGGAGATCCAGGGGATCAGCGGATCGACCCGTCTGGAGGCCAAGCGTCAGCGCCGCCGCGATGGTCGCGACGCCGGCCGTCGTCGGCCCCCGATCCTGAGCGAGGCCGAGTTCCTGGCCCGGCGCGAGGCCGTCGAACGCACCATGATCGTGCGGGACAAGATCCGCACCGAGCCGCCGCACGAAGGCGCCCGCTACACCCAGATCGCCGTCCTGGAAGACGGCGTCGTCGTCGAACATTTTGTTACCTCCGCGGCGTCCGCCAGCCTGGTCGGCAACATCTACCTCGGCATCGTGCAGAACGTGCTGCCCTCGATGGAGGCCGCCTTCGTCGATATCGGCCGTGGCCGCAACGGTGTGCTCTATGCCGGTGAGGTGAACTGGGAGGCTGCGGGTCTCGGCGGGTCGAACCGCAAGATCGAGCAGGCCCTCAAGCCGGGTGACTATGTCGTCGTCCAGGTCAGCAAGGACCCGGTAGGGCACAAGGGCGCCCGGCTCACCACGCAGGTGTCGCTGGCCGGCCGCTACCTGGTCTACGTGCCGGGTGCGTCGTCGACCGGTATCAGCCGCAAGCTGCCCGACACCGAGCGTCAGCGGCTCAAGGAGATCCTCAAGGAGGTCGTGCCCGCCGATGCCGGCGTGATCATCCGCACCGCCTCGGAGGGCGTCAAAGAAGAAGACATCCGCTCCGACGTCGAGCGGCTCCAGCAGCGCTGGACCGAGATCGAGGCCAAGTCCACCGAGGTCACCGCAAAGAAGGCCGGCGCGGCCGTCGCCCTCTACGAAGAACCCGACGTGCTGGTCAAGGTCATCCGCGACCTGTTCAACGAGGACTTCTCGGGTCTGATCGTCTCCGGCGACGAGGCCTGGGACACGATCAACTCCTACGTGAACACCGTCGCTCCCGATCTGGTGGGCCGGCTCACGAAGTACGAGCCCGCCGGCGGCGCCGACGCTCCCGACGTGTTCGCCGTGCACCGCATCGACGAGCAGCTGGCGAAGGCGCTGGACCGCAAGGTGTGGCTGCCCTCGGGCGGCACCCTGGTGATCGACCGCACCGAGGCGATGACCGTCGTCGACGTCAACACCGGCAAGTTCACCGGCGCTGGCGGCAATCTCGAGCAGACCGTCACCCGCAACAACCTGGAAGCGGCCGAAGAGATCGTGCGGCAACTGCGGTTGCGCGACATCGGCGGCATCGTGGTGATCGACTTCATCGACATGGTGCTCGAGTCGAACCGGGATCTGGTGTTGCGCAGGCTGACCGAGGCGCTGGGCCGGGACCGGACTCGCCATCAGGTGTCCGAGGTGACCTCACTGGGCCTTGTTCAGCTGACCCGAAAGCGGTTGGGCACCGGTCTGGTCGAGGCCTTCTCGACCACCTGCACGCACTGCGCAGGCCGCGGCATCGTGTTGCACGGTGACCCGGTCGACACGGCCTCGTCATCGAACACCGGACGCAAGGCCGAAACCACCGGCGGTAGCCGTCGCAGCAAGCGGGGTAAGCGGGGCAATGCCCGTCCCGAGCCCGAAGAGGTACCGGTCGTCAAGGTGCCCGATCATCCCGCCGGAGAACATCCGATGTTCAAGGCCATGGCCGCGGCGAACGGTCGCCACGACGAAGACGACGAGGGCCATGGGTCCCACGAAGCCTTCGACGAGCGCGAGCAGACCGACGGCGAGGTTCACGAGGCCGAGGGCGACGAGCAGACGACTGCCGAGCAGGCCGATGAATCGACCGACGGCGAGTTCGATGCGCAGGGCGCCGACGAGTCGGACGAAGCGGACGACTCGGAAGACTCGGAAGACTCCGACGAGGATGAGTCCGAGGACGAGATCGACCTCGACGACGACCTCGATGATGACGACGACGATGACGACCTGGACGACATCGACGACGACTCGGACGACGAGGACTCAGACGACGACTCGGATGACGAGGAAGACGATGAGGACTCGGACGATGAGGAAGACGACGAGCCCGAAGAAGACGTCTACCAGGCGCCGGCTCCGGTGATTGCGGAGGTGCAGCCCTCGCGCGGACGCACTCGTCGACGTGCCGCAGCCAGGCCCGCAGGGCCGCCAACCCACGAGTAGAGGGCGGTTTGACCCTCTACCCGCTGGTCAAGTACCCTTGACCAGTTGTCTCCAGTGCCTGTGTGACCACAGGCTGGTGACGGCGGGATATCCCGCCACCCAAGACCCGCGCACGCACCGACCGGTAGCGCGCGCCCGCAGAGAGCAGCAGAGCAGAGGACACGATGGCGACATACGCAATCGTCAAGACCGGTGGCAAGCAGTACAAGGTTGCCGCCGGTGACGTGGTGAAGGTTGAGAAGCTCGACGCCGAGCCCGGCGCGTCGGTGTCGCTGCCCGTGGCCCTCGTGGTCGACGGCGCCAAGGTCACCAGCAAGGCCGATGACCTGGCCAAGGTTGCCGTCACCGGTGAGGTGCTCGAGCACACCAAGGGTCCCAAGATCCGTATCCACAAGTTCAAGAACAAGACCGGCTACCACAAGCGCCAGGGGCACCGTCAGCAGCTGACCGTGCTCAAGGTCACCGGCATCAAGTAACGAGGGAGCGAACTAATGGCACACAAAAAGGGCGCTTCCAGCTCTCGTAACGGTCGTGAATCCGCAGCACAGCGGCTCGGCGTGAAGCGGTTCGGTGGTCAGGTCGTCAAGGCAGGCGAGATCCTGGTCCGTCAGCGCGGCACCCACTTCCACCCCGGCGTCAACGTCGGTCGTGGGGGCGATGACACGCTGTTCGCGCTGGCCCCCGGCTCGGTGGAGTTCGGCTCCAAGCGCGGTCGCAAGCACGTGAACATCGTTCCCGTGCCGCGCCCGGAGGCCTGAGACCAAGAGGATTCTCCGCGAATGTGAAGCAGCTGCGAGTTCTCGATAGGACTTTCGCGATAGCTTCACATTCGACGGAGAGGATGTCCGATGCCACGGTTTGTCGACCGCGTCGTCATCCATGCGAGTGCAGGCAACGGCGGCCACGGCTGCGCGTCGGTGCACCGCGAGAAATTCAAACCCCTCGGCGGCCCTGACGGCGGCAACGGTGGTCGCGGCGGCAGCATCGTGCTCGTCGTCGATCCGCAGGTTCACACCCTGCTGGACTTCCACTTCCATCCCCATGTTGCCGCACCCTCCGGTAGGCCGGGTGCGGGCAGCAATCGTGACGGTGCCACCGGCGACGACCTGATCGTGCGCGTGCCGGACGGCACGGTGGTGCTCGACGAGGACGGCCGGATGTTGGCCGACCTGGTCGGCGCCGGTACCCGGTTCGAAGCCGCGCAAGGCGGTCGCGGTGGGCTCGGCAATGCCGCACTCGCTTCCCGGGCCCGCAAGGCTCCCGGTTTCGCCCTGCTCGGTGAGAAGGGCCAGACCCGCGATCTCACCCTCGAACTCAAGACCGTCGCCGATGTCGGCCTGATCGGTTTCCCGTCGGCCGGTAAATCCTCTCTGGTGTCGACCATCTCGGCGGCCAAGCCCAAGATCGCCGACTACCCGTTCACCACACTGGTGCCCAACCTGGGTGTGGTGTCGGCCGGCGAGAACACCTTCACCGTCGCCGACGTTCCCGGCCTGATCCCCGGCGCGTCCGAGGGCCGTGGTCTCGGCCTGGAATTCCTTCGGCACCTTGAGCGCTGCGCGGTGCTCGTGCATGTCGTGGACTGCGCCACCATGGAACCCGGGCGTGACCCGATCTCCGATATCGAGGCGCTGGAGGCCGAACTCGCGGCGTACACCCCGACCCTGCAAGGCGATTCAACCCTGGGTGACCTGGCGTCGCGGCCACGTGCGGTGGTGCTCAACAAGATCGACGTTCCCGACGCCCGCGAATTGGCCGACTTCGTGCGTGAAGAGGTGGCCGAGAAGTTCGGCTGGCCGGTGTATGAGATCTCGACGGTCAGCCGTGATGGCTTGCGGCCGTTGATCTTTGCGCTGTGGGAGATGGTGAAGGCCTATCGCGATGCCCAACCTGAGGTGGTGCCGAGGCGTCCGGTGATCCGCCCGATCGCCGTCGACGAGAGCGGCTTCACCGTCGAGACCGATGGGTACGGCGGGTTCATCGTGCGTGGTACCCGGCCCGAGCGCTGGATCGCGCAGACCGACTTCGGCAACGACGAGGCCGTCGGTTACCTGGGTGACCGGTTGGCCCGCTTGGGTGTCGAGGACGCGTTGTGGAAGAACGGCGCCAAGCCCGGTTGCGCTGTGACCATCGGCGACATGACCTTCGACTGGGAACCGCAGACTCCCGCCGGTGTCGACATGCCGCTCACCGGACGTGGCACCGACATCCGGCTCGAACAGACCGACCGCATCGGTGCCGCCGAACGCAAGGCCGCGCGTCGTGAACGGCGCCAGCCCGGGAGTGAAGACGAGTGACGAGCGCAGGCTCGACGCCCTCGGTACACCGGGAGGCTGTTCGGACCGCTCGCAGTGTCGTCGTCAAGATCGGCACCACTGCGCTGACCACCCCCTCCGGAGTCTTCGACGCCGGCCGTCTCGCGGTCCTGGTCGAGGCCATCGAGGGCCGGATGCGGGCTGGTTCCGACCTGGTGATCGTGTCCTCGGGTGCCATCGCTGCCGGAATCGAGCCGCTCGGGCTGTCCAAGCGCCCCACCGATCTGGCCACCAAGCAGGCGGCCGCCAGCGTCGGACAGGTGGCTCTGGTCAATGCCTGGAGTTCGGCGTTCGCGGTCTACAGCCGCACGGTCGGGCAGGTACTGCTGACCGCCCATGACATCGCGATGCGGGTGCAGCACAACAACGCTCAGCGCACCCTGGACCGGTTGCGTGCCCTGCACGCGGTCGCGATCGTCAACGAGAACGACACCGTGGCCACCAACGAGATCAGGTTCGGTGACAACGACCGGCTTTCGGCGCTGGTGGCCCAGCTGGTCGGTGCCGACGCACTGATCCTGCTGTCCGACATCGACGGCCTGTATGACGCTGATCCACGAAAAGGGAACGCGCGCTTCATTCCTGAGGTTGGCGCGCAAGGC
Source organism: Mycolicibacterium arcueilense (assembly GCF_058536225.1). Classification (NCBI taxonomy): domain Bacteria; kingdom Bacillati; phylum Actinomycetota; class Actinomycetes; order Mycobacteriales; family Mycobacteriaceae; genus Mycobacterium; species Mycolicibacterium arcueilense. Next base: position 377,971 of record NZ_JBZTYL010000026.1, read on the forward strand.
GATCTCGACGGGGTGGTGGCCGGCGGCGGTAGCCACCTGGGCACCGGCGGCATGGCCTCGAAGCTGTCCTCGGCGCTGTTGGCGGCCGACGCCGGGATGCCGGTGCTGCTGGCCGCTGCCGCCGATGCCGGTGCGGCGCTGAGCGATGCCTCGGTGGGTACGGTGTTCGCGCCGCGGCCCGAGCGGATGTCGGCGCGGCGGTTCTGGGTTCGCCACACGGCGGAGTCGCACGGGGTATTGACCCTCGACAACGGAGCGGTGCGGGCGGTCGTCACACAGCGGCGTTCACTGCTGCCTGCCGGAATCACCGAGGTCGCCGGCCACTTCCACGGCGGTGACGTGGTGGATCTCCGCGCGTTGGACGGGCAGACGATCGCGCGCGGCGTCGTAGCGTATGAGGCGTCGGAGCTGGCCGCGATCATCGGCCGCTCGACGCCTGATCTGCCGGCCGAAATGCGGCGGCCCGCGGTGCACGCCGACGATCTGGTCGCCCTCTAGCGATTTGGGTGCAACGAGTAACGCTGACCGTTACCAAACGCACCCAAATCACCGGGGTGGGGACTCCAGATACAGCGCACCCCAGATGATCTCGGTGAGCGTGTTCGCCAGCTGGGCGTCGTAGGAGGCCGGGTGTGACGGCAGATTCTGGTGGCAGGTCCGTTCCACCATCCAGGTCAGCGTGCTCGCGGTGACGGCGGCATGCAGTTGCGGCCGGATGGTCCCGTCGGAGTGCCCGTCCTCGATCACTTTCGTGAGCTGGTCGGCGATCCCGGCGAGCAGTTCACGGTAGGTCTGCCCGACCAGCGGGTCATAACCCGACATCTCGTTGAGCGCGATCAGTACCGGCTGATGGCTCCGATAGCTGGCGATGATGCCGGACATCGCGGCATGGACATCGGCTGGGTCGCGGCGTCCGGCCACGCCCCACCACCGCTCGGCGGCGTGGGTGAGATCGCCGAACACCTGGCTGGCCAGCCGGCGCAGCAGATGGCCCTTGTCCTCGAAGTAGATGTAGAAGCTGGCCCGGGAGATCCCGGCCTCGGTGGCCAGTCGGTCCACGCTGAGTTCGGTGAAGCTGGTGCCGTCGGCCATCAGTCGGTCGGTGGCGTCGAGCAGTTGGCGTTCGATCCGCTCGCGCCGTTCCTCCCTTTTGGCCTGCGGTTTTCGCGTTACCGATGGCATGGGCCCAGCGTATCGGAATGCTTCACACCTTGACTAGACATAGTGTCTAGACTTATCGTCACCATCATGACTGTGTCGCCCATCACATCTGCTGCCTCCTGGCCTGCTATTGCCCGCCCCTACGACCCGATCGACCTGTCGTCCCGGGTGTTCTGGGCCACCACGGCCGCCGATCGGGAGGTTGCCTTCGCGCAGCTACGTGCCGCCCGTCCGGTCAGTTGGCATCCGCCCGTCGAGGACGCGCTCATGCCGGATCCCGACGATCGCGGGTTCTGGGCGGTCACCCGGCACGCGGACATCGTGGCGGTGAGCCGTGACAGCGAGACATTCCTGTCGGGCAAAGGGGTGTTGTTCGAGTCCGTTCCGGAGGAGTTGCTCGAGGCGTCACAGTCCTTCCTGGCGATGGACGCACCACGGCATACGTTGATCCGCAAACTGGTCCACGCCGCGTTCACGCCCCGGCAGGTGGCCCGCATCGAAGACTCGATCAAGGAGAACGCTCGTCAGATCGTGGCCGAGCTCAAAGAGGTCGGCAGCGGTGTGGACTTCGTCGATCAATGCGCCAAGGAACTGCCGATCCGGACGTTGTCGGACATGGTCGGGATCCCCGAGGCCGAGCGTCAGCGGGTGGCCCATGCTGCCGACGCGCTGGTGTCCTGGGCCGACCCGGTCTACTTGGCCGGGCGCCACCCGCTCGAGGTGCTGATGCAGAACCAGATGTACCTGCATCAGGTGGCGAATGCGCTTGCCGCGGAACGCCGGGAGAACCCGGGCAACGATCTGATCAGCGCACTGGTTCACGCCGAGGTCGACGGGGACCGGCTCACCGATGCCGAGGTCGCGGCGTTCTTCGTGCTACTGGCGGTGGCGGGCAACGACACCACCCGCCAGACCACCAGTCACGCACTCAAAGCGCTGACCGACCATCCCGACCAACGGGCCTGGCTCATGGCCGATTTCGACGACCGGATCGGCGGAGCGGTCGAGGAGTTCGTGCGGTGGGCGACTCCGGTGATGACGTTCCGCCGCACCGCGGCCGTCGACGTCGAACTCGGTGGGCAGCAGATCCTGGCGGGGGAGAAGGTGGTGATGTTCTACGCCTCGGGCAACCAGGATGGCGAGGTGTTCGACCGGCCCGAGGTCTTCGATCTGAGCCGTAAGCCCAACCCGCACCTGGGATTCGGAGGCGGCGGCCGTCACTTCTGCCTGGGTGCACATGTCGCCCGGACCCAGTTGCGGGCGCTCTTCGGTGAGCTGCTGCACCAGCTGCCCGACATCGCCGCGGGCGAGCCGGCCTATCTGGCCGGCAACTTCGTGCACGCTATCCGGGCGATGCCGTGCACGTTCTGAGCTCACCGGCCAACAGGGTCAGCATCTCCGAACAGCCCGCTTCGACCTTGACCGTGGCCAGGTCGTCGCCGCGGGTGGGGCCGCGGTTGATGATCCCCACCGGGATGTCGTGCGCGGCCGCGTGCCGGACGAATCGATAGCCGGAGTACACCGTCAGCGAGGAGCCCGCGACCAATAGTGCTTCGGCGTCCTCCACCATCGAATACGCCTGCTCGACACGGTCTTTCGGGACATTCTCACCGAAGTAGACGATGTCGGGTTTGAGCATGCCCGCACAGGCCGGGCAGTCCACGATGGTGAATGAATCGGTGTCGCTGACCACGGCATCGGCGTCGGGTGCCACCGCGATGCCGCCGACCGCCTCGGCGCGTTCGATGAAGCCGGGATTGGCCGTCTCCAGTGCGCCGGCCAGCTCGTCGCGACCCATCGTCGCGCCGCAGTCCAGGCAGATCACCTGCGCGTAGGTGCCGTGCAGGTTGACCACCGACCGGCTGCCGGCCTTGCTGTGCAGCAGATCGACGTTCTGGGTGATAAGTCCACTCACCACCCCGGCGGATTCCAGTGCGGCCAAGGCGCGATGCCCGGCATTGGGTAGTGTTTCGTCCATGTGGCGCCACCCGACGTGGTTGCGGGCCCAGTACCGCTGGCGGAACTCCGGATCAGAGGTGAACTGCCGGATGGTCATCGGATTGCTGGGCGGAGAATCCGGGCCGCGGTAATCGGGGATACCGGAATCGGTCGACATCCCGGCTCCCGTCAATACCGCGACGCGGCGGCCCTGCAGAAGGGCGACGAGTTCGGGAGCATCCACGCTCGCCAGGATAGGCCGCCCGTCAGTCCAGGCATTTGGCGGCGGGAACGATCTCGGCGCTCATGTTGCGGCGCATCATCTGCAGTGCGGCCTCACCCAGACCGGCGTCGATGTGCGCGACCGCGTCGGACGGGATCACGACGTCGAAATGTCGCACATAGGCGTCCAAAGCGCTGTAGAGGATGCACTGCTCGGTGACCTGGCCCGTGAGTATGAGCCGCCGGGTGCCCAAGCGGCCCAGCAGGTAATCCAGCGCGGTCGCATAGAACACACTGTGGCGCACCTTCGTCAGGAGCAGGCAGTCGTCCGCCGGGACGATCGGCCGCACCAGATCCGGGTGCTCACCGGCCAGCGCGGCCTCGACGATGTCGCTGAACTGGGCGGTGAAATCGCCGTAGTTGTCGTTGACGTAGATCAGATCGATGTCGTCGCGGTCGCGAGCGCTCTCGATCAGCCCGACCAGCGGATCGATGATCGGCGCCACGTTGGGGGCAAGCAGTTCGGCATCCTCGTGCCGGTAGTGGTTGAGCATGTCCACAACCACCAGGGCGGTATCGCTCATGCGTCATTTGGTACCCAGTGGCCCGATCTTGACACTTTTCGGGTGACAATGGGCTCGATGGACTTCTACAGCGCCTATCACCACGGTTTCGCGCGGGTTGCCGCCTGCACCCACCACACGGCGTTGGCGGATCCGCCGGCGAACGCCGAATCGGTGCTCCGGTTGGCGCAGGCCTGCCACGACGACGGCGTGGCCGTCGCGGTGTTCCCCGAGCTGACGCTCTCGGGTTATTCGATCGACGACATCCTGATGCAGGATGCCTTGCTGGAGTCGGTGGAGCAGGCGCTCATCGAAATCGTCGCGGCATCGGTGGTGCTGACACCGGTGCTGGTGGTCGGCGCACCACTGCGGTACCGGCATCGGGTCTACAACACGGCGGTCGTCATCCACCGCGGCGCGGTGCTCGGTGTGGCACCGAAGTCCTATCTGCCGACGTACCGGGAGTTCTACGAGCGCAGGCAGATGGCGTCCGGCGCCGACGTGCGTGGCACCATCCGGGTGGCCGGCGCCGAGGTGCCGTTCGGTCCGGACCTGCTGTTCGTGGCCTCCGACGTCCCGGGGCTGGTCCTGCACGTCGAGATCTGTGAGGACATGTTCGTTCCGGTTCCTCCCAGTGCCCAGGCGGCATTGGCCGGCGCCACGGTGTTGGCGAATCTCTCGGGCAGTCCGATCACTGTCGGCCGCGCCGAAGATCGTGCGCTGCTGGCGCGTTCGGCCTCATCGCGGTGCCTGGCCGCCTATGTGTATGCCGCGGCCGGCGAGGGGGAGTCGACGACCGACCTGGCGTGGGACGGCCAGACCATGGTCTGGGAGAACGGGCTGCTGCTGGCCGAGAGTGAGCGTTTCCCGCGGGGTGAACGACGCTCGGTGGCCGACGTGGATCTGGAGCTGTTGCGTTCCGAGCGGCTGCGGATGGGCACGTTCGACGACAACGCGAGAAACCATGGCCCCCAGGTAGATACGTTCCGTCGCATCGAGTTTCAGCTCGACCCGCCGACAGGCGACATCGGGCTGTTGCGCGAGATCGAGCGGTTTCCGTTCGTGCCTGCGGATCCGGCACGGCTGCAACAGGATTGCTATGAGGCCTACAACATTCAGGTCTCCGGGCTGGAGCAGCGGCTGCGGGCACTGAAATACCCCAAGGTGGTGATCGGGGTGTCCGGCGGCCTGGATTCCACCCATGCCCTGATCGTGGCGGCCCGGGCGATGGACCGGGAGAACCGCCCGCGCAGTGACATTCTCGCGTTCACCCTGCCCGGCTTCGCCACCGGCGACCGCACCAAGAACAACGCGATCCGGTTGAGTCGGGCGCTGGGGGTGACGTTCGAAGAGATCGACATCAAGCAGACCGCCGAGCTGATGCTCACCGAGATGGACCATCCGTTCGGACGCGGTGAGATGGTCTACGACGTCACTTTCGAGAACGTCCAGGCCGGCCTTCGCACCGATTACCTGTTCCGGCTGGCCAATCAGCGCGGCGGCATCGTGCTCGGCACCGGGGACCTGTCGGAGCTGGCACTGGGCTGGTCGACTTACGGTGTCGGCGACCAGATGTCGCACTACAACGTCAACGGAGGGGTGCCGAAAACCCTGATCCAGCATCTGATCCGGTGGGTGATCTCGTCCGGTCAGTTCGGCGACGAGGACTCCGAGGTCAATGAAGTCCTCCAATCGGTACTCGACACCGAGATCACCCCGGAGTTGGTGCCCACCGGCGAGGACGAGGAGATCCAGAGCAGCGAGGCCAAGGTGGGCCCCTATGTGCTGCAGGACTTTTCGTTGTTCCAGGTGCTGCGCTACGGCTTCCGTCCGTCGAAGGTGGCGTTCCTGGCCTGGCATGCGTGGCATGACGCGGCCCACGGTGATTGGCCGGCCGGGTTCCCCGAGGACAAGCGCCCGGTGTATTCGCTCGGCGAGATCCGGCACTGGCTTCAGGTCTTCGCCCAGCGGTTCTATTCGTTCTCACAGTTCAAGCGGTCGGCGCTGCCCAACGGGCCCAAGGTGTCGCACGGCGGCTCGCTGTCGCCGCGTGGGGACTGGCGGGCGCCGTCGGACATGTCGGCACGGATCTGGCTCGACGAGATCGAGCGAAACGTCCCTGAACAGTAGTTTTCTTCAGCCCATGCGGCTGCTCCCAATTGACGACGCAAAAAATTGACAAGCTAACCTTCTGGGTCACAGCGACGCGCTAATGTGCGTCGGGTCACAGTTCGGTCATTGCCGAATGTCTGGGTCTAGGAGGTCGCGTTGGGTGCTGCAAGGTACGTCGGTCGGGTAGGCGGATTGGCGGTTGCGCTCGGGGTCGGGTCGGCCGTCGTTCTGGGTGGGCAGGCCCTCGGTACCCCGGTGGCCTCGGCATCGCCCGGTTCCAGCGACACGTCGTCCGATTCTCCGTCTGCCCCCGCGGCCAAGAAGGGTCCGGCCAAGGACCGGCAGAGCACCCGCACGCCGCGACCGGCGACGGTGCGTTCGGCGATCAAGGACCGGCCGACCAAGCTCGGTGAGTCCGGTCGCCACCGCGTGAGCTCGACGACGCCGAAGTCCGATGTCGTGCAATCGATCACCGACCGGCTGTCGGAGGCCCAGGCCAAGATCGAAGCCGGACTGACCCGGCACGGCGGCAGCGACAACGGGCAGGACGCCCCGGCGATCGAAAAACCCAAGGTCGCCGTGCCCGCTGAAACACCGGCGCGGGGCCTGTCGTTCGTCAAGCCGAACCTGCCCCGGCCTCTGCGTGATCACGCCAAGACCCCGGCGCCCGTCGAGTCGACGAACGAGAGCATCGACACCGGTGTGGCCGACGAGCCCACAGCGACCCCGCCCGTCACGGTCAAGGCCGAGCCACCCGCCGCTGAGGTGGCTCCGGTGCGGGGCCTGATCGAGACCGTGGTCAACGACATCGCCAGGACACTGGCCGGGAACTCGCCGACCGCGCCGTCGACTGATTCGCCCGCCGGATGGGTTCTGCTTGCGGCCGCGCGCCGGGAGTTCTCCGCGGCCGCCGTGTCACCGTCGGTGAGCGCCACCGGTGGCATCACGGCCAGTCCATCGGTCGGCATCACCGACGGCATCATCCACGGCTCCACGGGGGCCACGAGTTCCACCGGTCTGCCGCTCACCTACACCGTGATCGGCGACCCGAGTGCGGGCGGCAAGGTCCGGCTCAACTCGGCCAACGGCACCTTCACGTTCCTGCCCTACGCCACTGTCGTCGACAGCGGCGGCACGGAGAAGTTCACCGTCCTGGTCGCCGAGACCACCGCGTTCGATGCTGCGTTGCAACAGATTCCGATCGTGGGATCGTTCGTGCCGCAGGTACTGGTGATCGTGCATCAGGTACCGATCGTCAACGATCTGTTGGCGCCGCTCATCGGCAAGTCGGAGATGGTGGACGTCAACGTGGACGTCGGTGCGCTGGCGCCGGCGGGCACCCCGGTGGCCTACACGGTCAAGGTGACGTCCTTCGACGGCACTCCGATCAGCATGAACTATTTCCCGGCGTCGGGCCTTCAGGCGGGGGAGGAGGCGCCGACCATCTTCAGTGGCGCGGGCCTGTCGAGTGCGGGCGACACGAACCCGTACTCGGGCGGAGCCACCGGCGTCGGCACGTTCCGCGACGCGGGTTACAACGTCGTCACCTGGGATTCGCGCGGCGAGCACGACTCGGGCGGGATCCTGCAGCTGGACAATCCGTTCTTCGAGGGTCGCGACGTGTCAGCCATGATCGACTACGTCGCCAAGCGGCCCGGCACGCAACTCGACGCCGCCAATGATCCGCGGATGGGCATGGTGGGCCCGTCATACGGCGGAGGCATCCAGTGGGTGGCCGCGGGCACCGACAACCGGATCGACGCGATCGTCCCGACGATCTCGTGGAACTCGCTGAACAGTTCGCTCTACCCGAACGAGGCGTTCAAGACGTCGTATGCGGCGCTGCTGCTCCTGTCGTTGGTGACCTCGGGCGCGAACATCAACAGCCAGCTGTACAGCGGCATCCTCACCGGTGGACTGCTGGGCATCCTGACCCCAGAGCAGCAAGCCCTGCTGGCCAGCAGTGGCCCCACCGCGCTGGTCAACAAGGTCACCGCGCCGACGCTGATCATCCAGGGCACCGTCGACGTGTTGTTCCCGCTGCAGCAGGCGATGGACAACGCGCAGATCCTCGACGCCAACGGCGTGCCGGTGAAGATGGTGTGGTTCTGTGGCGGCCACGGCAACTGCGAAACCCCGGCCGGCGACAGCACCGAGATGGTCGAATCCGCGACGATGAGCTGGCTGGACACCTACGTCAAGCACAAGGGCGAGAACGTCGATGGCGGCCTCGCGGACAGTCTTCCTACGTTCCAGTGGATCGACCAGAACGGCGACCACTACACGTCCGACCTCCTGCCGACCGACCCGAATTTCACCGGGGCCCCGGTCACCGCGTCGGGCAGCGGCGGGCTGCTCGGAATCGTCCCGATCCTCGGCGGTTCCGGACCGGGCGCGGCGGGGATCCCGTTCGGCCTCGGGGACGGCACCAAGGCCGCCAACGCGGTGAACGTCAAGGTGACGGCGCCGTCGGAAACCGCCACCCAGATCGTCGGTGCGCCCGAGCTGACGATGACCTACTCCGGAATCGGCACCAGCCGCCACGTCTACGCCCAGGTCGTCGACGATCAGACCGGCCAGGTGATCGGCAACGTGGTCACGCCGATTCCGGTCACGCTCGACGGCAAGGAGCACACCGTCACCATTCCGATGGAGGCCGTGGCCTACACACTGGAGCCCGGACACACCGCGACGGTGCAGATCACCACCTCGGCGACGCCGTTCCTCAACTTCACCCAGTTCGGCGTCATCGACATCTCCGGTGTGGAGGTGTCGCTGCCGACCGCTGGGCCCGGAGCCAATGTGCAGCCCGCGACGGCTGCCAGGGAGGACCTGGTCAGCGTCTAGAGCCGGCCCTCGGCGCGCAGGTCCGGGTGGACCCACTCCGGGGAGCGTCGCGCCTTGAAGGCGCGGAATCCCTCGGCGGCCTCGTCGCCGCTGTAGCTGGCCTTCATGCCGATCCGGTCGTAGAGACCCAGGTAACTGTCCAGACTGGACTTGACCACCCCGCGGGCGCGGGGCGCCGTCCGGCAGCATTGGGCGATCACTTCTGTTGCGGCAGAGAGTAATTCGTCGTGCGGTACCACTCGGGCGACCATGCCCCAGTCGACGGCTTCCTGTGCGGTGAGCGTGCGCCCGGTGAACATGAGGTCACGGGTCCGGACGGGGCCGATCAGCCGGGCCAGCATCTGGCTGTAGTACGTGTCGGCGATACCGCGGTACAGCTCGGGCACCCGGAATGTGGCGCGGTCGCTGACCACGGCCATGTCGCTGCAGATCGCGATCTGCAGCCCGCCGCCCTGACACAAGCCGTTGACGGCGCTCACCACCGGTTTGACCGATTGGCGCAGGGTTTCGAACGGGGTGACGTCCATCGACAGGGCTGCGCCGAAGCTCATCCAGTCGTCGACGCCGTTGCCGCCGCCGAGGTCGCCGCCGGGGGCGAACACGTCCCCGGTTCCGGTGATCAGCAGGCCGGCCAGATCAGGGTCCGCCTCGACGTGGGTGACCGCGTACCGGATGCCGAAGTACATCGCCGGCGTCATCGCGTTGCGGGCCTCGGGCCGGTCTAGGGTCACCACGCCGAACGGTCCCTGCCGCTCGAACCTGAGGTACGGGGTGCCGAGCCAGTCGCCTTCGGGCGGTCGCGGAGTGTTTCCCTGGGTCATGTCGGCGACTATAACGTCAACGGTATCGGCTTCAGTTGGCCGTCTCAGTGGGTCAGGACAGCGTCGATGTCGGATGCCGACGGGGCGCAGTCGCCGGCCCCGCGCACCAGGGTGGCCAACGCTCCGGCCGCGCACGCGCGGCGAAGGGCATGTTCGTGGCCCGCGGTCCAGCTCGCGGCCAGCACCCCGGCGAACACGTCGCCGGCGCCGGCGGTGTCCAGCGCCCGCACTGCGGGCGCCGGTACGTCGAAGCGCTCGTCGGTGCCCACGTAGCTGGCCCCTCGAGCGCCCCGGGTGATCACCAGATGCCGCACCGGCCAGTGCCACTCGGCCGCCTCGGTCTCGTTCACCACCACCACGTCGACCAGTTCCGACAATGCGAGCAATTGATGGGCGGCGGTACCTCCTGGTGAGGCGTTGAGCATCACGGCCGCCCCGGCAGCCTTGGCCAACCGGGCCGCTGCGATCGCCGTCGTCACCGGGATCTCCAACTGGATCAGCACGACCTCGCTCCAGACGATGGCCGTGCGCGCCGCGTCGGAGTCCACCTCGAGGCGGGCATTGGCGCCCGGCGCCACCACGATGCAGTTCTCGCCGACTCCGTCGACCAGGATCGCCGCCGATCCGCTCGGACCGGGCACGCATGTCACGGAGTCGGTCGCCACCCCATTGGCCCGGAGATGCTCGCGCAGGTTCGTGGCGGCGGCGTCGTCGCCGAGCGCGGCCACCAGGGCAACCTCGGCGCCGGCCCGCGCGGCCGCCACCGCCTGGTTGCCGCCCTTGCCGCCGGGCGCAGACACCAGGGACGACGCGAGCACGGTCTGTCCGGGGCGCGGCAGTGCGCCGACGGTGAACGTGAGGTCGGCGTTGATGCTCCCGACGACGCAAACCCGCGCAGCGACCATGTTCGACAACGCTAGCCGCAGAGCGCGCCTGACACCTGTCGAAGGGCGTCAACAGGTCCGATACGCTGGCTAGATGAGCGTTCAGACACAGTCGCCGACGGTGCCGCAAGCAGACCTGCGCGAGCAGGTGCACGAGGCCGCGCGTCGTGCTCGCATCGCCGCTCGCACCTTGGGCACTCTGAGCGCCGAGACCAAGAACCGCGCGCTGCACGCCGCCGCCGACAGCGTGCTGGCCCATGTCCACGAGATCCTGGCCGCCAATGCGGCCGACGTCGAGGCCGCCCGCGAGTCGGGTACCCCCGAGGCGATGCTGGACCGCCTGGCACTCAACCCGCAGCGGGTCGACGGCATTGCGGCCGGGCTGCGCCAGGTCGCCGGGTTGCCCGATCCGGTCGGGGAGGTATTGCAGGGCCGCACCCTGCCCAACGGCCTGCAGCTGCGTCAGCAGCGGGTGCCGCTCGGCGTGGTCGGCATGGTCTATGAGGGCCGTCCCAACGTCACGGTGGACGCGTTCGGGCTCACCCTGAAGTCGGGCAATGCCGCTCTGCTGCGCGGCAGTTCGTCGGCGGCCCGGTCCAACGAGGCGCTGGTGGCCGCGCTGCGGTCGGCCCTGGCTTCGGTCGGTCTGCCCTTGGACGCCGTGCAACTGCTGCCCAGCCACGACCGCGCCAGCGTCACCCACCTGATCCAGGCCCGCGGCCTGGTCGACGTGGTGATCCCGCGCGGGGGAGCCGGCCTGATCGAGGCCGTGGTGCGCGACGCGCAGGTTCCCACCATCGAGACCGGTGTGGGCAATTGCCATGTCTACGTTCACTCCTCGGCCGACGTCGACCTGGCCGAGAAGATCCTGCTGAACTCCAAGACGCGCCGTCCCAGTGTCTGCAATGCCGCCGAGACCCTGCTGGTGGACAAGGCGCTGCAGGAGACCGCACTGCCGCGGCTCACCGCCGCGCTGCGGGAGGCCGGAGTGACCGTGCACGCCGATCCCACCGAAGAGGAGTTGCACACCGAGTTCCTCTCGATGGACATCGCCGTCGCAGTGGTCGACGGGCTCGACGGGGCGATCACCCACATCAACGAGTACGGCACCGGACACACCGAGGCCATCGTGACAATGGATCTTGCTGCGGCCCAGCGTTTCACCGAACAGGTGGACGCGGCTGCGGTGATGGTCAACGCGTCCACCGCGTTCACCGACGGAGAGCAGTTCGGTTTCGGCGCCGAGATCGGCATCTCCACCCAGAAACTGCATGCCCGCGGACCGATGGGCCTGCCCGAACTGACCTCGACCAAATGGATCGTGTGGGGAGACGGTCAGACCCGCCCGGCGTAGCCGCCGACCCGATAGAGACCAGGAGACCACATGAGCGTGCCCGCTCGCCCCGCTCCGTTGTTCGCCGACATCGACGATGTCGCGCGGCGCCTGGCGGAGACCGGCTACCTGCCCGATACCGCCACCGCGACAGCGGTTTTCCTCGCCGACCGGCTGGGTAAACCGTTGCTTGTCGAGGGGCCCGCAGGCGTCGGAAAGACCGAGCTCGCTCGCGCGGTGGCCCAGTCGACGGGTTCGGAGCTGGTGCGGTTGCAGTGCTACGAGGGCGTCGATGAGGCTCGCGCGCTCTACGAGTGGAACCACGCCAAGCAGATCCTGCGGATCCAAGCCGGGCAGAACGCGAACGGCGGCGACTGGGACCAGACCAAGATGGACGTGTTCAGCGAGGAGTTCCTGCTGACCCGTCCGCTGCTGACCGCGATCAAGCGCACCGATCCGACCGTGCTGCTGGTCGACGAGACCGACAAGGCCGACATCGAGATCGAGGGCCTGCTGCTGGAGGTGCTCTCCGATTTCGCGGTCACCGTCCCGGAACTCGGCACGATCATCGCCGAGCGTCCGCCGTTCGTGGTGCTCACCTCGAATGCCACCCGTGAGCTCTCCGAGGCGCTCAAGCGTCGCTGCCTGTTCCTGCACATCGACTTCCCGGATCCGGATCTGGAGCGGCGCATCCTGCTGTCGCGGGTCCCCGAACTGCCCGAGCACATCGCATCGGAGCTCGTGAAGATCATCGGCGTGATGCGCGGCATGCAACTCAAGAAGGTGCCGTCGGTGGCCGAGACCATCGACTGGGGCCGCACCGTGCTGGCCCTGGGTCTGGACACCATCGACGACGAGATGATCGCTGCCACCCTCGGCGTGGTGCTCAAACACCAGTCCGACCAGGTCAGGGCGGCCGGCGAGCTGAAGCTGAACTGATGGTGCCCCGCCGGGTTCGACCGCCGCAGCCGCTGGCCCCGCACGGCCTGCCGGGGCACCTTGTCGAGTTCGTCGAAGCGCTTCGCGGGCAAGGCATCTCGGTCGGACCATCGGAGACGGTGGATGCCGGCCGGGTGATCACCGTGCTGGGGTTGGGTGATCGTGAGGCGCTGCGTGAGGGCATCGCCTGCGCGGTGCTGCGCCGCCCAGACCACCGCGACACCTATGACGCGATGTTCGACCTGTTCTTCCCGGCCGCTCTGGGTGACCGCACCGCGCTCTCGGAGGACGACGAGGGCGATGCCGGTGACGAGAACCGCCCCCAATTGCCGCCCGAGGACATCGAGGCGATGCGTGAGGCGTTGGTGCAGATGCTGGCCGACAACGAGGAACTGGCCAACCTCGACGACCGGATGGCGGCGATGATCGCGCGGATCGTCGAGGCCTACGGCCGGTACAACTCGAGCCGCGGCCCGTCCTACTCGTCGTATCAGGCACTCAAGGCCATGAGCCTGGACGATCTGGAGGGCCGGCTGCTGGCCGGGCTGCTCGCCCCCTATGGCGACGAACCCACGCCGACCCAGGAGGAGATCGCCAAGGCCCTGGCCGCACAGCGCATCGCCCAGCTCCGCAAGATGGTCGAGTCCGAGACCAAGCGGCGCACCGCCGAGCAACTGGGCCGTGACCACGTGCAGATGTACGGGGTGCCGCAGCTGGCCGAGAACGTCGAGTTCCTGCGGGCGTCCGGTGAGCAGCTGCGTCAGATGCGCAAGACCGTACAGCCGTTGGCCCGCACGTTGGCGACGCGCCTGGCGGCCCGGCGCCGCCGGTCCCGTTCCGGGGAGATCGACCTGCGCAAGACGCTGCGCAAATCGATGTCCACCGGTGGGGTGCCCATCGACGTCGTGCTCAAGAAGCCGCATCCGGCCCGTCCCGAGCTCGTCGTGCTCTGCGATGTCTCCGGGTCGGTCGCCGGATTCAGCCACTTCACCCTGATGCTGGTCTCGGCGCTGCGTCAGCAGTTCTCCCGGGTACGGGTGTTCGCCTTCATCGACACCACCGACGAGGTGACCGAGATGTTCGGGCCGGAGTCCGACCTGGCGGTCGCGGTGCAGCGCATCACCCGAGAGGCCGGCGTCTACACCCGTGACGGGCACTCCGACTACGGGCACGCGTTCGTGTCCTTCCTGGACAAGTACCCCAACGTGCTGTCCCCGCGCAGCTCGCTGCTGGTGCTGGGCGACGGCCGCAACAACTACCGCAACCCGGAGACCGGCCTGCTCGCGCACATGGTGTCGTCCAGCAGGCACGCCCACTGGCTCAACCCGGAGCCCAGGCATCTGTGGGGCAGCGGCGATTCTGCGGCGCCGAAATACGCCGACACCATCCCGATGCACGAGTGCCGCTCGGCCAAACAACTGGCCGCGGTGATCGACGGGTTGCTGCCGGTCTGAGCACGGCCCACCGTGGCGCCGCCGTGCCGCAGCCTGCGCACCGCTGGTGAACGCTGCCGTAAGCTGCCTGTTCGTGGCTAGACGGCGCAGGATGGGTGTGATGGGTGGGACGTTCGATCCCATCCACAACGGGCACCTGGTCGCCGCCAGTGAGGTGGCCGACCTGTTCGATCTCGACGAGGTGGTATTCGTCCCGACGGGTCAGCCCTGGCAGAAACACGACCGGCGGGTCAGCGCGCCGGAGGACCGGTATCTGATGACGGTGATCGCGACCGCGTCCAACCCGAGGTTCTCGGTCAGCCGCGTCGACATCGACCGGGGCGGGGCGACCTACACCAAGGACACCCTGCGTGATCTGCGTGACCTCAACGCCGACGCCGACCTGTACTTCATCACCGGAGCCGACGCCCTGGCCTCCATTCTGTCCTGGCAGAACTGGGAGGACCTGTTCTCCATGGCGAGGTTCGTCGGCGTCAGCCGGCCGGGCTACGAGTTGGACGGTGAACACATCGAGGCGGCGCTGCGCGAGCTGCCGCCGGACACATTGACATTGGTCGAGGTGCCCGCGCTGGCCATCTCGTCCAGCGACTGCCGCAAGCGGGCCGAAGAAGACCGGCCGATCTGGTACCTGGTGCCCGACGGCGTGGTGCAGTACGTGGCCAAACGCGGGTTGTATTCCGCAGACGGAAAGGGTGAACACATCATGGAGCCGGTTCGATGAGCGCCACCGCTGAGGCCGTGGCGATGGCGACGGTGGCCGCCCAGGCTGCTGCGGCCAAGCTGGCCGACGATGTGGTGGTCATCGACGTGTCGGGTCAGTTGGTGATCACCGACTGCTTCGTGATCGCGTCGGCCTCCAACGAGCGCCAGGTCAATGCGATCGTCGACGAGGTCGAGGACAAGATGCGGCTGGCCGGTTACAAACCCGCCCGCCGCGAGGGCACCCGCGAGGGGCGCTGGACGCTGCTCGACTACGTGGACATCGTCGTGCACATCCAGCATCAGGACGAGCGGGAGTTCTATGCCCTGGAACGGTTGTGGCGGGACTGCCCGACCGTTCCGGTCGAGCTTGGTGGTCCCGAGGACCCGGAGTCCACGGAATGAGGGCGCGATGAGGGTCCGTCGGCTGGTGCTGTTGCGCCACGGTCAGACCGAGTACAACGCGGGCAGCCGGATGCAGGGGCAGCTCGACACCGAGTTGTCCGATCTGGGCCGCGACCAGGCCGCTGCGGCGGCCGAGGTGCTGGCCAAGCGTCAACCGCTGCTGATCGTGTCCTCGGATCTCAAGCGTGCCCTGGACACTGCGATGACCCTCGGCGATCGCGCCGGGATCGCGGTGGCCGTGGACAAGCGGTTGCGGGAGACGCATCTCGGGGACTGGCAGGGTCTGACGCACCAGGAGGTGGACACCGCCGCTCCGGGCGCCCGCGCGGCGTGGCGTGAGGACGCGAGGTGGGCACCGCACGGTGGCGAGAGCCGCGTCGACGTGGCCGGCCGCAGTGTTCCGGTTGTTGCTGAACTTGTTGCCGGGCAACCTGATTGGGGTCTGGATCAGGTCGGGGGAGGAGCAGACCGTCCGGTCGTGCTCGTCGCTCACGGCGGGCTGATCGCGGCGCTGACCGCCGGCCTGCTCGGCCTGCCGGTGGACAACTGGCCGGTGCTGGGCGGTATGGGTAATGCCAGCTGGGTTCAGTTGTCGGGGCACTCCGAGGACGACGCGGACGATCGTGACGCGTCCGACGTCGTCAAATGGCGGCTGGATGTCTGGAACGCCTCGGCGCAGGTGGCCAACGATGTCCTCTGATCGCTCGCCCGACCGCAGGCCGGTGCTGCTGGTCTTCGCCGACTCCCTGTCCTATTTCGGCCCGACCGGTGGTCTGCCGTCCGACGATCCACGGATCTGGCCCAACATCGTGGCCGAGCAGCTGGGCTGGGACGTAGAACTCATCGGCCGGATCGGCTGGACCACCCGCGACGTCTGGTGGGCCTCGACCCAGGACCCGCGGGCGTGGGCGGCGTTGCCGCGCGCCGGCGCCGTGGTCTTCGCCACCAGCGGCATGGATTCGCTGCCCTCTCCGCTGCCGACGGCCCTGCGCGAGCTGATCCGGTATGTGCGTCCGGCCTGGCTGCGGCGCTGGGCGCGGGACGGCTACGGCTGGATTCAGCCGCGGTTGTCGCCGATCGCCCGGGCCGCGCTGCCACCGCATGTGACGGTGGAGTACCTGGAGATGACGCGCAACGCCATCGATTTCAACCGGCCGGGAATTCCGGTGGTGGCCTCGCTGCCGTCGGTGCACATCGCCGATACGTACGGCAAGGCCCATCACGGACGTGAGCCCACGGTCAGGGCGATCACGGACTGGGCGGCCGAGCATGACGTGCCGTTGGTGGATCTCAAGGCCGCGGTGGCCGAAGAGGTGCTCAACGGGCGCGGCAATCCCGACGGCATCCACTGGAATTTCGAAGCCCACCGGGCGGTGGCCGAGCTGATGCTCAAGGGTCTTGCCGATGCCGGTGTGCCACAACTGGATTCCACCGACTGACGATGGCGGTCATGGTGGTGACCGACTCGACGGCGCGGCTGCGGCCCGAGTTGCGCGAACAGTGGGGGATCCGGCAGGTGCCGTTGCACATCCTCGACGACGGCAGCGACTGGCGCGATGGTGTTGATCCGATACCTGCGGCCATTCACGACCGGCCGCGGGTCACCACGTCCGGGGCATCGCCGGCCGACCTCGCAGAGACCTATCGGCAGGCACTGGCCGACAGCGGTGGCGACGGTGTTGTCGCAGTGCATATTTCGGCGGCGCTGTCGGGCACCTACAGCACTGCCGCGGCGGTGGCCCGCGAGATCGGGCAGGCCGTACGGGTGGTGAACTCCCGGGCCGCCGCCATGGGGGTGGGGTTCGTCGCCCTGGCGGCCGCCGAATCAGCCCGTGCCGGTGGATCACTCGACACGGTTGAGGCGGCGGCGCGCGCCGCGATCCCGCGCGGGCAGGCGTTCATCGTGGTGCACCGGCTCGACAATCTGCGGCGCAGTGGCCGGATCGGTGCGGCGGCATCGTGGTTGGGCACCGCTCTGTCACTCAAGCCGCTGCTGCACCTCGACGTGGACGGCCGGCTGGTGCTCTCCCAGCGGATCCGGACGATATCGAAAGCGCATGCGGCACTTGTCGATCAGATCGCCGAAGCCGCGGGGGACCGGGCCGTGCGCGTGGTCGTGCACCATGTCGACAACCCGGACGGCGCCGAGGAGATCGCGGCGGCACTCACCGACCGGCTACCGAATCTGCAGTCGCTGTCGGTGACGGACATGGGCGCGGTGCTGGCCGTACACGTCGGTGGCGGTGCGGTGGGCGCCTGCATCACCGTGGAGGATGCGTAGCCCGCCCGACGCTTGGCCCCTCCTACGCCGCTTTCTACCTGAGGGCTGTGGATCGACGAAGCGCACAACCGTGCGGTAGAAAGCGGCGCAGCAGAACGGGTGCTAGCCGGCGAACCGTCCGGTGACCGGTGGCAGGTCTTTGAGCGTGAGGATGCCGGGTGCGGCGGCCACCACGGCGGGCACCGCGTTGGTGACCGGCAGCGCGGTGTAGATCATGCCGAGTCCGTTGAGGCTGACCTCGCTCCAGTCCTTCGACGGCAGGCAGTACACGACCGTGCGCATGTTGGGCACGCCGAACACCTGGATCACGTGACCGTGCGCCACCGGCTTCGGCGGGGTGACGTGTTCGCCCATGATCCAGTTGAATCCGACGCTGACGACGTTCTTGTCGCCGACCCAGCCGCGGTGATACCCGTAGACACTGGCCACGGTGCCCTTGGGGATCTGCATGAACCCCAGGTCGGAGTCCTCGCTGGCCGGGGTGAACGTCACGTCGAAGGTGATCCGGTCCAACTTGGCGCCGATCGCGTCCGCCATCATCGCCGCCGACTCGGCGAACACTTCGCTTTCCAGGCGCACGCTCTCGGCCAGCCCGGGCGTCTCCGGGTCCTTACCGAAGCCCATCGCTGCCATGGTTCCGGCCGATTCGTAGACCCCACAGTCGACGGACTCGGTGATCCGGATCTCGTCGACGCTCTCGCACGCGCTGGACAGCACCATGCCCATCATGTTGGTCAGGCCCGGATGCGCCCCGCTGCCGAAGATCGTGGAATTGCCGGTCTGGCAAGCCTTCTCGATGCGCTCCCGGTCTTCGGCGGTCTGTTTGCCGCCGGTGATCCAGGCGGCGCTGGAACAGACGTTGACGCCGGCCTCCAACAGGCGGACGAGTTCATCCACGCTGGGCCAGATCGGGTTGTAGCAGCAGGCATCGGGCTTCAGGGCGATCAGCTCGTCGATGGAGTTGGTGGCCTTGATGCCGGTGGGCTCGGGCCAGCCGGCCAGCTCGGCGGCATCGACGCCGACCTTGTCGGCGCCGTAGGCGTACACGCCGACCAGTTCCATGTCGTCGCGGCCGATGATCGCGTGAAGCGAGCGTCGTCCGATGTTGCCGGTGGTCCACTGGATGACCCGGATCGGCTTACCCGCTGCGGTCATGATCGTCTCCTCGCTGAGCCCTGCGCTGGACTCTAGACACTATCGGTGACTTGTTCACTCGCGGTAGGCACACCACCGTCGCACAATCGAACTGTGGGGCGGGCTCGCCCCGCGACGCCATGAATCGAGGTCAGATCATGGACATCCTCTATGCCCTGTCTGCGGCCGGGGCCGGCGCGGTCGCCCTGCTCTGGCTCGGCGCGAACAACATTCGTGTGGTCAGGCAGTACGAGCGCGGCGTGGTCTTCCGGTTCGGCCGGGTCCAGGACAACGTCCGGCAACCAGGGTTGACGATGCTCGTTCCGGTGGCCGACCGGCTGCAGAAGGTCAACATGCAGATCATCACGATGCCGGTTCCCGCGCAGGACGGCATCACCCGCGACAACGTCACCGTGCGGGTCGATGCGGTCATCTACTTCAACGTGATCGACCCGGTTCGCGCGGTGGTCGACGTCCAGGACTACATGTCGGCGATCGGCCAGGTGGCGCAGACCTCCCTGCGGTCGATCATCGGCAAGAGCAACCTGGACGACCTGCTGTCCAACCGGGAACGACTCAATCAGGGGCTGGAACTGCTGATCGACAACCCGGCGGTGGGCTGGGGGATCCACATCGACCGGGTCGAGATCAAAGACGTCGTGCTGCCGGATTCGATGAAGCGCTCGATCGCGCGTCAGGCCGAGGCGGAACGGGAACGACGGGCCCGCGTCATCACCGCCGACGGCGAACTGCAGGCGTCCGAGAAGCTCGCTGCGGCCGCCGATGTGATGGCGGCTGACCCGGCGGCCCTGCAGCTGCGGCTGCTGGAGACCGTCGTCGAAGTGGCTGCGGAGAAGAACTCCACCGTGGTCCTGCCGTTCCCGGTGGAACTACTGCGGTACCTGGAGCGGGCGACGCCCCAGCCGCCTTCCCCCAGAGTGGTGGGGTGACCAGCCGGTAATCCCCAGCGCACGATTCATCCACAGGAGGTGCGCGCCGGCGCCCCGGGCGCCTGGGATCGTCGTCGCCCGCACTTACCGTCGCGGGCATGGGAACCGATTTGTCGGTGGAGCGGCTCCGTCGTCTGGGCGGTGGTCGTCGGGGTAGCGGAGATGAGGCCGACGCCGAGGGCGTCAGCGGCGAACAAGACACCGCCTCCGAGAGCGCGCTGTCGAGATGGCTGCCCGATACGGCGCCGGGGGACGGCCCGGGCTGGTTGACGAGGGTCCGGGCCGACCCCGGCCGCGCCGGGGCCGTGGTGCTGGCCGGCGTCGGGGTCCTCGCGATCCTGGTCACCGTTTTCACCTTGATCCGTCAGCAGGCACCGCCGGTCGCCTCGGCCAATCTGCCACCGGTGCAAATGGTTTCGTCGGCGGGCCCGACACCGGATGCGAACGCCCCGCCAGGACCGGTGGTGGTCAGCGTCGTCGGGCTGGTGCACAAGCCCGGTCTGGTGACCCTGCAACCCGGGGCGAGGATCGCCGATGCGCTGGAAGCCGCCGGTGGCCCACTCGACGGTGCCGACCTGATCGGGCTGAACATGGCCCGCCGGGTCGGCGACGGCGAGCAGATCGTGGTCGGCATCGACCCGCCGCCGGGGCAACCGGCGACCATGGGCAGTTCGGTCGCCGGCGACGCGCCGCCGTCGAGGCAACCCGGTGCGCCGCAGAAAGGGGCTGCGAAAGCCACCGCCGGCGCGCAGTCGGGGCCGGTGGACCTCAACACGGCGACGGTCGAGGACCTCGACGCGTTGCCCGGTGTCGGTCCGGTGACCGCCGAGGCGATCGTGGCCTGGCGGGCGGCCCACGGCCGGTTCGACAGTGTCGATCAACTCGGCGACGTGGACGGGATCGGTCCGGCGCGCTTGGAGAAACTGCGTGAGCTGGTCCGGGCGTGATGCCTCCGACCGGGACGGGCACGCCGACGACGGGTGGGCCGCGGGGCAACCACTGGATCTGCGCCTCGTCCCGGCCGCCCTGACCGCGTGGTCGGTGTCGGCGGCGGCCATCGTCTGGGGTGCGGGCGCCGCGGTGATGGTGGGCCTCGGCGCAGTGGGGTTGACCTGGCTGGCCGCCCGCTGGGGAGACGGCCAGGGCGCGGGTGTTGCTGCTGCCGTTCTGGCGGTGGCGGCCGTCGCGGCCGGATTCGGCGTCGCCGTCGGGCTGCGCGTACATCAGGTCGACCATCACCCGATCGGTCGTCTCTACGGCGCAACCGCGACGGTCGAGGTCGTTCCCGCCGAGACTCCGCGGACGATCAAGGGCGGTCGGGTGATGTTCCGGGCCGCGCTGCGTCGGGTGGATCAGTCCTCGATGTCGGGGCACGTCCTGGTGTTCGCACCACCTGGCTTCGGGGCGGTCGATCCGGGGCGTCCGGCGACATTCCGGGCATCCGTGCGGCGTCCGGGCCGCAGGGATCTGAGTGTGGCCGTGCTGTCGGCGTCGGGTCAGCCGTCGCTGGGTGAGGCATCGGCGGTGCAGCGCGCCGCCCAACGGATCCGGGCCGGCTTCGCCGAGGCGGCCCGGGCGGTGCTGCCCGCCGATCAGGCGGCCATGCTTCCCGCGTTGGTGCTGGGGGACACCTCGACGGTCACCGGCACGACGACCGCACAGTTCCGCACTGCGGGTCTGACCCATCTGACTGCGGTGTCGGGCGCCAACGTGACCATCGTGTGCGGTGCGCTGCTGCTCGGCGCGGCATTGATCGGGCCGCGAGCGGCCGTGCTGCTCGCGGGCGCCGGGCTGGTCGGGTTCGTCATCGTCGTGCAGCCCTCGGCCAGCGTGTTGCGGGCCGCGGTGATGGGGGCGGTGACCCTGCTCGCGGTGTTGACCCACCGGCGTCGGCAGGCGGTACCCGCATTGGCCGCCAGCGTGATCGCGCTGATGATCGCCACCCCCGAACTCGCGGTCGACGTCGGGTTCGCGTTGTCGGTGTGTGCGACGGCGGGCATCGTCGTGCTGGCGCCGGTATGGTCGGGCCGGCTGCAGGCCCGCGGCTGGCCGCGCCCGGTGGCGGCGGCGGTCAGCGTCGCGGTCGTGGCCCAACTGGTGACCGCGCCGCTGGTGGCCGGGATCTCAGGGACGGTCAGCCTGGTGGCGGTCGCCGCCAATCTCGCAGTGGCGTGGGTGATTCCGCCGATCACCATCCTCGGCACCGCGGCGGCGGTGTGCTCGACGGTCTGGCCGGGTGCAGCCCAACTGTTGATCCGGTTCACCGGACCGGAGCTGTGGTGGCTGCTGTCGGTGGCCCGCTGGGCTTCGGCACTGCCGGCAGCCGCCGTGCCGTCGCCCTCGGGGTTGGCCGGCGTGGTGTCGGTGGCACTGGGCGGGTTGGCGTTGACGGTGTTGTGGCGGCTGCGCTGGATGCGTCGCGGGTTGGCCGCGCTGGTGTTCGGGTTGCTGGCCTGGGCGCTGGCGGGCCAGGTGGTCGGGGCTGTCGGGTCGGCGTGACACGATCATCGGTGTGAGCGAACAGATCGACGGTCTGCACCTGGTTCTGGGCGATGAGGAACTGCTGGTCGAGCGTGCGGTGGGGTCGGTGCTGCGGGCGCTGCGCCGGCAGGCCGGGTCCGATGACGTTCCGGTGGACCGGATGCGGGCCGGTGAGGTCAGCACCAGCGAGCTCGCTGAGTTGCTGAGCCCATCGCTGTTCGCCGAGGAACGCCTGGTGGTGCTCGAGGCGGCCGCCGAGGCAGGCAAGGATGCCGTGGCCCTGATCGCCTCGGCCGCAGCCGATCTGCCGCCCGGTACGGTGCTGTGTGTCATCCACTCCGGTGGAGGGCGGGCCAAGGCGCTGGCCGATCAATTGAAAAAGCTTGGCGCACAGGTGCATCCGTGCGCGAAGATCAGCAAGCCGGCCGAGCGTGCAGATTTTGTGCGGGGCGAGTTCCGCACACTGCGGGTCAAGGTGTCCGACGACACGGTCACCGCGGTACTTGACGCGGTCGGCTCGAACATCCGTGAGCTCGCCGCGGTGTGCTCACAGCTGGTGGCCGACACCGCAGGGCAGGTCGACGCGGTCGCGGTGCGCCGCTATCACAGCGGCAAAGCGGAGGTGAAGGGCTTCGACATCGCCGACAAGGCGGTGACCGGAGATGTCGCGGGGGCCGCTGAGGCGTTGCGGTGGGCGATGCTGGCCGGCGAGCCGCAGGTGGTCCTGGCCGATGCGCTGGCCGAGGCGGTGCACACGATCGCGCGGGTGGGTCCGCTCTCGGGAGATCCGTACCGGCTGGCCGGTGAACTGGGGATGCCGCCCTGGCGGGTGCAGAAGGCGCAGAAGCAGGCGCGCCGATGGTCGCGCGACTCGGTGGCCGAGGCCATGCGGGTGGTCGCCGCACTCAACGCAGACGTAAAGGGCGCAGCGGCAGATGCCGACTACGCCCTTGAAACAGCGGTACGCCGGGTGGCGGAACTCGCCACCCGGTGAACCGGGAAAACTATTTCGGGTTGAACCGAAGGATCAGAGCTTGTTCAGCGCCAGGGCCAGGGCCGACTTCTTGTTGGCAGCCTGGTTGGCGTGGATGACGCCCTTGCTGGCGGCCTTGTCGAGCTTGCGGCTGGTCGACACCAGCAACTCGGCGGCCTTGTCCTTCTCGCCCGCGTCGATGGCCTCGCGGAAGCCGCGCACGGCGGTACGCAGCGACGACTTCACCGACTGGTTACGCAGCCGACGACGCTCGTTGGTGAGGATGCGCTTTTCCTGCGACTTGATGTTGGCCACGTAAAAATTCCTTCGTAATTCTCTAGCTGGGGTTACCGAAGTCTGGGTGCGCACACCCGCACTGCGGGCAGCGACTGTTCAGGGTACCAGCGAGGCGTCCGAACTCCCAAAGCGGCGCCGGCCGAACGTGGGCTGCCCGCGCCCCGGTTCCAGACACTTGTACCACGTCAATCGGCCTTTGGCCTGCCGAAACGGGCTGCGCCGTTGACCCGGCGAAACGGCGTCAGGTGCGGCAGCATGGCAAGGGTGAGCCTGAGAACAGTCCGTAGCCAAGGGCCAGGGTCGAACGGGTCCGGCCCAGCCGGACAGCGTGCCGCTTCGGCGCGCCGCGTCAGACATCAGGGCGTCTTCGACGGCTACAACCGGTTGGGCCGCTACTCGGAGGCTTTCGACGAGATGTTCGACGGCTCTGGCAACGTGCGCGGACCGTACAAGGGGATCTTCGCCGAGCTTGCTCCGTCGGACGCCTCCGAGCTGCGGTCGCGGTCGGACGCGCTGGGCCGGGCGTTCATCGATCAGGGCATCACATTCTCGTTGTCGGGCCAGGAGCGGCCGTTCCCGCTCGACCTGGTGCCGCGGGTGATCTCGGCGGCCGAATGGTCTCGGCTGGAACGCGGCATCACCCAGCGGGTGAAAGCGCTGGAGATGTATCTCGACGACGTCTACGGCGAGCAGGAGATTCTGCGGGACGGCGTGATCCCGCGTCGGCTGGTCACGTCATGTGAGCACTTCCACCGGGAAGCCGCGGGCATCGTTCCGCCCAACGGGGTGCGTATCCACGTCGCGGGCATCGATCTGATCCGTGACGACAAGGGCGTCTTCCGGGTGCTCGAGGACAACCTGCGGTCGCCGTCCGGGGTGTCCTATGTGATGGAGAACCGGCGCACGATGGCGCGCGTTTTCCCGAACCTGTTCGCCACCCACCGGGTGCGTGCCGTCGGCGACTACTCGTCGCACCTGCTGCGGGCGCTGCTCAACGCCGCACCCACCAATGTCGCGGACCCGACCGTCGTGGTGCTCACCCCAGGCGTCTACAACTCGGCCTACTTCGAGCACTCGCTGCTGGCCCGGCAGATGGGGGTCGAGTTGGTCGAGGGGCGCGACCTGTTCTGCCGCGACAACGCCGTCTACATGCGCACCACCGAGGGCGAGCGTCAGGTCGACGTCATCTACCGACGCATCGACGACGCGTTCCTGGACCCGATGCAGTTCCGGCCCGACTCGGTGCTGGGGGTGGCCGGCCTGCTCAACGCGGCCCGGGCCGGCAACGTCGTGATCTCCAGTGCGGTGGGCAATGGGGTCGGTGACGACAAGCTCGTCTACACCTACGTCCCGACGATCATCGAGTACTACCTGGGCGAGAAGCCGGTGCTGGCCAATGTCGACACCTACCGCTGCTGGGTGGACGCCGAACGGGAAGAGGTGCTCGACCGGATCGACGAACTCGTCATCAAGCCGGTGGAAGGTTCGGGCGGGTACGGGATCGTGTTCGGTCCGGACGCCTCGGCCAAGGAACTGACCGCGATCGCCAAGAAGATCCGCAACGACCCGCGCGGCTGGATCGCCCAGCCGGTGGTGCAACTGTCCACCGTGCCCACCCAGATCGGCGACAAGCTGGCGCCCCGGCACGTGGATCTGCGCCCGTTCGCGGTCAACGACGGCAACGACGTCTGGGTCCTGCCGGGCGGGCTGACCCGGGTGGCGCTGCCGGAAGGGTCTCTGGTGGTCAACTCCAGCCAGGGCGGTGGGTCGAAGGACACCTGGGTGCTGGCATCGCGGACGTCTGCGGCCGATCGCGAACTCGCCGCGGCCGAGGTGGTGCGGTCACTGCCGGAAACCGCCAACGGGCCCAAAAGTGATGGCGCAGCTGATGGTTCGTCGTCTCAACAACAGCAGTAGCAGGGGGTGGGGGTAGATGCTGGCGCGCAATGCCGAGTCGTTGTACTGGATCGGACGCTATGTGGAACGGGCCGACGACACCGCACGCATCCTCGATGTCACGGTGCACCAGTTGTTGGAGGACTCCAGCGTCGACCCCGACGTGGCCTCACGCACGCTGCTGCGGGTGCTCGGGATCGAGCCGCCCACCCGCCGCCTGGACGTGTGGTCCTTGACCGACATCGTGGCGTTCAGCCGCGACAGCGGGGGTAACTCGATCGTCGACTCGATCTCGGCTGCCCGCGAGAATGCCCGCGGTGCCCGCGAAGTCACCTCGACCGAGATCTGGGAGTGTCTCAACACCACCTACAACGCGCTCGCCGAGCGGGAGCGCGCGGCCAAACGCCTTGGCCCCCACGAGTTCCTGTCCTATGTCGAGGGGCGCGCGGCGATGTTCGCGGGCCTGGCCGATTCGACGTTGAGCCGCGACGACGGCTACCGGTTCATGTTGTTGGGGCGCGCGATCGAGCGCGTCGACATGACCGTCCGGTTGCTGCTGTCGCGGGTCGGGGACAGTGGGTCGTCGCCGGCCTGGGTCACGTTGCTGCGCTCGGCCGGGGCCCATGACACCTACCTGCGTACCTACCGCGGCGTGCTCGACGCCGGTCGGGTGGTCGAGTTCATGCTCCTGGATCGGCTGTTCCCCCGGTCGATCTTCTATTCGCTGCGGTTGGCCGAACACAGTCTCGACGAGTTGCTCAACCGGCCGCACAGCCGGCTGGGGGCCACCGCCGAGGCTCAGCGGCTGCTGGGCCGGGCGCGCAGTGAGCTCGAGTTCCTGCAGCCGGGGGCGCTGCTGGAATCGTTGGATGCCCGACTGGCCGGCTTGCAGAAGACCTGCCGCGACGTCGGAGAAGCGTTGGCACTGCAGTACTTCCACTCCGCACCCTGGGTGGCCTGGACCGACGCCGGTCACGGGGATGTGGTTGTGATCGAGGAGGGCGAGGTTTAGATGTGGCGGCTACGGGTGGTGCACTCGACCGGATATGCGTACAAGTCGGCGGTGACGGCGTCGTTCAACGAGGCCCGATTGACCCCGCGGTCGGATTCGCGTCAGAACGTCATCCTCAACCGCGTCGAGACCATCCCGGCGACCAGGTCCTACCGGTACGTCGACTATTGGGGTACGGCGGTGACAGCTTTCGACCTGCACGCTCCGCACACCGAGTTGGAGGTCTCGGGGTCCTCGGTGGTCGAGACCGACGTCGCGGAGAAACCCGATGAGCTGGCCGGGTGGGATGACCTGGATACCGAGGCCGTGATCGACCGGTTCGACGAGGTGCTCAGTCCGACCCACTACACACCGCACAGCAAGCGGATCGCGAGCGTGGGACAGCGGATTGCCAAGGAGCACGATCCGTTCGAGGCGGTCGGGGCGGTGGCGCAGTGGGTGCGTAGCGAACTCGACTATGTGTCGGGTACCACCGGGGTGCACTCCTCGGGTCTGGATGCCCTGCGGGAGGGCAAGGGCGTGTGTCAGGATTTCGCCCATCTGTCGTTGATCATGTTGCGGTCCATGGGAATTCCGGCCCGGTATGTGTCGGGTTACCTGCATCCGTCGCGGGAGGCGGTGGTGGGCGACACCATCGACGGTCAGAGCCACGCCTGGATCCAGGCGTGGACCGGCGGCTGGTGGCACTACGACCCGACCAACGACTCCGAGATCAACGAGCAGTACGTCAGTGTCGGTGTGGGCCGGGACTATTCGGACGTGGCCCCGCTCAAGGGGATCTATTCGGGTGAGGGCTCGACGGATCTCGATGTGGTCGTGGAGGTCACTCGGCTGGCTTGAGCCGGCCCGCACCCGCGCGACCCAGGTTGCGAAAGCCGGGGTGCACGTGCGGAGCCAGCTCGTGGTGCACGGCGAGGGTCTGCAGCAGGACGTGGAGGTTGTCCCGTTGGGCGGCGTCGAGGCCGGCGGTCATGCGCTCATCGTGCCGGCGCGCCAGCTCTCCGATGCGGCGCAGCGTCTTCTTTCCCGCGGTGCTGAGGTACAGCGCGTGTAGTCGGCGGTCGTCGGGATTGCGGCGTCGTTCGACGTAACCGCGGTCCTCGAGGTCGTCGACGTAGCTCACCACCCGGCTGGGCAACAGGCTCAGTTGGGTGCTCAGGGCCTGCTGACTGAGGCCGGGCTGCCCGCCGATCGCGCGCAGGATGCCGGCGTGCGGAGGGGTGAGCTCGAGGGTCTCCATCTGCTCGGTGAACAGTGTCGCCGCCCGGTGGCCGAGTTGCGCCAGCAGGAATGCCACGGTGTCCGGCCCAGTTTCCACGTCGAAACCGTATCACTGACAAATGGTTCAAAACTGAAAACATTCAGACGGTTGCCGCGGGGGTGACTACGGGCATATCGTTCAATCCATGAACGATTCAACAGCTGATCGAATCCGGCCGCCGCGATCGGGGGGTCCTCAAGGCGGACCACCCTTGGCCCCGCTGGCAGCGGTCTCGCTCGCGTTGGTGCTGGTGGGGCTGGGCGTCGGCGTCGCGCTCGGCGGGGTGATGCCGTTGCCGTACGGCGCGGCCGTAGATGTCCTCCGATATGTCCACGACCATCACGGGGCGGTGCAGGCCAGTGCGGTGGGCACGTTCGCGGCGTCGGTACCGCTGGCGATCTATGCCGCGACGGTGAGCACCCGGTTACGGCAACTCGGCGTGACGGCGCCGGGTGCGACCATCGCCCTGGCGGGCGGGGTTCTCGCCTCCGGTGCACTCGCCTTGGCTGGGCTGATCTGCTGGACGATGTCGCGACCCGAGGTGGTGGTCGACGACGGTCTGATCCACGCGCTGTACTACCTGGTGTTCCTCACGGGCGGGGTTGGGCACATTGTCGCGCTCGGTCTGCTGCTGGCCGGGATCGCGGTGCCCGGCCTCATCCTCGGGCTGTTGCCGCGGGCGCTGGCCTGGACCGGTCTGGGCATCGCCGCGCTGGCCGAGGTGGCCACGCTGGTACTGATCTGGCCAGAAGCCGCGGTGATCCTGCCGATCGCCCGGTTCACGGGCCTGATCTGGCTCATCGTCGCCGGTGCCCTCCTGCCGACGCGCCGGGCCCACGTGCGGCACGGATGAAGCTCAGCGTGAGTGTCACGAACTATTCGTGGCCGGAACCGATTCACGAGCGACTCGCCGATCTGGCGACGTTCCTCGACCGCACCGCCGTCGACACCCTGTGGGTGGCCGATCATCTCGTGCAGGCCGACCCCTCCTGTCGGAGCGACGCCCCGATGCTCGAGGCGTACACCGTGCTCGGTTACCTCAGTGCGGCGACGCGGCACATCCGGTTGGGCACGATGGTGACCGCGGCGACCTTCCGCGCGCCCGCCCTGTTGATCAAGACGGTGACGACGCTCGACGTGCTGTCGAACGGGCGGGCGTGGCTCGGGCTCGGTGTGGGCTACAACGCTGCCGAGGCCACCGCGATGGGACTGTTCCTACCTGACACCGAGGAACGGTTCGAGCGGATGACCGAACTGCTGCAGTTGGCCGGTCAGATGTGGCGCGGCGACCAAACAGCGTTCCTCGGTGAGCATCTGACTGCGCAACAGCCGATCGGCAGTCCGCTACCCGTCACCGCACCGCATCCGCCCGTGCTGATCGGCGGAACGGGTGAGCGTCGCACACTGCGGCTCGTCGCACAGTACGGCGACGCGTGCAACCTGTTCGACATACCCGACGGCGGCGCCACGATCCGCAGGCAGCTCGAGGTTCTCGATCGGCATTGCGCCGACGTCGGACGGCGGGCCGACGCGATCGAGCGAACGGTGACCACGGCGCTTGACGACGATGCGCGGCCTGAGGCGCTCGTCGAGCGCTGCCACGCGTTGGCGGACTCGGGAATCCAGCATGTTGTGGTCATCGCCCGCGGCCGGCCGCTGACCGGTGCCGACCTCAATTGTGTTGCGGGCGCAGCGGATCGGCTCGCCACCTAATCTGACAACCCCAGGTGCCAGCGCAGGAGATGGGCCTCGTGGACGCCGATGGTCGGCTCGGCGGCATCGATGAGCGAACCCAGGCGATCGAGGGTGGACGGGTGCGGCAGCTGGTATGCGGTCGAGGCCTCGCGGTCCAACCATCCGCTGAGATCTGTGCTGGCATGGGCGCGCAGCTTGTCGTCGACGTCGACGACACCCTGCAGGTCGGCCTCGATCCGTGCCCAGGTATCCCTGCTGACCAGCAGGCTGAACGCCGCTTGCCGAACGTGTGGTGGCTGGTCCGCCCGCAGCAATTTCCACAACCGATCCGTCGGCGGACGGTCTGGCTGACCGCGTAGCGCGGCCAGGACCGCACGCACGACAATCGGGGCGGGGTCGGTGAGCATGCCCGAGATCCTGTCGAGGGGGCCACCCAGCCGGCGCACTGTCCGTACCGCCTCGGCTCGCACCCGCGGCCGGTCATGCTCGAGATAGCAGCAGACCAGCTCCACGTCATCGTTGGTGCCGCACTCGCCGAGCCCGGCGACCACACCGCGCAGGTGTGCGTCGTCAACCGAGAAGAGCAACTCCCGGTAACGTGCAGCCGCGTCCCGGCCGGCACGGCGCATGGCCCACTGGGCAGTTGCCCGCACAGTCGCCGACCGATCGGCCAGGACTGGTTCCCCTGCCTCTGGGCGCCCGATCTGGACCAGGCCGGCAAGTGCCTCGGCGCGCACCCGCGTGAAGCGGGCGCCGAGCAGATGCTCCAACGTGTCCGATTGCCCGCGGCGTATGGCGGAACGGACGACAGCCTCGACACACAAACTCTGGCAGACGTTGTCCCGCTCGGTCAGGGCCGCCTCGACGACTGCCGTCGAGTCGGGCTGAGCCTGCTCGAGCCACACGCGGTAAGCCAGCCGGCGGACGTGGACATCGCCGCTCATGCGTGCCGCGTCGAGCGTTCCGTCCGTCCGTGTCCGCAACGCCTCGGTGACCGCTGCGACGGCGTGCTCGCCGCGACGCCAGTCCCGCATTGCCATCGCGACGCCCGTCGCCGCGATCAACGCATCCGCATCTGCGTCGGCGAGCATCGCGGGCAGCGCCGCGGCGGCGTCGACCCGAACCGGTTCCGCCCAATCCGCGGTACGGATCAACAACAGGGGAAGCAGCCGCTGACCATCCCGCATCGACCGGGAATTCACAGCACGCTGCCGCTGCCGACCGTCTCCGGAGCAGGCGGTCAGCAGCAGGGCCACGGAATCGGACCTGTGCCTGGCGGCCTCGATGATCTGTCGCCATCGGTAACTCGGATGCCGCACCTTCCGCAATGCGGTGTCCAGCCGCAGCCAGGTGCGTGGGCGTACGGACGACAACACCGACATCACCTTGTCGAGCTCAACCCCGTCGGCGGCCAGTTGAGCGAGGATGTTCGCCGCCGCGTAGAGGCTGCCTCCGCCGTCCGCCTCAGCCATCGCCGTGGCCAAATCGTCCAGAGGGTCATTTCCGGGTTGCCCCGACCCCTGCATCGCGATCACCCCTTCCCGCTCGGTGCGGTTCAGTGTGAGCGCAGCGCCCGGGTCGATGCCAACGGATTTCGTGGCGCACGCCGCAGATCAGCTGCGCGCCTTGGTACACACTCCGGGATGAACCTGGACACGGTGCAGATCGTCACCCAATTCGATCTGTCGGTCGAATTCCGATGCGGCCAACGCCCGCCAGTCGTCCTCGGTGCCCGCAGCGATCGCCGGAACGTAGTGGGTCAGGATCAGGATGCCCACGCCGGCCCGGGTGGCGGTGGCAGCCGCTTCTTCCACCGACGAGTGGTAGTCGCAGATGTCGCGGATCCGTTGCATCGGAAGCTGATTCACCAGGTCTTTGCGAATCACGGTGTGCACCAGGGCTCCTGCGCCGGCGGCCAAGGCATCGAGACTCTCGCATGGCACGGTGTCGCCGGCCAGCACCACGGACGCGCCGGCATGCTCGACCCGGAACCCGATGGTCGGTGTCACCGGCCGGTGATCGGTGGGGGCGGCCTGGATGCGCACGCCGTCGTGATCCCAGACCACACCCGTGGTGTGTTCATGTACCTCCACGGGTGGCGGAGCCGTCAGGTCCGCGTGATGGGCGATGCGGTAACCGATGTCATGCCCGAAGGCCCGCAGTGTCGCCTCGACCACCTCGGCGGTGCCCGGGGGACCGATGATCGGCAGGGGAGCGGCATCCGCGGTGAACGTGCTCACCCAACGGGTGATGATCACGTCGCCGAGGTCGGCGATGTGATCGCTGTGCAGATGAGTCAGCAGCAGCGCGCTGAGCTGGTTGGCGCCCGATCCGGCGGCAGCCAGGCGCTGCAGCACGCCGCGCCCGCAGTCGATCAGGAACGTCTGGCCGCCGGCGCGGACCAGGGTTGACGGCCCGGCCCGCTCCGGATCGGGAATCGGGCTACCGGTGCCGAGCAGCGTGACCTCGATCATGGGGTCATTCCTACTCGTCCCGAACCAAACAGGCGTGGCTTCTTCCTAACTGACGAACACCGCTTTAGCCTGGTGTGAGGTGGATCACGATGGAGGCTGCCGATGCGAATCGCGGACGTGCTGAAAAACAAGGGCACGGCGGTGGTGACGATCTCGCCCGAGACCACAGTGACCGAGCTGCTGGCGGGGCTGACCGAGTTGAACATCGGTGCCATGGTCGTGATGGGACCCGACGGTTTGGCCGGCATCGTCTCGGAACGCGATGTGGTGCGCAAACTGCACGAACGCGGCAGCAGCCTGTTGGCGCAGCCGGTGTCGGAGATCATGACCACGGTGGTGGCGACGTGCACGCCCCGCGACACCGTCGATCACCTCAGCGCCTTGATGACCGAGAACCGGGTACGCCATATCCCGGTCCTCGACCGCGGCAGGCTCGCCGGCATCGTCAGCATCGGGGACATCGTCAAGACCCGCATGGAAGAACTCGAGGCCGAGCAGGAACAGCTGCAGGCCTACATCACCCAGAGCCGTTGACCTGAGTGCTCATCGCGGCGCCGCGAACTCGGTCGGCCACGCGATGATCGATGCGGCTATGAACCAACGTGCTCCGCACATCAGGCATTCCGCGCACGTCCGCAGGTATGCGATGGTGGGCACATGGCCGCCGTCGACGTCCGTCCCGCCCACAAATCAGACATCAAACAGCTCGCCGCTGTCCTGGGCCGGGCGTTCCACCACGACCCGGTGATGACGTGGATGTTGCCGGACGACACGCACCGGAAGCGGGCGCTGGCCCGGATGTTCGCCACCATGACCCGCCACCATTTCCTCGCCGGAGGAGGTAGTGAGGTGGCGGTGCAGGACGGTGTCATCGGCGCGGCAGCACTGTGGGATCCACCCGGCTGCTGGCGGCACACCCAACTGCAGGAGCTGCTGATGATGCCCGGCTTCGCCGTGGCTTTCGGGCGCCGGGCCGGTCGGGGCCAGCAGATCGCCGGGTTGATGAAAAAGCATCACCCCGAGGACCCGCACTGGTATCTGGCGGTGATCGGCAGCGATCCCACCGTGCGCGGTGGCGGTTTCGGGCACGCTCTCATGCAGTCCCGGCTGGACCGGGTCGACGCCGAACACGCTCCGGCGTATCTGGAATCGAGCAACCCCGACAATGTTCCCTACTACCTGCGTTTCGGGTTCGAGGTCACCGGCGAGATCGTGCTGCCCGACGGCGGACCGGTGATGACTGCGATGTGGCGCCGACCGCGGTAGGACAGATCGGCCGGCGGCTGGCTATCCGAATACGCCGGTCATCTTCATGATCAGCAACACACCGACCGCGACGAACACCGCGATGAGCAGCACCACCCCGATGATCGCTGCCACGGATGTGGGCGTGTACCGATGCCTGGGCCGCGGTGCGGGTTCGCCCAGGCCCGAGGTTTGCGCCGAGTCGGGCGGGGTGGCGCCGGGAGCGACACCGCCGCCGGGTTCCAGATCGGGAATCTCGGCCGGATCGGGATCGGGTGGTAGCGCGGTCATGGCCTAGGAATGCCCGCTGACGCCGATTTAATGCGTCGGAACGCCCGTCGCGGGCAGGCAATCACGCCACATCGTGGCTGTTACAGTGCGAAGACCGACCAACAGGGGAATCCGGTGCGAAACCGGAACTGACGCGCAACGGTATGAGGCACCGCCTCGAGTCCGATCACCTGTGGCCGGGTGTGACTGTCGACGGCTCCGCGACCGAGCCCTGTATCGAAGGAAGTCTTGGCCGTGCGGGTATTCGCGGTGTTGTCCCTGTTGGCTGTGACACTGTCACTCACGGTGGCGTGCGGGCGCCCCGACCCACCTGCGGACAACGCGGGCGCGGCATCTGCCGGGCCAGGCCCCACCAGCTATCCACTCACCATCGAGAACTGTGGTGTGACCGTCACGTTCGACGGGCCTCCGCAGCGGGCGGTATCGCTGTACCAGGCGTCGACGGAAATTCTGCTGGCGCTCGGTCTGGCCGATCGGATGGCCGGCACCTCCACGTGGTTCGACCCGGTCCTGCCCGAACTCGCGGACGACAACGCCGAGGTGCCCAGGCTGGCCGACAACGACCCGGGTCTGGAAGCAGTGCTGAGCGTGGAGCCGGATCTGGTGACGTCGGCCAGCGCTCATACCTTCACCCCCGCGGTGGTCGCCGACCGTGCCAGGTTCGCCCAGCTGGGTATCCCGACGTATCAATCGCCTTCGGTGTGCACCGGAGCGAAGGTCGATGGTGAGACCGTCACCCGTACCGAGCCGCTGGCATTCGACACGCTGTTTCGGGAAATCACCGAGCTGGCGCAGATCTTCGATGTGCAGCAGCGTGGCCGGGACCTGATCACCCGGCTTACCCGGCGGCTGGACGACGCACCGTCGATCACGGCGTCCAATACCACTGTGGCGTTCTGGTTCTCGGGGCTGCGGACGCCGTACCTGGCCGGATGCTGCTCGGCGCCCGGCCTGTACGCGACCGAACTCGGTGTCACCAATGTCTTCGCCGACGCCCGCGAGGACTGGCCGGAGGTCAGCTGGGAGTCGCTGGCCGATCGTGACCCTGACGTGCTGATACTGGCCGACCTCAACCGCAGGCGCATCGACGGTGATTCCCTGGACACGAAAGTGAAGTTCCTGGAATCGAATCCGGTGACCAGGAACATGGCCGCGGTGCGCGAGAAGCGGTATGTCGTGCTGACCGGGTCCGAACTCGACCCCGGAATCCGGGAGATCGACGCGGTGGAGAAGCTGGCGGCCGGTTTCAAGACGTTCGGCCTGGCCCAGTGAACCGGCTGATCGCCTGCGGGATGGGTGCGCTGCTACTGGCCGGGTGTGCCCAGGCCGGCCCGACCGCGGCCTCTCAGATGGCGGCTGGATATCCAGTGACCGTGCAGAATTGCGGTAGGCAGGTGGTGATCGACGCACCGCCGCAGCGGGCAGTCTCGCTCAACCAGAGCTCCACCGAGATCCTGTTGTCACTGGGCTTGGCCGACCGCATGGTCGGCACCGCCACCTGGACCGATCCCGTCCGATCCGACCTGGCGGCCGACAACGCCCGGGTGCCACGCCTCGCGGTGAACAAACCGTCTCTGGAGAGTGTGCTCGACGCCGAACCCGATCTGGTGACGGCCTCCTTCGGCGGAACCCTCGGGCCGGGTGGCGTCGCCGACCGGGATCAGTTCGCGCAACTCGGTGTCCCGACGTATCTCGCGCCCAGCGACTGCGAAGGCAAGACCTCGGTCAACGGTGACGGAGCGCGGAGCGCAGCGTTCACCATGGATGCGATCTACACCGAAATCCGGGATCTGGCAACGATCTTCGATGTCGCCGACCGCGGCGATCAGCTCATCGCACAGTTGCGTCACCGGATGGCCTCGGCCGCCGAGACCGAAAACGACATCGATATGGCGTTCTGGTTCTCCGATATCCGCGCCCCCTACTTCGCCGGCTGCTGTGGATCGCCCGGGGTGATCGCCGGGACGGTCGGGGCGCGCAACGTGTTCGCCGACACCACCGACGAATGGCCGCAGGTGAGTTGGGAGAGTGTGGCCGACCGCGACCCGGATGTGTTGGTGCTGGCGGACCTGAGCCGACGCACGATCGACGGGGACGCGCTGACGACCAAAATCGAGTTCCTGGAATCGAATCCGCTGACCCGGGGACTGACCGCGGTGCGGCAGCGTCGCTACATCGTGGTCAACGGGGCCGATCTCAACCCGTCGATCCGCACGGTGGACGGGGCCGAGAAGGTGGCGAAAGGCCTGCGGGACCTCGGGTTCGGTTCACCGCGGTGAGCGTGCGCACCGGGTGGCTGGGCGGGCTGTGGGTTGGCGGCCTCCTGCTGCTGGTGTTTTCGGCTGCGGTGGCCATCACCATCGGGCCCGCCGCACTGTCGGTCGCAGACGTATACCACATCGTCGGCGACCGGCTCGGCCTCGGCCAGTCAGGGGCCACCCGACTACAGGAGAGCATCGTCTGGCAACTGCGGCTGCCCAGGGTCGTGCTCGCCGCCATCTGTGGCGCCGGGCTGGCGTTGTGCGGGGCGATTCTGCAGTCGCTGCTGCGTAATCCGCTGGCCGACCCGTTCGTGCTGGGGGTGTCCTCGGGCGCGTCGACGGGTGCCGTGCTGGTAGCGGTGCTTGGTGTCGGCGCCGGCACGTTGAGCCTGTCCGGCGGCGCCTTCATCGGCGCGGTGGTGTCGTTCGCCGTGGTGCTGCTGCTCGCCTACGCCGCCGGCGGCGGGACGGACCGGGTGGTACTGGCCGGAGTGGCCGGGACCCAACTGTTCTCGGCGCTGACTTCCTTCATCGTGTTGTCGTCGGCGGACGCCGAGCAGACCAGGGGAGTGTTGTTCTGGCTGCTGGGTTCGCTGGCCGGAGTGTCGTGGTCCGACGTGCTCCTCTGCGCGGGTGTCGTCGGGGTCGGGTTGGTGGTGTGCCTGGCCTTCGCGCGCACTCTCGACGCCTTCGCGTTCGGGCAGGATGCCGCTGCAACCCTGGGCGTTTCGGTGACCCCCGCGCGCATCGTGTTGCTGGTGATCACCGCGCTGATGACCTCGGCCCTGGTCAGTGCGGCCGGCGCGATCGGGTTCGTCGGGCTGGTGCTGCCGCATGCCGCACGATTCGTCGTCGG
The DNA here is from genome assembly GCF_058536225.1 of Mycolicibacterium arcueilense. Classification (NCBI taxonomy): domain Bacteria; kingdom Bacillati; phylum Actinomycetota; class Actinomycetes; order Mycobacteriales; family Mycobacteriaceae; genus Mycobacterium; species Mycolicibacterium arcueilense. The sequence goes on from NZ_JBZTYL010000026.1 coordinate 414,456, forward strand.
GCCCGGCCATCGGCGTCTGCTGCCCACCGCGGCGATCTTCGGCGCGGTCTTCATGGTGTGGGTGGACACCTTGGCCCGGACGGTGTTCGCGCCGCAGGAGTTACCCACCGGGGTGGTCACCGCTCTGCTCGGGGTGCCCGCCTTCGCGTTGATCCTGCTGCGGCGCAAGAAGGTTGACCGATGACCCTGCGGGCAGATGAGGTGCGTTGGACCCGGTCCGGCCGGGTCGTGCTCGACGGGGTCACGGTGGATCCGGCTCCCGGAAGCACGGTCGGGTTGTTGGGCCCTAACGGGTCCGGCAAGTCCTCGCTGCTGCGACTGCTGGCCGGCCTCGATCGGCCCGACTCAGGCGCCGTGCAGCTCGACGGTCGTGATCTGCACAGGATGTCGCGGCGCGCGGTGGCGCGACGGGTGGCGATGGTCGGCCAGCACGCGGACACCGACCTGGACATCGCGGTGCGCGATGTGGTCCGGCTGGGGCGGATCCCGCACAGCTCGGTGTTCGGCGGTGGTGGCGACGACACCGTCGCGGTGGTGGCCGCCCTGTCGGCCACCGGTCTCGACGGTATGGCCGACCGCCTGTGGCACACCCTCTCGGGCGGGGAGCGTCAGCGCGTGCAGATCGCTCGGGCTCTCGCACAGGAGCCCAGCGAGTTGCTGCTGGACGAGCCGACCAATCACCTCGACATCGCGCATCAACTGGAGATCCTGGCGCTGATCCGCACGCTCGACGTCACCGCCGTGGTGGCCCTGCACGACCTCAACCTCGCGGCGATGTTCTGCGACCACGTGGTGATGCTGTCGGCGGGAAGGGTGGTGGCTGCCGGCAGCCCGGTCGCGGTGCTGACCGAAGACCTGGTGGCCGACGTGTACGGCGTGCAGTGCCGGATCACGGTCGACGACGCCGGACCGTACGTCCGGTTCGTGGGAGGCCGCGGCTCGGCGGGCTAGCTCCAGGAATACTCGGCGCGCAACCGGATGGCGACCGATTCGAACCGCCCGCGGTCCAGGATCGCGCCCTCCCGGCGGATGCCCTCCTCGGGGACGTCGAGCACCCGGTCCAGCCGGACCCAGCTCGGCCGGCCGTCGTAATCCCAGGTGCCGACGCCGATGCCGATCCAGTCCGGATCGTCTCGGTGGTAGTCCTGGCTGGACAGCATCAGCCCGAGCAGGGTGCGCTGATCGCGGCCCACCACCAGAACCGGGCGGTCCTTTCCTTGGGTCGGATCGTCCTCGTAGACCACCCAGGTCCACACGATCTCGCCCGGATCGGCCTGCCCGTCCAGATCGGGCGCGTAGACGACTTTGCGGGCCCGGTGTGCGGTGGGCACGCTGTTCTTCGACACCGGCCGGCCGGCGGTGATCGCCTGGGGCGCCGGGGCGGCCGCGCCGGCGAGGACGCCCAGCCCCAGCCTGAGGCCCTGCTGAAGCCCCTGTTGGAGGCCTTGCTGCACGGTGCGGGGCACGTTGTCCGTGGTCTGTAGCTGGCGCACGAACTTGGGTGCCTCGTTGAACACCAGGTTCTCGGCACCGTCCATCACGCCCTTGAGAACCTGTTGGAACGCCTTCCACTGCGACGCCATGGTGTCGAGCATATGCGAGGGGACCCCTGGCGATTGTGTCGCGACGGTGGTTGCTCGATACCCTTAGGGGGCACAGCACGTGCTGGACACCCACGCTCACCAGGAGATTCCCATCAGCAGCTTCGCCGACAAGACGTTCACTGCGCCGGCGCAGATCAGGAACTTCTGCATCATCGCCCACATCGACCATGGCAAATCGACGCTGGCGGACCGGATGCTGCAGCTCACCGGCGTCGTCGACGACCGGTCGATGCGGGCGCAGTACCTGGACCGGATGGACATCGAGCGTGAGCGCGGCATCACGATCAAGGCACAGAATGTGCGCCTGCCCTGGAAAGTCGGCGATGAAGAGTTCGTGCTTCACCTGATCGACACCCCCGGCCACGTCGACTTCACCTACGAGGTGTCCCGCGCCCTGGAGGCCTGTGAGGGCGCCGTGCTGCTGGTCGACGCCGCCCAGGGCATCGAGGCGCAGACGCTGGCCAACCTGTACCTGGCGCTCGACCGCGACCTGACGATCATCCCGGTGCTCAACAAGATCGACCTGCCCGCCGCGGATCCCGAGCGCTACGCCGGTGAGCTCGCGCACATCATCGGGTGCGAGCCGTCCGACGTGCTGCGGGTGTCCGGCAAGACGGGCGAGGGCGTGGCCGAACTGCTCGACGAGGTGGTCCGGCAGGTGCCGGCACCGACGGGAGATTCGGACGCGCCGGCCCGGGCGATGATCTTCGACTCCGTCTACGACATCTATCGCGGCGTCGTCACCTACGTGCGCGTCGTCGACGGCAAGATCACCCCGCGCGAGAAGATCGCGATGATGTCCACCGGTGCCACCCACGAACTGCTCGAGGTCGGCATCGTCTCCCCTGAACCGAAGGCCAGCGACGGTCTCGGCGTCGGCGAGGTCGGCTATCTCATCACGGGTGTGAAGGACGTCCGGCAGTCCAAGGTCGGCGACACCGTGACGACGGCGCGGAAGGGTGCCACCGAGGCGCTGACCGGCTACCGGGAGCCCCGGCCGATGGTCTATTCCGGGCTCTATCCGGTGGACGGCTCGGACTATCCGGTGCTGCGCGAGGCGCTCGACAAGCTCCAGCTCAACGACGCGGCGCTCACCTACGAGCCGGAAACCTCGGTGGCGCTGGGCTTCGGGTTCCGCTGCGGATTCCTCGGGCTGCTGCACATGGAGATCACCCGGGAGCGCCTGGAACGCGAGTTCAACCTCGATCTGATCTCCACCGCGCCCAACGTGGTCTATCGCGTTGTCAGAGACGACGGCTCCGAGAGTGTGGTCACCAACCCGTCGGACTGGCCCGAGGGCAAGGTGCGCGAGGTCTACGAGCCGGTGGTCAAGACCACCGTGATCGCGCCCAGCGAGTTCATCGGCACCATCATGGAACTGTGCCAGTCTCGGCGCGGTGAGCTCGGCGGCATGGACTACCTGTCGCCCGAGCGCGTCGAGCTGCGCTACACCATGCCGCTCGGCGAGATCATCTTCGACTTCTTCGATTCGCTGAAGTCCCGCACCCGCGGTTACGCGAGCCTCGACTACGAGGAGGCCGGCGAGCAGATGGCAGATCTGGTCAAGGTCGACATCCTGCTGCAGGGCGAGGCCGTGGACGCGTTCAGCGCCATCGTGCACAAGGATTCGGCGTCGGCGTACGGCAACAAGATGACCACCAAGCTCAAGGAGCTCATCCCGCGCCAGCAGTTCGAGGTGCCGGTACAGGCCGCCGTGGGGTCGAAAATCATTGCCCGCGAGAACATTCGGGCAATCCGCAAGGACGTGCTGTCCAAGTGCTACGGCGGTGACATCACCCGTAAGCGCAAGCTGCTGGAGAAGCAGAAGGAGGGCAAGAAGCGCATGAAGACCATCGGTCGCGTGGAGGTTCCTCAGGAGGCTTTCGTCGCGGCGCTGTCCACCGATGCCGCTTCGGACAAACCCAAGAAGTAGCCGCGCCCGGGATAGCTTCGTGCTGAGCGCAACCCTCGGCTCTTGCTGATGACCGTCGTAGTGTCGCCGGGGTGTCCAGAGAGCTGCATCTGCTGGCCTTCGGCAATACCCGGTCTACCGGGCCGTGGCGGCATCCCGATATCGACAACAGCACTGCCGGGGTACTCCGGCGACTGATCAGCTATGCGCAGACCGCCGAGGCGGGCACCTTTGACGCGCTGTTCTTCGCCGACGGCCTGAACTACGGTCCGCCCGCGACCTGGCCGTACAAGGTCACCGAAGACTTCGAACCGCTCACCGCGACGGCCGCGCTGTCCTCGGTCACCGAGCGGATCGGACTGGTGGTCACCGGATCGGCCACCTTGGCCCATCCGTATCATCTTGCCCGCCAGCTGCTTTCCCTCGACCACCTGAGCGGTGGACGCGCCGGCTGGAATCTGGTGACCAGCTTCGCGCAGGCCGCGGCCGACAACTTCAGTGCCCGCGGTGTGGTGGCCCACGACGAGCGCTATCGCATTGCCGAGGAAGCGCTCGAGGTGGTGCGCAAGCTGTGGGACGGTTGGGGCGAGGACACAATCGTCGCAGACCGTGCGGCGGGGATATTCAACGACGTCAACAGAATCCAACCGACCGATCACCACGGCCGCTACTTCGACGTGGCCGGTCCGCTGGGCGCGGCCCGGTCGGCGCAGGGGCAGCCGGTGCTCTTCCAAGCCGGATCATCGGAAACCGGAAGGGGCTTCGCGGGCCGCCACGCAGAGGTGATCTTCACCAGCCACGGCAACCGGGCGCGGGCGCAGGAGTTCTACACCCAGATCCACGACGAGGCACGGCGGTTGGGCCGGGCCGGGCCGCCCCTGATCACGCCGTCGCTGCGGTATCTCGTCGGTTCCACCGAGGACGAGGCCCGGCGCGCGCAGCAGCAGGAGTACGAGTACTTCAGCCCGCAGTACCAGGCTGGTTGGCTGCTCGAGGTCGATGTCGACGTCACCGGTGCGGACCTCGACGGTCCGGTTCCGGAGTCGGCCTTCCCAGCCCACACCGAGACCCATCAGACCGCATTGGCCGGCTACCGGCTGCTGGCAACCGACGGGAATCCAACGGTGCGAGAGTTCCTGTACCGCACGGTCAACGGTTGGGGTGCGGCCGTGGTGGGCACCCCCGAGCAGATCGCGGACGAGATCGAACAGTGGTTCACCACCGGCGCCGCCGACGGATTCGTGCTGCGGGACTCCGGATTGCCCGGTCAGCACGAGCTTTTCGTCGAACAGGTGGTGCCGGTACTGCGCAAGCGCAGGCTGTTCCGCCACGAATACGCCGGCACGACCCTGCGGTCCCACCTGGGGCTCGACGTCCCGCCGCGGCGCCTGTGATGACCGAACCGTATGTGTTGTCGGCGTTCACCATGTCGACGGTGTCGCATGGCAATTTCGGGTTGTGGCGTCATCCGCAGGATCGCACCGCCGACTACACCGACGTCCGGTACTGGGTGGATCTGGCGAAGCTGCTCGACGACGGCGGATTCGACGTGCTGTTCATCGCCGACGCGGTCGGGCAACTCGACGTGTTCGGCGGAGATGCCAGTGCCGCGCTGGCGCGGGCGGTGCAGACGCCGGTGACCGATCCGCTGTTGGCGGTGTCGGCGATGGCCGCGGCGACCCAGCGTCTGGGGTTCGGTATCACGGTGTCGACCACCTACGAGAGCCCGTACCTGCTGGCCCGCAAGTTCAGCACGCTGGACCATCTCACCGGCGGTCGGATTGGCTGGAACATCGTGACTTCTCTGTTGGACAGCGCGGCGCGCAACATCATCGGCCGTGACCGGCAGATCCCGCACGACGAGCGCTACGCAATGGCCCAGGAATTCGTGGAAGTGACCTACAAGCTCTGGGAAGGTTCGTGGGAGCCCGGCGCGGTGCTGCGCGACGCGGAGCGAGGGGTATACACCGACCCGGCGAAGGTGCACGACATCGGCCACCATGGGCATTACTTCACCGTGCCCGGGGCACACCTGGTCGAGCCATCGCCGCAACGTACGCCGGTGCTCTTCCAAGCCGGCACCTCGCCGGCCGGGCGGGAGTTCGCCTCCCGCAACGCGGAACTGGTGTTCGTCAGCGATCCGCGGCCCGAGGTCCTGCGCAGTCACATCGCCGACATCCGTCGCCGGGCGGCCGGACACGGCCGCGACCCGCAATCGCTGAAGTTCATCACCTCGGTCGAGATCGTTACGGACAGTACCGATTCGGCGGCTCAGGCCAAGGCGCGCGAGCTTGCCGACTTTCACGACCTGGAAGGCGGGCTGGTGCTGTTGTCGGCACTGTCCGGCGTGGACTGGTCGACCTACGGCGTCGATCGCCCGATCCGGCAGTTCGACACCGACGCGAGCCGCTCCATCCTGGCCGCAGTCAGCGACTCTGGTGCCCGTGAGCGCTTGACGCTGCGGGATTACGTTGGGGGACTGGGCGGATTCGGTGGCGAGTTGTTCGTCGGGTCGGCCGTCACCGTGGCCGATGCCCTGGACGCCTATGCCGACCGGACCGGGGTGGACGGGTTCAACATCGCCTATCACGTCACGCCCGGCAGCTTCGCCGACATCGCCACTCACCTCATCCCCGAGCTGCGCCGGCGCGGTCGCGCCCGCGAGCTCGGCGACCCGACCACCTTGCGGCAGAAGCTGTTCGGCGGAGGCGACGGATTACTGGCCGCCGGGCACCCGGCCGCCGCATACCGCAGGAATTCCGTTCATTCGCAATAGAATCCTGTCGATTCCATAGCTGACGACGCGAATCCGATTGCGGCAGTGTGGCAACACATACCGACATCTCAACCACCCGTACCGGTTCACGGACGGGAGGCGTCGCGGTCAGAAAGGGACTTAGCCGTGACTACTACAGACGACCCGAAGGCGCACCCGACGGCGGATGCCGCAGGCCGCACCCTGATCGCGGCCGAATCGACCGGACTGGAATCCGGGGCGCTGGGCCCCTGGGGCGTGTTCGCCCAGGGTCTGGCAGCCGCCGCCCCCAGCGTGGCCCTGGCCGTCGTACCGTTCTCGCTGTTCGTGGCGGCAGGCAAAGGTGCGGCATGGGCCGCCGTGATCGGCCTGTCCATCGTGGTGCTGGTGGCCATCACGATCAGTTTTCAGGCCAAGCGCACGGTGTCTTCGGGCTCGCTGGGAACCTACACGGGTAACGGTCTGGGCCCTGGTTTCGCCTTCGCGGCCGGGTTCAGCCTGCTGTTCGGCTACATCGGTTTCGCCACCACCGGCACCCTCGGCGGGGTGCTCTACCTCGATGCGTTCCTGGAGTCGATCGGCCTTGGCTCGCAAGCGGTCTGGTTCCGGCTGCTACTGGTAATCGTGGTGGTCGGCGTGGCGGTGTACCTTCCGTATCGCGGGGTGTCGCTGGCCGCCAAGTACGAACTGGCCTTCGAACTGCTGGCCATCGCGTCGATCCTGGTGATCATCGTGGCCTCCTACGTCGGCTACGGATTCCACATCGACTGGGAGCAGTGGAATCCTCAGCATCTCGGGTCCAGCGCGACCTTCATCGCGGCGGTCACCGCGGTGGGTTCCTACGCCGGTTTCGAGAGCGTCGCCTCGCTCGGGGCCGAGGCCAAGGACGCGCACCGCAACATTGCCCGGTCTCTGCTCCGCGTGGTGCTCCTGATCGGTGCGCTCTACATCTTCGCGACCTACCCGCAGATCCTGCACTTCGGTGAGATCGACGGTGACAAAGCGGTGCTGCCGCAACTGGCGTCCAGCGTAGGGGTGGAATGGGTGAACCAGATCGTCAGCGGCGCCGTCGCGATCGCGTTCATCGTGTTCGTCACCGCGGTCACCACGGCGGCGTCCCGATCGCTGTTCACGTTCGCGCACGAAGGCGCGCTGCCCAAGGTGTTCACCAAAGTGCACCCGAGCTACAAGACACCGTGGGCGGGTGTGGTGTTCGTCGGGATCCTGGCCCTCGCGTTCTCGACCACGGCCACCTTCAGCTCCGCGGGCCGGCTGGTATTCGACGTCTACGGCGGCTATGTGGCCAACTGGGGCTTCCTGGTGAGCTACCTGCTGGTGGTCATCGCGACGCCGATCTGGCTGCGCAAGATCGGCGCTCTGACCCCGGCACGGCTCGCCGTCGCGGTCGCGGCCACCATCGGTCTGGGATATGTGATCGTCAGCAACTTCTATCCGGTACCCGAGTTCCCGTTCAACATCCTGCCTTTCGTGTTCGGGGCCATCCTGCTGGCCGGACTGTCCTGGTACTGGTACCTCAGGCGGACCAGGCCCGAGGTGGCCAACCGGATCGGCAGCATCCAGACCCTGTCCGAGGACGAGCAACAGCGGCTGGCCGCCGAAGGAATCGGCGAGGTGCTTCAGCAGTCGCACGCGACACTGATCGATGAGGACCGGAAATGACGCTCACCGACCAGGCTTTGGCCACCGGCTGGACCGTGGAACCGGTCACCGCCCACGACTATCCACTGATCGCGGATTTCCTCGCCACCACGCCGGGCCTGCGGGGACGGAAGTTCGCCGCCGATTCGCGCGACGTCGCCGAGCAGCTCGCCGGCGTGTTCCCGGGGTCGGCAGTGGTCCTGCGTAGTGACTCGGCCGACGTGCTCGGGTACGCGGCGCTGTACCAGCCGGACGGGGCTGAACCGGAAGTGTTGGGAGACTTCGTGTTCAGCCCGACGGTGGGCCAAGTGCCGGTCGGTGCGATCGTCGACGACAGCGTCGATCGGTTCCACCGGGTCGCTACCCGTGGCGCATATCTAAGGGTGTATATCGGCGCTGATCAGCCGGCGGCGATCGAGGCGCTGGTGCGACGCGGCGCTCGTCAGGAGCGGCAGTTCGTCGCGACCAGAAAGCCGTTGCTCGGTGAGGATCCCGCCGCGCTGTCCGCCGCGCACATCGACGGCCTGACGATCCTGTCCTGGCCCGAGGTGACCTCGGGCGGATTCACCGAGCAGGTGCGGCAATTGCAGTTCGACACGTTCAGCGAGCATTTCGGGAACATGTCGAAAACCCCGCAGCGCTGGGAACATCACCTGCGCAGCCGGGCGTTCAATCCGGACTTCAGCATCGCCGCGGTCAACGACGACGGCGTGGTGGTCGGCTACGTGCTGGGATCGACCTACACGGTGGGCACCGGAGCCGACGAAGAACGCAGTGCGCACACCGATTACATCGGGGTACGCCGCGACCTGAGAACACGCGGGACCGGGGAACTGTTGTTGCGCAAGATCTGGCTGGCCGCATTGCGGCGCGGGTTCACGGTCGCGTCGCTGGGTACCGACATCGACAACGCCAGCAAGGCCCACGAGCTGTACCGCCGCTTGGGGTACCTGGCGGTCCGGGACCAGTACGCATACCGCATCGATCACGACGGGAGCATCCGATGAGCAGGGCAGGCATCTATCTGAAGCGGCCGTCCGGATACGACGCCGAGTTGCAGTCGGTGTTCCGGCCGATCTTCGACCGGATCGCGGAAGGCAACGTGGCGCGTGAACGCGATCGGACGTTCCCGCATGAGCAGGTGCGGTGGCTCGTCGACGCCGGGTTCGGCACCTTGCGGATCCCCGCGGAGCAAGGCGGTTTCGGTGCCTCGCTGGAGCAGACCTTCCTGTTGCTGGCGGAACTGGGGGAGGCCGATGCCAACGTCGCCCACATCTGGCGCAACCACCTGGCCTTCGTCGAGGACCGGCTCAACGCCCCGGTGACCGAGGACAACAACACCTGGATCAAGCGTTTCCTGGCGGGGGAGTTCGTCGGCGGCGGCTGGACCGAGGCCAACAATGTCACGCTGGCCAACCTGACCACCACGGTCACCACGCAGGGCGACCACTGGCTGGTCTCGGGCGCGAAATACTATGCGACAGGCAGCCTTTACGCCGATTGGCTGGATGTACTCGGCCGCGGCGACAACGGCGAGCTGTGGACCGCGCTGGTGCGTGCCGAGGATCCGGGGGTGACGCTGGTCGACGACTGGCGGGGGTTCGGGCAGCGCACCACCGCCAGCGGTTCGGCGCGGTACGACGGGGCCCGCGCCGAACCGGGCAATGTGTTCCCCGCGGCCGAGCGGTTCAGCTACCAGGCCCACTTCTATCAGATCGCGATGCTCGCCGTGTTGACCGGAATCACCCGGGCGGTGCACCGTGATGGGACGGCTGCGCTACGGCGGCGCACCCGCAACTATCCGCAAGGCCTTGCCGAGGTGCCAGCTGAAGACGCGCAACTGTTGCAGGTGATCGGGGAGATCTCGGCCGAGGCGTTCGGTGCCGAGGCGGCACTGGGGTTGAGTGCGCGCACCCTCGACCGGATCGTTGCGGGCCGGCTGGCCGGCAGCGACGACCATGCCCGCGAGCTGCTGATCGACGCCGAGGTTGCCGTCGCACAGGCACAACTGGTGATCATCGGATCGGCGCTGCGGTCCACCACCAAGGTGTTCGATGCACTCGGGGCCTCCGGCGTGTCCGAAGAGCTTGGCCTGGACCGGCATTGGCGCAACGCCCGCACATTGGCGTCCCACAATCCCGTGGTCTACAAGGCGCGCATCCTGGGGGACTGGTTCGTCAACGGCAAGGACCCGGTCGCCGATCTGGTCAGCCGCGGCCGCGGCGGCCAGGGCAACTGAGGCGTCGTCAGTCGACCTGCAGCACCGCCTTGCCCGCGACCTTGCGGTCGAGCAGGGCCTGTGCGGCGGCGGCGATGTTGCCCCACGTGTCGCGAAGACCGATCTGCGGGTCGAGCTCGCCGTCGGCCACCAACGTCAGCAGATAGTCCAGATCAGCTTGGAACGGTGCCCGAACGGTGAACGGCTCCAACCGTTTCCGGTTGCCGAGGCGACGCTCGGCCTCGAAGTCGATGGTGGTCGGTTCGTTGGATGCCATCCCGATGGACTGCACCGACCCGCCGTCGGACACCAGGCTGAAGGCCTGAGCCAAGAGCTTTCCGCCGACGTTGTCGAGGACGCCGAACACCGGCTCGGTCAAGCCGTCGAGCCCCACCACGACCTCGGCCGCGCCCAGTTCCTCCAGGCCGTCACCGCGTCGCGCACTGCCGACCGCGGCGATCACGTGCGCCCCGGCCCGTGCGGCCAGCTGCACCGCGAATCGGCCGACGCCTCCGGACGCACCGGTGATGAGGACCCGGCGGCCCACCACCGGGCCGAGGGCACGCAGCGCCTGCAGGGCCGTCACGCCGGCCACCGGAAGGGCCGCACCCTCCTCGAATTCCACGAATTCGGGAAGCTCGGCGAGATTCTCGGTGGAGACCGCGCGGCGCTCGGCCCAGCCGGCCGCTCCGCTGAAGCCCACCACACGCGTCCCGACAGCCGGTCCGGTCCCGTCGGCCGCGGCCCTGGCCACGATCCCCGCGCTGTCCCACCCCGGCACTTCGCCGGGACGGCGCATCTGATCGATGAAGTGCACCTCGCCGAAGTTCAGCGCGATCGCATGCACGTCGATCAGCGCCTGAGAGTCGGCGACCGAAGGTTCGGCCACCTCGTCGAACCGGAGGTTTGCAGGAGCTTGCGGGTCGTAGACGAGGGCTCGCATGAAGGGGCTAACCCCGAACGGTTTGGCGCTATTCCCTCCCATAGGGTGGCGCACGTGAGCCAGAAGGACCGCATCCGCTGGGACGCGGCCTATGCCGACCGGGAGCCCGACCGGGCGCCGGCGCTACCCGAAGTGTTCAGCGGCCACGCCGATCAGTTTCCCGCGTCCGGGTCGGCCCTGGACATCGCGTGCGGAACCGGCCGGGCCGCGGTGTGGCTGGCTCAGCGCGGGCTGACCGTTTACGGCATCGACGTCTCTGCCGTGGCGATCACCCAGGCGACGGCGACCGCCGCACATTACGGAGTGGCTGATCGCTGCCGATTCGATGTCGTCGACCTCGACGGCGGCCTACCCTCCGGGCCTCAGGTCGACGTGGTGCTGTGTCACCGCTTCCGCGACCCCGGGCTGTACCCGGCCCTGGCGGCCCGCCTACGGCCGGGCGGCCTTCTCGCGATCTGTGTGCTCAGTGAGGTCGGCGCGGAGGCGGGCCGATTCCGGGCCGCGGCGGGTGAACTCGAGGCGGCCTTTGCCGGTCTCGAGAGGCTCGGCGCGGCCGAGGGAGACGGCCAGGCCTGGCTGGTGGCCCGGGCACCCGTTACTGCGCGTTGACGGGAACCCGCCGGGCCTGGGCCAGCAGCTCACCCCAGGCGTTGAACGCCTCGGCATATTCAGCCGTGGTGCCTGAAGTGCCGCCAGCGAGGTCGACCAATGCCCTTGCGATGCTGCCGATTCCGATACCGGTGCGCTGGACCACCCGCACCAGTTCGGCGAAGGCCTGATCGGGCGCGCAACCGCGCAGGGCGACCAGAACACCGATCGCCACGTCGATCTTGATGCGTGAAGTGTCGTCTGCACGGAGGCGGTTGTAGCTCATGACCTGATGGTGCCGGGCCGCCCACCCCGGATCCAGAGATCCGCGCACGCTGATTGTGTCCGGCGAGATGTGGCCGGTCGGCGACAATAGCCATATGTCCCACCGCACCGTGATGGTAGTTCTGGCCACCGTGGCATTGCTGACGGCGGGATGCGCGCAGATGGTCAACGGTAATGCCGTGCGAGCGCAGGACTCCGTCTCGGTGGTCGACGAGCCGCTCACCGAGTCCGGACTCGAGGATGTCCTGATGTCGCCCGAGGAGGCGGACGAGATCATCGGTGTGACGGGCCTGGAACCGATGAAAACCCGCGACATCAGCGACACGATGAACGTCAACCGCAACAAATTGTCTGAGGAAGATTGCCGCGCAGCGGTTTTCGGGGCCCAGGAGGCGGTATACGCGGATTCAGGATGGACCGCGGTGCGTGATCAGGTGCTGACCACACCGGATTCCAGACAGAGCGTGGAACAGACGGTGGTGCTGTATCCGTCGGGCGATGAGGCTCGCCGATTCTTCGACTCGTCGCGGCAATCGTGGCAGGAATGTGCCGGACGCACGATCTCCATCGGTACCGGAGATGCGGCGACGCACTGGGACATCGACGATGTCGTCGCCGATAGATCCCTGTTCACTCAGTTCTCGACCGAACAGCAACAGACCGAGTGGCCGTGCGATCACGCGCTGGCGGTGGCCGCCAATGTCGTCCTCGAAACCTGGGCGTGTGGGGTGGGGATCGGTGGCAGCCAGGCCGCTGCCCTGGCACTGCACATGGCAGACAAGGCGGCGGCCCAATAGCCGGTGCTAGGCCCTACATCGGCGCGTTGGCGGGCTGGAAGACCCCGGAACTGTCGGACTCCTCCTCGGCGCGGATGACGTGCACCACGGCGTTGATCAGGGCCAGGTGAGTGAATGCCTGCGGGAAGTTGCCCAGGTGGCGGCCGGTCCGCGGCTCGATCTCCTCGGCGTACAGGTGCAACGGGCTGGCGAACGACAGCAACCGCTCGAGCAGATGCTTGGCCCGGCTCACCTCGCCGATCTCGACGAGCGCCGACACCAGCCAGAACGAGCAGATGGTGAACGTGCCCTCTTCGCCGGACAGCCCGTCGTCGGTCTCCTCGACCCGGTAGCGCAGCACCAGGCCGTCCTCGGTGAGTTCGTCGGCGATCGCCAGCACCGTGGCCCGGACCCGCGGATCGTCCGACGGCAGGAACCGCGTCAACACCGCCAGCAGCAGCGAGGCGTCCAGCGCGTCGTCGTTGTAGCGCTGGGTCAGCACACCGCGGGCGTCCACGCCGCGGGCCAGGACGTCGGCCTTGATCTCCTCGGCGATCGCGCGCCACTGCTGCGCGTAGCTCTTCTCGCCCTGCAGCTCGGCCAGCTTCGAACCGCGGTCCAGCGCCACCCAACACATGATCTTGCTGGAGGTGAAGTGCTGCGGCTCGCCGCGCACCTCCCAGATGCCCCGGTCGGGCTCCTTCCAGTGCTTGATGGCTTCCTCGACCTGGTTCTTCAGCACCGGCCACAGCGCCTCGGGAATCTGTTCGCGCGACTTGGCGTGCAGGTACACCGAATCGAGCATGGTGCCCCAGATGTCGTGCTGCATCTGGTTGTAGGCCCCGTTGCCGATCCGCACCGGCCGGGCGTTGTCATAGCCCGAAAGGTGATGGAGTTCTTCTTCGACCAGACTGCGCTCACCGCCGACGCCGTACATCACCTGCAGCGGGTGGCGTTCGCCGTTGTTGGCACCGGACACGTCGGCGATGAACGAGAAGAAATCGTCGGCTTCCCGGTCCAGCCCGAGGGTGTACAGACCCCACAGTGCGAACGTGGAGTCCCGGATCCACGAGTAGCGGTAGTCCCAGTTACGTTCTCCCTGAGGAGTTTCCGGCAGGGATGTGGTGGGGGCGGCCAGCAGGGCGCCGGTCGGCGAGTAGGTCAGGCCCTTCAGCGTCAGCGCGCTGCGCTGCAGGTATGACCGCCACGGGTGGTCGGGGAAGTCGCCGATGTTGATCCACTGCCGCCACGACTCACTGGTCTTCCACATCTTGTCCGAGGCCTCTTCGAAGGTCTGCGGGGCGGGATGTTTGGACCAGCTCAGTGCGACGAACACGTTGTCGCCCTCGGTGAGCCGGGTGCGGGCGCGCGCCTCCCGGCCCTCGATACCGATCCGAAGGTTGGTGGTGAGCCGCATCGTTGGGTGCGAGTCCGGGTTGCGGCTGGCGCGTGCGATGGCTTCGCCGTAGGCCGGGCCGGAGTACTCCCACGAGGCGCTGACACGGTGGTAGTCGAAGGCCGGTTCGCAGTTCATCACCAGTTCGACGGTGCCGCTGACGCAGCGGACCGTGCGTAGCAGGATGTGCTCGGCGTCCCAGTCCATGGGGGTGCGCCGGTGCGTGCGTGACCGGGTGTCGATGTCGTGCCACGGACCCATCACCAGGGCGTCGCGCACGATCAGCCAACCGGTGTGGGTCTGCCAGGTCGTCTCCAGGATCAAGCTGCCCGGCAGGTAGCGCCGCGCTGAGGGAACGGTCACCCCGTAGGGGCCGAGCCGGAAGTGGCCCGCATTGCGATCCAGGATCGCGCCGAACACGCTCGGAGAGTCGGGCCGGGGGACACACAGCCATTCCACGGACCCGGCCGAGGAGATCAGGCAGGTGTTCTCGCAGTCGGACAGGAAGCCGTAGTCGGCGATCGGCGGGAAAGGGTTCCGTAGCGACGCGCCCGACGAGTACGGCACGGGCGCCGTCGCCGTGAGCGGCGCCTCGGGGGTCTTCGAGGTATCAGGGGTCTTGTCGAGTGCCGCGACGACATCCGTGGGCTCGGTGTGTTGCAGAACCATCCGCACATCATCGTGGGTGGATACGGGTGCCGTCTACCCAAGACACGCGTGTCGAACGTTACGGGTGCGACGGGATGAAGACGGGGTGCTGTGGGCGATCGCCTACGCTTGCCCCATGGCGGCAATCCTGAACTGGTGGGACGGCGTCGAACTGTGGCTGACCGGGCTGCCGTTCGTCGTGCAGACCGCGGTGGTGATGCCGGTGGTGCTGGCGTTGGCCTATGGCATCGCGGTGGTGCTCGACGGCGCGCTGGGCTGGGGAAGTATCGGGTTGCGCCGGCTGCGCCACGCCCCGGCGGACGAGGTGGAATCGGAGTGAACGGTATGCCGCGCTCACGTGTCACGTTGATCTTGATTCTGCTGGTTGTCCTGGTCATCGTGATGTGGTTGCTGACCCGCTAGCGGGGACGCCTATCGCTCGACGGGCGCGACGGCGGAATTCTGTTATTCTTCGCGCCATGCATTCAGCGTCCGGCAAGACTGAGAGCCATGTCTTGGCTCTCATTGCCGTGGGTTCGTGCGCTGTTGCAGACGTCGCCTGTTGTCGCTGACTCCAACCCGTCCGCGGTTTGGTGTCGGTGGCGGTTCTGCGCCCGGATGCTGTTCTCTTGCCTCCTCGCCTCCCTCGCCTTTCCGCATGACGGACCTCGCAATGTCCGCTGTCCGCAAGAAAGGTCCTCAGTGCCCGTTAACAAGCCCAATCTCAGTAAGTTCTGGCGTACTGCCACCGTCCTGGCCGCCACCGGCGTGCTG
Source organism: Mycolicibacterium arcueilense (assembly GCF_058536225.1). Taxonomy (NCBI): domain Bacteria; kingdom Bacillati; phylum Actinomycetota; class Actinomycetes; order Mycobacteriales; family Mycobacteriaceae; genus Mycobacterium; species Mycolicibacterium arcueilense. Next base: position 430,014 of record NZ_JBZTYL010000026.1, read on the forward strand.
GCGGTCGGCTGCAGTGGCGGCGCCAGTGACGTCGCTGGCGGTGACCAAGGCGCCGCGGGCGCCGACACCACGCTGACGCTCGTCGCCTACGCCGTGCCCGAGCCGGGCTGGAGCAAGATCATCCCGGCCTTCGCCGCCAGTGAGGAAGGCAAGGGCGTTGCGGTGCGGACGTCCTACGGCGCCTCAGGTGACCAGTCCCGCGCCGTGGCCGACGGCAAGCCGGCCGACATCGTGAACTTCTCGGTCGAACCCGACGTGACCCGGTTGGTCAAGGCCGACAAGGTGGCCGACGACTGGAGCGCAGGCAATACGAAGGGCGTCCCGTTCGGTTCTGTGGTGTCATTGGTGGTGCGCAAGGGTAACCCCAAGGGCATCAAGGACTGGGATGACCTGCTGCAGCCCGGGCTCGAGGTCGTCACCCCGAGTCCGCTGAGCTCGGGTTCGGCCAAGTGGAACCTGCTGGCGCCCTATGCGGCGAAGAGCAACGGCGGCAAAGACTCCGCAGCCGGTCTCGACTTCGTGAACAAGCTGGTTACCGAGCACGTCAAGACCCGACCGGGCTCGGGCCGTGAGGCCACCGATGTGTTCCTGCAGGGCACCGGGGACGTGCTGATCAGCTACGAGAACGAGGCGATCAACGTCGAGCGGCAGGGCAAGGACGTCGAGCACGTGAACCCGCCGCAGACCTTCAAGATCGAGAACCCGGTGGCGGTCGTCAAGACCAGTGCCCACGCCGACAAGGCCAAGGCGCTGCAGAACTTCCTGTTCACCGCCGAGGGGCAGAAGCTGTGGGCCGAGGCCGGATTCCGTCCCGTCGACCCGGCGGTGGCGGCGGACTTCACCAAGGACTTCCCGACGCCGGAGAAGCTGTGGACGGTCGCCGATCTCGGCGGATGGAAAGAGGTCGACCCCGCGTTGTTCGACAAGGACAACGGCTCGATCACCAAGATCTACAAGCAGGCGACTGGATGACATCAGTAACGCAGACCGATGCAGCCGAGCCTGGTTCGGCTGTGCCCGCGCCGGGGGATTCCACCCCCGGCGCGCGGCCCGGCCGCTACGGCAGCACCTCGCTGCGCGTGGGGGCGGCCTCGATCTGGTTGAGCGTCATCGTGTTGCTGCCGTTGGCGGCGATCCTGTGGCAGGCGGCCGGCGGTGGGTGGAATGCCTTCTGGGTGGCGGTCACTTCCAACGCAGCCCTGGAATCGTTTCGGGTGACACTGACCATCTCGGCCGGCGTGACGGTGGTCAACATCTTCTTCGGCCTGGTGGTGGCGTGGGTGCTCACCCGCGACGACTTCCCCGGTAAACGGCTGGTCGACTCGGTGATCGACCTGCCCTTCGCCCTGCCGACGATCGTGGCGAGCCTGGTGATGCTGGCGCTGTACGGTCCGGCCAGCCCGGTCGGGTTGCACCTGCAGCACACCAAATGGGGTGTGGGCATCGCCCTGCTGTTCGTCACGCTGCCGTTCGTGGTGCGCTCGGTGCAGCCGGTGTTGCTCGAGCTCGACCAGGAGACCGAGGAGGCGGCCGCCTCGTTGGGCGCCAGCAATCGGGTCATCTTCGTCAAGGTGATCCTGCCGGCGTTGCTCCCCGCCCTGCTGTCCGGGGCCGGTCTGGCGTTCTCGCGGGCCATCGGTGAATTCGGTTCGGTGGTGCTCATCGGTGGCGCCGTCCCCGGTGAGACCGAGGTGTCGTCGCAGTGGATCCGGACCCTGATCGAGAACGACGATCGCACGGGCGCCGCGGCGATCTCCATTGTGCTGCTGGTGATCTCGTTCCTGGTGCTTTTCGTGTTGCGGGCGGTGGGCTCGCGTGCCGCCAAACGTGAGGAGCTTTCGGCATGACGCTCTCACCGTCGGTGCGCTACCTGCTGCGCTTTCTGGCGCTGGCCTACGTGACGGTGCTGGTGGTGGTCCCAGTCGGGTTGATCCTGTGGCGGACCTTCGGTCCGGGCGTCGGTGCGTTCTTCGCGTCGGTGGGTACACCCGCGGCCATCTCGGCGCTGAACCTGTCGCTGTTGGTGGTGGCCATCGTGGTGCCGCTGAACGTGTTGTTCGGTGTTCCCACCGCCCTGGTGTTGGCGCGCAACCGATTCCGCGGCAAGAGCGCCCTGCAGGCGGTCATCGACCTGCCGTTCGCAGTGTCACCGGTGGTCGTCGGTGTCGCGCTGATCCTGCTGTGGGGTTCTGCGGGGCTGCTGGGCTTCGTCGAGAACGACCTCGGTCTCAAGATCATCTTCGGAATCCCCGGCATCGTGCTGGCCAGCATCTTCGTCACGGTGCCGTTCGTGATCCGTGAGGTCGAACCGGTGTTGCACGAGATCGGTACCGACCAGGAGGAAGCCGCCGCGACACTGGGATCGACCTGGTGGCAGACGTTCTGGCGGATCACTCTGCCGTCCATCCGGTGGGGCCTGACCTACGGCATCGTGTTGACCATCGCCCGCACGCTGGGGGAGTTCGGTGCGGTGATCATGGTGTCCTCGAACCTGCCGGGTACCTCCCAGACGCTGACCCTGCTGGTGGCCGACCGCTACAACCGCGGCACCGCCGATTCGGTGTACGGGGCGTACGCCATCTCGACTTTGCTCATGGCGGTGGCCGTGATCGTCCTGGTTGTCCAGGTGATCCTCGACCGGCGCCGAATCAAGGCCGCGCAGTAGGCCTGAGAAGGAGACAAGAACTATGACCGACGCGATCGTGGTTCGGGGTGCCAACAAGCATTACGGCGATTTTGCGGCGCTCGACAACATCGACTTCGAGGTGCCGTCAGGGTCGTTGACCGCGCTGCTGGGCCCCAGTGGCTCGGGAAAGTCCACCCTGTTGCGCGCCATTGCGGGCCTGGATCAGCCCGACAGCGGGACCATCACCATCAACGGCCGCGATGTGACCGGGATTCCGCCGCAGCGCCGCGATATCGGATTCGTGTTTCAGCACTATGCGGCGTTCAAACACCTGACGGTCCGCGACAATGTGGCATTCGGCCTCAAGATCCGTAAGCGCCCCAAGGCCGAGGTGAAGGAGAAGGTCGACAACCTGCTGGAAGTGGTGGGGCTGGCCGGTTTTCAGACCCGCTATCCCAACCAGCTCTCCGGTGGTCAGCGTCAGCGCATGGCACTGGCCAGGGCGTTGGCGGTGGATCCGCAGGTGCTGTTGCTCGACGAACCGTTCGGGGCGCTGGACGCCAAGGTGCGTGACGATCTGCGCACCTGGCTGCGCCGGCTGCACGACGAGGTGCATGTCACCACGGTGCTGGTGACGCACGACCAGGCCGAGGCGCTGGATGTGGCGGACCGGATCGCGGTGCTCAACAAGGGCCGGATCGAACAGGTGGGGTCGCCAACTGAGGTATATGACGAGCCGGCCAACGCGTTCGTGATGTCGTTCCTCGGTGCCGTCTCCGAGCTCAACGGAATCCTGGTGCGTCCGCACGACATTCGGGTGGGACGCAACCCGGAGCTGGCCGTTGCTGCCGGCGACGGTACGGCCGAGGCCACCGGGGTGCTGCGCGCCACCATCGACCGGATCGTGATGCTGGGCTTCGAGGTGCGGGTCGAGCTGACCGGTGCCGCAACCCATGTGCCGTTCACGGCACAGATCACCCGCGGCGACGCCGAGGCGCTCGGGTTGCGGGAGGGTGACACGGTCTATGTGCGGGCCACTCGGGTTCCGCAGATCGCCGGGGGACTGCAGGTTCCGGCGAGTGACGAGGATGAGGCGCTGACCGTCAGCTAGGCGGTCAGCGTCACCCCGTCAGGCCAGGGTCAGGAACAACTTCTCCAACTCGGCGACGTCCATCGGTTCGTCGCTCTCGCCGGTGATGCATTCACGCAGACCGGTTGCCACGATCTTGAATCCGGCCCGGTCGAGTGCCCGGGACACCGCGGCGAGCTGGGTGACGACATCCTTGCAGTCGCGCCCCTGCTCGATCATGGCGATGACGCCGGAGAGCTGTCCCTGTGCGCGGCGCAACCGGTTGAGGATGGCGGCGATCGATTCCTCGTCGCAGATCATGTTGTCCCCTTAACGTTGGGTTTCTTGCTTTCATCATACCCTCGGGGGTATGTGCGTGTGGTCATGTTGTCGCTGCAGGTGGGCCGAAAAGCCACCGCATCGGACACCATCCGAGCCGCGCGCAGCTGAGGTTGCCGAGGCCGGCCAGTGCGGTGAGGCCTGCCGCGGTGAGCCCGATGGCGGGGTGGATCTCCTGGCCCAGGATCAGCGATGCCATGAGCAACACGAACCAGCCGAAGGCCCGGCGTACCGCGTCGGGATCCACGTGCGCGGTGAGTCGGGTGCCCAGCAGACTGCCCAGCACCGCCGCCGCGGTGACCGCGCCGGCGATCGTCCAGTCGATCGGCACTGTGCTCAGATGTCCGGCCAGACCTGCCGCCGAGTTCATGGTGATCACCAGCAGGGAGGTTCCCACCGCCACGGGCATGGGTAGACCGCCCAGCAGTGCCAGGGCGGGCACCACGAGGAATCCGCCACCGGCGCCGACGGCTCCGGTCACCACCCCGACTCCCAGACCCATCGAGAGGACCTTGGCGACCGGCATCGTCCGCGTCGTCGGTTCGCACGTCTTGCGGCCCTTGATCATTGCGATACCCGTAGCGATCATCACCACCGTGAAGGCGGTCAGCAGTACCGTTCCCGGCACGACATAGCTCAGCAGTCCACCCAGGTACGCGCCGACCATGCCGGCCGCGCCGAACATCAGGCCGCTGCGCCACTGCACCCGACCGGCGCGCGCATGAGACAGGGCGCTGACCGCGCTGGTCACCCCGACGACCAGCAGCGAGGTGGCGATCGCCTGCTTGGCCTCCATGCCGGCCACGTATGCCAGCAGCGGAACGGTCAGGATCGAGCCACCTCCGCCGAGGAGTCCCAGGGACACCCCGACGAGGACGGCCAGCGCGACAGCGAGGGCGATCATGCCAATGCGCCCGAATGTGCCTGCTTGGAGCCGATCAACTGCGCGACGACACTGTCGGCATCACAGGACGCGCCCCGGTTGTACGGGAGCTTCGCCAGCATCATGCCCATGGCGCAGGTGTTCGTCAGCGCCGCCGTCGTCAATCCGGCGCCGATCCCCGCGGCGAGCCATTTCAGCTTGGGGGCCGCGATGCTGCCCAGCACGCTGCTCAGCACGATCGACCCCGCAACCAGGCGAACCTGACGTTCCAGATCCCATCGTTGGGTGCCACGACGCACCCCGAATCCCTGTGTCTGCCAGGCGGTCATACCGCCGTCGAGGATCGAGACGTTCGGCAGGCCGGCGTCGCGCAGGGTCTGCCCGGCGGTGCCTGCCCGTTGCCCGGAGCGACAGATCAGCACGACGTTCTCGTCGAGGTGCTGGGCGATCTCGTCGCGATGTTCCTGCAGCAGGTCCAGTGGAACGTTGTAAGCGCCAGGGATATGGGCGGTTTCGAACTCGGCGGGCGTCCGGACGTCGATGAGCCGCGGGCCGGGACCGGCCTGCTTGAGCTCGTTGAGTTCGGTGGCGTCGATGATCGACGAGGTGGACATCAGGCAAGACCTTTCAACATCAGGTTCCAGTACAGGGCGGGCAGCCCGTACTTCTTCAGCAACCAGTACGGCCGGTGCGGCTTGACCGGATCGAGCAGGGGGAAGGAGGGTTTCAGCGCGAAGTCGTAGTCGAACTCGGCCAGCAGCATGTCGTGTGCGGACGTGACGATGGGGCAGGACGCGTAACCGTCGTAGGCCCCGGTGAGCGGGCGCCCGCTCAGCACCGCACCGATGTTCTCGACCACCACGGGCGCCTGCTTGCGAATGGCCGCACCGGTTTTCGAGTTCGGTGACGATCCCGCGTCGCCGAGTGCGAACACGTTCGGGTAGCGCACGTGCTGCATGGTGTGCTTGTCGATATCGACGTAACCGTTGGCGTCCCCACCGACATGGCTCGTGGACAGCGGGCTGGACTTGATCCAGTCCGGCGCCGACTGGTGGGGGACCGCGTGCAGCACGTCGTAGGGCAGCGTGGTTTCGATTCCCTCTGCGAGGTTGGTCATCGTCACCTTGCGGGCCGCCGAATCGATGGACCGCACTTCACTTCCTGTGTGCAGGGTGATGCCGTAGTCGGCGATGACCTTGTCCAGATTGTCGGCGATCGCGGGGATGCCGAAGATCCGCGGGGTCGGGACCACCAGGTGCACGTCGATGTTGTCGAGCACACCCTGGCGCCGCCAGTGGTCGCAGGCCAGGTAGGCGATCTTCTGCGGGGCACCGGCGCACTTGATCGGGCCCGACGGCATGGTGAACACCGCCGTCCCGGAGCGGGTGTTGCGGATGAACTCCCACGTGCGCGGCGCGAGGTCGAAGAGGTAGTTCGACGACACGCCGTCCTTACCGAGGGTGTCGGTCAGGCCCTCGGTGCGTTCCCAATCGAGCTGGATACCCGGCGCCACGACCAGAACGTCGTAGCCGTAGGTCTTGCCGTCGGCGCACGTGACCGTGTTGGCATCCGGGTCGACGGCGGTGACCGCACTCTTGATCCAGGTGGCGCCGCGCGGCATGACCGAGCCTTCGGCACGCTCGGTTTCGGCCGCCGTCGCCTGGCCGCCGCCTACCAGGGTCCACAACGGCTGGTAGTAGTGCTTGTCGGACGGTTCGATGATCGCGACGTCGCTGTAGTGCTTGCGCAGCAACCGCGCCGCCACGGTGATACCGGCCGTGCCGCCGCCGATGATCAGGACCTCGTGCTTGGCTGGGGTGGACATACTTGTTGTGTTTTCCTGTCTCTCAGACGATTTGCGCCGGCTCAGACGGCCTGGGTGCTGTCCACCCAGGCGCCGTAGCCACCCAGGATGTCGCTGACATCGGTGAAGCCGCGCTGGCGCAGCAGGCTGGCCGCCACCGAAGAGCGGTAGCCGCCGGCGCAGTAGACCACGGTCGGGCGGGTCGGATCCAATTCGCCGGTCCGGTCCGGCAGCTGGCCGACGGGGATGTTGACCGCGCCGGGGATCGTGCCCGCCTCGGTCTCGCCCGGATTGCGCACGTCGACGATCTGCAGGTCGGCCACCGAGCCGGCTCGCTCACCGAACGCGGCGGCGGTCAACCGTGAGGCGACCGTCACATCGTCTTGATGTTCGAACATGGTCCGCTCCGGGTTGTCGAGGTAACCCAGCACCCGGTCGAACCCGATGCGCGCCAGCCGGTTCTTGCCTTCGCGCTCCTCGCCCGGGTCGGTGACCAGCACGATGTCGGCGTCGGGTTTGACCACTGAGCCCGCGAACTCGGCGTAGCGCCCGGCCAGGCCGATGTTGATCGCGTTGCGCAGATGGCCCAGCGCGAAGTCCTCGGGGCTGCGGCCGTCGATCAGCGTGGCCCCGTCGGCGACCGCTTCGGTGGCCTGACGGTAGTCCAGGGCCTCCGGGTTCGCCTCCTCGTCCAGCAGGGCGCGGTCCTTGCGGTTGAGGATCGCGTCGTAGACGAAGTAGCCGGGGGCGGGCGGCTGGCCTGCGGTGACCAACTCGATGAAGGACTGCTTGTCCGGTGCACGCAGCGCATAGTTGGTCTGCTTCTGCTCACCCATGGTGGACGACAGTTCGGTGGACAGGTTCTTGCCGCAGGCCGAACCCGCGCCGTGGGCCGGGAAGACCCGGGTGGCATCGGGCAGCGGTAGCAGCTTCTCGTGCAGCGAGTGGTAGAGCTTGTCGGCCAGTTCGTCTCGGGTGTAGCCGATAGAGGCCAGCAGGTCCGGCCGGCCGACATCGCCGATGAACAGGGTGTCGCCGGTCAGAACGCCGTAGGGCACGGCGTCATCGGCGTGCTCGTAGATCACGATGCTCATCGACTCTGGGGTATGACCCGGGGTGTGGCGGAACTCCAGCACCACCTCGCCCAGTGAAATGCGTTGGCCGTCTTCGACTCCCAGGTGATCGAACTCGGGCTTGGCGACGGACGAGTACACAATCGTCGCGCCGGTGGCCTCGGCCAGTTCGAGGTGGCCGGACAGGAAGTCGGCGTGGAAGTGGGTCTCGATGACGTGGGTGATCTGCATGCCGAGCTTCTCGGCATCGGTGACGTACTCGGACACGTCGCGCTGCGGGTCGACGACGACGGCGCGCCCCGATGACTCGTCGCCGATCAGGTACGACGCATGGGACAGACAGTCCAGGTAGTACTGGATGAACTTCATTGTTCAACTCCTCGGTGGACGACTTTGTATACCTAGGGGGGTATACCGATAAGTCAAACATACCCCAAGGGGTATAGGTGTCAAGCGCATGAAAACGCCCCCGGGGCGTGCCCGGGGGCGTGGTCGGTCGGAAAAGGGTGGGGTCAGGCGGCGAAGCCGGCGCTGCGCGCGGCCAGCGCCTCTTCGTAGCGATCCAGCACCGTGGCCGCCACCAGGCGGTGCGGACCAAGGGGCTCGGCCATGGGAATGCCTGCGGCACAGGCGAATTGGGCTACCCGATCAGTGATGCGACCGTGTGCCAGGAACCAGGGGGCGATCACCAGGCGCCCAGCGCCGCGTCGGCGGAGGCGCTCGACGGCCTCCGGCAGGGACGGGGTCTGACCTGTGGCGAACGCCACCTCGGTGCCGGCCCAGCGGGTGCCTTCGGCCAGCACGCCGGCCAGCGCGGCCGTACGTGCATTGGCGGCGGGATGGGACGAGCCCACCCCGACCAGGATCACACCGAGGTCGGCGTCGAACCGGGACACTCCCACCGCGGTCAGCCGCTCCCGCACCACCTGCAGCAGGCGGGGGTCTTCACCGAGCACATCGGCCTGGGTCACCTCGGCGCCGGCGCCGGCGATCAGCTCGGGAATGTCGATCCGGGCGTGATAGGCGCTGCCCAACAGCAGCGGCACCACGACGGCGCCCGGCTCGACGTCCGGCAGCACGTCGGTGAGGTTGGGTGCGTTCTGTTCACAGAACGCCACCCGCACCTCGGTGTCGGGCAGCAGGCGGCGCAGATGCCCGCCGATGGCGTGCGCGTTCGCCGACGAGCGCGGGTCAGCGCTGCCGTGTGCGGTGAGAACGAGCGTCACAGGTACCTCACGAGGCGTGCAGCCCGCACTCCGTCTTGGCCTGGCCGGCCCACCGGCCGCTGCGCGGATCGGCGCCCTCGGCAGGCTTGCTGGTGCACGGAGCGCATCCGATCGACGGATAGCCGTCGTAGACAAGGGGATTGACGAGGATGTCATTGGCCTCGATGTAGGCCTGCATCTCCTCGTCGGACCAGGCGGCGATCGGGTTGATCTTCACCAGGCCGAAGGCGGCGTCCCAGCTGATCAGCGGGGCGTTGGCGCGCGTCGGGGCCTCCACGCGGCGGATACCGGTCACCCAGGCCGTGTAGCCCGCGAGTGCCTTGCCCAGCGGTTCGACCTTGCGCATGCGGCAGCAGGCCGCGGCGTCACGGGCGAACAGGTCCTTGCCGTGAAGTTCGTCCTGCTGGGCGACCGAAGTCTCCGGGCGAACGTTCACCACGTTGACGCCGTAAACCTGCTCGACGGCGTCACGGGTGCCGATGGTCTCGGCAAAGTGGTAGCCGGTGTCGAGGAACAGTACGTCGACGCCCGGCCGCACCTTGGCCGCCATCTCGACCAGCACTGCGTCCTGCATGTTGGAGGCCACGACGTAATCGCCTCCGAAGTGCTTGTCCGTCCAGCGCAGCAGCTCCTCAGCGCTGGCGTCGGCCAGCTCGGCTGCGCCCTGGGCGACAAGCTCGATCAATTCCGCCTCAGTCAATGTGCTCATCTCGCGATCTACCTCAAGTCCGCTTCGTCGGCCCGAACGGCCCACTGGGCGAAACGCTCACCGGCGTCACGTTGTTTCACGAAATTGCGGACGATCCGCTCGATGTAGTCGCCGAGCTCGGTCGCCAGCACCTTGTGCTGACGCAGCTTGCGTCCGAAGCCGCTGTCCAGGCCCAGGCTGCCGCCGAGGTGGACCTGGAAGCCCTCCTCCGGGCCGTCACCGTCGTCCACCATCTGGCCCTTGAAGCCGATATCGGCGACCTGGATCCGGGCGCACGAGTTGGGGCAGCCGTTGATGTTCACGGTGACGGGCACGTCGAGCTCGGCGTTGAGGTCACCCAACCGGGCCTCCAACTCGGGTACCAGCGTCTGGGCCCGTCCGCGGGTGTCGGCGAAGCTCAGCTTGCAGTACTCGATACCGGTGCAGGCCATCAGGTTCTGCCGCCAGTGCGACGGCTGCGACTGCAGACCCAGTGCGTCCAGGCCGGCGCGCAGGGCATCCAGCTTGTCGTCGGGCACGTCGAGGATGATCAGCTTCTGATAGGCGGTCAGGCGGGCGCGGTCCGCACCGGCCTCTTCCATCAGGTCGGCGACCTTGGTCAGGATGGTGCCCGAGACCCGTCCGGCGATGGCCGAAACGCCGACGGCGTTCAGGCCGTTGCGAATCTTCTGCACGCCCACGTGGTCCACCGTGTGCGGCACCTGCTCGGGAGCGGGTCCGTCGATGAGGGGGCGCTTGAGGTATTCCTGTTCGAGAACTTCCCTGAATTTTTCGGTGCCCCAGTCCTTGATCAGGAACTTCAGCCGCGCCTTCGAGCGCAGTCGGCGGTACCCGTAGTCACGGAAGATCCCGACGACTCCGGCCCACACCTCGGCGACCTCGGCCAGCGGTACCCACACGCCGACACGCTGCGCCAGCATCGGGTTGGTCGAGAGGCCGCCGCCGACCCACAGGTCCAGGCCGGGACCGTGCTCGGGGTGGTTGACCCCGATGAACGACACGTCGTTGATCTCGTGGGCGACGTCCTGCAGGCCCGAGACGGCGGTCTTGAACTTGCGGGGCAGGTTCGAGAATTCGGGGTTGCCGATGTAGCGCTCTTCGATCTCCTTGAGCGCGGGCGTCGGATCCAGCACCTCGACCAGCGAATCGCCGGCCAGCGGCGAGCCCAGCATGCCGCGCGGGCAGTCGCCGCAGGCCTCCATGGTCTGCAGGCCGACCTCGTCGAGCCGGCGCCAGACCTCGGGGATGTCCTCGATGCGCAGCCAGTGGTACTGCAGGTTCTCCCGGTCGGTGATGTCGGCGCTGTCGCGGGCGAAGTCCACCGAGATCTGTCCGAGGGTGCGGACGGCCTGGGCGGACAGCGCCTTGCCGTCGGTGCGCACCCGCATCATGAAGTACTCGGCCTCGAGCAGGTCGGCGTTGTCGTCGCCGGTGAAGGTGCCGTCGTAGCCCTCGGTGCGCTGGGTGTACAGGCCCATCCACCGGAATCGGCCGCGCAGGTCGTCCTTGGCGATGCTGGCAAAGCCGTCACGCGAGTAGACGTTGAGGATGCGGTCCCGCACGTTGAGTGCGTCGTCTTCCTGCTTGAACTGCTCGTTGTGGTTGAGTGGGTCGCGGCTACCCAGCGCCCATTGACCCTCGTCGCGGGGTTTCTTGGCGGGCCGGTCGGCCTTGGCTGGGGCCTCGGGGGTTGTCACTGTTGAGCTCCTTCGCAAAGGAGCTGGCACTAGAACGCGCAGATCACCGGTGGCTGTCCGGCGGCGCAGATCCGGTGCCAGCTGAAACTATGGGGCGGGCGGGGTCCGAAATCAACGCATGATTAAGGCAGACAGCAACAGCTACATACGCGCTTGAAATCGACATGCCGACGAGCCACCAGCGCAATGCGGGTGGTGCTGTTGTGGGCGGCAGTCACGCCCGACATTCTGCCACGATTGTCGCCACCTGCCCTAACCGGGCCATATTTGCGCTCAGGGTGAGCAAAAGTCCGCGCTGGACAGTCTGGGAAAATAAAACCATGAGCACCCGCACCGCGCCCGTCGACCGACCCCGGTTGGAGCGTGTGCCCGGGCGTGCGTTCGGCATATATATCCACGTGCCGTTCTGTGCCACCCGGTGCGGATACTGCGACTTCAACACCTATACGGCGGCCGAGTTGGGCGGCGCCAGCCCCGACGGCTGGCTGGCCGCGCTGCGCCTCGAACTGGCCTTGGCCGCCACCACGGTCGGGGCTGTGCCGGTGCAGACGGTGTTCGTCGGAGGCGGTACACCTTCGCTGCTCGGCGGCCCAGGCCTGGCGGCGGTGCTGGGCGCGGTTCGGGACAATTTCGACCTGGCCGCCGACGCCGAGGTGACCACCGAGGCCAACCCGGAATCCACCTCACCGGAGATGTTCGCGACGCTGCGGGAGGCCGGTTACACCCGGATCTCACTCGGCATGCAGTCGGCGGCGCCGCAGGTGCTGGCTGTCCTGGACCGCACGCACTCTCCGGGGCGCGCGCCCGCGGCGGCGTTGGAAGCCCGGGCGGCTGGGTTCGAGCACGTCAACATCGACCTGATCTACGGGACGCCGGGGGAGACCGACGACGATCTGCGGCGCTCGATCGACGTCGCGCTGGGCGCCGGCGTCGACCACGTGTCCGCGTACTCGCTGATTGTCGAGGACGGTACCGCCCTGGCACGCCGGGTGCGCCGCGGCGAGATCGCCCGGCCCGACGACGACGTGCTCGCTCAGCGCTACGAACTGCTCGACAGCCGCCTTTCGGCGGCGGGCCTGCACTGGTACGAGGTGTCGAACTGGAGCACCGACGGCGGGGAGTGCCGGCACAACCTCGGTTACTGGGACGGTGGCGAGTGGTGGGGTGCCGGGCCGGGAGCCCACGGCTTCCTCGGCGACACCCGGTGGTGGAATGTCAAGCATCCCAATGCCTATGCGCAGGCTCTTGCTGAAAACCACTTGCCGATAGCGGATTTCGAGGAGCTCGACGACCGCGACCGGCATATGGAAGAAGTGATGTTGCGGGTCCGGGTGCGTGACGGCCTGCCGACGTCGCTGCTCAACGCCGACGAACTGGCTCGGGCTGAGAATCTCTGCGGTGAAGGACTTCTCCTGCGGCAAGGGGAGGCACTGGTGTTGACCGATCGTGGCCGGTTGCTCGCCGATGGGGTCGTCCGCGACCTGCTGGGGTAGAGGGCCTCCCTGCCGGGTGTTCTGTGAAGAACCTGTGAGCCAACTGTGTTCGGTGCCTGAAGCTCATGCGAATGATGTGAATTTCGTAGTAGATACGTAGGTCTGCGCAATGAGTTAGGTGAGGCTACGCTTCGGCAAATGCTCACAACGAATGCCCAAGCCGACTGCAATGACTTGGTTGCGCCCGCCTCGTTCGAGCTGCCCACGGGTGATGACGCGATCGGCCCGGCCGACTGGGTCGCCGAGATCGCCCGTGCCCTTTCCGATGCCGACGGCAGCGACTACTTGGTCTACGAACGCGGAAACCGGTGGCTGCTGGCTTCCGGTGCGCGATGCGGGATCGAATTGGACAGTGACGAGCTGCGACTCACCAGGGACGGCGTCATAACGGAAAGTCGGTCGTGGACCGGCCGGCCCGGCGTCGCGCTCGGCGAAGTCGTGGGCCGGCTGCTCGCCGATGCCGAAGCCGGAATTGACGCCGCGTTCGGTTGGGTCGCATTCGAATTCGGCGCGTTCAAGTTCGGCCTCCAGGACCGGCTGGCGCCGAAGACACCGCTGGCCCGGGTGTTCGTTCCGATCACTCAGATCGAGGTCACCGCCGAGCAGGTCACAGTGCGCGGCGGCGACGGGAGCCATCGCGAGGTGGTGCGGCAGGTGATCGCCGAGGGGCTGTCGCCCGCGGGCACCCCGCGCGCCGTCGACATCCGGCAGGACGGCAGCGCCTACCGCGACCGGGTGGCGGCCGCGATCGACGAGATCACCGGCGGCCGGTACCAGAAGGTCATCCTGTCGCGGCGTTTCGACGTGCCGTTCCGCCTCGACTTCCCGTCCACCTACCGGCTGGGCCGCAGGCACAACAATCCGGCCCGATCATTCCTCTTGCGGCTCGGCTCACTTCGCGCGCTCGGTTACAGCCCCGAACTCGTCGCCGCCGTGCACGGGGACGGCCTGGTGGTGACCGAGCCGTTGGCGGGCACCCGGGCGTTCGGTCGCGGCGCCGCCAACGATCAGGCGGCCCGCGACGATCTCGAATCCAACTCCAAGGAAATCGTGGAGCACGCGATATCGGTGCGCAGCTCCCTGAAGGAGATTGCCGAGGTGGCCGAGCCGGGCACGGCGACCGTCACCGACTTCATGACGATCCGTGAGCGCGGAAGTGTGCAACACCTCGGTTCCACGGTGGGCGCTCGTCTCGACCCGTCGATGGACCGCATGGACGCGCTGGAGGCGCTGTTCCCCGCGGTGACGGCCTCCGGCATCCCCAAGGCAGAGGGGGTCGATGCGATCCTCCGACACGACGAACTGCCCCGGGGTCTGTACTCGGGCGCGGTGGCGATCTTCTCGGCCGACGGCTCCCTCGATGCCGCGCTGGCGCTCCGGGCGGCCTATGAAGTCGACGGGCACACCTGGCTGCGGGCCGGGGCCGGCATCATCGCCGAGTCCACGCCTGACCGGGAGTTCGAGGAGACCTGCGAGAAGCTGGGCACGTTGTCGCCCTACCTCGTCGCGGCGGAGGAGGCCCGCTGACATGTGAGTGAGCTAACACCTGGCCGCGGTCCCGGGCAATGTCGACGACGGTAGGCATTCCGGGCCCATCGAACAGTAAACACGCACGTCATCACCACTGGAGGGCCTCCCAGTGGATTCACAGGATCGGTTCGGGGTACAACCCCTGATTCGTCGGGCGATGTGCCACTATTGTCCGCATGTCGGCACCCTATTTAGGCAAGGCTATCCAGACTTCGACCCAGTCGGAATCCTGCTGACATGGCAACCGAAGCTTCGACCCCGGAGCCCATCGCCGTCATCGGGCTGGGCTGCCGCGTCGCCGGCAACGTCGCGACCCCGTCAGAGTTCTGGAACTTTCTGCTGGAAGGGCGCAGCAACGTCACCGAGGTGCCCGACGAGCGATGGGAGCCGTACCTGCGGCGCGACCCGCGAAACGCCGCGGTCCTGCGCGAGGTCACCCGGCTGGGCACCTTCCTCGACGACCTGCCCGGTTTCGACGCCGAGTTCTTCGGCGTCGCACCGCGCGAGGCCGAGGTCATGGACCCCCAGCAGCGGCTGGCACTGGAGGTCAGCTGGGAGGCACTCGAACACGCCGGGGTGTCACCGAGGGCACTGGCCGGCAGTGACACCGCGGTGCTGATGGGCGTCAACTCCGACGACTACGGCAAGTTGATCATGGAAGACCTGCCCGGCATCGATGCCTGGACAGGCATCGGAACCTCGCTGTGCGGTATCGCCAATCGGGTATCGCACCTGCTCGATCTTCGCGGCCCGAGCGTGGCGCTGGACGCGGCGTGTGCGGCCTCGTTGGTCGCGGTGCACCAGGCATGTCAGATGCTGCGGGCCGGTGAGACGTCGCTGGCACTGGCCGGTGGCGTCAGCGCGCTGATCGGCCCGGGCCTCACCCGCGTACTGGACGAGGCCGGGGCCACCGCCCCCGACGGCCGTTGCAAGACCTTCGACGCCGCCGCCGACGGATACGGCCGCGGCGAAGGCGCAGGCGTCGTCGTGCTCAAGCGGCTCGCGGATGCACAGCGCGACGGTGACCGTGTCCTGGCGGTGGTGCGCGGCGGTGCCACGGCCCAGGATGGCCGCACCGTGGGCATCATGTCTCCCAACGGCGCCGCCCAGGCGGACATGTTCCGGCTCGCCTGCCGGATGTCGGGCGTCGACCCGGCCGGCGTCGGGTACATCGAGGCGCACGGAACCGGAACTCCCACAGGTGATCCCACCGAGGTCGGCGCACTCGCCGAGGTATACGGCGTCGGACGGGCCGAGACGGACCGGTGCCGCATCGGATCGGTCAAACCCAACATCGGCCACCTCGAAGGCGGCGCCGGTGTGATGGGCCTGATCAAGACGGTCCTGGCGCTGCACCATGAGGCGATCCCGCCCACCGCCGGACTGCGGCAACTCACCGGTGCGGTCGACTGGGCCAACAGCGGCCTGCGGGTGCCCACCGAAGTCGAGCCTTGGAGCCGCACCGACACCCCACGCCAGGCCGCGGTGTGCAGTTACGGCTACGGCGGCACGATCGCGCACATACTCCTCGAAGAGGGCCCGGTGGATTCGGATCCTTTGGAGCACAGTAGTTCTGGTGCACTGATCGTCCCGATCTCCGCACGTTCCGGACAGCGACTGGCCCGCCAGGCCGAAGCGCTGGCCGACCGCCTGCGGGCCGGACACCAGGACGTGGCTCCGGTGGCCGCCACCTTGTGGGCCCGGCGCAGTCACGAACCGGTCCGGGCCGCGGTCGTCGCCGAGCACCGGCATGAGTTGATCGCCGGCCTCGACGCGTTGGCCCGCAACGAATCCCTCGACAACCTGGTCACCGGAGCCGTGCCGGGCGGCCAGCCTCGGGATGCGGTCTGGGTCTTCTCCGGGCACGGTTCACACTGGGTCGGCATGGGCCGTGAATTGCTCACCGCCGAAGCCACTTTCGCCCGAGTGATCGACGAGGTCGACGAGGTGTTCGGGCCTGAACTCGGGTTCTCTGCCCGGGCCGCGCTGAGCAGCGAAGACCTCGGTGGCACGGACCGGATCCAGGCGTTGACCTTCGCGATGCAGGTCGGGCTGGCGGCAGTGCTGCGCGAGCGCGGTGTGCGACCGGCGGCGGTGATCGGGCACTCGGTCGGCGAGGTCGCGGCGTGCGTGGTCTCCGGCGTGTTCGACCTACGCCAGGGTGCAGCGGTGGCCTGCTATCGGGCCCGCGGTTTCCGCTCCGTGATGGGTTGCGGCGCGATGGCTTTGGTGCGGCTGCCGTTCGACCAGGCTGAGCAGCGGCTCGCCGGCCGCACCGATGTGGTGGCGGCCATCAGTGCGTCGGCGGAATCCTGCGTCATCTCGGGTGTCACGGCAGCTGTCGAGGAGGTGTGCGAAGCCTGGGCCGAGCAGGGTGTCGTGGTGCGTCGGGTCAACACCGACGTGGCATTCCACAGTCCCGCCATGGACGACCTGACCGGCGCCCTGGCCGACAATGTCGCAGGCCTCCATCCGCCGCGCGACGCGGCGATCCCGTTGTACACCACCGCGTTGGCCGATCCGCGTTCCACCGCGCCGCGCGACGCCGCCTACTGGGTGCACAACCTGCGCGGGCAGGTCCGGTTCGCCGAGGCTGTCACGGCGGCCGCCGAGGACGGACACCGGCTGTTTCTTGAGGTGTCCGCTCATCCGGTGGTGTCGCACTCCATCGTCGAAACCCTGCTGCACCTGGGTATGGACGAGCACGCGGTCATCCCGCTGCTGCGTCGTAACGCATCCGAACCGTCCGCCGTCACCACCGCCATCGCGTCCCTGTACTGCCACGGTGCCGACATCGAACACGGTGTCGCCCAAGACGATCCGTGGGATGCCGACCTGCCGGTCACTCAATGGCAGCACCGCCGCTTCTGGCGGGTACCCACCGCGGCGGCCGGCGCGAGCGCGGTGCACGACACCAGCAGTCACACGCTGTTGGGGGGACGCACCGAGGTGGCCGGAACCGTCGCCACCCGGATGTGGCAGACCCGGCTGGACTTCGACACCCGGCCCTACCCCGGCGACCACCCGGTGCAGGGCGCCGAAATCGTTCCTGCCGCAGTGCTGTTGAACACCTTCCTGACGGCGGCCGGCGCGGGCGCCGTATCGGAGTCCGGTGCGGGCGCCGCACTCACCGAGGTGCGGCTGCGCACGCCCGTGGCCCCAGCTCGCGCCCGCGATCTGCAGGTGGTGCTGGCCGATCGCGAGCTGACCCTGGCCTCACGGTTGGCTGATGCCGCCGAGGATCAGGATGGCGGATGGTTGACGCACAGCAGTGCGGTGGTCGGTCATGCCGACGCCGACGAGAAGGTCGAGCTGTCCGTCGACCTGGCTGCGGCCCGGGCACGCTGCCCCGAGCGGTTGGCGCCGCGCCACGTGATCGACACCCTCGCCGCTCTCGGGGTCGCTGCGATGGGATTCGATTGGGACATCAAGGATCTGCACCGTGGTGACGGCGAACTGCTGGCCCGGGTGAGCTCCGCGTCCGACGGCGCGCAGCCCGGCACCTGGGCGTCGCTGGTGGACGCGGCGACCTCGGCCGCCTCGACGATTTTCGACGGGCCGCCGCGGCTGCGGATGCCCGCCCGCATCGAACGGGTCCAGGTGCACGCCGCACCGCCGGCCACCGCGATGCTGTCGGTCCGGCGCCGGGCCGGGACCACCACCACCGATGTGGTGATCGCCGACGAATCCGGGTCGGTTCTGCTGTCCATCGGCGGGATGACCTTCGAGGAACTGGAGAATCCGGGGCGCGAAATGTCGGCCGCGGACACACGCCGGATCGTGCACCGGATGGCCTGGCATCCGGTATCGGCCCGTGACGAGAGGGCACCCAGCGGGGTCGTGTTGGTTGGCGGCGACGTCGACCGGCTGGAAGCCGCAGTCGATGACCTGACCGGTGCCGGGGTGCCCTACCGTGCGTTCGAAGATCCTGCTGAGCTGGCATCGATCGTCGAATTCGGTTCGTTGCCGGCAGAACTCGGCGATTCCGCGGTGGTGCTGGTGTTGCCCCGGGACGATGACTCGCCCGAAGGTGCCGTCGAACTGGTGACCAGAACACTCACGCTGCAGCAGCAACTCGGCCTGTCAGCCCGGCTGTGGGCGCTCACCGTCGGCGTGCACGAGGGCGACAACGTGACCCACGCGCCGTTGTGGGGGCTGGGCCGGGTCGCCGCTGCCGAGCATCCGCAGCTGTGGGGCGGCGTGCTGGATGTGGCCGACGGACGCCTGCCGCTGACGGCGCTGGGATCGCTGGCCGGACACGGCGTCCTGGTGGTCCGCGACGGGGTGGCCCAGGCCGCCCGCCTCGCGGCGTCGAGTTCGGCCGTTGCCACGCAGGCCAACCCGATGCAGTGCACACCGGGTGGTACCTACCTGATCACCGGTGGCACCGGCGTGCTCGGTCTGCGAATGGCTCAGCGGCTCGCCGACCTCGGTGCCCGCCGCCTCGTGCTGCTGTCGCGCTCAGGCCTGGGAGAGCGCTCTTCCTGGGTGGGCAACGAGCAGTCGGCTGCGGTCCGTGCGGTCACCGCACTGGAGGAGCGCGGCGTGTCGGTCACCGTCGCCGCCGTCGATATCGGCGCACCCGGCTCGGCCGATGCTCTGCGAGACCTGCTGCGTCCGCTGCCGCCGGTGCGCGGGGTGATCCATGCCGCGGGTGTGGAAGCTGGTGCGCTGCTGATGAATACAACCTCCGACGAGTTCGCCGCGGCCATGCATCCCAAGGTGCACGGCACCCTGGTCCTGCACGAGGTTTTCCCGCCCGAACAACTTGACTGGATGGTGCTGTTCTCCTCCTGCGGTTATCTGGCCGGTTTCCCCGGCCAGGGTGCCTACGGCTGCGCCAACTCGTTCCTCGACGTGATGGCCCGGCACCGGCGTGGACTCGGGGACCGCACCACCGCGGTTGCCTGGACCGCGTGGCGCGGGCTGGGCATGGGCTCGGCGTCGGAATTCGTGGCCACCCAGCTCGATGCACTCGGCATGGGGATGGTCGGTGCCGACGATGCGATCCGTGCCCTCGATCAGGCGATGCGTGAAGACACCGCCAATGTCGTGGTGCTCCCGGTCCTCCCGCCTGCCGCTGCGGTACCGATCCTGGTCGACGTGGCGCCTGAAGAGGAGCCTGACGACGACTCGTCGCCGTCCACCGCGGGGCAGTACGATCCCGAACAGCTCGCCGCCCGCGTATTGACCGCAGTGGCAGGCCAATTGGGGCTGTCGGAGACCGACGTGAACGTCGACCTGCCGTTGGTGGAGCTGGGCGTCGATTCGATCATGACGGTGCGGCTGCGCCGCCAGCTGGAGAAGCAGACCGGGCTGTCGCTACCGCCGACCCTGCTGTGGGAGCATCCCACCGCAGCCGCAGTCACCGCCAGGATCATCGAGCTGATGGCCCCCGCGGTGGAATGCGAAGTTCGGGCCGGGGGCTAGCCGGAGGGCGTCTCGGCCGGTGGAATCGGCTGGTCGTCATGTCGTGGGCCGAAGAATCCGAAGCTTTCGATCATCTGCTCGGTGGGGTCAGGTGTCCATTCCCATGCGGCAATCTGGCGCCGGGAGCGGCGGCTGAAGGACGCGCGAAGCAATTCGTAGCCGTGGGTGTGCAACCGGGTGGCCGGCTGCCCTGAGCCGCAATTCCATTGCTGCCCCAGCTCGTCGTGAATCAGCACGGTCGTGGACTCCCGGAGTCGCCTTCCGAGGTACAGCATCATCACCTCCAGGAACGGCTGCCAATGTTCACGGTCCACCTGAGGAAACCCCAGCGCTTCACGTAGATCCGCCTCGTGACAGATCGCATCCGCGGCCAGGTTGGGTCCGAAGATCTGGTCGTCTGTCAGGCAGGCGTCAGCTGCCGGGCCGATCCGATCCCATTCGGCAAGAAGTTCGTCAATCGGGTTGTGCCGGCGTTCCTCGACGTGGCGCGCCGTCCATTGATCGCTCGTCACCCCGTCCAACCGTCCACTGGCCGCGTCGGCAGCACATCCGACCAGATGCGCCAACAACTCGTGCACCGTCCAGCGTGGGGTGGCCGGTACCAGCATCAGACACTGTTCGTCGGTCAGCGTGGCGGCCAGGTCACTCACCCGACCGCGGACCGCGCGATAAGCCTGCTCAAGCATTGTCGGTTCGGGTCTCATCGGTAAGCTCCTCGTAGGGTCGGCCGACGGCTTCGGATGCGGATGGCGGAGGTTGAACAGTAGGATCCGCATGAGCAGGGCCGGGTCCTGAAGGCGCGTAGGTGGATCGATCATGCCGCGGACGCGAAAGATCCGTTCGGCCACGACGATGTCGTTGGTCGCGGCTTTCAACGCTGCGTGCTGGGCCCAGCTGCGCAGCCGTTTCGCAGGGTTCCGCTTTCCGCTCGTGGACGTCGCGAGATCGTTGGCTCGGTTCTCCGACCACACCGGCTCGATGAGTTCGGTGGCCAGCCGGTAGAACCGGCCAGGCAGATCGGCACGGCCGGCGAGCAGGCAGTCCCGGAGCGCCAGTGCCTGCAGAGCGGCCATCGTCATGCCTTGTCCGTACAGCGGATTGAGGTGGCACAGCGCGTCACCGACTACCACCAGGCCGCCGGGCAGGCGCGACATCTGGTCATAGCGTCGCCAGGTGGCGGCGGTGCTGCGGGAAATCGAGACCTGCCCGACGGGTGTCGCGTCGCGTAGCCCTGCCATGATCGTGTCGGGCAGCATGTGCTCGGCCGCTTCCAGCATCGCGGTGAAATCGGTTGCGGGGGTGCCGTACCCGTCCGGGCAAGTGGTCGCCAGCATCCAGGTGTCGTGTTCGTAGGCCACCAGTAACAATCCGGGTGACCTGCTGCCTCGGTTGACGAACGCCATCCGCTCGGCGATCCGGCCGGGCGGGACGCGGATCAACTGGCTGGAGTAGCCGCCGACCGAAGGCACGTGCAGTTCGGGTACGGAGCCGAATCCGCAACTCTCCAGGAAACGCGCGGTACGCGCGGCACGCCCCGTCGCGTCGATCACCACATCCGCAGCTAGTGAGGTGGCGATGCCGTTGTCGTGGTTGATGATTCGTGCACCGGTGACGGTGTCGTCCGTGAGCACTGGTTCGACCACCTCGTGGTTGTCGAGGAGGGTGACATTGTCCAGCGCGGCAACGCGTCGGCGAATGTGACACTCCATGAAGGGGCGGCTGGCCTGGTAGGCGGCCAGTGATCCCGGGTCGCTCAGGCGTCCTGCCGGCCTGACGTCATAGCCCACCGCGTGCACGTAGATCCGTGACAGGTCATCGCCATCGTCGACAGCGGCCCCAGCGGCGGCAAGTTCTGCCAAGAGTCCGGGGAAGAGCTCCTCGAGTATCTGGGTGCCGCGACTGAGGAAGTTGTGTAGATGGCGCCCCTGTGGCACGCCCTTGCGCGGTTCTGGGTGATCAGGCAGCGTGTCCCGCTCGATCAGTGTCACCGACGCGTAGAACTCTGCCAGCGCCCGGGCGGTCAACAGGCCGGCGATGCCTGCCCCCAGAACCACGGCATGTGAACGCGATTCGGCCATAACGGTCCCCTCCGTTCCGAGCGCAGATGCGACATCGGCCCCCTGGTACGAGAACCGAGCCTACCTCAACTCTAAGAAAAGTAAGGGAAAATTATGAAAACAATAAGATGGCCGTGCCGAGTCCGGCGGGACCTCACTCGGTGATCGCGGCGATCAGTTTCTTCTTGTCGACCTTGCCGACGGCGGTCGTGGGCAAGGTTGGCATTGCGACCAGTACATCGGGCCGGGCATGGGCGGATGCGCCACGCTCGTCGAGGAACTCGTTGAGCTGAACCAGGTTGATCGGTGCACCCTTGAAAACCACGGCGGCACAGATCTTCTCGCCCAGGTAGTCGTCGGGCAAGGCCACTGCCGCCGCCGCGTACACCGCGGGATGGGTCAGCAGGTGATCCTCGAGGTCGGTGGCCGACACCGTCTCGCCGCCGCGGTGGATGACGTCCTTGATCCGGCCGGTCACCTCGACGTAGCCGGCCCGCGGGCCGTCGGTGAAGATCCGGACACGATCGCCGGTGCGGTAGAACCCGTCGGGGCTGAAGGACCGGGCATTCGCCTCGTCGGCGCGGTAGTAACCGTTGAGGGTGTACGGTCCGCGCACCAGCAACTCACCCTCCTGGCCGGGGGCGACCTCCTGGCCGTCCTCGTCGACCACCCGCATCTCATCGTGCGGCGACATCGGCCGGCCCTGGGTGTTCTCCACCACGTCCGCCGGATCGCCGGGGCGGGTGAAATTCAGCATGCCTTCGGCCATTCCGAAGATCTGCTGCAGTCCCGGGCTCAGGCCTTCGTGGATGAAACGGGCTTCCTCGGGGGACATCCGCGAGCCACCCACCTGGACCACACGTAACGAGGTGGGCAGCACCGGTTCCCAGTCGCAGGCCTGGGTCCACAGCTTGGCCAGGGCGTTGACGAGGCCGGTCACCGTGACGCCGTGGGTGTTGATCAGGGCGAAGGCCGATTCGGGGCTCGGGTCGTCGGTGTAGACCGTCGTCGCCCCGACTGTCATCGAGCCCAGCAGGCCCGGGCAGGCGAACGGGAAGTTGTGGCCGGCGGGCAAGACCGCCAGATAGACGTCGTCATGGACCATTTCGCAGGCCTGCGCGCAGGCCGCGGCGTTGTAGAGATAGTCGTCATGGGTGCGGGGGATCAGCTTCGGCAGGCCGGTGGTGCCGCCGGACACCAGCAGGACCGCGGGGTCACTGGTGTCGACGGCGATGTTCGGTGGTCCTGGGGCGTCGAAATCCTTGAGAGCGGACCAGGATTCGAAGGTGCCGGGGTCACCGTCGACGAGGACGTGGCGCAGCCGGGGGTGTTCGGAAACGAGTTGGGTGGCTAGCTCGCGATAGTCGAATCCGGCGATGGCATCGGGGATCACGAGTCCGACGGCGCCGCTGACGTCGGCGAAGTGGCCCAGCTCGGCCGACCGGTGGCCGGGCAGGCACAGCACCGGGACCGTCCCGGCGCGAAGCAAACCGAAAGCGGCGACCGCGAATTCGCGAGAGTTCGGCAGTTGCACGAGGATGCGGTCGCCCGCCTTGATGCCCCGGGCCGCGAGCGCCGCACCGACACGGTCGGCGAGAGCGTCCAGTTCGGCAAAGGTATAGGTACCCGAGGCGTCGACCACGGCCGGCTTGTCTGGCCAGCGCTGGGCGGCCTCGCGCAGGATGCTGTCGAGTGCTTTGCCCTGCCAGTAGCCCGCCCGGCGGTACACCTCGGCACGGTCCTCGGGGAATCGGGTGAATCCGTTTGCCAGTTCGTCCTGTTCACGGTCAAAACCGGTGGTCATGGGTGTTCTGGCTCCCGTCGGGTGAGTGTGTCGGCAGATCGAATATAGGGTAACCTCCACTAAGTTAGGGCAGCCTTTACTAATTGTTCGGAGGATGGTGAGCGTGGTGGCGACGAGTTCCCAGACGGTCCGCGACGAGGTCGCCGAACTCCTGGGGGTCAGCCCCGACGCCGTCGATCCCGACGCCGACCTGATTGCCTCCGGGCTCGATTCGATCCGGATGATGTCGTTGTCCGGCCGCTGGCGTAAGCAGGGCATCAACGTCGGATTCGCGGCCCTGGCAGCCAATCCCACCGTCGCCGCCTGGATCGAACTGGTCGCCGAGCACGCTCCTGATGTCCCCGCCGAAGAGTCCGTCCCGGACATCGCCGATGCCGAGGGCGACACCTTCCCGCTCGCCCCGATCCAGCACGCTTTCTGGGTGGGCCGCAACCAGGACCAGCAACTGGGTGGGGTCGGCGCGCATCTGTACGTCGAGTTCGACGGAGCCGGAGTCGATCCGCAGCGACTTCGGGTCGCCGCGGAGAAACTGGCCGCGCGCCACCCGATGCTGCGGGTCGAGATCCTGCCCGACGGTACCCAGCGGATCGGCGACCGCCCGCTGCCGGTCACCGTCTACGAACTGGAGGACCTGGATGAGGCTGCAGCGCAAGCACAATTGGAGCTCATCAGGGAATCCAAGTCCCACCAGATGCTGCACGACGAGGTGCTCCAGCTGAGCCTGTCGCTGCTGCCAGGTGGGCGTACCCGGCTGCACGTGGACATGGACATGCAGGCCGCCGACGCGGTGAGCTATCGCAACTTCATGGCTGATCTGGCCGCGTTCTATCGCGGCGTCGACCTGCCGGAGTTGGGCTATACCTACCGCGAGTACCGGGCCCGGCTGACCGCCACGACGCCGCCGCCCCCGGAGCCGGACCGGCAGTGGTGGGCCGATCGGGTGCCGGATCTGCCGGATCCGCCTGCGCTGCCACTGGTTCCGCTGTCCGATCAGCGCAACCCACACCGCAGTATCCGGCTCTGGGAAACCCTCGACGTGCCGACCCGCGACGCATTGTTCGCGGCGGCGCAGCGGCGCGGCATCACCCCGGCGATGGCGGTCGGGGCGTCGTACGCGAACGCGCTGGCGCGCTGGTCGACGCAGTCCAGGTTCCTGCTCAACCTGCCGATGTTCGGCAGGGAGCCGTACCACCCCGACGTGGACAAGCTGGTCGGTGACTTCACGTCCTCGCTGCTGCTCGACATCGACCTGACCGGGGCCGATACCGCCGCGGCGCGGGCCAGGGTGGTCCAGGAGACACTGCACGCCACTGCCGCGCATTCCTCGGTGTCCGGGCTCGATGTGCTGCGTGACGTGAGCCGCCACCGCGGCAGCCAGACCCTGGCCACCATCGTCTACACGAGCGCGCTCGGACTGGGCGACCTTTTCGCCGGTGACGTCACCGATCACTTCGGGGCGCCGGTGTGGACCATCTCGCAGGGACCTCAGGTGCTCATCGATGCTCAGGCGACCCCGCTCGCCGAAGGCCTGATGATCAACTGGGACGTCCGGACCGAGGCCTTCCGGCCCGGCGTTGCCGAGGCCATGTTCGCCTACCACCTGGCCGAACTACGCCGCCTGGCCGCCGACGATGCCGCCTGGGATGCGGCCGATCCGCCGGCGGCCTCCGAGTCGCAACGCCGGGTGCGGGCTGAGCTGAACGCGTCGACGTCGACTCCCAGTGGCGACGTGCTGCACGCCGGGTTCCTGGCCAATGCTGCCGCAACCCCGAACGCGCCCGCGGTGTTCTGCAGCGCCGGGAACCTCAGTTACGGCGAGCTGCACGACAGGGTACTGGCGGTGGCGGCCGCCCTGCAGTCCCGCGGGGTGTGCCGCGGCGAGGTGGTCGCGGTGCTGGGCCCCAAGAGCGTCGAACAGGTCGTCGCACTGCTGGCCATCTCGATGGTCGGCGCCGCATACCTGCCGGTCGGGGTGGATCAGCCCGCTGATCGGGCCGCGCGCATCCTGCACACCGGTGGGGTGGACTTCGCCCTGGTCTGCGGCTCGGGTCCCGACCATCCGGACTTGCCGCACCTGACGGTTACCGACGCCGAGATCATCGGTGACCCAGCACATTTCGAGCCGGTGGCGACGACTCCGGACGACTTGGCGTATGTGTTGTTCACGTCGGGCTCCACCGGTGAGCCCAAGGGCGTCGAGATCACTCACGACGCGGCGATGAACACCATCGAGTTCATCAACGACCACTTCGACATCGGCCCGGCCGACCGGTGCCTGGCGCTGTCGCACCTGGAGTGCGACCTGTCGGTGATCGACGTTTACGGGACGCTGCGTTCGGGCGGCTCGCTGGTGGTCGTCGACGAGGAACAGCGCCGCGATCCAGACGTCTGGGTCACGCTGATCGACGAACACCAGGTGACGGTGCTGCACTTCCTGACCGGTTGGCTGGAGATGCTGGTCGCCGGCGGAGCCGGCGCATCCGACACAGGCGCTGGTCCTTTGTCCTCATTGCGGGTGGTGCCCACCGGTGGCGACTGGGTGCGTCCGGACCTGGTGCGGGCGCTGCGCGCCGCGGCGCCGCGGGTGCGTTTCGCCGGACTCGGCGGGGCCACCGAGACCGCGACGCACAACACGATCTTCGAAGTCGGATTCGACGACGACGCCCTGCAGTCGAACTGGACCTCGGTGCCGTTCGGTGTGCCGCTGACGAACAACTGCTGCCGCGTGGTCGACGCGCGGGGTGCGGACTGCCCCGACTGGGTCCCGGGCGAGCTGTGGGTCGGTGGGCGCGGTATCGCCCGTGGCTACCGTGGACGTCCCGACCTGACCGCCGAACGGTTCGTCGAGCACGACGGGCGTCGCTGGTACCGCACCGGGGACCTGGTGCGGTCATGGCCCGACGGCACGCTGGAGTTCGTCGGCCGGGCCGACCACCGGATCAAGGTCAGCGGATTCCGGATCGAACTGGGTGAGGTCGAGGGCGCACTGTGCCGCGTTCCTGGTGTGGATGCGGCGGTGGCGGTGCTGGTCCCGGTCGAGGGCGGTCACGATCTGCTGGGCGCGGTGGTGCGGGCAGGTCAGCCTGGTCTCGACGCCGGGGTGGTCGCCACAGCGATGGCTGAGTGGGTACCCGCGCACATGATCCCGCAGGTGCTGCTGGTGGCCGACGAGATTCCCTATGCCCGCGGCAAGACCGACCGCGCCGCAGCGGTTCGGATGCTCGCCGCACTCGGTGCTCCGGAGAGCCGGGGTTACCGGGCGCCGTCGGACCCGCTGGAAACGGCCCTGTGCGCGCTCGTCGGCGATGTTCTCGGGCAGTCCGGCGTCGGTGTCGACGACGATTTCTTCGCCCTCGGCGGGGACTCGGTGCTGGGTACGCAGCTGGTGGCGCGGATCAGGGACTGGCTGGACACGTCGACGGTGATGGTCGCCGACGTCTTCGCCGCCCGAACCGTGGCGAAGATGGCTGCATTGCTGGTCGGCCGGGAATCCAACGCGGACCGGCTGCAGCTGGTGTCGGAGCTGTATCTCGAGGTCACGGGCATGGACAGCGCCGATGTGGCCTCCGAGTTGGCACGCACATCCCCAGAACCAGCGTTCGGCAACTAAGGTTAGAGTTACTTCAGTTAGGGCAGGCTTTGCTTATCGTCAGGAGGTCGTTGTGGACGCGGTGAGTCGCACGACTACGCAGACCATGCACGCAGTGGCGACAGAGCCGCTGCACCAGGGGTTCTTCACGCATGCGCAGGGTGCGCCCGACGACATCGCGGTGGTCGGCCCGACCACTCGCTGGACCTACGGGCAGCTGCGTGAGCAGGCGCTTGCGGTTTCCGGTGCGCTCGCGGTTGCCGGGGTACGCGTCGGCGACCGGGTCGCCGTCGTGGGGCCCACCGGCCTGGACACGGTGATCGCCTCACTGGGAATCCTGGCCGCCGGCGGCGTCTGCGTGCCGATCGACACGGCTGCCCCGGCCGAGCCGGTGCTGGAGCACACGGGCGTGCGGATGGCTCTGTTCACCGGTGACGGACCGCCCAACTGGCTGCCGGCGCTCACGGTCTCCGAGGCGCTGCGGATCGGGGCCCGCACCAGTGGCGTCACCCCGGTGCGTTCCGCGCCCGGCGACCCCGCGTTCCTGGGCTCGGTCGACGAGTCGGGGTATGCGGTGGTGACCCACGCTGCCGCTCACGACGCGGTCGTGGAGCTCACCGCCCGGCTCGGCGTCCACGCCGAAGACCGCATCGGTGCGTTCTCGGCTGCGGGCGCCGCGGCTCCGATCCTGATGATGCTGGTCGCACTGACCGCAGGCGCAGGCATCGTCGTTGCCGACGATGCCCCGCGCCGCAACCCCGAGCGGGGGATGAACGGCTTCGCCCTCGCTGTGCGGCATCGGGATGCGGTGGCCGCTCTCGACACCGCTGTGCCGTCGTGACCGGGCCGGATACCCAGATCACCGTCAAGCCCTGGGTCAAGCGTTATCCAGGGTCCCAAAGTTCGACAGCCACACTGGTTTTCCCGCACGCCGGGGGAGCGGCCGTGGCCTACCGGGGATTCGGAGCGGCACTGGCCGCGGCCGGCTCCGATGCCTATGTCATGCAGTACCCGCAGCGCGGCGACCGGCTGTCGCATCCGGCGGCGCCGACGGTGGGTGACCTCGCCAAGGATCTCTTCGACGCCGGGGATTGGGCCGGGATCGGGTCGCTCCGGTTGTTCGGACACTGCATGGGCGCCGTGGTGGCCTTCGAATTCGCCCGGATCGCCGAAAGAAACGGCGTGAGGATCGACGCCCTGTGGGTGTCGGCCAGCGAGGCGCCGTCAACCGTGGCCGCTGCGCCCGCACTGCCGATGGCCGAGTCCGAGATCATCGCTGAGATGGTCGATCTCGGCGGCACCGATGAGGCGCTGCTCGCCGACGACGACTTCGTCGAACTACTGCTGATGGCGGTGCGGGCCGACTACAGCGCCTTCAACCGCTACGCGTGTGACGCCGACGTGACGATCGCCGCGGACATCTACGCACTGGGTGGGGAAAGTGACCACCGCATCAGTGAGGACATGTTGCGGCGCTGGGAAACCCACACCACCGGTGCCTACACGTGCTCGATGTTCGACGGCGGGCATTTCTACCTCAACACCCAGCTCGAGGACGTGGCGGAGCTGGTGAATGAGCTCTAGCCGCCAGCTTCCCGGACCCGACAGCAGTGATCCGGTGGTGATCGTGGGGATGGCCCTCGAGGCGCCGGGCGGAATCGAAACTGCCGACGACTACTGGTCGCTGCTGACCGAGCAGCGCGAAGCCCTCGGCCGATTTCCCGCCGACCGCGGTTGGTCCGTTCGCGAACTGTTCGACGGCTCGCGCCGCGACGGGTTCAAGCGTATCCATGACCTGGGCGGATTCCTCTCCAGTGCAGCGACATTCGATCCCGCCTTCTTCGGGATCTCGCCGCGTGAGGCAGTGGCGATGGATCCGCAACAACGCATCGGGCTGCGGATCGCGTGGCGTGCGCTGGAGAACAGCGGCATCAACCCCGATGATCTAGCCGGGCACGACGTGGGTTGCTACGTCGGTGCATCGGGCCTGGAGTACGGGCCGGCGCTGTCGGAGTTCTCCCACCACAGCGGACATCTGATCACCGGCACCTCGCTCGGCGTCATCTCCGGCCGGATCGCCTACACGCTGGACCTGTGCGGTCCGGCACTGACCATCGACACCTCGTGCTCGTCGGCGTTGACGGCGTTCCACACCGCGGTCGGTGCGGTACGCGCGGGGGACTGCGACATGGCACTGACCGGCGGGGTCTGCGTGATGGGTACCCCCGGGTACTTCGTGGAGTTCTCCAAGCAGCACGCACTGTCCGACGACGGGCACTGCCGGCCGTACAGCGCACACGCCAGTGGCACGGTCTGGGCCGAAGGGGCGGCGATGTTCGTCCTGCAACGCAAATCGGCGGCCGTACGGGACGGTCGGCGAATCCTGGCCGAGGTGCGCGCCACGGCGGTGAACCAGGACGGTCGGACCACCGGTCTGACCGCACCCAGCGGCGCCGCACAGCAGCGCCTGTTCGCCAAGGCGATCGAGCGGGCCGCCGTCCGCCCGGAGGACGTCGGCATGATCGAGGGCCACGGCACCGGAACCCGACTCGGTGACCGGACCGAATTACATTCGTTGGCACAGACATACGGGGCCACCGAGCCCGGGTCCGGCGCGCTGTTGGGCTCGGTGAAATCCAACGTCGGGCACTCCCAGGCGGCCGCAGGCGGGCTCGGCCTGGCGAAGGTGATCCTGGCGGCCGAGCGTGCGGCCATCCCGGCCACCCTGCACGTCGACGAGGTCAGCCGGGAGATCGACTGGGACAGCCAAGGTCTGCGGCTGGCCACCAAGCTCACCCAATGGCCCGCGGTCAACGGCCAGCGCATCGGCGCGGTCTCGGCCTTCGGCATGAGCGGCACCAACGCGCACGCGATCGTCGCGGTGCCCGATGCGGCCGGTGAGGCTGCGGCATGAGCGAAGCTTGCGAGCGAATCATGCTGCCTGAGTGCGAAGTCCACTCACTTCCCGACGGGCGCACACCGGTCCTGCTCAGTGCCCACGCCGAGGAACTGATCGGAACCGACGCCGCGGCCATCCTGCGCTATCTCGACACCCGACCCGAGGTGAGTGCGGACGATGTCGCCACCACCCTGTGGGCCACCCGGCGCCTGCGCCGCCACCGCGCCGTGGTCCGGGCCGCCGACCGCGACGAACTGGCTGCGGGTCTGCGTGCATTGGCCGACGGCACGGACCATCCGCTGGTCACCCGCGCTCAAGGGGGTTCACCGGGATCACGTTCGAGTGCCCGCATCGCCTTTGTGTTCCCCGGCCAGGGCAGTCAATGGCCGTCGATGGGTGTAGCGGCCTACGAGCGGCTTCCTGCCTATCGGGCCGAGGTCGACAGGTGTGCCGCGCAGTTCGAGGCCGCCGGCGCCGCTTCGCCGCTGGACTACCTTCTGGCCGAGCCGGATTCGGCTGCCGTCACCAATGATTTCTCCCAGGTGCAGATCCAGGGCGCTCAGTTCGTCCACGGTGTGGCGCTGGCCCGGGTGTGGCGGTCCTGCGGTGTGCTGCCCGACATCACCGTCGGTCACAGCCTCGGCGAGATCGGCGCGGCCTACGTGGCCGGCACCATCACCCTGCCCGACGCAGTGGCCGTGGTGATCGCCCGCGCCACCGTGTTGGACCGGTTGACCGGGCCCTACCGCGTCGCGGTCCTCGGGATCACACCCGAGGAAGCCTCGAAGGTGATCGACGAAACCCCGGGTTGGCTGGAACTGTCGGTGGTGAACTCCCGCTCATCGGTTGCGGTGTCGGGGGAGACCGAAGCGGTGGCCGCAGCGGTGGCGATCGTGGCCGGGCGCGGAGCGTTCGCCAAAGAGATCGAGATGTGGTTCCCGGCACACACCACTGCGCTGGATGGGTCGCGCGGTGAGCTCGAATCACTGCTTCCCTCAGCAGGATTCACTGAGTCACCGGTGCAGTTCATCGGCTCGGCCACCGCCGACGTGGTGGCGGCCGGAACCGGATTCGCCGACTACTGGTACACCAACCTGCGCAGCACGGTGCGCTTCGACCGCGCCATCGAGATGGCCGCGCGGCGCGGCGCCCGGATCTTCGTCGAACTCTCCGCACATCCGGCGCTGCTGTTCGCCATGGGCGACCTGCTTGACGACGCTGCCGAACTCACCGGCGGGCCGGTGGTGATGGTGGGATCGGGCCGGCGCGACGAACCGGTCCCCGACCGGCTCAGTGCCAACATCGTCTCCGTCGCGATGGCCGACGCCGGCTACCGCTGGAGCGATCTCCCGAACCATGGCGCCGAGTCGCTGCGCGACTTCCCGTTCGCGCCGATGCGTGCCGAACACCTCTGGGCCACAGCACAACCGCTACCACCGGTCGACGGCTTGACGGTGGCCGTCGAGCATTGGCAGAACCACGGCCGTCCCACCGCGCCTGCCGGGCAGCGCCGGATCGCGGTGCTCGATCTGGCAGCCGGACAGGGACCCGCCGCCACGCTGCAACGTGCAGTCGAGGAGATGGACGTAACCACCGCGGTCGCCCCCGCCGACGCCGATCTGCTGGTCGTGGTCGCGCCGGTGGCCGAGCACGACGGTGCCGTGGCCGCGGCAGAATCCCTGAGCCGCCGCGTCGATGAGGGGCTCCTGGGTTATGTCGGGGCGATCTCGCCGGAGACCCGCGACGTCTGGCTGGTCACCGTCGGTGGTGAAACCACCGGCGACGGAGCGCAGCGCCCACGGCCCGAGGCTGCCGCACTGGCGGCGATGCACCGTAGCCTGGGCTACGAACAGCCCGACCAGACCTTCCGCCACCTGGATCTGGCCGAGTCGGTCGTCGACCCCGCCACCGCGGTGACTGCGATCACCGCCATGCTGACCGATGCCGAAGACATCGCCTTGCGGGGCAACGGTTCCGCACTCGAGGTCTGGCACCGTGGGATGCGCGATGACACCTCCGATGCCCGGTCCTGGACCGCCGAATCGGGGGTGTTCGACGAGGTGGTCATCACCGGCGGAGCCGGCGCGGTGGGCCTGCACTATGCCCGTCACCTGGCCGGGCAGGGGGCCCGGCGCATCGTGCTGCTCAGCCGCAGCGGCCTCGATGACACGCAACTGGCCGCGCTGGCCGCCCCCGGCACCGAGATCGTCGCTCCCCGGTGCGATCTCACCGACCCGGCACAGATCGCCGCGACGGTCGCCGAACTCGCGGTCGGCCCGGCCTCGCTGGTGATCCACGCGGCCGCGTCCGCCACGATCGCCGCCGGCGACGAGCTGACCGGGCCGACGGTGCGGGATACTCTTGCGGCCAAGGTGAGCGGACTGGCCAACCTGGCCGCGGCCTGGCCGATGCGCCCGGATGTCCGGATCGTGTTGTGCTCCTCGGTGTCCGGCCTGTGGGGCGGGTATGGCCACGCCGCGTACTCGGCGGCCAACCGGCTGCTCGACGCCCTCGGTGCGCAGCTGCGTGAACGCGGTCGGCACTGCACCTCGGTGCGGTGGGGACTGTGGCCGGGAGACGGCATCATCGATTCGGGTGAGATCAGCCGGGTCGAGCGGTCGGGCCTGCGGGCCATGGCACCCGACCGGGCAGTGGAAGCCGGGCTGCGTGATTACCCGGCCGATCCACTCGTGTTCACGGCCGACGCCGAACGGCTGCGGACCTTCCTCGGTGCAGCGGCCCAACCCGATCCGGTCCTCGACACTGCCGAGGCTCCGCCCGAGGACGCCGGGGAGACGGCCGATGCCACCGGCGCGATGCGGATCGCGCTCGGTGCGGTGTTGAAGCTCGACGACACCACCGGACTGGATCTCGACGCGTCCCTGCTGGATCTCGGCGTCGACTCGCTACTCGCGATCGACCTACGTAAGAAGCTCAAGAAGGCCACCGGCCGTGCCGTGCCGCTGGCCACCATCCTCGGTGGCGCCACCGCCGCCGAAGTGATCGAGCATTTGGAAAGACCTGAAAAGGAAGCATTTTCGCGTGACTGACATGGTTAGTGCCGATTCGGCAGCCCCAAGCACCTCCGACGCGCGTCTGGAGCTGATGCGGCGCAGGCTTGCCGAGCGGGGCCTCGCGTCAGCCTCGGGGGAGTCCGGTCAGGGGGACGCAGGCGCCGCGAGCGCGCCGGTCGATCCCACCGTGCTGTCGGACGGGCAGCGGCGGATGTGGTTCGTGCAGGGTTTCGATCCGAGCGGGGTCCTGCTCAACATCTGCCTGTCCTATCGACTCGACGGCGTGATCGACGCCGAGCGCCTGCACGACGCGCTGATTGCGGTGGCACAACGGCACCCGATCCTGCGCACCACCTACCGGGCCGACGAGAACGGCGAGCCGACGGCGACGGTGCAGGACGACCTGACCCCGGGGTGGACGGTGCACGACCTGTCCGACAAGTCCGAGCGGGCGCGCAAGCTGCGCCTCGAGGTGCTGGCTCAGCGTGAATTCGGCACCGCCTTCGACCTGGGTAGCGATTCGCCGCTGCGGATCACGTTGATCAAGACCGGCCCGAGCGAACACGTGATGCTGCTTGTGGCGCATCACATTGCCTGGGACGACGGCTCGTGGCGGGTGTTCTTCGCCGACCTGACCCGGGCGTACGGCGGAGCGCAGCTCGCCGAGACGCCGCGCGTCACGGTAGCCGAGGCTCCGGACGGTGACGCGGACCTGGCGTACTGGCGCGAGGTGCTGGCCGCTCCGCCGGAGCCTCTGGAGCTCCCTGGACCCGCGGGTTCGGTGGTGCCCAGCGGGTTTCGTTCCCAGCGCAGCACGGTCCGGCTGTCCGCCGAGACCGTCCGGCAGGTGGCGGCACTGGCCCGCGACACCGGGGCCACCCCCTACATGGTGTTGCTCGCGGCGTTCGGTGCACTCGTCCACCGCTACACCCACACCGACGACTTCCTGGTCGCCACGCCGGTTCTGAACCGCGACACCGACGAAACCATCGGCTACTACGGCAACACGGTGGCGATGCGACTGCGGCCACAGGCCACGCTCGGATTCCGAGGACTGGTCGAGGCCACCCGCGACACCGCCATCGGTGCCTTCACACATCAGCGGGTCAACCTCGACCGCGTGGTGGCCGAACTGAACCCGGACCGGCGCCACGGCGCCGAGCGGATGACCCGGGTGAGTTTCGGGTTCCGCGAGCCCGACGGCGGCGGGTTCCGCCCGGACGTTGTGACGTGCGAACGCGCAGAGCTACGCGGCCAACACACCCAGCTGCCGTTGGGTTTCATGGTCGAACTGGACGCCGAGGGTGCGGTGGTGGAGGCCGAACATCTCACCGAGGTGCTGGATGCCGACCTCGCCGCCCAGATGCTGCGACACTTCGGGGTACTGCTCGACAGTGCGCTCGCCGAGCCCGACCGGCCGCTGGCCGCGCTGGACCTGTTCACCTCCGAGGACACCGAGTGGATGCGTTCGGTGTCGACGGGTGAGCAGTTCGACACGCCCGCAACCACATTGGCAGCACTCGTCACCGAGCAGGCCGCTCGTACCCCCGATGCCATCGCGGTGGTCTACGAGGGCCGCCACTACAGCTATCGCGAGATCAACGAGTCGGCTAACCGGCTGGCGCACTGGCTGATCGAGCAGGGCATCGGCACCGAGGACCGGGTGGCGGTGCTGCTGGAGAAGTCGCCCGAGCTGGTCATCACGGCACTGGGCATCGTCAAGGCCGGTGCGGTGTACCTGCCGGTGGACCCGACCTATCCCGAGGACCGGCTCACCTACATTCTTTCCGACTCCGACCCGAAAACCATTCTGCGCGAGCCGGTCGACGGGCTGGAGAACTATCCGGCCACCGATCCCACCGACGCCGAGCGGATCCGCCCGCTGCGCCCCGACAACACCGCATACCTGATCTACACCTCGGGATCCACCGGCCTGCCCAAGGGCGTGCCGGTGCCGCACCGGCCGATCGCCGAGTACTTCGTCTGGTTCGGCGGCGATTACGAGGTCACCGAGGACGAACGCCTGCTGCAGGTGGCCTCGCAGAGCTTCGACGTGTCGATCGGTGAGATCTTCGGCATGCTCGCCGCGGGTGCGCGCCTGGTGATCCCGAAGCCCGGTGGCCTGGGCGACATCGGCTATCTCACCGACCTGCTGCGCAACGAGGGCATCACCTCGATGCACTTCGTCCCGTCATTGCTCGGGCTGTTCCTGTCGCTGCCCGGTGTCAACGAGTGGCGCACGCTGCAGCGCGTGCCGATCGGTGGCGAGGCGTTGCCCGGGGAGATCGCCGACAAGTTCCTCGCCACCTTCGATTCCCTGCTGCACAACTTCTACGGACCCACCGAAACGGTGCTCAACTGCACCCGTTACAAGGTGGAGGGCAAGCAGGGCTCCCGGATCGTGCCGATCGGCACGCCGAAGATCAACACCACGATCCACCTGCTCGACGACGCGCTGCAGCCCGTTCCTGTCGGCGTGATCGGCGAGATCTACATCGGTGGAACACATGTCGCGCACGGGTATCACGACCGCCCGCGACTCACCGCGGAACGGTTCGTCGCCGACCCGTTCAATCCCGGCGGACGGATGTACCGATCCGGTGACCTGGCTCGGCGGAACGCCGACGGTGACATCGAGTTCGTCGGCCGCGCCGACGAGCAGGTCAAGGTCCGCGGCTTCCGAATCGAACTGGGCGAGGTCTCCTCGGCCATTTCCGTCGACCCGTCGGTGGGGCAGGCCGTGGTGGTCGTCAGCGACCTGCCGTCGCTGGGCAAGAGCCTGGTCGCCTACATCACGCCGGCCGCCGGCGCCGAACGGGTCGAGATCGACCGCATCCGGGCCAGGGTGACCGCCGCACTGCCCGAGTACATGATCCCGGCAGCGTTCGTCGAGCTGGCCGAGATCCCGATCACTGCGCACGGCAAGATCGATCGGCGGGCACTGCCAGAACCGGAGATCCGTTCGGCCACCGAATTCCGCGCACCGGACACCGAAACCGAACACGAGATCGTCGCCCTGTTCGGTGACCTGCTCGAGCGAGACGGTGTCGGCGCCGACGATTCGTTCTTCGATCTTGGCGGTCACTCCCTGCTGGCCACCAAACTCGTTGCCGCGGTACGGGCCCGGTTCGGGGTCGATCTCGGGGTGGCCGACGTGTTCGAGAACGCCACGGTGGCGGGTCTGGCCGCTCGGGTCGACGAATTGCAGGCCTCGGGCACCGGCGTCGGCCTGCCCCCGATCGTGGCCGCACAACACAGCGGACCGTCGCAGATGTCGCCGGCCCAGCACCGGCAGTGGTTCCAGTTCCGCATCGACGGACCCAACCCGGTCAACAACGTGCCCTTTGCGGCCCGGCTGACCGGACCCTGCGACGTCGAGGCCCTGGCAGCGGCGGTCAGCGATGTGGTTTCCCGACACGAGATCCTGCGCACCACCTACCGCGAAATCGACGGTGTCCCTTACCAGGTCATCCATCCCGCGGCCCCGGTCACGGTCCGCCGTGCCGACGGCTCCGGTGAGGACTGGTTGCAGAGCGAACTCGATACCGAGCGGCGCTACTGCTTCGACCTGGAGAACGAGTGGCCGATCCGCGCGGCGGTGCTGTCCACTCCGGGTGCGCACGTCCTGTCGCTGATCGTGCACCACATCGCCGCCGACCACTGGTCGGGCGCGGTGCTGTTCACCGATCTGATGACCGCCTACCACGCCCGCCGCGCCGGCACGGCACCCGACTGGGCGCCGTTGCCGGTCCAGTACGCCGACTTCGCGGACTGGCAGGCCGAAGTGCTTTCGGGCGCAGACGAGCGGATCGCCGAGCAACGCGACTACTGGACAAGGCAACTGGCCGGTCTGTCGGCCGACCATGATGTCGAGAACGGCCTGCAACCGGACTTTCCCCGCCCGCCGGTGCCGACCGGCGAGGGTAAGGCGCTCGATTTCACCATCGACGTGGGCGTCCGGGACAAGCTCGTCGAACTCGCCCGTGAACTCGGCGTCACCGAGTTCATGGTGCTGCAGGCCGCCGTTGCGATCGCCTTGCACAAATCCGGGCAGGGCACCGACATCGCGCTGGGCACACCGGTGGCCGGACGCACCGCACCTGAGCTCGACGCGCTGATCGGGTTCTTCATCAACATCGTGGTGCTGCGCAACGACCTGTCCGGCAACCCGACACTGCGGGAGGTGCTGCGGCGTTCCCGTGACATGGCGCTGGCCGCGTACAAGCACCAGGACCTGCCGTTCGACCGGGTGGTCGACGCGGTGAGCCCGGTGCGCTCGCTGGCACGCAACCCGCTGTTCGGCGTGGTGGTGCACGTGCGTGAGGACCTGCCGGCAAGTCAGGTCATCGATACCGGTGCCGACGGTGAAACCCTTTTCACCGCACTGGAACCCACGTTCGACGTGGCCCATGCAGATCTGTCGCTCAATTTCTTCGCCGAAGCCGGTGCCGGATATCGGGCCACCGTCATCTACCGCACCGAGCTCTACGAGGCGGCCACCGCAGAGCGTCTCGTGGACTGGCTGCACCGCATCGTCGGGGCATTCGCCGGTGATGCCGACCAGACGGTGCGCGACATCGCGGTGCTCGATGCAGCCGAACGCGACCTGCTGGTCGATGACTGGAGCCGCAAGGCGGCGCCGCCGGCCGGGCTGCCGCAGACCGAGGGCGCAGATCGCGTCTACCTGCTGGACGAATGGCGGCAACCAGCGGCCATCGGTGTCGTGGGTGACGTCTACTACGCCGGCGGTGCGGTGGACGAGGCAGCCGGCGCGGCCACCGGCGTCGGTGCCGATCGCTTCGCGCCCAACCTGTTTGGGGGCGGGCGGTTGTATCGCACCGGAGACCGGGCCCGCTGGACCGTCGACGGCCGGCTGGAGCCCATCACCACCGGTGAACCGCGTCTGCAGGCTGTCCTGGAAGGGCTCGACGGGGTGGCTGCCGCGGCGACCCGGCATTGGGAGACCCGCGGTGCCACCACCCTGGCCGGCTACGTGGTCCTCGAGCCCGGAACCGTCGACACCGAGACCGTCCTGGAGACCGTGCGAGCTGCGCTGCCAGAGGAATTCGTCGGGGCGGTGCTGACGGTCGTCGAGAGCATCGAGCCCGCCGGGCTGACCCGTCCGCGGATCACCACGACGGCGCCCGCCGAACCGCCGGCCACTCCGACCGAGGTGACGCTGGCGGCGATGCTGGTGACCCTGCTCGGTGCCACCGACGTGGGCCGGTACGACGACTTCTTCACTCTCGGCGGCGACAGCATCCTGGCCGTGCAACTCGCGGCGCGGGCCCGGGATGCCGGCGTGGCGATGACGGCCCGCATGGTGTTCGAGTATCCCGGGCTGGCCGACCTGGCCGCCGCGATCGACCGCGCCGGTGACGACGGCGACACCGTAACTGCTGACGTGCATCATGAGCCGATGTCCGCCTCGGGCCTGTCGCCCGACGAACTCGCCGCGTTGACCGCGGGATGGGGACAGGACCAGGGGATCTCGACATGACGACCACCGGAACGCCACCGGGCGTCGAGGATGTCCTTGCGCTGAGCCCACTGCAACAGGGGCTGTACTCCCTGGCCGGTCTGACCGAGGGTGACGAGGGGGCGGACCCCTACCTCATCGCGATGGCCGCCGACATCGACGGGGCAGTGGACGCCGAGTTGCTGCGGGCCTGTGCCGAGGCGATGCTGGTGCGCCATCCCAACCTGCGGGCCAGCTTCTTCCAGGGAAACCTGAGCCGCCCGGTCGCAGTGGTCCCGTCGGCCGTCGAACTGCCGTGGCGGCATGTGCAGGCCGATGACGCGCAGACGCTCGTCCTGGAATCCGAGGAACGTGCCCGGCGCTTCGACCTGGGTCGCGGGCCGCTGATCCGATTCCTGCTCATCGAAAAGCCTGGGCAACGTTGGCGTCTGGTGATCGTTGCCCATCACATCGCGATCGACGGCTGGTCGTTGCCGGTGTTCGTCGGTGAGCTGATCGCGCTCTACGGGGCGAAGGGGGACGCGACCGCGTTGCCCTCGGCGGTGCGCCCGTATCGCGACTACATCGGCTGGCTGGCCGGGCGCGATCAGGCGGACAGCCGGGCTCGGTGGCAGGCGCATCTGTACGACATGGACGCCCCCACTTTGTTGTCGCCGGCGTTGTCCGGACGGGCGGCCGAGCCGGGTCTGCCGGCTCGCACCGAGGTGACCCTCGACGAGCAACAGTCCGCTGCGATCTTCGAGGCCGCCCGGAAACGTGGCGTCACAGTCAACACCCTGTTCCAGATGGCTTGGGCGACAATTCTTTCGGTCTTCACCGACCGTACCGACGTGGTGTACGGCGTCACGGTGTCGGGCCGCCCGGACGAGCTGGCCGGCGTCGAGTCGATGGTCGGCCTGTTCATCAACACGGTGCCGCTACGGGTCCGGGTCGACCCCGGCCTTCCGGTCGGCGGTCAGTGCCTGGCGCTGCAACGCGAAGCCGCCGAGCTGCGCGAGCACAGCTACCTCAGCCACACTGAGTTGCGTTCACTCGGTGGGATCGGCGAGCTGTACGACACGCTGCTCGTCTACGAGAACTTCCCGCCCGGGGGGCTGGTCGGCAGCGACGAGTTCGCTCTCGGTGAGGCCGTGTTGCGGCCCGCGGCGTTGGAGAGCCTGTCCCACTTCCCGGTCACCATCGCCGCGCATCCGACCCATGGCCGGCTCACGGTGCTCGTCGAAACCCTCGACGGGGCACTGGGACAGCTCGATCCGCGGGCTCTGGGACTGCGGGTGCTGACCGTGGTCCAGCGGCTGTTGGACAGCTGGGAGCGTCCGCTGCGCGAAGTCGCGGTCACCCTCGATGACGAGCCTCGGCCCGTCGGTGCGCCACCGATCACCCAGCGCGACGGTGGTTTCCACACCAGTTTCAGCGAGACCGCCGCCGAGCGCCTCGGTTCGGTGGCACTGAGCTGGGACGGGGGAGAGCTCAGCTATCGCGAACTCGACGAGGCGGCCGACCGCCTGGCTGCCGAGCTGGTCCGCCGTGGCGTGTCCGTCGAGATTCCGGTCCCGATCCGGTTGCGACGTGGGCCCGACTACGTGGTGGCGATGCTCGCGGTGCTCAAGGCGGGCGCGCTGATCGTGCCACTGGATCCGGCCATGCCCGACGAGCGGGTTGCCGAGATCCTCCGCCAGATCGGCTCAGGCCGTCACGCGCTGGTCGTCGACGAAACCCTGCTGGCATCTGTCGATTCCGGAGCGGACACCGACTACCGGCCCGCACCGGTGTATCCCGAGCAGGGCGCCTACATCGTGTTCACCTCGGGGACGACCGGAAAACCCAAGGGCGTCATCGGAACCCATCAGGCGCTGCTGGCCTATTGCGCCGACCATGCCCGTCAGGTGCTGCGGCCGGCGGCCGAGCGCCTCGGTCGTCCGCTGCGCGTCGCCCACGCGTGGTCGTTCACGTTCGATGCGGCTTGGCAGCCGCTGGCAGCCCTGCTCGACGGGCACACCGTGCACATCGTCTCCGACGAGGTGCAGCGCGACGCC
The DNA here is from genome assembly GCF_058536225.1 of Mycolicibacterium arcueilense. Taxonomy (NCBI): domain Bacteria; kingdom Bacillati; phylum Actinomycetota; class Actinomycetes; order Mycobacteriales; family Mycobacteriaceae; genus Mycobacterium; species Mycolicibacterium arcueilense. Next base: position 470,771 of record NZ_JBZTYL010000026.1, read on the forward strand.
GAGGCTCTGGTGGAGACCATCGGGCGCTTCGCCATCGACATGATCGACACCACGCCGTCGATGTTCGCATCCCTGCGGGCCGCCGGCCTGCTCACCCAGGTGCCGTTGGCGGTGCTGGCGCTCGGCGGCGAGGCCATCGACACCGTCACCTGGCAGGGGATCCAGGCCGAATGCGAGCGCACCTGGATGTCGGCCCACAACTGTTACGGCCCGACCGAGACCACGGTGGAAGCCGTCGTCGCGTCGATTGCCGAATATCCGCAGCCCGGTATCGGACGTCCCACAGAGTCGACCGCGACTTACGTCCTCGACGGCTGGCTCCGCCCGGTCCCTGACGGCGTGTGCGGCGAACTGTATTTGGCCGGTGGCCAATTGACCCGCGGCTACCTCGGCAGGCCAGGGGAGACGTCCGGACGGTTCGTCGCCGATCCGTTCACGCCGGGTGCCCGGATGTACCGCACCGGTGACGTGGTGCGCCGACGGGTCGACTCGAATGCCCTCGAGTTTCTCGGCCGCAGCGACGATCAGGTCAAGATCCGTGGTTTTCGGGTGGAGCCCGGGGAGGTGGCCGCGACGCTGCACGCCCATCCCGGGGTGCGGCATGCCCATGTGGCGGTACGGCAGCACCGCAGCGGGCCGCGCCTGATCGCGTATGTGGTCACCGACACCCCGGTCACCGAGTTGCGGGGGATGCTGACCGACACTCTGCCAAGGCATCTGGTGCCGCACCACATCGTGGCCGTCGACGAGATTCCACTGACCACCAACGGCAAGGTCGACGACGCTGCGCTGGCGGCGCTGGGTACCGGCGGCCGCTCGGAAGGGGCCGAGCACCCCGCCACCGACACCGAGCGGCTGCTGGCTCAGGTGCTGTCCGAGGTGCTGGGGACCACTGACGGCGCGGGCGTGGACGTGACCGCCGACTTCCTCGATCTCGGGCTGGACAGCATCGTGGCCCTGTCGGTGGTGCAGGCTGTGCGGCGCCGTGGCGTGGCCTTGCGTGCCCGCCTGATGCTGGATTGTGCGACGGTCCGCGAGCTCGCGGCCGCGATCGATGCCGATGCCGACGCCGTCGCGCAGGACCGAGATGCGGCCGACCACGCCGTACCCGAAACCACCCCGATCCCGCTGCTGCCCAATGGGCGCTGGCTGTACCAGTACGGCGACCCTCGTCGGCTGGCCCAGACCGAGGTGTTCCGGCTGCCCGGCGGGATCACCCGGGCTCAGCTGGAAACCCTGCTGCGCAATGTGATCGACGGACATGAGGTGCTGCGCACCCGTTTGGACCTGGAGACCCTGACGCTCGTCCCTCATGAGCGCGGTGAGGTGCTCTCGGAGGCGACCGGCTCGGGTGAGCTCGATGCCGCGGTGGCCGAACAGGCCGACCTCTCGGTGCAACGCCTCGATCCTGAGAACGGGTCGATGCTCGATGCGGTGTGGCTGCATCACCCGCAGACGCAGGGTGGGCTGCTGATCCTCACCGCCCATGTGCTGGCACTGGACCCCGCATCGTGGCGGATCCTGGTCGGTGAGCTCGAAAATGCCTGGCATGCACTGGCTTCCGGGAGGGAACCGCTGCCGGTGAGGGAACATACCTCGCTGCGGCAGTGGTCCCGGCTGCTGTCCGAGCGCGCTGCCACGCTCGACACCTGCGGCTTCTGGGAGCGGCAGTTCGATGGTGACGACCCGGACATCGGGGCGCGCCGGGTCGATCCGGCCTCCGACCGGATGGCCGGTGTGACCGTCAAGATGGCCTTCGCCGAACCCGACGTGACGGCCCGACTGCTCACCGGCGCAGTGCCGGTGACCGAGGTGCTGGCCGCGGCAACCGCTCGGGCGCTGACCGATTGGCGCCGCCACCGCGGCCAGCCGACCTCGGCGCCACTGTTGGCGATGGAGACCCACGGCAGGTCGGATGCGGTGGTGTCGGACCACGACGAGGTGGACACCGGCGATACCGCCGGGCTGCTCAGCATGATCTACCCTTTGCGTCTGAGTGCCGATGACGCCCACGGGGTGGCCGCGCAGGTGGCGGCGATCCCCGGCGATGCCATCGACTACGGGCTGCTGCGTTACCTGCGCGACGACACCGCCGAACGACTGGGTTCTCATCGGGATCCGCAGGTACTGCTCAATTATCTGGGCCGGATCGAACTGGATGCATCCGATCACGCCCTGCTGCAGGACCGGTCGTTGGTGACCGGCGTAACCCCGATTCCGGAACCGAATGTCGCTGTGCGCCATGAGCTGACGATCATGGCCGCGGTGATCGACCGCGACGGGTCGGCCGTGCTCGGCACCCAGTGGCGGACCGTGCCCGACATTCTGTCCGCCGAGGACATCGCCACCCTGCAGGAGATGTGGTTGGACGCGTTACGAGAGGTGTTGCGAGAGGTGACCCCATGAGTACCCCATCGGCCCCCACCCTGGCCGTCATCGGTGCCGGTCCCAAGGCCATCGCGGTGGCGGCCAAGGCCGCCGAACTGCGCGCGATGGGCGCGCCGGCCCCCGAGGTCGTCGTCGTCGAACGTGCCGGGGTGGCCGCCAACTGGCAGGCCGTCGGTGGTTGGACCGATGGCAACCATCGCCTCGGCACCGGTCCCGAGAAGGACGTCGGTTTCCCCTACCGGTCATCTCTGGTGTCGCGGCGTAACGCCGAACTCGACGAACGGATGACCCGGCACAGTTGGCAGGCCTACCTGATCGCCACAGGCGGATTCGCCGAATGGGTCGACCGCGGCCGGCCCGCACCGACCCACCGGCGCTGGAGCCAGTATCTGGGCTGGGTGGCCGAGGACGTCGGGATGAACGTGGTTCTCGGTGAGGTGGAACAGATCTCGGTCGACGGTGACGCCGGCGGTGCCGGTAGTTCGACAGGTGCGCACCGCTGGGTGCTGCGCACCGCCGAGGACTCCGTCACCGCCGACGGCCTGATGATCACCGGACCCGGTCAGGCCGAACGTTCGGTGCTGCCCGGTAATCCCCGGGTGATGTCGATTGCCCAGTTCTGGCATCAGGCCGGCAAGCACGAGATGATCACCGCGGAGCGGGTCGCCGTGATCGGCGGCGGCGAGACGGCCGCTTCGATGCTCAACGAGCTTTTCCGCCACCGAGTTTCGACGATCACCGTGATCTCACCGACGGTCACCCTGTTCACCCGCGGCGAGGGATTCTTCGAGAACACGCTGTTCTCCGATCCGACCGGGTGGACCGGGCTGACCCTGGCCGAGCGCCGGGATGCCTTGGCCCGCACCGATCGTGGGGTGTTCTCGGCGCGGGTGCAGGATGCCCTGCTGGCCGATGACCGCATCCGTCACCTGCGGGGCCGGGTCGCCCATGCAGTGGCCCGCGACGAGCGGATCCGCCTGACGCTGTCGACCAACACCGGCGGCGAAGCGGTCGAGACGGTCCACGGCTTCGACCTGGTGATCGACGGGTCCGGCGCCGACGCGTTGTGGTTCGCCCCGTTGTTCAGCCAGGATGCGCTCGACCTGCTCGAGCTCGGCCTCGGCGGTCCGCTGAGCAGTGATTCGCTGCAGGAGCACATCGGCCATGACCTGGCTCTGACCGATGTGTTCCCCAAGTTGTTCCTGCCGGGGCTGGCCGGGCTCACCCAGGGCCCCGGGTTCCCGAACCTGAGTTGTCTCGGCCTGCTGTCCGACCGGGTACTGGGTGCGAACCTGGTGCACCCCTCGATGAGGAGACTCGATGAGTTCCAATCCGTTCGATGACGAGAACGGCGCGTTCTGCGTACTGGTCAACGATGAGGATCAGCACAGCCTGTGGCCGGCATTCGCCGAGGTGCCCGCGGGCTGGCGGGTGGTCTTCGGTGCGGCCGGCCGGGCCGAGTGCCTGAGTTACGTCGAGCAGAACTGGCCCGACATCCGGCCCCGCAGCCTGCGTGAGGCGCTGGCCGGCGCTAGCGGGTAACCGGACTCACACCGGGTTGGGGGCGAGCGCGTCCATGTCGAACAACCGGGCATGCAGGATGGTGCGGTTCCGCAGCGCCGAACGCACCGCCCGGTGCAGCCCGTCCTCCAGATAGATGTCGCCGCGCCACTTCACCGCGTGCGGAAACAGGTCGCCGTAGAAGGTCGAGTCTTCGGAGAGCAGCCGGTCGAGGGCGAGCACCGTGGTGGTCGTGACCAGCTCATCGAGGCGCAGCTGCCGCGGCGGGATGCGGGACCAGTCCCGGTGGGAGAGCCCGTGCTCCGGGTAGGGTTTGCCCTCTTGGACGCCCTTGAAGATCATCGCCGGCCCGCCTCCGTCGCAGTAGCGCGCGGTGTTGCCATCGGCATAGTTGCCTAGGTTAATACGCTTGTGGGTAAGCGCAGGCGCCGGTGTCGCTCGGCGTGCTGGTGCGGACCTGTCACCGCAGAATCGGTAAACCTGCTGCTGGTCAGTAAAATGAACCGAGCTAAATGCACACGTCGCTGCTGCGAAGGGTAGGTGAACAGGTGGGGAGTGCCGACGAGCGTCGTTTCGAGGTGCTGCGCGCCATCGTCGCCGACTTCGTGGCCACCAAGGAGCCGATCGGTTCCAAGACTCTGGTGGACCGTCACAACCTCGGCGTATCGAGCGCCACGGTCCGCAACGACATGGCGGTGCTCGAAGCCGAGGGCTACATCACCCAGCCGCATACGAGCTCGGGGCGGGTGCCCACCGAGAAGGGCTACCGCGAGTTCGTCGACCGGATCGACAACGTCAAGCCGTTGTCCTCATCGGAGCGCCGGGCGATTCTGTCCTTCCTGGAGTCCGGGGTTGACCTGGACGACGTGCTGCGGCGCGCGGTGCGGCTGCTGGCGCAGCTGACCCGTCAGGTCGCGATCGTGCAGTACCCGACGCTTTCCACGTCGTCCGTGCGTCACCTCGAGGTGGTGGCACTGACGCCGGCGCGGTTGCTGCTGGTGGTCATCACCGATTCGGGCCGGGTGGATCAACGTATCGTGGAGCTCGGTGATGCCATCGACGAGCATGAGTTGTCGAAACTGCGCGAGATGCTGGGGCAGGCGCTGGAGGGCAAGCCACTGACAGCGGCGTCGGTCGCAGTGAGCGATCTGGCCACTCACCTCAACGGTCACGGGGCACTGGCGGACGCCGTCGGCCGCTCGGCGACAGTTCTGGTCGAGACGCTCGTCGAGCACACCGAAGAGCGATTGCTGCTGGGCGGTACCGCCAACCTGACCCGCAACACCGCCGATTTCGGTGGATCGCTGCGGTCGGTGCTGGAGGCGCTCGAAGAGCAGGTGGTGGTCCTGCGGCTGTTGGCGGCCCAGCAGGAAGCGGGCAAGGTAACTGTGCGGATCGGTCATGAGACCGAGGCCGAGCAGATGTTGGGAACGTCGGTGGTGAGCACCACGTACGGCAGCTCGGGCAAGGTGTACGGCGGAATGGGTGTGGTCGGTCCCACCCGAATGGACTACCCGGGAACGATCGCCAATGTCGCGGCGGTTGCTCTCTATATCGGCGAAGTCCTAGGTACTCGGTAAGGCAGCCGGTCGATCCGGCACAGAAAGGTCAGGCAAGGTCAGCGTGGCACGCGATTATTACGGCTTGCTCGGAGTGAGCAAGGGCGCGAGCGATTCAGAGATCAAACGTGCCTATCGGCGATTGGCGCGTGAGCTGCATCCCGACGTCAATCCCGACGAGGAAGCCCAGAGCCGGTTCACCGAGATCCAGGTCGCCTATGAGGTGCTGTCGGATCCGGAGAAGCGACGCATCGTAGACATGGGCGGCGACCCGATGGAGTCGGTCGGCGGCGCGCCCGGTGGGTTCAGCGGGTTCGGCGGGCTCGGCGACGTGTTCGAGGCGTTCTTCGGTGGCGGCACCTCGTCGCGCGGACCGATCGGCCGGGTCCGGCCCGGCGCCGATTCACTCCTGCGCATGCGGTTGGACCTCGCGGAGTGCGCCACCGGCGTGACCAAGCAGGTTGCCGTGGACACCGCGGTCCTGTGCGACCTGTGTCAGGGCAAGGGCACCAACGGCAATTCCAAGCCGGTCGCCTGCGACACCTGCGATGGCCGCGGCGAGATCCAGACCGTGCAGCGCTCGCTGCTGGGACAGGTGATGACGACCCGCCCGTGTCCCGTGTGTGGGGGTATCGGTGAGGTCATCCCCGATCCGTGCAACCGCTGCGGTGGCGACGGCCGGGTGCGTGCCCGCCGTGAGATCAGCGTCAAGATCCCGGCCGGGGTCGGCGACGGCATGCGGGTGCGACTGGCTGCCCAGGGTGAGGTCGGACCGGGCGGCGGGCCGGCAGGCGATCTGTACGTCGAGGTCCACGAGAAGCAGCACGAGACGTTCGTCCGTGACGGCGATGACCTGCACTGCACGATCTCGGTGCCGATGGTGGACGCTGCGCTCGGCACCACGGTCACCGTCGACGCGATCCTCGACGGGGCCACCGAACTGACCGTGCCCGCCGGTACCCAGCCCGGTGCGGTGACCACACTGCGTGGGCACGGTATGCCGCATCTGCGGTCCGGGGTCCGCGGTGACCTGCATGCCCACATCGAGGTGGTGGTGCCGTCGAGGCTCGACAGCACCGATACCGACCTGCTGCGCAAGCTGAAGGAGAACCGCGCCCGCGACGTCACGGAGGTGCGTTCGACGCAGTCCTCCGCGAGTTCCAGCGGTTTGTTCAGCCGGTTGCGCGAGACGTTCACCGGCCGCTGACGCCGCGGGCTGTCACGTGAGCTCAGCGCTTTTCTACGTCGACGCGCTACCGGGCGCGGGGGAGCTCGCCGTCGTCGACGGCGACGAGGGCTTTCACGCGTCCAACGTCCGACGCATCCGGGTCGGCGAACCGATAGACCTGAGCGACGGTGCCGGAACACTGGCCCACTGTGTCGTCGAGGACACCGCCAAGGGCTGGTTGTCGGCGCGGGTGACCGAGCGGGTCGACATCGCGGCCGCACGCCCGAGTGTCACCGTGGTGCAGGCGCTGCCCAAGTCCGATCGTTCCGAGCTGGCCGTCGAGCTGGCGACCGAGGCCGGCGCCGACGGGTTCGTCGCCTGGCAGGCAACTCGGTGTGTGGCCCGCTGGGAAGGCCCGAAGGTGGACAAGGGCCTGCGCCGCTGGGAAGCGGTGGTTCGCTCCGCGGCCCGGCAGTCCCGCCGTCCTTACATTCCGTCCGTCGAGGGCGTGGTCTCGACGGCAGCGCTGACCCGGCGCGTGGCCGACGCCGTGTCCGCCGGGGCAGTGGTGCTCGCACTACACGAATCCGCCACCGAACCGCTGGCCGAACTCCCTCTGGCCCAGGCGAGTTCACTGATGCTGATCGTCGGGCCCGAAGGCGGCATCGCCGACGAAGAGATCGCCGCTTTTGCCGCAGCCGGCGCGAAAGCTGTCCGGTTGGGCCCGACCGTCCTGCGGACCTCGACGGCCGCAGCCGTCGCGCTGGGCGCGATCGGTGCGCTGACCGGACGCTGGGCGATTTAGCGCCGACGGTCGGCCTGGCCAGGCATTACGCTCCACTGGTGAGTTTTCCGCCGCAAGGCCCGCCGCCGTACGGTCAGCCCCCCTTCGGGCAGCAGCCCCCATACGGGCAACAGCAGCCGCACTGGGCGCCCTATCAGGGGCAGCCATGGCAAGTTCCTCCGCCTCCGCCTCCGTCGAGTCGTTCGGGACTCATCGTCGGCGTCGTGGTGGTTGCCGTCATCGCTGCGTTCGGTGCCTTGCTGCTCATCGTGAAGATGTCAAAGAGCGGAAACGGTGCAGTGAGCGATGAACAACGCGCGGCGAACCCGACGACGGCCGAATGGCCGAGCGATTTCAAGATCGTGTGTAAGGACGGCTCGGTCAGCAACGCCGCGTCCTATGCCCAGCCGTACAAATACATCGGGTTTTTCCAGGGCATGCAGGATGGTTCGTGGTACGAGGTTGCCGACCAGCGTGGTGAGGAGCTGTCGGAGATCAACATTGTCGCCTGCCTGTCACGCAAAACCGACACCGAGGTGAAATCGGGGCAGTACGAGTCGAGTGCGTGGGACAAGCCGGTCACCATCGACCATTACTCCGTCCAGTACGAGATCGAGGTCCGTGAAGCCAGGACCGGTAGGTTCATCAAAAGCCTGGGCACGGTGGACGGCCCGGCCGGTGAGTGCCCGTCGGTCAGTTTCTTCGACTGGGTTCCCGACAAGCTCTACGGAGAGCCGGATGGCACCGAGGTGGAGGCAAAGATGACGGAATTCGCCGGTTGACCTGTGCGTTCACCCGGCCGGCCAGCCGGGGCCGCTAACCGCGCAGCTCTGATCGGCGTCAGCCCGCTTAACCATTGGGGCGTGTGGTTGACCAGCGGTAAACTGGCCACAGTACGACGGCAGCCGGCCGTCAGGAAAACACGGAAAGCAGGCACAAACTCCACGTGACGCCCCGCGACACGACCGCTGACTCGTCGGCCACCGCATCGGAATCGGTCCGCAGCAGCATCACTGTTCCGCCCGACATCATCGTGGGCCTGCTCGGCTCGGCTGATGAGAATCTGCGGGCACTCGAAAGACTTCTGACTGCCGATATCCACGCGCGCGGCAATGAGATCACCTTCACCGGCGAACCAGCCGACGTGGCACTAGCCGAGCGCGTGGTCGCCGAGTTGATCGCCGTAGCCTCCAGCGGCCAGGCGGTGACCCCCGAGGCGGTGCGACACAGCGTCGCCATCCTCACCGGCGCCGAGGACGAGTCCCCGGCCGAGGTGCTCACGCTCGACATCCTGAGCCGCCGCGGCAAGACCATCCGGCCCAAGACGCTGAACCAGAAGCGCTACGTCGACGCAATCGATGCGCACACCATCGTGTTCGGCATTGGCCCGGCCGGTACCGGCAAGACCTACCTGGCGATGGCCAAGGCGGTTAGCGCCTTGCAGACCAAGCAGGTCAACCGGATCATCCTGACTCGCCCCGCGGTGGAGGCAGGTGAGCGCCTCGGCTTCCTGCCGGGCACGTTGAGCGAGAAGATCGACCCGTACCTGCGGCCGCTGTACGACGCACTGCACGACATGATGGATCCCGAGCTCATTCCGAAGCTGATGAGCGCCGGGGTAATCGAGGTCGCGCCGCTGGCATATATGCGGGGACGAGCGCAGCCGTTGTTCGCAAATGTGTTGACGCCCAATGGATTCCGTCCGATAGGCGAGCTGAAAGTCGGCGACTTCGTGATCGGCTCTGACGGGTCACCGACAGAGGTAACGGGTGTCTACCCTCAGGGTTTCAAGGAGATCTACCGGGTCTTCACCCAGGACGGTGCATCTACCCTTGCATCCGGCGATCACCTGTGGGCGGTGTACACGGCTTCGGACCGGCGCCGGAACAAGCCGGCCCGCGTGCTCGAGACAAAAGAGATGATCGGGAATCTTCGTGCGGCTCATGCCCACCGATACGAGCTTCCGTTGTTGAGCTCGCCGGTGGAGTTTGAGCGACGGTCCGTGCCGATGGATCCCTATGCCCTTGGGCTGCTGCTGGGTGACGGATGTTTCTCGTGCCGAGCGACGCCCACCTTTGCGACCAAAGATCCGGAGTTGGCGGACGCGTTGGAACGCCTGATACCGGGCATCACGGCGCGACGTAAGACCGACATCGACTATGTGCTGAACCGGATCACCACGCCCGGCGAGGTCATCACGATCGAGAACCCGGTGACCGGTGTCGTGCGGCAGCTCGGCTTGTCCGGCAAGAAATCGGACACCAAGTTCGTTCCGGTGGACTACCTGTTCAATACGGCGGAAGTCCGCTTGGCTGTGTTGCAGGGTCTGCTCGATACCGATGGAGGTCCGGTCACACAGGGCGGCCGGACGTGTCGTGTCCAATACACGACCGCGTCCGACCAGTTGCGTGACGACGTCGTCTTTCTCGTCGAGTCGCTGGGCGGTGTGGTCTATGTGCGGACGCGGAAAGCTGCGGGGCGTAAACCCGGGTTAGCCCGGGGGCGCGAGGTTCATCATCGTTGTGATGCCCATATTCTCGATATTCGCCTGCCCGAAGGTGTGGCACCGTTCCGACTGACCCGTAAGGCGGCGAAGTACGACGAGACCGGTGGTGGTCGGCCAATGCGATTCATCGATCGGATCGAGCCGGAGGGTACCGAAGAAGCCGTCTGCATCAGCGTGGCGGCGGCGGACTCGCTCTACATCACCGAGGATTTCCTTCTCACCCACAACACCCTGAATGACGCGTTCATCATCCTCGACGAGGCGCAGAACACCACCGCTGAACAGATGAAGATGTTCCTGACCCGTCTCGGGTTCGGATCCAAAGTCGTTGTCACCGGCGACATCACGCAGGTGGATCTGCCCGGCGGCAACACCTCCGGCCTGCGGGCGGCGATGAACATCCTCGACGGTATCGACGACATCCACTTCGCCGAACTCACCAGTGCCGACGTGGTCCGACACCGCCTGGTGTCCGAGATCGTGGACGCCTATGCCCGACATGAGGAGCCGGCATTGCTCAACCGTGCCCAACGCCGTTCGTCGAACGGACGGCCCCGTCGATCATGAGCATCGAGGTATCCAACGAGTCGGGCATCGATGTGTCCGAGGACGAGCTGATCAGCGTCGCACGCTTCGTCATCGCCAAGATGGATGTGAACCCGGCGGCTGAGCTGTCCATGGTGCTGCTGGACAGCGCGGCGATGGCCGACCTGCACATGCGGTGGATGGACCTGCCCGGTCCGACCGATGTGATGAGTTTCCCGATGGATGAGCTGGAGCCCGGGGGTCGGCCGGATGCGCCCGAGCCGGGACCGGCCATGCTCGGTGACATCGTGTTGTGCCCGGAGTTCGCCGAGCAGCAGGCGGCCAAGGCGGGGCACTCGCTCGGTCAGGAGTTGGCCCTGCTGACCGTTCACGGTGTGCTGCATCTGCTCGGCTACGACCACGCCGAGCCGGACGAGGAAAAAGAGATGTTCGCGCTGCAGCGTCAGCTTCTCGAGGAGTGGGTAGCTGATCAGGTCGAGGCGTACCACGCCGACCGGCAGAGCGAGAAGGACCAGCGGCTGCTCGACAAGTCCCGATATTTCGACGAACCGTGACGGGCTTACTTCCGCTGCTAGGTGCCGTGGTGCTGGTCGCGTTCGGTGGCCTGTTCGCCGCCATCGACGCCGCGCTCTCGACCGTGTCGATCGCGCGCATCGAAGAACTGGTCCGCGAGGAACGTCCGGGTGCGGCCCGGCTCAGCCGGGTGGTCGCTGAACGGCCTCGCTACATCAATCTTGTTGTACTGCTTCGGATCACGTGCGAGATCACCGCGACCGTGCTGTTGGCGTCCTTCCTGGACGGGCATCTCGGTGTCGGATGGGGTCTGGTGGCTTCTGCCGCGATCATGGTGGTGACGAGTTTCGTGGCCATCGGTGTCGGCCCGCGCACGGTCGGCAGGCAGAACGCCTATTCCATCGCGCTGATGTCGGCGTTGCCGCTGCAGGCGATCTCGGTGCTGCTCACTCCGATCAGCCGCCTTCTGGTGTTGATCGGTAACGCCTTGACTCCCGGCCGCGGTTTTCGCAACGGCCCGTTCGCGTCCGAGATCGAGTTGCGGGAGGTCGTCGACCTGGCCCAGCAGCGCGGCGTCGTCGCCGACGAGGAGCGCCGGATGATCCAGTCGGTGTTCGAACTCGGCGACACGCCGGCCCGTGAGGTCATGGTGCCGCGTACCGAGATGGTGTGGATCGAGAGCGACAAGTCGGCAGGCCAGGCGACGTCATTGGCGGTCCGCAGCGGGCATTCCCGCATCCCGGTGATCGGTGAGAACGTCGACGACATCGTCGGCGTCGTCTACCTGAAAGACCTTGTCCAGCAGACCTATTACTCGACCAACGGAGGTCGTGACACCAACGTGGCGCAAGTGATGCGCCCGGCGGTGTTCGTCCCGGATTCCAAGCCGCTGGACGAATTGCTCAAGGAGATGCAGCTCGACCGCAACCACATGGCGCTGCTGGTCGACGAGTACGGCGCGATCGCCGGCCTGGTCACCATCGAGGACGTGCTCGAAGAGATCGTGGGCGAGATCGTCGACGAGTACGACGCCGGCGAGGTCGTTCCGGTGGAGGACCTGGGTGAGCGCCGGTACCGCGTGTCGGCGCGGCTGCCGCTCGAAGACCTCTGCGAGCTCTACGAAATGGAGCCCCACGAGGATCTCGACGTCGACACCGTCGGTGGCCTGGTCGCCTTCGAACTGGGTCGGGTGCCGCTGCCCGGCGCCGAAGTCACCTGGGACGGTCTACGGTTACGCGCCGAGGGCGGTTCCGACCACCGTGGTCGGGTGCGGATCGGCACAGTTCTGGTCGCCCCGGCCGAACCGACGAACAAGGAGAGCGATGACTGAGCTCGACGCGGAAGACAGCAAGCTCGTCGTGCTGGCCCGCGGCGCGATGGGCCGCGCCGAGGCCCCCGCCGGTGCGGCGGTACGCGACCAGGACGGTCGCACCTACGCCGGCGCCCCGGTGACCCTCGCGGCGCTGCAATTGACCGCCCTGCAGGCGGCAGTGGCCGCTGCGGTGTCCAGCGGTGCCACCGGAATCGAGGCCGCGGTGCTGGTCGGCGGCTCCGCCGACGACGCAGGTGTCGCCGCGGTGCGGGAGCTGTCCTCGGACGCCGCGGTGATCGTCACCGATCGGGCGGGAAACCCATCATGACCGAATTCCGTTCCGGCTTCGTCTGTTTCGTCGGCAGGCCCAACACCGGCAAGTCGACCCTGACGAATGCGTTGGTGGGCCAGAAGGTCGCGATCACCTCGAACCGCCCGCAGACCACCCGGCACACCATCCGCGGCATCGTGCACCGCGACGACTTCCAGATCATCCTGGTCGACACCCCCGGCCTGCACCGTCCGCGCACCCTGCTCGGGCAACGGCTCAACGACCTGGTCAAGGACACCTACTCCGAGGTCGACGTGATCGGTCTGTGCATTCCGGCCGATGAGCGCATCGGCCCAGGGGACCGCTGGATCTATCAGCAGATCCGCGCTGTGGCGCCGAGGACCACCCTGATTGCCGTCGTCACCAAGATCGACAAGGTGCCCAAGGATCGTGTCGCCGAACAGCTGATGGCCGTAAGCGAACTCCTGGGGCCGGATGCCGACATCGTGCCGGTCTCGGCCACCGCGGGCGAACAACTCGATGTGCTCACCGATGTCCTCGTCTCCAAACTGCCGCCGGGGCCTGCCTATTACCCGGACGGCGAGCTCACCGACGAGCCCGAGGAAGTGTTGATGGCCGAGCTCATCCGCGAGGCCGCACTGGAAGGTGTGCGTGACGAGCTGCCGCACTCGCTGGCTGTTGTCATCGAGGAAGTCGAAGAGAGAGAAGGCCGTGACGATCTGATCGACGTCCACGCGATCCTCTACGTCGAGCGTGACAGCCAGAAGGGCATCGTGATCGGCAAGGGCGGGGCGCGCCTTCGCGAGGTCGGCACGGCCGCCCGCACCCAGATCGAAAAGCTGCTCGGCACAAAGGTTTACCTCGACCTGCGGGTCAAGATCGCCAAGAACTGGCAGCGCGATCCGAAGCAGCTGGGCCGGCTGGGCTTCTGAGCCCTCGCCCTTCGAACTACCCGTCGAGCGCGTTGATCGCGGCGGCAGCCTGGGACGCATCGGTCTGCGACGGGGCGGTCCACCAGATGTCGGGTTGCTCGGCGGCCCAGCCGGTGATCGCCTCCAGTTCGGCGGCCAGCGAGATCAGCAACGGCTCACTGTCGGCCGGCCCCATCAGTTGGACGCCGATCGGCAGCCCGTCGGAGGTGAAGCCGGCGGGCACGTTGATCGAGGGCCAGCCCAGCAGGTTCCACGGCCAGGTCACCGGGCAGGCGGCGATCGAGGCGCGTTCGGTGGCAGACCAACCGCGGCGGTCGAATTCGTGTGTGAGCGGTGGTGGTTGGGCCGTGGTCGGCGCGATGATGACGTCGACGAGGTTGAAGATCCAGGAGATGCGGCGCTGCGCGGCGACCTCGTGTGCCCGGGCCTTGCGCAGAATGTCCTGTGACAGCAGCCGGCCGATCCTCATGTTGGTGGCGGTGCGCTCGTCGTAGACCACGTCGCCCAGGCGGTCGGCCCAGTCCAGAAGGCCGGAGGTGGAGCGGGCCAGGAAGTCCCAGGACATCCGCAGGCTGTAGTTGGGGTCTTTTTCCTCCACGGTGTGACCGAGCTGACCGAGGTGGTCGGCGGTGGTCTGCAGCGCCTTGCGAATCTCTGGGTGCAGTGTGGCCCGGAAGCCGGTGAACGGGAACTTCGTCGACATCGCGATCCGCAGGGGCCCGGGGGCGCGGCCGACGTGTTCCGCGGCCTGTATCGGCGCGGGCTTGTGCAGATCACCGTCGGCGTTACCGGATGCGGCGTCGAGCACGAGGGCCGCATCGGTGACGGTGCGAGCCAGCACCCCGTTGACGGTGATGCCGTTGAACGCCTCGGGCAGAGGCCAGGTGGAGATGCGTCCGCGCTGCGGCTTGATGCCGACCAGATGCGTCCACGCGGCGGGGATGCGGACACTGCCCGCGCCGTCGGATCCGATGGCCGCGGCCACCAGGCCCGCGGCGACGGCCGCGGCACTGCCGCCGGAGGATCCGCCCGGGCTGTGCTTGCGCGACCACGGGTTGCGGGTATGGCCGAACCCCGGCCCGCCGGTGAACGGCCACTGTCCGAGCTCGCAGGTATTGGTCTTCCCGACGATCACCGCGCCGGCAGCCTTCAGCCGGCGCACCACCTCGGCGTCGTCGGTGGCGACGCGGGTAGAGCCGTCGGTGCCGAACCGGGTGGGCACCCCGGCGACGTCGACGTCATCCTTGACCGCGATGGGGATTCCCAGCAGTGGGAGTTGTTTGCCGGCTGCGCGAGCCGTGTCGGCCTTGGCGGCGTCGGCCAGCGCCTGCTCGGTCAGCACGACGCGGAATGCGTTGAGGGTGGACTGGCTCGCGGTGATGGCGTGCAGCGACTCCTGTACCAGTTGCTCAGAAGTGACTGCGCCGCTGGCGAGTTGATAGAGCTGATTGGTCAGGGTGGGGAACCGGGCGGGGGGCTTGCGGGAAAAAGGAGCAGAAGTCGCAGATTTGGCCATCACTTTCGAGGATATCGGCGATGCGTAACGGAACCTGTCCGGCCATGGTGCGACACTGTCACGATGCGGCTGTACCGGGACCGGGCGGTGGTGCTGCGCCAGCACAAGCTCGGCGAGGCCGACCGGATTGTCACCCTGCTCACCCGCGACCATGGTTTGGTGCGCGCGGTGGCCAAGGGCGTTCGGCGTACCCGCAGCAAGTTCGGCGCGCGGCTGGAGCCGTTTGCCCATATCGACGTGCAGCTGCATCCGGGGCGCAACCTCGACATCGTCACCCAGGTGCAGGCCATCGACGCGTTCGCCGCCGACATCGTCAGTGACTACGGCCGCTACACGAGTGCGTGCGCGATGCTGGAGACCGCCGAGCGGCTGGCCGGGGAGGAGCGGGCACCGATGCCCGACCTGCACCGGCTCACGGTGGCCGCACTGAGGGCCGTCGCCGACGGTCGCCGGGCCCGCGAGTTGGTGCTCGACTCCTATCTGCTGCGGGCGATGACGATCGCCGGGTGGGCGCCGGCGCTGACCGAGTGCGCCCGCTGCGCCACGCCGGGCCCGCACCGGGCATTTCACGTCGCCGCCGGCGGCAGTGTGTGCGTGCACTGCCGGCCCAGCGGATCCAGTACTCCGCCCCAACCCGTGCTGGAACTGATGTCGGCGCTGCACGAGGGTGACTGGGAGTACGCCGAGGCGTCCTCATCGACGCATCGCAGCCAGGCCAGCGGGCTGATCGCCGCGCACCTGCAGTGGCACCTGGAGCGCCAGCTGCGGACATTGCCTCTGGTCGAGCGGGTGTACCGGATCGATCGGACAGTCGCCGAGCAGCGCGCCACGCTGGTCAGGCAGGATATGACCCATGGCTTTGAAGCGGGACAAGCAGGGCAAAACAACCTACCCACAGCTGCCCCCGGCGCCTGAGGACTATCCGGTCTTTCCGGACACCTCGACCTGGCCCGTCGTCTTCCCCGAGATTCCGGCCGGCACCAACGGCCGCTTCGCCCGCCCGCCCCAACACACGTCCAAGGCCGTCGCGCCTCGCATCCCGGCGGATCAGGTACCCAACCACGTCGCCGTGGTGATGGACGGCAACGGTCGATGGGCCACCCAGCGTGGTCTCGGCCGCACCGAGGGCCACAAGATGGGCGAGGCCGTGCTGATCGACATCACCTGCGGTGCCATCGAACTGGGCATCAAACACTTGAGCGTCTACGCCTTCTCCACCGAGAACTGGAAGCGCAGCGCCGAAGAGGTCCGGTTCCTGATGGGGTTCAACCGGGAAGTGGTGCGTCGCCGCCGGGAGAATCTCAACGCCATGGGCGTGAACATGCGCTGGGTGGGGTCGCGGCCCAAGATGTGGCGCAGCGTCATCAAAGAGTTCGACATCGCCGAGCAGATGACCGTCGGTAATGACGTCATCACGGTCAACTACTGCGTCAACTACGGCGGTCGCACCGAACTCGTCGAGGCCGCGCAGGCGCTGGCCACCGAAGCTGCCGAGGGCAAGATCAACCCGAGCCGGATCACCGAGGCGGCCTTCGCCAAGCATCTGCACCGCCCCGACATCCCAGACGTGGATCTGTTCATCCGGACGTCGGGGGAGCAGCGGGCCAGCAACTTCCTGCTGTGGCAGTCGGCGTACGCCGAGTTCGTGTTCCAGGACAAGCTGTGGCCGGACTACGACCGACGCGACCTGTGGGCGGCCTGCGAGGAGTACGTGAACCGCAACCGTCGCTTCGGCAGGGCCTGACATGCCCGGCCTCCTGCAGCAGTTGTCCTCGGCGCTCGGCGAGGTGATGTCGGTCGTCGAGGAAGACGACGACGCGCTGACCGTGACGGTCGACGGTTCGGTGGCCTCGGTGCGGGTCGTGGCCATCGCCGAGGACCTGGAGATGGTCTCGCTGACTCAGCCGTTGGCATGGGATCTGCCGCTTGACAACAAGATTCGCGAACGCGTGTCCGACCATGCCAGTAAGACCATGCTGGGCACCGTGGTGTTGGTGGAGAAGCTGGTCGACACTCCCACCAACGGCGCGACGCCCAAAGGTGCGGCACGTAAGCGGCCGGCCAAGAAGGTGGCCGACGTGATGCTGCGCTACAACTTCCCGGCGGCCGGGCTCACCGACGACGCACTGCGCACCCTGATCCTCATGGTCCTGGCCACCGGCGCCGACGTGCGTCGGGACCTGATGTCGTGAGCCGGCCGGTCATCCGCATCGTCGCGGCCGTGGTGCTCGGTGAGGACAACCGGCTACTCGTGGTCCGCAAACGCGGTACGACGGCGTTCATGCAGCCCGGCGGAAAGATCGAGCCGGGGGAGCAGCCGATCGAGGCGTTGGCCCGGGAGGTTCGCGAGGAGCTCGGCGTCGGTTTTGATGTTTCGGCGGCCGAAGAACTCGGCCACTTCACCGCACCCGCCGCCAATGAACCCGGCCACGTGGTCGATGCGTGGCTCTACCGGGTGAGCCTGGACGGCGAGCCGCGGCCGCAGGCCGAGATCGACGAGATGACCTGGATCGACCCCCACGCGCCCGGTGACGTCGAGTTGGCGCCGCTGACCGAGCACGCAGTGCTCGAGCTGGTGCGCGATCGGGCTTAGCGCGTGCCGCGTGTGAAGCGCTGTGGCGAAAAATTGTCCCTGCGATCGCCGCCACGCTTCATACGCGGAAAGTCGGATCAGTTGGCCTCGTCGCCGCAGCCGCGGCACATGCCGAAGATCTCGATCGTGTGGCTGACGTCGGAGAAACCGTGCTCACGTGCCACGTCGGCAGCCCAGACCTCGACCTGGCCGCCGGAGATCTCGACGGTCGCGCCGCAGGCCCGGCACACCAGATGGTGGTGGTGGTCCTCGGAGCATCGCCGGTAGACCGACTCTCCCGTGTCGGTGCGCAACGTGTCGACGTTGCCGGTGTTGGCCATCGACTGCAGGGTGCGGTACACCGTGGTCAGTCCGATGCCCTGGCCGCGGCGGCGCAGCTCGTCGTGCAGTTCCTGGGCCGAGCGGAATCCGTCGGTCTCGTTGAGCAGGTCGGCGATGGCCGCACGCTGCCGGGTGGACCGGACCGCGCCGGTCACCGGTGGTCCTCGCCGGCGTGGGCGACGGCGTCGGCGACGATGTGGGCGAGATGGTGGTCGACCAACTGGTAGAGCACTTCACGTCCCGCGCGCTCGCTGGACACCACTCCGGCCTGCTTGAGGATCCGCAGATGCTGGCTTACCAGCGGTTGCGGCACGTCGAGCGAGTCGACCAGTTCGTGCACACAGCGCGCCGACTGCTGCAGCTGCAGCACGATCGCGATCCGCAACGGGGCGGCCAGCGCGCGCAACAGCTCGCCCGCGGTGTCGAGGACCTCGCGCGAGGGCAACTCCGGCGCCGGCGCGGTGCTGTGCCCGCGTGCGTCGTCGTGGTGATTCGCCGTGAAATTGGAAATCGTTTCCATTACGGGCCAGGATACATGCGCGATATTGCATGTCAACCGCTCCGCCGGCCGCGGCGGATTATCGCTGCCGGCGCGCTGGTCGCTACTCTGATGCACCGTGGCATCCATCATCGACACCGTTGCGAACCTGGCGAAACGCCGCGGCCTGGTCTTCCAGTCCGGAGAAATCTACGGCGGCACCAAGTCCGCGTGGGATTACGGCCCACTCGGTGTCGAGCTGAAAGAGAACATCAAGCGCCAGTGGTGGAAGTCGATGATCACCGGCCGCGACGACGTCGTCGGCCTGGACAGCGCGATCATCCTGCCGCGCCAGGTGTGGGTGGCCTCCGGTCACGTCGAAGTGTTCAACGATCCGCTGGTGGAGTGCCTGAACTGCCACAAGCGTCATCGCCAGGACCACATGCAGGAGGCGTACGCGGCGAAGAAGAGTACGCGCGACACCGCCGTGGATCCAGACACCGTGTCCATGGACGAGATCGTCTGCCCCGACTGCGGCACCAAGGGGCAGTGGACCGAGCCGCGCGACTTCAACATGATGCTCAAGACCTACCTCGGACCGATCGAGTCGGAGGAGGGTCTGCACTACCTGCGCCCGGAGACCGCTCAGGGCATCTTCGTGAACTTCGCCAACGTGGTCACCACCGCGCGCAAGAAGCCGCCGTTCGGCATCGGCCAGATCGGCAAGAGCTTCCGCAACGAGATCACCCCGGGCAACTTCATCTTCCGCACCCGCGAGTTCGAGCAGATGGAGATGGAGTTCTTCGTCGAGCCGGAGACCGCGCCGGAATGGCACAAGTACTGGATCGAGACGCGACTGCAGTGGTACGTCGACCTCGGCATCAACCGGGACAACCTGCGCCTGTACGACCATCCCAAGGAGAAGCTGTCCCACTACTCCGACGGCACGGTCGACATCGAGTACAAGTTCGGTTTCGCCGGCAACCCGTGGGGTGAGCTGGAAGGCATCGCCAACCGCACCAACTTCGACTTGTCCACGCATGCAAAGCATTCCGGTGTCGATCTGTCGTTCTACGATCAGGGCGCCGACACCCGCTACGTGCCGTACGTGATCGAGCCGGCAGCCGGCCTGACCCGCTCGCTGATGGCGTTCCTGGTCGATTCCTACACCGAGGACGAGGCCCCGAACGCCAAGGGCGGTGTGGACAAGCGCACCGTGCTCAAGCTCGACCCGCGCCTGGCTCCGGTCAAGGCTGCGGTGCTGCCGCTGTCGCGCAATGCCGACCTGTCACCCAAGGCCCGCGACCTGGCCGCCGAACTGCGCAAGAGCTGGAACGTCGAGTTCGACGACGCCGGTGCGATCGGCCGCCGCTACCGCCGTCAGGACGAGATCGGCACGCCGTATTGCGTGACAGTCGATTTCGACACCCTGGAGGACAACGCGGTCACCATCCGCGAGCGCGACGCCATGACCCAGGAGCGCATCGCGCTGGACAAGGTGTCGGACTACCTGGCGGTGCGGCTCAAGGGCGCCTGAATCTGTCGCCGGCGTGCGTGTCTGGCAGTGACACACCGGGATTCGGCCGATCACCACATCGCTGGAATAAGTCATCGTACGGATACCTGATCGCACTGCACCTGGGCCAACATCTTCGGCATGGAACCGAGTTCAGCACAGAAACGTATCGACGCCGACCTTCTGGTCATCGGCTTCGGCAAAGGCGGTAAAACCCTGGCCGCCGATATGGGCAAATTCGGCCAGCACGTGGTCCTGGTCGAGGAGTCGGCCGCGATGTACGGCGGCACATGCATCAACACGGGGTGCATCCCGACCAAGTCGATGGTCTATCACGGCGAGCAGCGTGTGCCCGGCGTGTCCGGCGCCTCAGCGTATGCCGACGGGGTCGCGTCGGTGGAGCGCCTTACCGCGGGCTTGCGCGCCGTAAACCTGGCCTCCCTCGTGCGCACGGCGACGGTGCTGACCGGAAGGGCGCGCTTCGTCGACGCCCACAGCGTGGTCGTCAGCACCGACACCGGACCCGTAGTGGTTACCGCTCAGAGGATCGTCATTGGTACCGGGTCGACGCCAGTGATTCCGGACCTGCCGGGGCTGCACGACTGTCCGGTGGCGGTCACCAGCGCGGAACTGCTGCGGCTGGCCGCGCGGCCGGACCGGTTGGTGGTGCTGGGCGGCGGCTACATCGGACTGGAGTTCGCATCGATGTACGCCGGGTTCGGTAGCGCTGTCACTGTGCTGGAACAACGTCCAGCGGTGCTGGCGAACGAGGACTCCGATGTCGCCGGCGCAGCCCGTTCACTGTTGGGCGATCGTGGGGTTGACATCATCACGGAGGCGAGTGTGGTTGGGGTACAGACGATCATGCGTCCTGGCGGTCCGCCGGCGGCGCGAGTGGAGTATCTGATCCACGGCCGTTCCGCCACTGTCGACGCGGACAACGTACTCGTTGCGCTCGGCCGCAAACCCAAGACCGCCGATTTGGGGCTCGACCTGGCCGGGGTGGAGATTACCGACGCCGGCGCGATCGTGGTCGACGATCACCGCCGCACCAGTGCACCGCACATTTTCGCCGTCGGCGACGTCAATGGTGGGCCGCAGTTCACTTACATCTCTCTCGACGACTATCGCATTGTTCTCGATCAGCTCACCGGTGCCGCCGCGCCCCGGAGCGCCTCACAGCGGGTTGCGGTACCCAACTGCCTATTCCTCACGCCACCGCTGGGCCGGGTCGGTCTGACCGAATCCCAGGCCCGCGCCGCAGGTTACGACATCCGCGTCGCTGCGAGCCCCGTGGTCGAGCTGGCCACCGTGGCCCGGGCCCGCATCGTCGGCCAGACCGCCGGGATGATGAAGGTGGTGGTCGATGCTGCCACCGACCAGATCCTGGGTGCCGCTCTGCTGTGCCACGATGCCCAGGAGATCATCAATCTGGTCGCGCTGGCGATGCGGCATGGGATCACGGCAGCCGCTCTGCGTGACGAGATCTACACGCACCCTTCGATGGCGGAGTGCTTCAACCAACTCCTGGGGATGCTCACCTAGCATTCGCAGAGTCCGCCATCGTGAGCACGACCCGGAAACGCGCCTTGTTTTGCATCATCCGGTCGTATCCGGCGGCGGCGTCGCTCAGTGGCATCGGCTCAACCCATGGCCGGATCCCGTGCAGGGCAGCGAATTCGAGGGTGTCTTCGGTGTCGGCCGCGACGCCCGCGGGATGTCCGTGCACGGTCCCTGAACTGTTGATCAGTTGCAGTGGTGTGACATCGAGCGCCTCGTCCAGCACGGCCAGCGTCAGCAGTTCCCCATGCGGGGCCAGACCGTCGACTGCGGCGTTGATCGCCGCCCGATTCGTGGCGGTGGCGGCGACGACCCGGGCGCCGCCGAGCTTGCGCAGTTCCGCTGCTACATCGGCTTCGGTGGCGTCGATGTAGTGATGTGCACCGAGTTGGCGTGCCATGACCTCCTTTTCGGCACCGCGGGCGATGGCGACAGTTTCGAATCCCATCCGGGCCGCGAACTGCACACCGAGGTGTCCCAGCCCCCCGATGCCCAGGATCGCGACCAGGTCGCCGGGCCGCGCACCCGTGTGCCGCAGCGAGTTGAACATCGTCACGCCGGCGCACGCCAACGGTGCGGCCTCAATAGCGCTGAGAACATCGGGAATTCGCGCCAGGCCCGACTGGTGCACAATGAGCGTCTCGGCATAGCCGCCAGGGAAAGCAGCCCCGGTGATCTTGGACCGCTGGCAGTGTACGAAGTCGCCGCGCCGGCAGCGGTAGCAGGTTCCGCAGTAGAAACCGAACCAACCGATGGCGACCCGATCGCCGAGGTGCCAGTCGATGACGCCCGGACCGATCGCCTCGATGTGACCGGCAACTTCATGCCCCGGTGTCACCGGGAACACGGTGCCGGGCAGATACCCTGCGGCGATCTGCGAGTCCGAATGGCACACCCCGCAGGCCTCGACCCGTACCCGGACCTCACCGGTGGCCGGCTCCGGCACCGGCCGATCCACGAGGTGCAGTGCGCCGCCGGGTTCCACGACCTCAACAGAACGGTAGGTAGCAGACATCGTTTCAGTGCCTCTCGGTTGATTGAGCGTCTAAGCCACCACGTCACCAGATCTCTGACGGACGCGGTATGAGCACATTGACGGTTGTTCGGCGGACGTCGACTTCCGTGCGGCCGTCACCGATCCCGGCTGGCAGAGGCGGGTTTGAGCCTGCGAATTGCAGTCAGGTGTCCTATGCCGGGAAGGACACGGACCGACAAGAATTCCTTGGCATGGACGAACTATCGAGCGCCGAGGTGGCGTTGGCGGCACTGGTGCCGGTACTCGGCACGATCACCGTCGACATGCTGCACCTACCCACTCCGTGTGAGGGTTTCGATGTGGCCGGTCTCGCTGATCATCTGGTCGGAACCGTGACGATGGTGGGTGATTCGGCGGGCGTGGACGTTTCGGTGACGGATGGTCGGCCGATCGACGTTCGCGTCGCAGACGCGGCCGAAACCACGATCGAAGCCTGGCGGCGTCGGGGTACCGATGGTGACGTAGTCTTCGCCGGCCATGTCACGGCCGCCCGCCTGGCGCTGGGTGTACTGTCGATCGAACTCGTGGTGCACGGATGGGACTTCGCTCAGGCATTGCACCGCGCACTGCCCATCACCGCCGCGCATGCCGACTTCGTGCTGGGCCTGGCCCGTCAGATCATCACTCCCGACAGTCGCCTCACCGCCGGGTTCGACGAACCCGTGCCCGTCACCACCGATGCGGCAGCACTGGACAGGCTTGTCGCGTACACCGGACGGCACCCGCAATGCGAGTGCCGCCCCGCGTCGGATCACAGAGTCAAGAACGGGTGACCACGACCTTGCCCACCATACGGCCCGACTCGACATCACGGTGGGCTTCTCGCAGCCCAGCCGCGTCGAAGCCGTCGATTGTCTTGGTCGCCGTGCTGCGAATGGTGCCCTCGTCGACCAATTGTGCTGTGCGAATGAGCAACTGCTGCTGATAGGTCATGTCGTACTCGAACAGGGGCCGGGTGAACATCAGCTCCCAGTGCCAGGCGATGCTCTTGGCTTTCAGTGCCCCGAGGTCGAGGCCAACGGGATCGTCGATGGCGGTGATGTGTCCGAACGGACGCGTGATCTCGGCATAGGTGTCGACGTTGCCCGCTGAATGCGGTGAGAAGAGATAGTCGATTCCGTCGGGGGCGACGGCCAGTGCCTCGTCGCGTAGGCGGTGGTGGTTGATCACCACGTCCGCGCCCAGAGTGGTTGCCCAGGACCGGGATTCGTCCCGGCTGGCGGTGGCGATGACCCGCACACCGGTCAATGCCTTGGCGAGCTGGACCATGATCGAACCCACGCCGCCGGCCGCGCCGAGCACCAACAGGTCGCCGGTGGAGTCGGCGGTCAGAGCGAACCGCTCAAACAGCGCCTCCCAGGCTGTGATGGTCGTCAGCGGCAGCGCCGCCGCATCGGCGAACGACAGCGATGCCGGTTTGCGCGCCGCGATGCGTTCATCGACCGCGTGGAACTCCGCATTGGTGCCCGCACGGCTGACATCGCCCGCGTACCAGACCTCGTCGCCGACGGCGAGTGTGGCAACTGCCGGCCCGATCGCCTCGACGATGCCTGCGGCGTCGTAGCCGAGGATTGTCGGGACATCCGAGACCTGCAGCGCGGCTCGTCGTTTGATGTCGACCGGGTTCACCGAAACGGCAAGCACCCGAACCAGGATGTCGTGCGGCCGCAGGGTGGGTAGTTCGACGGTGATGTCCTGCAATGATTGTGGGTCGTCGATCGACAGTCCCGCGAAGGAGCCGACCGCGGACATGGTGTTCATATCGTCACCTGCTTTCGGTACGAGGCAGCTTGCCGCCTAGCAGTTCGATCAGATTCGCCAGTAGACCGTCGAGTTCTATTCCGACAGCTGCGATCTCGGGTTGGCCGTAACTGCCGAACAACAGGCTGGGCTGGTCGACTGCGAAGACAGTGCCGTGCCCGGCGTCGTACAACAGCGTGCGCAGCGGAGCATGCAACATGACGCCAGGGTCGTACCGGTACATACGTTCGGCGATGGTGTGATTACCCATCAGGTACTCGCTGCACGTCCATGCCGATGCTGAGCCGCTCATCGCCGGTGCGACTTCGGTGCTGAAGTACCGCAGAAAGCCGTGTGGTGCTTGCCGTTTTGCCTCGGAAAGAACGTCGTCCCAGTTGGTCGCATTGGTGAACGCCGCGAGATTTACTGTGGGAACCAGTGTTTCGTAGCGATCGCGCGCATCCTCATAACTGTCGGGAAGGCTGATCAGCAGTCGACGGCTCAGATGTTCGACGAAGGTGCTCACCTTGCGATCTCCAGGACCACCCGGAACCGGGCCTTGCCGCTCATCATGCGGTCGTATGCTTTCGGGGCATCCTCGAATGGGACCGGCTCGATCATCGGCGCAATGCCGTTGGCAACGCTGAACGCCAGATTGTCCTCGTTCTCGGCAGCCGATCCGGTGAGGCTGCCGACGATGCTCCGTCCCCCGAAGATCAGCTCCGAGGTGCTCACTTCGATCGGATCCGGTGCGGCGCCGACCACGACGAGCTGCCCGCGGGGAGCCAGCCCGGCTACCAACGGGCTCATCGAGGCCCCGCTGGCTGCGGTAGCTACTACAGCGGCGGCTCCGCCGAGCGCGGTTAGCGCAGCGCCCGGGTCTTCGGCAGCGCTGTCGATGTAGATGTCCGCGCCGAGATCGGTTGCCAGTTGAGCTTTTTCAGGTCCGCGCGCGATCGCCACGACCCGGAACCCCAGTGCATGAGCGTATTGCACGCCGAGGTGGCCCAGTCCGCCCAGGCCCTGGACACCGACCAATGCACCCGGCGCAGCCGGAACGTGACGCAGCGCGTTGAACGTGGTGATTCCTGCGCACAGCAGGGGAGCGGCCACCGACGCGTCGAGAGCATCCGGTACCCGCACCAGTCCGGTGGCACGTGCGTAGACGATCTCGGCGTACCCGCCGTCCACGCTGGTGCCGGGCGTCGGCTGATCGGTGCAGTTGACGAAGTCCCCGCGGCGGCAGAACTCACACTCATTGCATTGCCCGCCGAGGAATCCCAGGCCCACTCGGTTGCCGGGCACCCAGGTATGGACACCGTCGCCGACGGCATCGATGACGCCGACGATCTCGTGACCGGGCACCACCGGTTGCTGCGGGTCGGCACGCAGGCCCTCGACGGCCAGCACATCGCTGTGGCAGACACCGCAGCTGTGTACCCGGACCCTGACGTGGCCAGGTGCGGGTGGGACAATCTCACGTTCGACGAGTGCGAATTGCCGTTGTCCGGTGACTTGGTAGGCGCGGTAGGCGGACATTAGGCGACCGGGAACATGGGTGCGTGTACCTGACGGGTGAGGTCGTCGGCCAGGACTTCCGGTACGCCAGAAATGATTCCGTCGACGATCTGGCGAGCCACATCGTCGGGGGAGTTCTTGGGGACATCGAGATCGGCGATCATGTCGGTGTCGGTGTAGCCGAGGTAGGCTCCGATCACGTTGGTGCCCTGCTCTTTCAACTCCTGTCGCACCGAATTCGTCGCCGACCACAGCGCGGCCTTGGACACACCGTACGAACCGTAGCCGGGTAGCCAGGACAGGACCGAGGCGATGTTGACGATGGTACCGCCCTTGCCGGCAAGGAGCGGTGCAAAGGCCTGCGTGACCCGGATCGCGCCGAAGAAGTTGGTTTCCAGGACCGCGCGGATATCGTCGAGGTCATCGCGTACCAGGGACTGGCCACCGAGGGTGCCGGCGTTGTTCACCACGATGGTGGCGTCGGCGGCGACCCGCGCCAGGTGCTTTACGGACTCGGTCTCGGTGATGTCAGCCTGCACCACGACCACCCTCGGGTCATCGCTGCTTCCGCTGCGGCGGCTGGTCGAATACACCTTGGCTGCGCCGGCTTCCAGCAACGCAGCGACGATCGCCTTACCCAGGCCTTGCTGTCCGCCGGTTACCAGGGCGACCGCACCCTTCACCGGGGTCCCTGCTGTTGTCATGTCGATCTCCTTTGGGTTGTCCTCAGCACACATCGAAGGTGGGCGTCGTAGGTATCGGTGAAACGACTACTGTTCGTCCAGCACGGTATGCAGTTGATTGCGGTTGGTGATGCCCAGTTTGGGGAACATCTTGTAAAGGTGGGCCGCGACGGTGCGGTGTGAAACGTAGATGCGGTCGGCGATCTCCCGGTTGGTCAGGCCGGCGGCGGCTAATTGAGCGATGTGAAGTTCTTGGGAGGTCAGGCTGGAAACCGGCCCCTGGCGGGGCGTACCGGCAATGGCCACGCCCGCGGCACGCAGCTCGGCGGCGGCCCGGTCGGCGAACGGCGCCGCGCCGGCAGCGTCGAACACGGCCAGCGCCGACGACAGGTGGGTGCGAGCCTCGGTGATCCGGCGTTGTCTACGCAGCCATTGCCCATATGCCAGATGCGTTCGGGCCGTTTCGAGTTCGGCAGCCGCGTCATCGCCAGCGGCCAGAGCGGCCAGGAAATGCTCTTGTGCCTCGGCATCGGTCTGTGCCAGGAGCGCGTGTGCACGATGCGCGAGCATCAATTCCAGGCCTGTTCCTAGCTGTCGGGCTTGATCCTCGATGTCAGCGAGCAGCGGCCGCACCAGGTCGGCACGGTCATTTCCGGCCGCAGCCTCGGCGAGATCGGCGATGGCCCACCGCCGCGAGGTCCGGTGCCCAGTCATCTTCAACAGGTGTCCCAATGCGTCGGCTGGGTCGGCGGTGCAGAGCGCCAGCAGACCCGCCGCCCAGTGCGCATCGTCATGCCACAGGATCGCCGGGTCGGGCGCCAGCAGCCGACGCGCCGTGGCAACCGTCTCGCGGGCCTGATCGAACCGGCCCTGCCATACCTGCACCCGGGCGAGAGTGGCCGCCGCCGAGGCCGCGGTCATCGGCAGGTTGATGTCCTGAGCCAGCCGCAGCGCATTCTCGGCAGCGATTGCCGCGGCCTGGATGCGGCCCTCTCCCAACAGCAGTTGCGCTGCACCGCGTTGACTTTCGCATTCGTCGGCAGCTGACCCTGATTTCCTGGATAAGCTCTGCACGCGGTTCCAGCACTGCAGCGCATGTATGCGGTCGGCGACCGCCTCGGCGGCGAACCCCAGCGCCATCAGCAACAGGGGGTCGTCGGCAACTTCGTCGATCAGCCGGGGCAGGCGTGTGCGCAGGCCCTGACCGGCGCCGGTGTCGTCCACCAACGCCAATGCCATGCGCACCACCGGATCGTCTGCGCCGTCATCGAGGTGGCGAAGGGCCGCAACGACGTCGCGACGGGGTTCCTCGGCGAGGCCGTGCAGGCGGCACTCGATGGCTGCAGCCCACAGCAACCGACGCTGTTCGATGTCGCCGTCACTGAACTTGCCGGCGAGCGCGACGAGTTCGGTGGCCGACTGGCCCGGTATCGCGGCGGTGACGTTGAGGACGAATCGGGTGAGCACCAATTGCCCTGTG
Source organism: Mycolicibacterium arcueilense (assembly GCF_058536225.1). Lineage (NCBI taxonomy): Bacteria > Bacillati > Actinomycetota > Actinomycetes > Mycobacteriales > Mycobacteriaceae > Mycobacterium > Mycolicibacterium arcueilense. The sequence goes on from NZ_JBZTYL010000026.1 coordinate 498,733, forward strand.
CTGCAATGCTGGTCACCCAGACTCTCGGCTTCGCCGAGAATGCTGATGGACTCGGCGGTCAGCCCGGAGCTACGGGCGATCTCGGCAGCTTCGGCCAACCGCCGCACCCGGGCGGCGGGATCGGGGGACAATACGGCTGCCCGGCGCAGGGCGGCGGCGGATTCGGCGCCTGCACCGCGCGCATGGGCCTGGCGGGCGGCGGCTTCGAGGTCCGTGGCCACCTGCTCGTCGGTGCCGAAGGTGGCTTCGGCGCGGTGCCAGGCTGCACGGACCGGGTCGACCGTCGCATCGGCGAGTGCCCGGTGAACGACGGTCCTCGCGGCCAGTGGGGCCGAGCCATAGACCGTCGACCGAATCAGCGGATGGCGCATGTGGAGCCGGCCGCCGCTCGCTGTGATCAGACCCGCCCGCTCCAGCGGGGCCAGTTCATCGGTGAGTGCCAGGCCGAGAAGATCGGTTGCGACGTCGATGTCACGCAGCTGCCCATCACTGGACGCGATCAGTAACAGCAGCAGGCGACTGTTGTCGGTCAGCCCGTCGAGCTGGGACAGGAAGGCCCGTTCGACCCGGCGGGTGGTGGGCAGCGGCTCACCGGAGAAAACCGCGCTGTTGCCGCGCTCGTCGACGGCGCCGGACAGCTCGATGACTGCCAGCGGGTTGCCACCCGCCTGGTCGAGCACCCGCTGCTGCAGCAAGGTGTCCGCGTGCTGTGCGGTGGTGTTCAACAGTTGTCGGGCGTGTTCGGGAGCCAGTGGGCCCAGTGACAATCGAGGTAGACCGTCCAGATACGGTGCGGCGCCGTCGAGTCCCGTGCGTTCGGCACACAACATCATCAGCGGTGCGTTACCGAGTCGGCGCGCGACGAACGCCAGAACCTCCAGTGAGGATTGGTCCAGCCACTGCACGTCATCGATGATCAGGATGATTCGGCGTCGGCTGGCGGCTTCTTCGAGGAGACCGAGCACCGCGAGACTGACCAGCAACCGGTCCGGTGTCGGACCGTCGTCCAGCCCGAAGGCGGTCAGCAGGGCCGTGCGTTGGCGGGGTGGCAGTGCTGCGGTGTGGTCGAGCACCGGGTGGATGAGTTCGTGGACGCCGGCGAAGCCCACCTCGCTCTGGCTTTGCAGGCCCGAACAGCCAAGTCTGCGGTAGCCGTTGGCCACCGCCCAGTCGGCGATCGCCGATAGCAACGTGGACTTGCCGATGCCGGCCTCACCATCGACGACCAGCGCTGTGCCGGTGGTGGAGATCGTGGCGAGCGTGTCGGTGACGCTGGCCAACTCGGCTGACCGACCGATTATCACCCTCGCCAAGTTAGCAGGCTGAATTGGCATTGCCAACCCAGGTAGAGTGTGAGGATGCGCACCGACCCGTGGTCCGACGACGCCTGCCCGATCGCCCGCACCATGGCGGTGCTGGGGCAGCGGTGGGCCATCCTGATCATCCGTGAGGCATTGCTGGGCCGGTCCCGGTTCTCCGAGTTCCGGGAACGGCTGGGGGTGGCCTCCGATGTGCTGAGCGCGCGACTGGCCGAGCTGGTGGACGCCGGCATCCTGGCGGTCGAGGATTACCGGGAGCCCGGCGAGCGAACGCGCAGTCGCTACGTGCTCACCGACGCCGGGCATGATCTGGTGCCGGTGCTCGCCGCGATGGGGCAGTGGGGTCACAAACACCGGGCCACCACCAAACGCCGCAGCTACCGGTTCATCGAGAAATCCACCGGTGAGCATGCACTGGTGGTATTCCGGCGGCGTGACGGCGTCGGCGTAACCACCCGGGACGTCACCCTCATCGACACGCTCAACTCCGGATGAAGTCCAGCAGGTCGCGACCCAACTGCTGCTGATAGTCACCGTGAATCCCGTGCGAGGCACCCGGATACACGCGTAGGGTGCCGTACCGCACCAGCTCGATCGCCTTCGACGCTGCATCGTGGATCGGGACGATCTGATCATCGTCACCGTGGGCAATCAGGATCGGCACATCGAGGGCTCGAAGGTCCTCGGCCAGGTCGGTCTCCGAGAACGCTTTGACACAGTCGTACGCCGATGCCAGCCCTGCCTGCATGCCCTGCAGCCAGAAATGGTCGATCAATCCCTGTGAGACAGCGGCACCGTCCCGGTTGAAACCGTAGAACGCCACCGCGAGTTCCCGCCAATACGCGGACCGGTCGGCCAGGACCCGGGCCCGGATGTCGTCGAACACCGACAGCGGTGTGCCCTCAGGGTTTTCCGCTGATGCCAGCATCACCGGTGGTACCGCGCCGACAGTGATCACCTTGCGCACCCGGCCAGTGCGGTGGCGCGCTGCGTACCGCACCACCTCGCCACCTCCGGTGGAGTGCCCCACCACGACGACATCGGACAATCCGAGTCCGTCGATCAGAGCCGCCAGGTCTGCGGCGTAGGTGTCCATGTCGTTGCCCGACCACGTCTGCTCGGACCGGCCATGCCCCCGCCGGTCATGAGCGATGGCACGGAAACCGTTGTCGGCAAGCAGTTTCAGCTCCACATCCCAGGCGTCGGCACTGAGCGGCCAGCCATGACTGAAGACCACCGCCGGCCCGCTGCCCCAGTCCTTGTAGTACAGCTGCGCCCCGTCGGAGCCCTCCATATACGGCATGGCTGCAAGTCTGACCTCAAGCACCCGATTGGGTCATCCGTCAAACGACCATCGCCAGGTGCTACCGCGTCCTCTCGGCTGCGTGGTCAATTGACGGATACCCACGGAGGGTCGAAGGTCCCGAGGCTGGTGTCATCGACAACGGCAGGGAGATTCCAGATGACGGACGTCGTCACCGCGGTGGGCGCCGCACACGCACTCAACCTCGACATCGAGGTCGACGGCGAACGGTTCGCATATCGGCGCGTCGGTAACCCATCAGCCACGGTGCCCCCATTGGTGCTCCTCCAGCATTTCCGCGGCAACCTCGACTACTGGGACCCGGCACTGCTCGACGTTCTGGCCGCCGACCGTGAGGTGATCACCGTCGACCTGCGCGGTGTCGGTGGCTCCACCGGGACCACCCCCGACAACGTCACGGATATGGCGCGCGACGCCCTGAAGTTCATCGATGCGCTGGGCATCGCCACGGTGGACCTGCTGGGCTTCTCACTCGGTGGCCACATCGCCCAGGAGATCGCCCTGGTGCGCCCGCGGTTGCCGCGCCGACTGGTGCTCGCGGGCACCGCGCCGCAGGGTGCCCCCGATCTGCACCGCTGGTCCGAGGACGTCTACACATACGCCTGCGCCGACGAGATCACCGCCGAGGGATTCATCGCGCTGTTCTTCTCCGGCTCCGACCAGAGCGTCCAACGAGGCCGGGAGTACCTGGCCCGCACCCATGCCCGCGACACCGACCGTGACCCTGAAACCAGTCTGGCCTGCCGTGATGCGCAGTACCAGGCCCTGATGACCTGGGGTATCCCGGAATCGTCAAAACTGGAGCGGCTTTCGGCCATCACCCAGCCGACGCTGGTCGCCGACGGCGACAACGACACCATGATGTCCACCAAGAACAGCTACCTGCTGGCGGAGAAGATCCGCGGCGCCCAGCTGCGGATCTACCCCGACGCAGGCCACGGATTCCTCGACCAGTACCCGGCCGAGTTCGGCCAGCACATCCGCCAATTCCTCGGCCGTTAAGGAGAACTCATGACCGACCTGCTCACCACTGTCCTGAACACCTACGGCGGAGTCGACCGCTGGCGCGAACTGACCTCGGTCACCGCACACAAGCGGTTCGGCGGCGCCATCTGGGACATCAAGGCCGTCCCCGGGATCGTCGACGACGGTGAGATCACCGTCTGGATCAAAGACCAACGCACTTCGCTGGGGCCCTTCACCGCGCCGGATCTGAAGACCGCCTACACCCCGCAGCGGGTGGGTATCGAGAAAACAGACGGGGACGTGGTGGAGGTACTCGACGACCCGCGCGCGTCATTTTCCGGACACACCCTCGAAACGCCTTGGACCACATTGCAGTTGGCGTACTTCACCGGGTATGCCATGTGGACCTACACCGCCGAACCGTTCAACCTCACCTTCCCCGGAGTGCGTGCCGAAGAAGGTGAACCCTGGACCGAGGACGGGCAGCGGTGGCGCACGCTGCACGTCGACTATCCCGACACCATCGCCACCCACAGCCCGCACCAGATCCTCTACGTCGATGCCGACGGATTGATCCGGCGACGCGACTACCAGGTCGACATTGCCGGGGGATCCCCGGGCGCGCACTACATCTCGGATTTCGATGAGATCGACGGTCTGGTGATCCCACGTACCCGGATGATCTACGTCCGCGACGCCGACAACCACCCGGTCCCAGAGCAACTCGTGGTGTCCATCGAACTGACTGACCTCACCTTGGGCTGAGGGCTGACATGTTCACGCGCCTCATCGCACTGAAACTCCGCGGCAACGGATCGTCCGGGTCACCATCGCCGACGGCTCCATCACACCGATCGTCACCGGGCTGGCCACCTTCCCGGACGGCATCGTGGTGGACACCGACCGGCGCCACATCTACTGGACGAACATGGGCGCTCCGGGCCTGCCCGCCGACCACCCGCTGCAGGGGGAGGGCGATCTCGACTTCTGGCTGCGACGGCGGCGGTGTGCTCGATCAACCGCGTCGTCAGAATCCTGCGGCTCCTGCTCGGCGCCGCGGTGGAAAGCCACGGTGGTGATGGTCATTTGACGGATACCGCACCAGACCGCCCGATGTGAACGTCGAATGAGATTCCAACCAGAAGGGAACCACGATGCCATACCTGTCCGATCAGGCCGACGACCGTTTCGTCGGTGGGCCTGAGGGGGAACGCTTCCACTACCGCCGCTTCGGTAGGCCCGGGACGGTTCCGCTCGTGCTGTGCATGAGGCTGCGCGGCACGATCGACCACTGGGATCCGAAGTTGCTCGATGAACTGGCCGCCGAACGTGAGGTCATCGTGTTCGACAACCGGGGGACCAGCGCATCCAGTGGACCCGCGCCCACCACTATCGACGGCCTCGCCGACGGCGGGATCGCGTTCATCCGCGCGTTGGGCCTGCCCCAGGTCGACGTGCTCGGCTGGTCGCTGGGTGGGATTGTCGCGCAGGGCATCGCATTGCGGGCCCCGGAGCTGGTGCGCCGCTTGATTGTTGCGGGCAGCACCCCGGCCGGGGTGCCCGAGCAGCCGGCGCCCGGGCCTCGGGTCGGCGAAATCCTCGGTCACGCGGTCAACGATGACGAGGACTACTTGTATCTCTTCTTTCCGGAGACCGACGAGGGTCGGTCGGCGGGTATGGTGTCGTTGCGTCGTTTGGACACTCGGCTCGGGCACTCGCATGCTGCGGTCCAGCCGGACACCTACCGCGCGCAGCTTGGCGCCATCGCCGCATTTGGCGGGTACTATGACCAGCTCGCCGAGCTGAAGCTGCCGGTGCTGGTGGCCAACGGTGCGCACGATGTGATGATCAATTCCTATGCCAGCTACGCGATGTCGCAGCGGCTGCCCGATGCCAAGGTGTTGCTCTACAGTGATGCCGGACATGGATTCCTGTTCCAGCACATCACCGATTTCGCCCAGGACATCAACCGGTTCCTGGGCTGAGCGTCACGAAAGCCATCAGTCAAAACGAACTCGGTGGACTGAGGTACTGCACGACGTCGACGTCGACGTCGACTGCGCCGAACCGGGTCTGGGCCAGTTCCGGCAAGGTGGTGCTCACCCCCTGACGCCGAGCAGACGCGCGGGTACCCGATTCCGCGCGCTCCGGGGTACCGGCACGTCTGCTCGCCAAGGAAACGCGATCAGAACCGGCCGCCACCGCCGCTGTAGCTGCGGCCCGAAGAATGTGACGAGCCACCGTAGGACGTCGGGCGCCCCATGCCGCGGCCGCCCCCGTACCCTCCGCCGAAGCCGCCACCGAAGCCGCCGCCACCGCCGCGCAGGATGTTGCCGATGAGGATGCCGCCGAGCACGGCGCCCATGTCAGAACCGCCGCCCCCGCCGTACTGCGAGGTGTAGGACCGTTGTGCGGCCCGCACGTCGTCGTTGGCCAGGCCCTGAGCCTGTGCAGCCAGCGTCGACGCCCCGTTGGCATGCGCCACCGCCTCGTTGGCATTCTCGATGCGCTTGGCTTCGGCGGCCTGAAGTTGCCGTTGCGCCTCGGCCAGTCGGGTGCGCGCCTCCGGTCCGACGCTGCCGCGCCGGGTTTCGATGAAGTCCGACACCGCCTTGATCCGTGACTGGGCGGTGAACAGCGCCTGCTCCAGCGCGCGGGCCAGCCGCTCGGCGGCTTCCTGTTGTTCGTGCACTCCGGCCAGCAGCTGATCGAGTTCGGCGTCGGCCTTGGTCAGCCGGGTAAAGGTGCCCAGCGGGTCGGCCTTGCCGCTGGCTGTCGCGTCATCGGCTGCTTTCTTCGCTGCGTCACGTGCCGCACTCAGTTTGTCGGCCTGCGGCGTACCGGACTGCCCCAGAAGCGAATTCGCCTGGTCGATTCCGGCTTGAATATCCGTGATCGCCGCGGGAAGACCGGCCAGGGCCCGGTTGATGTCGGAGGCCGCGCTGTCCACGGCGTCGAGCAGGGTCCGGGTCTGATCGAGGGCTGACTCGGCCGAGCGCACCGCGTCCACCAGCTCGGTCTGATCGGTGGCCGGCCGGGATACCAGGTTGCGGGCCGTGGTGATGTTGCGGTCGGCGAACGCCAGGCGTTCCTTGGCGGTGTCCACATTGGTCGACACCGAACTCAGTGCGGTGGAATCGAATTGGGTGTGGAGATTGTCCAGTTTCTGGCTGGACGGCTCGATGCGGGCGGTCAGGTCGACCATCTGCTGGGTCATGGCGTCCAGCCGCGTCGGGGCGTTGATCACCAGATCGCGCAGCTGCTCGAAGGCCTGGCTCTGGGCATCCAGTTCGCGGTCGGCCCTGGCCGCCGACACCACGACCTTGGTCAGCAGATCTCGTTGTTGCAGTGGGGTCTCGGGGACGTCGTCATCGAGCGTCTGGCGCACGTTGAAGGCCTGGGCCAGAGCCTTTTTCGCATTCTCCAGGGCCGCGCTGAACGGCTCGGTGCGCTTGGCGCCGAACTCCTCGACGGCCAGTTCGAGCTCGGCCTCACTGGTGCGCACGGCATTGTCGACGTCGACGACGATCGAGCGGGACAGCTCGTCGAGCGCCTCCAGTGGCACCGACGCCAACGCGTCGGGGTCGGTCGGATCGACCCGCTTGGCGGCCTCGAACTCGGCGTGGCGGCGCTTGGCCCGGCGCCGGCGCGACCACCACCACAGCAACCCGGCCAGCACCACTATCACGCCCAGGGCGATCAGCATGCCCGGCCACGAGATGCCGGGCGCGGCAGGGGATGCGGCGGAGGATTCGGGTGCGGAATTCAGCCCGTTGGCCGCAGCGATGGCCGCGCCCGCCCAATCCTCACGGCGCAGGGCCGGGGTGATGCTGTCGCGCCGGATGTCGTTGGCACGCGCCGCGCCGGTCACCGTGGAGGGCACCCGGAAGGCGAAGGCCCGGTCTACCGTGGCGACCGCGAGCAGTGCGTCGTCGTCACCGAAATCGCTCAGCCGCATGGTGTTCGTGGCCCAGTCGTCCTGGCCCTGACCAGAGAAATCCTCGACGAAGATCACCCATAACTTGATGTGGCGATCGTCGTAGAGCCTGTCGATCGCGCGCTGCACATTGCCACGCTGGGCCGCCGACAACGCCCCGGCGTTGTCGGTGAGTTGGGTGGCCAACCGCGACGGCGGCTCGGCTGCGGCGCTGGGGGCAACCAGCAGGCCGGTCATCAGGATCGCGAGCAGCATGGACGGCAGACGGGCGATACGCATGACCGTCAATCTAGTGCGCCGCGGGGTTGGCGCGTCGGTTCCTGGCAGACTGTGCGTCGGTGAACGGGGATACGCAGGCCTGGTATGACGACTTCGACCGGCAACGTCTGGTGGTCGAGTCGGCCAAGGGTGCCGCGCTGCCCGGGACCGACACCGAGCACCGCACTGACTTCGCCCGTGATCGGGCCCGCGTGTTGCACAGTGCGGCGCTGCGGCGGCTGGCCGACAAGACCCAGGTCGTCGGGCCACGCCATGGCGATACCCCGCGCACCCGGCTCACCCACTCACTCGAGGTGGCCCAGATCGGACGCGGCATGGCGATCGGGTTGGGCTGTGATCCGGACCTGGTGGACCTGGCCGGGTTGGCCCACGACATCGGGCACCCGCCGTACGGGCACAACGGCGAGCGCGCGCTCGACGAGATCGCGAAACCTTTCGGCGGGTTCGAGGGCAATGCCCAGAACTTCCGGATCCTCACCCGGTTGGAGCCCAAAGTTCTTGATGCCGAGGGGCGTTCGGCCGGGCTCAACCTGACGAGGGCCGCGCTGGACGCGGTGGCGAAGTATCCGTGGCCAAGCTTCGGTACCCGTAAGAAATACGGCTTCTACGACGACGACGCAGAGGCCGCCGAGTGGGTACGCGCCGGCGCGCCCGCCGAGCGGCCGTGCCTGGAGGCCCAGGTGATGGACTGGGCCGACGACGTCGCCTATTCCGTGCACGACGTCGAGGACGGCGTGATCTCCGGGCGCATCGACCTGCGGGTGCTCGGCGATCCCGATGCGGCCTCTTCGCTGGCGGACCTGGGTGCCAAGAACTTCCCCAGCGTCACCCACGACGATCTGCTGGCCGCCGCTGAGCGGTTGTCGCAGGTTCCGGTGGTGGCCGCGGTGGGGAAGTACGACGGAACCCTTGCTTCGTCAGTCGCGCTGAAGACCCTGACCAGTGAACTCGTCGGGCGCTTCGCCAACGCGGCGATCACGCAGACCCGGGCGGTTGCCGGGGCGGGACCGCTACGTCGGTTCGATGCGGACCTGACCGTCCCGCCGCTGGTCCGCGCCGAGGTGGTGCTGCTCAAGATGCTGGCGCTGCAGTTCATCATGTCCGATCACCGGCACCTGCAGATCCAGGCCGATCAGCGCACGCTCATCCACGAAGTGGCCCTCGCATTGTGGGCGCAGGCGCCGGGCAGTCTGGACCCGCAGTTCGCGCCCGAGTTCGACCTCGCGGCCGACGACGGCGCCCGGCTGCGCGTGGTGGTCGACCAGATTGCGTCCTACACCGAGAGCCGGCTGGAGCGAGTGCACGAGGCACGCTCGCCCAGGCCGATGTCCGACTAGGTTCTCAACCGGCGCAGCACCAGATCGGGGTACGCCCACAGCAACGCGCCGCCCACACCGTCGACGACGGTTCGACTGGCTCCGGGTATCCGGCCGGCCAGGGTGATGCCGAGATCGGGGGAGTGCACGGTGTCGTCGCTGCCGAACAACAACTGCACATCGGTGGCGGGAGTCAGCAGATGCGCCGGCCACGGTGTAGTCGCCAGCACGGTGTCGCGGGCGTATCCGGCCGGCCCCTGGGCGAATCCGTCGACAAGGGCCGCCCGCAACATGGTGCGAAAGCCGGGATCGTCGTAGACGACGCGGTCGGATACCGGATAGTCGGTCATGATCATGTCGAAGAGTGCGGTAGCGGTGTAGCCGGAGAGATCGTGCTCGGCGCCGTCCGGATCGGCGGCGATCGCCGTCACGAATTCGCGGTGTGGCGGGGTCAACAGCGCGGTCACCGGCGGATAGCCGAGATCATCGATCGGCGATACCAGCACCAGTCCGTCGATCCGCCCGGTCTCGGCCAGGGCGAGCGCGAACGGTGCGCCCTGAGAGTTGGCGACAACCGGCACCGGGACGCCCGCGACGGTATCGATCACCGCGGCCAAGTCCGCGGCGACACTGTCGAAAGTCTTGTCCGGGTCGGGACCAGACGCACCGATCCCGGGCCGGTCCACCGAGATCAACCGCACGTGGTGGTTCTCCAGGTGCTGTTCGCCGAACCTCATCAGCCGGCCGCATCCTGCACCGGCGATGAACAGCACCGGCATCCCGGAGTCGGGCCCGTAGGCGGTGAAGGCGACCCGGCGGTCGTCGCGTTCGATCCAGTCGGGTGGGAGTTTTGTCACCGCAGTTCACATCCTTCCCCAGGTGGCGGCGAACCCGGTCAACGCCGCCTCCGGGCACGCATAGACTAGGCCGGTGGCCGGCCGGATTTCAGATCGCGATATCGCGGCCATCCGTGAAAAGGTCCGCATCGAGGATGTCGTCGGTGATTACGTCCAGTTGAGGCGGGCCGGGGCCGACTCGATGAAGGGTCTGTGCCCGTTCCACGACGAGAAGTCGCCGTCGTTCCACGTGCGGCCGAACCACGGTCACTTCCATTGCTTCGGTTGCGGCGAGGGCGGCGACGTCTACGCCTTCATCCAGAAGATCGAGCACGTCACGTTCGTCGAGGCGGTCGAGTTGTTGGCCGACAAGGTCGGCTACACCGTCACCTACACCGGCTCGTCGACGACCAATGTCCAGCGGGACCGGGGCAGCCGCAGCCGGTTGCTGGCCGCCAATGCCGCCGCCCAGGAGTTCTACGCCGAGGCACTGGCCTCGGATGAGGCCGCCGAGGCGCGGAAATACCTGACCGAGCGCAACTTCGACGCCGCCGCGGCCGCCCAGTTCGGGTGCGGGTTCGCGCCGTCGGGGTGGGACAAGCTGACAAAGCATTTGCTGCGTTCGGGTTTCGAGTTCAAGGAGTTGGAGGCGGCCGGGCTGAGCCGGGAGGGCAAGCGTGGGCCGATGGACCGGTTCCATCGACGGCTGCTGTGGCCGATCCGGGTGTCCTCGGGCGAGACCATCGGCTTCGGCGCGCGTCGGTTGTTCGACGACGATCAGAACCAGGCCAAGTACGTCAACACCCCCGAGACGGTGCTCTACAAGAAGTCGCAGGTGCTGTTCGGACTGGACCGCGCCAAGCGCGACATCGCCAAGGGGCACCAGGCCGTGGTGGTCGAGGGCTACACCGATGTGATGGCCATGCACCAGGCTGGGGTGACCACCGCGGTGGCCTCATGCGGCACCGCGTTCGGTGAGCAGCACCTGTCGATGCTGCGCCGGCTGATGATGGACGACAACTTCTTCCGCGGCGAGTTGATCTACGTGTTCGACGGTGACGCCGCGGGCCAGGCCGCCGCGGTGAAAGCCTTCGAGGGCGAGCAGAACCTGTCCGGTCAGTCGTTCGTGGCGGTGGCTCCCGACGGGATGGATCCGTGCGATCTTCGGCTGCGCTCCGGCGACGGCGCGGTGCGCGATCTGGTGGCACGGCGAACTCCGTTGTTCGAGTTCGTGATTCGCAGCGCACTGGCCGAGCATGACCTCGACAGTGCCGAGGGCCGGGTGGCCGCGCTGCGGCGCTGCGTGCCGATCGCAGCCCGGATCAAGGATCAGACACTGCGCGACGAGTACGCCAGGCAGCTGGCCGGCTGGGTCGGCTGGGACAACGTCGCCCAGGTGATCGGCCGGGTGCGGGAGGACGCCAGCGGTGGCCGCAAGGATTCGCGGCGCCAGCCGGCGCGGCAACAGGCCAAACCTGCGGCGGCTCCCGTGTCGCGCCCCAATCCGGCCGATCCGACGCTGTGGCCGCAGCGCGAGGCCCTCAAGGCTGCCCTGCAGTATCCGGCGATCGCCGGGCCGGTGTTCGACTCGCTGACCGTCGAGAGCTTCACCCATCCGGGGTACGCCGCGGTGCGTTCGGCGATCGAGTCGGCCGGCGGCATGGCGTCGGGCAAATCTGGGGCCCAGTGGATCGAGGCCGCGCGTGAGCAGACCACATCTCCGGCGGCAGCCAGCCTGGTCAACGAACTGGGCGTCGAGGCCATCAACGTCGAGGACGACGAGCACCTGCCGCGCTACATCAGCAGCGTGCTGGCCCGCCTGCAGGAAGTCTGGGTGGGCCGCCAGATCGCCGAGGTGAAGTCCAAACTGCAGCGCATGTCGCCGGTGGAGCAGGGAGACGAATATCACGCCCTGTTCGGTGACCTGGTGGCCATGGAGTCCTACCGGCGCAGCCTGCTCGAGCAGGCCAGTGGCGACGACCTGACTGCGTGATCAGACACATCGCGATAGGGTAAGGCGCAGTCGGGCATCTTCAGGCGAGAGAGGCAGACCTGGTGACACTGTTCAGCACGCGGACGCGACGGTTGGTCGCAGTTGGCGCATTTGCGCTGGCCACGGGGGCCGCAGCGGCGGCCCCGGCGTTCGTCGCGACATCCACATCCGGTTCCGAGGTCACGGCCCAGCCGGCCTGCCTGGCCTGGTTCGGCAACAAAGAGGACGGCAAGTGCCTGTCGTACTCCAATGGCATGCCCGCCAACATCGGCACGCCGTGGGTCGGCGCCGGCGGCAATGGCGGATTCGTCACTGGGCCGCTGCTGCCCGGAACGTCGATCAATCAGGGGATCGGCTAGCCCCTACCAGCTACTTTTCTTGCCGAACCGTCGGTGCTCTCCTTCGTGGCGAGCACCGACGTTTCTGCGTCTATAGGGGTCAGGGTGAGGAACTGCGGATCCGGAGACACCTGCTTGGCGATCTTGCGTCGTCCGGCGTCGATCACCGCCTTGGTGGCCGGATTGGCCGTCACCGCGCGGTAGGTGCTGGCGATCTGCTCATAGCGACGTCGCCCGGCCTTGGCGCCCAGCACGTAGCCGACGGCGATCACGGCGGCATAGCGGATCACTGAATACCTCCCAAAGCGACGGACCTCCCAATGCGGCGTGCCCCCAGAGAACCAACATCTGTGCTCCATCCTGCCTCACCGCCGCCGCGGCGCGCCCGTCTGGGAGCGAGTTGGCGGCAGCGGCGGTCCGTACGCTAGAGTCAACGCTCGGCCGCGGAGCTTCCGCGGAAGGTAGTCCCCTGTAGCTCAATTGGCAGAGCTCCCGACTGTTAATCGGGCGGTTATTGGTTCGAGTCCAATCGGGGGAGCAAGTTCTCCAAACCCCAGTCCTAGGACTGGGGCCGGGCCTGGGCCTGACGGGCCGCCTGGGTAAGCGCCTCCACCAGCGGATTGGACGCCGACGCGAGAGCTTTCCGCTCCTCTTCGGACAGTTGGTAGAACGTCCACACGCCCCAAGCCGCCGGCCGCACGTACACCGTCACCTGTTGCCGGTTGTTGGCCAACACGGCCGGAACGGGGACCGCACGATCGAGGGTGGCTGCGCTGGACATCTCCTCGGCGAGTTGTTGGACGTTGACTGATTCCTGCAGTTGGTAGAGGACGGCCTTGTTGGCAGGGCCTTCCATGGCGAGGAACCAAGCCATCTGTGTCTCCTTGGGTAATGGTCGTGAGCGGTGGTCCGCCGTCGGATCGCCGGTCGGATCGCAAACAGTGTCACCTATCGACGCGCCGTCGTCAGCCCACTCGCTCAGCCGGGTTGATTCGCTACCCTCGGGGTGTGTACCCACGGCTGATCGCCATCGTCGCCTTCATCGGTCTCCTCGCGGTTGGTTGCGGCTGGAAACCGTCATCCGCGCCGCCTCCGAAGCCCGATACCTGCGCACCGACCGACGGCCCGAGCGCCGACGCGGTCACTGATCAGATCGCCAAACTTCCGGCCCCTGAAGCGGGCAGGCAGTGGACGCAGATCGGCTCCGGCCACACGAGCAATTGCCGGCTGTACTGGGTCCAGGTGGGTCAGACCAACCCCGAGCCCAACAGCACCGGGCAACTGCTGTTCTTCGACCGGCAGACCCCGCTCGGCACGGCCACCCCGGAACCCCGGCCCTACATCAACGTGGTCACCAATGCCGATGACACGGTGGTGGTGAACTACCAGTGGCAGCAGGGCCATGATTCGCCCACCGCGCCGACCGGCATCGCCACCGTGCGGTTCCGGATCGGGGACGACGGCAAACTGGTTGCCGTCGACCCGATTCCGAAGCCCTGAGGCGCCTCAGCCGTTGATCAGCTCGGCGGGGTCGAGCATCGCCGCGTAACGCAGTTGCTCCGGGATGCCGAACCCGTCGACGAGGATCTCGATGTGCGGGCGCAGTGAGCGGCAGCGTTCGTTGATTCCCCGGGTGACGGCCTTGGCGCGTTCGGTGGACAGGAACCGGTGCTCGATGAACCAGGCCTTGTCGCCCTCGATCACCGACAGCGCGTACAGGTCGCAGACATCTTGGAGAAGCTCGCGCGCGGTGTCGTCCTCGCAGGCGTCGATACCTGCGACGAACGCCTCCAGGATGACCCGGTCGATGTGCGCCTGCGCGGCGTGCAGTACGTGATCCTGCACGGCGTTGAAGGCGTCGAACGCCGACATCTCCTTGGCCTTGCCCTGCAGCCTGCGCGCCACCGAGGCCAGCATGTACTCCTCGCGGTCCTCGAACATCTTGACCTGGGTACCGCGGTTGAACAGGCTGCCTTCCTCCTCGTTGTCCTGGCGGGTGTCGAGGACGGTCTGGATGATGGTCTCGGCGGCCGTGCGTTTGAGTACCCGCTCGCCGGCGTAGTTGGCTGCGAACCGGACCCATTCGACCGGGCTCATGCCCTTGATGTCGTCGGCGTAGGCGGTCAGCAGTTCCTTGGCGACCAACTGCGTGAGCACATGGTTGTCGCCCTCGAAGGTGGTGAACACGTCGGTGTCGGCGCGCAGGGCGATCAGCCGGTTCTCGGCGAGATAGCCTGCACCGCCGCAGGCTTCACGGGCTTCCTGGATGGCGCGGCTGGCATGCCAGGTGTTGGCGGCTTTCAGGCCGGCCGCGCGGGCCTCCAGTTCGCGTTGCTCCTCGGCGTCGGGATCGTCCGAGGTCTGCAGCTCATGGCATTTGGCCACCAGTTCGTTCTGGGCGAACTGCAAGGCGTAGGACTTGGCGATCAGCGGCAACAGCCGGCGCTGGTGCACGAGGTAGTCCATGATGAGGACTTCCTCGGTGCTCTTGGGTGCTTCGAACTGCCTGCGTTCGAGCGCATATCGGGTGGCGATGTCCAGTGCCACCCGCGCTGCCGCGGCGGCGCTGCCGCCGACGGTGACCCGACCTCGGATCAGCGTGCCCAGCATCGTGAAGAACCGCCGGCCCGAGTTCTCGATCGGGGAGGTGTAGGTGCCGTCGGGGGCAACGTCGGCGTAGCGGTTCAGCAGGTTTTCCCGCGGGACCCGTACTTGGTCGAACACGATGCGGCCGTTGTCGACGCCCGGCAGCCCACCCTTGTAATGACAGTCCGACGTGGTCACCCCGGGCAGGTCGTTGCCCTCGTCGTCGCGGATCGGCACCACGAAGCAATGTACGCCGTGGACCTCGCCGTCCGGAGTGATCAACTGCGCGAAAACAGTTGACACACGCGCGGTTTCGGCGGCCCCACCGATGTAGTCCTTGCGGGCGGTGGGCGTGGGGGAGTCGATGACGAATTCCTGGGTCGCCGGATCGTAGGTGGCGGTGGTCTCCAGCGACTGCACGTCGCTGCCGTGGCCGGTTTCGGTCATCGCGAAACAACCCAGCAGGTCCAGGTCGATCAGTGGTCGGACGTAGGCCTTGTGGTGGCGTTCGGTGCCCAGGTTCTCGATGGCGCCGCCGAACAGGCCCCACTGGACTCCGGCCTTGACCATCAGGGAGAGGTCGCTCATGGCCAGCATCTCGATCTGGGTGATGGCGGCGCCGACGTCGCCGTTGCCGCCGTGTTCCTTGCGGAAGCCGTCCTCGGCAGCCCCGGCCGCGGCCATGATCTTGAGTTGCTCGCCCACCTTGGCCCGGGCGATCACCGTGTTGGGGGTGTAGTGCGGTCGGAAGATCTCGTCGGACAACCTGGCTCGCATGGCGTTTTTGACGTCGCGCCAGCGGCCGTCCAGCGCATTTCGCAGATGTTCGGCAGTGGAGGTCATATCCCGACCGTACGTGCGTGGGGGTCAGGGCGTGGCGGTTGGAACGAAGGTAAGCCTTCCTGGACAAGCATCACCCGGGCGCGAAAGACTGGCGAACATGCCGGACTCGATCGGTAAGTCGCTGTCTCCCACGGGCTTGCCGCACGTCAGCTATCACCGGCACGCCGACGTGACGGGCGGCTGGTTGCGCGCGGCCACCTTCGGTGCGATGGACGGTCTGGTCAGCAACACCGCGCTGATCGCCGGCGTCGGGGCCAGTGCCTCGGCTCAGACCGTGGTGCTCAGCGGCGTGGCCGGCCTGTTGGCCGGGGCGTTCTCGATGGCGCTCGGCGAGTACACCTCGGTGATGACCGCGAACGAGCAGGTCGATTCCGAGGTCAAGGTCGAGCGCAAATCGTTCCGCAAGAACCCGGAGGCCGAGCAGGCCGAACTCGTGGCGATGCTTCAGGAAATGGGGATGACGCCCGATACGGCGACGAAGGCCAGTGAGGAAATCCACCGCGATCAGAATCGGGCCCTGAACTTTCACCTCGTGCAGGAACTGGGTGTGCACCCAACGGAGAAGCCGTCGCCGTGGGTGGCGGGCGGCTCGTCCTTCGTGATGTTCGCGATCGGCGCGATCATTCCGCTCATTCCGTACCTGCTGGGCTTCGAATCGTTGTGGCTCGGGCTGGCATGCGGCGGGGTCGGTCTGTTGATCGTCGGTGGCGCGGCAGCGCGGTTCACCCGCAAGCCGGTCGCCCTCGGTGGGGCGCGGCAATTGCTGCTGGGTGCCGTTGCCATCGCGGCCACCTACGGCGTCGGCATCCTGGTGGGCGCCGCCGTCACCTGATGCGGACACGAATCCTGGCGGCCGGCCTCCTGCTGCTGGCCGGATGTGCAACCGCGCGCGCCGACGGGCGTTTCGAGTTTCTCGGCCAGCACCAGATCGCCTCCGCGGCGTTGTTCGATGGCACCGTCATCGGCGGATTGTCGGGAATCAGCTACGACCCGGCCGCGGACCTGTACTACATCATCAGCGACGACCGCTCCGCCAAGAGTCCGGCGCGGTTCTACACCGCGCGGATCAACGTGTCGGACAACGGTATCGGTGACGTCGAATTCGTCGGCACCCATCCGTGGCTCGATCGTGACGGACAACCGTTCCACCCGTTGGATATCGACGCGGTGCCGCCGGTGATCCCGCCGGACCCCGAGGCGATCGCCTTCGATGCCGGTCGACAGCGGTTGTACTGGGCCAGCGAGGGGGAGCGGCGGACCGAGGGACCCGGGGCGCCGCTCCTGCTCGACCCGTGGGTGCGGTCCGCCGGACTCGACGGCAGCTTCCTCGGCGAGTTCGCACTGCCGGAGGATCTGCGAATGTCTGCCGGCGCGCACGGCCCGCGCCGCAACAGCACGCTGGAGGGGCTCACGCTCACGCCGGACGGGCGCCATCTGTGGGCGGCCATGGAGGGACCCGGCTACGACGACGGTCCGCCGCCCGACGCGCAGCACAGCGCGCTGACGCGCATCGTCCGCTTCGATGCGGAGTCCGGGGCATTCGACGGCCGGTACACCTACCCGCTGGATCCGGTCAGCGCCGGTCCGGGTGGTGACAACGGCTTGTCGGATCTGGTGGCGCTCGACGACAGCAGCTTTCTGGTGATCGAGCGCGGCTTCGGCACGCACGTCGCGGTGCGGATCTACCGCGCGACCCTGGTCGAGGGATCAACTGAGTTGCGCAAGACGCTGCTGGCGGACCTGACCACCACGCCGGGCCTGGCGCCGCTGGACAACATCGAGGGAATCACGTTGGGGCCCAGGCTGCCCGACGGACGGCAATCCGTGATCGCCGTCAGCGACGACAACTTCTCGCCGACCCAGGTGACGCAGTTTCTGCTGTTCGCGTTGTAGGTGCGGGGCCGACTCCAACGCGCGGCGGCTATTTCAACAACGCGTGGCGATCGAAGAAGAAGTAGGTGTAGCTGGCGGTGACGGCGCAGACCAGGGTGGCCACCAGCAGCATCTGGGATCCGCTGACCACCACGCTGATGAAGCCACCGATGATCGCACCACCGGCGAATCCGGCCCACAGCAGGAAGTACCCCAGCCAGTCGCTCACATCGCCGCCACTGATGTGGCGTTCGATGCCCTGGCCCAACTTCACGAGCGTCCCGGTCACGTAACTCAACGGGATGGACACTTCGCCGCCCTTCACGAACGACGTATTCAGTGCGCCGATACCGAAGGCCACGAACAGGATTGGGACGTACGGAACATCGCGGGCCGTCCAGCCGCGCTCGATGAGGTCGACGACGGTGGACACCACCAGCGCAAGCGTCGTCAGCACCGTCGCACCGTGGGGATGATTGACCCAGAGGTGCCTGCGGCACAACGATGCGATCACCACTCCGGCCACGAAGGCGAGCAGCAGCAGTGCGGCACCGATCGCCAGCCACTCCTCGCCCTGGAACAAGCCGAGGAACGCCCGCTCGGTGTTGCCCGTCATGAAGGTGACGAAGTACCCAGCGGAATGGGTGAACGCCGCGGCGCCCAGTACTCCGGCGAGGCCGGCCAGAACCCACGACAACCGGGCCTCGCCGTCGAACTGCTGCGACATTCACCCATTGTGGGGAGCAATGCCGGCATTCAGGGCGGGAATGCGCCGCCGGACGGCTAGGTGTCGCTGCCGACGGTGACCGCAGTGGCCTCGTCGGTGAGCTCGTCCAGTTCGTCTTCCTCGACGTCGATCCCGAGCAAGTGCGGACGCGTCAGGAACAGGACACCGGCGCCGGCCAGCACGGCCCCTGCGCCTACCCAGTACGGCAGGTGGACACTGATCTGCTCGCCGAGAACGCCGGCCAACCACGGTGCAACAGCAGCCCCGCCGAAGCGGAGGAAGCTGTAGGCCGCTGAGGCCACGCCGCGTTCGACCGGGGCGGCCTTCATCACGGTCTCGGTGATCAGTGTGTTGTTGATGCCGATGAACAGACCGGCGATCACCACACCCGAGGCCAGCACGGTCTTGGAATCCGTCCATACCGCCATCGCGGCCAGCACGGCAGTGAAGGCGATGAGGTTGAGAATGAGGACCTTGACGGTGCCGAAACGGTGCTGCAGCCGCGGTGCGACCACCACTGAGGTGAATGCCAACGCCAGACCCCAGCCGAAGAAGATCAGCCCGATCTGGTGAGCGGTCATGTCCAGCGGGAACGGCGTGAACGCCAGCAGGGTGAAGAAACCGAAGTTGTAGAGCAGCGCCGTGATCGCGACACCGAGCAGCCCGCGGTGGCGCAGTGCGCGGAACGGATCGGCCAGCGTGGTGGCACGTTCGGCCCGCGGGGTGGCCGGCAGCAGGAACGCGGTGATCACCAGGGCGAAGGCCATCAGCGCCGAGACACCGAAGAAGGGGCCGCGCCAGGAGATCGAGCCGAGGACCCCGCCCACCAGTGGGCCGATGGCGATGCCCAGGCCGAGTGCCGCCTCGTAGAGGATGATCGCTTGCGCCACAGAACCTTTCGCGGAGTTGACGATGGTGGCCAGCGCGGTCGCGATGAACAGTGCGTTACCGAGACCCCACAGTGCACGCCAGCCGACGATCTCCATCACGGTGTCGCTCATCCCGGCCAGACCGGCGCCGGCGATGATGATCACCAGGCCGAGCAGCAGCGTGCGCTTGGGGCCGATGCGACTGGACACCACACCCGTGATCAGCATCGCCACGCCCATCACCGCCATGTAGCTGGTGAACAGCAACGACACCTGCGACGCCGAGGCATTGAGGTTGTCGGCGATCGGTTTGAGAATGGGATCGACCAGTCCGATGCCCATGAAGGCGACGACGGAGGCGAAAGCGACGGCCCATACGGCCTTGGGTTGGCGCCACATCGGGGCGTTGACTCCTAACTAGTTCTTGTGCGACAGCGGATGCTCGTCGACGTCGGTGAGCAACCGGCGGATGATGCCGACGGAGGCGGCCAGCGTCCGGCGCTCCTCTGGGGTGAGCCGTTCGAGCCTCGGGTTGATCGCCGCGGCGCGGTCCGCCCGGGCTTGCTCCAGGGTCTGCCGCCCCTGCTCGGTGATCCTGATCAGCACGGCGCGGGCATCACCGGGATCGGTGGTGCGCGACACCAGTCCGGCGTCTTCGAGGCGGCGGACCTGGGTGGTCATGGTCGGCTGCGAACAGTGGTCGAGGTAGGCGAGGTCGGAGATGCGGGCCTCGCCCTGATCCTCGATCGTCGACAGCAACCGGGCCTGAGCCCAGGGGAGCGGCAGTCGGGTGCGTTGGGTGGCCAGTCGGTTCAACCGGGCGACGACCGCCAGCAGGTCGGCGCCAAGCTCGGTTTCGTCGGTTACCGTGACATCCTCGGTCGGGGTCGGCATACCCACCATATTTACATAGATTTGCTATGTAGTCTACCTGCTCGGCGTGCGCTCGCTCACACAACGGGCAGCCGACGCCGGCGATCGCGGCTGGCAGAATCGAACGATGACCGCGATACCACCGGCGACGACGCCTCGGCGCGGCCTCACTCCCGGCGAGCTTGCGCAGGCCGCGGTGATGGCTGCGCTGTGTGCGGCCACTGCGATCATCGCCGTGGTGGTGCCGTTCGCGGCCGGCCTTTCAGTGCTGGGCACCGTGCCGATGGGCCTGCTGGCCTACCGCTACCGACTGCGCGTGCTCCTCGCGGCCACTGTCGCCGCCGGCACGATCGCCTTCCTGATCGCGGGCATGGGCGGGCTGATGACCGTCGTCGACTGCGCCTACATCGGCGGGTTGACCGGTGTGGTCAAGCGCCGGGGGCGCGGCACCGCCATGGCATTCGGAGCCTCGATCGTGGCCGGGGCGGTATTCGGGATGGCCGCAGTCGTCGCACTGTCGGTGCTGTCACGGCTGCGCAATCTGGTCTTCGACTCGCTGACCGCGAGCGTCGAGGGCCTGGCCAAGGTACTGGATCGCATCCCGGTGCTCGACGTGATCGCCGAACCGCTCAGGACCACCGTCGCCACCATGATCGACTACTGGCCGCTGCTGATGCTGGTGCTGGGCATCTTCACCATCACCTCGATCAGCATGGTCGGCTGGTGGGCGCTGTCGCGGATTCTGGCGCGGCTGCTGGGCGTGCCCGACGTGCACAAGCTCGACGCCGAGGCTGCGGACGACTCTGCCGTGATCGCACCGGTTCCGGCCCGGCTGACCGACGTACGGTTCCGCTATCCGGGGATCGATCACGATGCCTTGGGTCCGGTGTCCATGGAGTTGCAACCCGGTGAGCATGTCGCGGTGACCGGGCCGAACGGCTCGGGAAAGACCACTCTCATGCTCATGTTGGCCGGTCGCCAACCCACTTCGGGCAGCATCGAGCGGGCCGGTGGGGTGGGACTGGGCCGCATCGGCGGCACCGCCGTGGTGATGCAGCACCCGGAAAGCCAGGTACTGGGCACCCGGGTGGCCGACGATGTCGTGTGGGGATTGCCCGTCGGCGCTACCGCCGACGTCGAGCGACTGCTGTCCGAAGTGGGGCTCGACGGGCTGGCCGAACGCGACACCGGGGGATTGTCCGGTGGCGAACTGCAACGCCTGGCAGTGGCCGCGGCGCTGGCCCGAGAGCCCTCGCTGTTGATCGCCGACGAGGTCACCAGCATGGTCGACCAGCAGGGCCGCGACACGTTGATGAATGTGTTGTCCGGGTTGACCGATCACCACGACATGTCGCTGGTGCACATCACGCACTACAACGACGAGGCCGATTCTGCCGACCGCTCGGTGCAACTCAGCGGCAACGGCGGCACCGCCGACAACACCGACATGGTGCAGACCTCTGCGGTGCCCGTCAGCGACGCGGCTGCCAACCACCAGGGCGCGCCGGTACTCGAACTGACCGGCGTCGGGCACGAGTACGCCAGCGGAACACCTTGGGCGAAAACGGCTTTGCGCGACATCACGTTCACCGTCAACGAGGGTGACGGAGTACTGGTGCACGGCCTGAACGGCTCGGGCAAATCGACCCTGGCCTGGATCATGGCCGGGCTGACGGTCCCGACGTATGGCGCGTGCCTGCTCGACGGCGTGCCGGTGTCACAGCAGGTGGGTGCGGTGGCGATCTCGTTCCAGGCTGCCCGCCTGCAGTTGATGCGCAGCACCGTCGGCCGTGAAATCGCCTCGGCCGCAGGCTTCTCCCGGCACGAGGCCGACCGGATCGCGGCCGCGCTGGAAATGGTCGGACTGGATGCGGCGCTGGCCCAGCGGCGCATCGACCAACTCTCGGGCGGTCAGATGCGTCGTGTCGTACTGGCCGGATTGCTGGCCCGGTCGCCGCGCGCGTTGATCCTCGACGAGCCGCTCGCCGGACTGGACGCCGCCAGCCAGCGAGGCCTGTTGCGGTTGCTGGAGGACCTGCGGCGCAACAACGGACTCACCGTCGTCGTCATCTCGCACGATTTCACCGGTCTGGAGAATCTCTGCCCGCGCACCCTGCACCTGCACCACGGCGAGCTGGCGCTTGCCCCGACGACTGCCGGAGGTGCGCGATGACCGCTCCGACGCGGGGACAACGCAAACCGGTCGTGCTGTTGCGTCCGGTCCCCGGCGACACCGTCATCCATCGGCTGTGGGCCGGAACCAAACTGCTCTCCGTGGCGGGAATCGGCGTGCTGCTGACGTTCTATCCCGGCTGGGTGCCGATCGCCGCCGTCGCCGTGTTGGTCCTGGTGACCGCGCGGCTGGCCCACATTCCGCGCGGAGCGCTGCCCTCGATCCCGTTCTTCCTGTGGATCCTGCTGGTGTTGGGCGGGGCGCTCGCCGCAGTGGCCGGCGGGTCCCCGTTCATCGACATCGGTTCGGTGCAGATCGGTCTGGGCGGGTTGCTCAACTACCTGCGCATCACCGCGCTGGCGATCGTGCTACTGGGACTGGGCGCACTCGTTTCCTGGACGACGAATGTCGCCGACATCGCCCCGGCGGTGGCCACCCTGGGCCGTCCGTTGCGCGCGCTGCGCATCCCGGTGCACGACTGGGCGGTGACGATTGCGTTGGCGCTGCGGGCTTTCCCGATGCTGATCGACGAGTTCCGCACCCTGTATGCGGCGCACCGGTTGCGGCCGGTCGAACCCGCGGAGACGTTCCGGGCGCGACGTCGACAGCGGGTGGCGAATTTGGTCGATCTGTTGGCCGCCGCGGTCACCGTGGCGCTGCGCCGCGGCGACGAGATGGGCGATGCCATCACCGCACGCGGTGGCGCCGGCCAGATCTCGGCCGCGCCGTCAGGTCCCCGGGCGCGCGACTGGATCGCCTTCGCCATCCTCGTTCTGGTCTGCGGCACTGCCTTGGCGCTGGAGCTCACCGTCCTGCCGACCAGCCTCCCGCGGCGCTGACCGCTGCCCGGTCCGCGACCGGGTCAGCCGGATGACGGCGAAGATGAGGGCGGCCGCGATGACGACGACCGCCAGCCAGGGCAGTAGCAGGCCGAACAACATGACGAGCCCGGAGGCCGCCGACACCAGCCCGTGCCAACCACGCTCGACCTGCCCCCAGAACCCCTGATATTGCGGTGCCGGGCCGCCGATCTGCTCGGCGGTGATGTCGAGATTGACGGTGCTGTAGTCGATCTGGTCGCCGAGTTGGGTGCGCTGGGCACGCAGGCTGTCCAGTTCGGCCTGGCGCTGCGACAAGGCGCCCTCGGCCTTGATCAACGCCTCGGGGTCCTTGGCGTCGCGCATGATCCCGAGCAGTCGGTCCACCGAAGTCTGCAACGCCTTGATGCGGGCGTCGAGATCGACGCGCTGCGAGGTCACGTCGTCGGAGCGGACCTCGACGGTCTGCACCGTGCCCAGCTTCTTGAACTCGTCGAGGGTGCCCTCCAGCTCGGCGGCGGGCACGCGCAGCGACAGTGAGATGCGCGCGCGGCCGGAACTGGAGCCGGCATCCTCGGAGCGGCTGTCGACCCGGCCGCCGGCATCGGTGGCCAGAGATACGGCTTTGTCCGCCACTGCGCCCGGGTTGCCCGTGGTGATCGACATCGACGCGGTTTTGACGATGTCCCGCTTGACGTCGGCGGGTATCGGCGCTTCTTTCAGCCCTGCACCGCTTTCGGGTACCGGTGCGGGTGCGGCTGGGGCGAACCCGGCATCGCTCTGGGTGGCCGCCGGTGCCGAGGAATTGGGCGAGTGACCGGCCGCGCAGGCCGGCGCGACGGCCAACATGGCCGCGGCAAACAGTGCCACCGTCATGCGGCGGTGACGGGATCCGCTGGTTTGCTTGCGCATCAGCCCAATGTAAGCGACCGGCCGGCGTTCCCGGGCGGCAATATTCCCCCGGTCAGCGCGCTGCGGCCGTGTTGGCCGCCCACTGAGCGTCGGCCAGCGACTTCTCCACATCGCGACGTCCCAGGAACATCTCGTCGAAATAGGGCTTGAGTGCCTGAAATCCGGCCGGGAAGCCGGCCGCGCCCGGCGCCGGGATCCGCGGCCCCCGCAGCACCCGGAAGAACGGGCTGACATCCACGCCACGCGCCTTCCAGTAGTCGTGGTAGACGGGCTGGGCTGCCAGCACGGCGGGGATGGCCGCACCACCGGCGCCGAGGAATTCGTTGCCGCGTTTGCTGCCCATCCAGTTCAGTACCTCGCGCACCGCGGCAGGATGATGGGTGGCCGAGTTCCCGGCTGCGGCAATGCCATTGGTGACGCTGACCCGTCCCTTGGGTCCGGCGGGGAGCATCGCCACGCCCCACCGGAACCGGGCCTGGTTCGCCACTGCGGCCAGGTTGTAGGTGCCGGACTGAAACAGCGCCATCCGACCCTGCAGGAACATGTTGCGCGAGAAGTCGCCGTTGTTGTTGGTGGCCGCCGCCGGCGGGGCGACGTGATCGTCGTTGATCATCCGAACCAGGTAGGTGAACGCCTCGACGGCCTGCGGGTTGTCGAACGCGAAACGATCGCCGATGGTGAAGATGCCGCCCGCCGAGCCGATGTAGTTGAGGTAGATGCCCTGAAGATCATTGGCGGCGTTGTAGCCCCACTGCCGGATCCGGCCGGTGTCGAAACCCTCGGTGCCGGCCGCGCGGCCCTGCTCGTCGACGGTGAGCCGGGCTGCCAGTGACCGCAGTGTGTCGTCAGGTCCGTTCGACCACCGCATGGTGGTCAGGTCGGCGAGGTCCACCCCGGCGGCGTCGAGCAGGTCGGCGTTGAAGTACACCGCGATGCCGGCGTCGGTCAGCTGCGGAACCGCCCACAGGGAGTCGTTGCGGGTGAACTGGTTGACCACCGAGGGCTCCCAGGCCCGGGCGGCGTTGGCGCCCAAGGTCTGTCCGATGTCCAGCAGCCGGCCGTTGTCGGCATATCCGGCCAGGTAGGCATTGGACAGCCAGAAGATGTCATCGGCGCTGCCGCCCGCCACATCGGTGCGCAGGCTGTCGAAGTAGGCCGAGTAGGCGACGGTGTTGACCCGGACCTCGATGTCGGGGTGTTCCCGAGTGAACTCGGCGAAGGACTGCCGGTAGGCGGCCGCGACCTGCGAATCCCACAGCCGCACGGTGACCACGGTGCGGCCCTCGGGTTCGGACGTGTGGCCCAGCAGCACGGCGGCCACCAAGAGAACGGCCATGGTCAGTGCCAGGCCGATCGCGGTCGTCGTCGAGCGCCTCATGACCGCTTCCTGTCGCGAGATCGACGTGAGGGTCGTTGTGGCCGCGGATTCGCAGCCCTGGTGTAGATCTCGACGATCACTTGATCCCCGTCACCACGATCGAGCGGACGATGTTGCGCGAGAACGCGATGAACAACACGATCAGCGGGACGATCGCCACCGTGGTCGCCGCCATCACCAGCGTCCACTGCGCGTTGTACTGCGTCTGGAGGCCGGCCGTCGCGACCGTGATCACCTGCCACTTGCTGCCGCTGGTGATCACCAACGGCCACAGGAAGTTGTTCCACTGACTGACCACGGTGATCAACGCCAGGGTGACCAGGATCGGTCTGCTGGCCGGCACCACGACGTGCGTGATCACATCCAGGGTATGGGCGCCGTCGAGGCGCGCCGCGTTGATCAGTTCGCCTGGAATCGACCGAAAGTACTCGCGCAACAGGAAGATCGCATACGGCGAGCCGAACATGAACGGAAGCACCAGTGCCCAGAAGGTGTTGCGTAATCCCGCCTCGGCCATCATCAGATACAGCGGCACCACGGTCACGGTCGCCGGCACCATCAGCGTCGCGATGTAGACCCAGAACAACGCGTCGCGGCCGGGAAACTGCAGCCGCGCGAAGGCATAGGCGGCGAGCACCGAGAACACCAGTTGCCCCAGCAGGATGACCGCCGTCATCAACGCGGTCACGACGATGGCCCGGCCGAATCCGGCGTCGGCGAGCCCGACGTAGTTCTCCAGGGTCGGGGGCGCGGGCAGCGACAGCGGGGGATCGGTCGCGAACTGCTCGGCCGAGGTGAACGAGGTGAGCAGTCCGAGTCCGAAAGGCAGCAGCGTGATGACCGCGCCGAGGAGCAGGCCCGCGTAGATCAGTGCGTTACGTGAGGTCATAGCTGATCCTGCGGCGGAAGTAGAAGTGCTGGACGAGCGTGATGCCGACCAGGATGGCGAACAACACGATCGCCATCACCGAGGCCCGGCCCACTGCCGCGGCGCCGAATGCCTCGGCATAGATACGGTGGGCCACCAGATCGGTGTGGCCCTGCGGCCCGCCCGCGGTCAGCGCGTACACGGTGTCGAATACCTGCGCGGCGCTGACGATTCCGGTGACCAGCACGAAGAACATGGTCGGCCGCAGCATCGGCAGGGTGATGTGGCGGAACCGCTGCCAGTCCGTCGCGCCGTCGGTGCGGGCAGCGTTGTGGACGTCGGCGGGGATGTTCAGGATGCCGGCCAGGAAGAACAGCGTCACGTAGCCGACGTTGGTCCACACCACCACCGCGGACACCACCGGCAGGGCGAGTCCCGGGTCGGTCAGCCACTCGACCGGCCGGCCGAGCACGGTGCTCAGCGCCCCGTCGGTGGGGGCCAGGATCCATTTCCACAACACCGCGATGGCCAGCGGCGCACAGATCCACGGCAGCACGTACACGGTGCGGAAGAATCCGGTGCCCGGAAGTCCCCGAGCCAGTAGCGACGCGGCGATCAGGCCCAGCACGGTCTGCGTCGGCACCACCAGCAGCACGAACAGCAGCGTCACCGCCAGCGAGGTGCCGAACGACGAATCGGTGAGTACGGACGTCCAATTGTCCAGTCCCACATACTCGATCGGGCCGAGCAGATCCCACCGCTGCAGACTCAACCAGAGCACCACCAGCATGGGCAGCAGCAGGAAGGTGACGACGCCGAACAGGCTGGGTGCGACAAGCGCGTACCCCAGTGCGGTCGTGCGGACACGCGAGGTGGCCATCGGGCTATTAAAGCGGTTCGTGGCCTGCGGCCGCCACGGCGGGCAACCTCAACGCCCAAATGCCGGGCTCTCATCCCCGTCGGCGAAATTTGCTCAGATGACGTACATCACTTGACCGCTGCGGAATCGAAGTCCGGACTTCGCGCTTGTAGCTGGTAACAGCAACAGAAGGACCGGGGGTTATCTCATGAGCGCAGCGCAGCCAGCCCGAAAGGGCAGCGTGATCTCCACGGTGGCACAGTCCGCGATCTTTACTGCATTCGCGCTGACCGCGCTGGTCTTCGGTTCTCTGGCCGGCCCGATCGCCTCGGCCAATGCCGCCGACGGGTGTGCCGACGTCGAGGTGGTGTTCGCCCGCGGCACCAACGAAGCGCCGGGCGTCGGCGCCACGGGGCAGGCGTTCGTCGACGCACTCAGTGCCGATCTGCCCGGTAAGTCGGTGGATGTGTACGCGGTCAACTACCCGGCATCGCTGAACTTCGGTCAGGCGACCGACGGCATCGCCGATGCGAGCAACCGGATCCAGTCGATCGCAGCGACCTGCCCGGCGACCAAGATCGTGCTCGGTGGTTACTCGCAGGGCGCCGCGGTGGCCGGTTACACCACCTCGAGCTCCGTGCCCGCCGGATACGTCCTGCCCGCCGGCATCAGCGGTCCGATGCCCGCATCGGTCGCCTCGCACGTCGCGGCGGTGGCGTTGTTCGGGACCCCCGACGAGTGGGTTCTGGGCCTGGCCGACCGCAGCGCACCGCCTATCGCGATCGGCGCGCCGTACGTCGCCAAGACCATCCAGCTGTGCGCCCCCGGCGATCCCATCTGCTTCCCCGGCGGTTTGAACCGCGCCGCCCACAGCTCCTACAAGGACAACGGAATGGCAATTCAGGCAGCCGATTTCGCGGCCCGGCAGTTGGGCGGCAGCACTCCGGCAGCCACGATGGTGCAGACAGCGGGTGAGGTCACCGGAAACTGACGCGGACTGGACCAAAGCCGACGGCCGGAAGCGACTGAGCTTCCGGCCGTCAGCTGTTGAGGTCTCGGAATCCGGCGACGGTGTCGGCCAATGTGATTCGTGGATCCCGGTAGGTGACGCCGAGGTCGCGTTCGCTCGGTGAGTCGTCGGAAGCGGGCATCTGTGTGTAGTACTGCATCCCGGCTTCGGTGAACGGCGTCTGGAACGGCAGGAACGGCCCCATCCGGTCGAGCACCTGCCCGGCGATGCGCAGCACGGTGTCGGGCACCGGGACGGCGAACATCGTCTTGTTGCCGACCTCGGTGAGCAGCTCGGCCAGCTGGTCCACCGGGATGCGGTGACCGCCGGCCATGTAGCGGCGGGGGCCACGTCCAGGTTCGAGCAGCGCGACGTGCAGGTCCGCCAGGTCTCGACCGTCGACGATGGTCCAGGCGGCGCTGCGGCCAGGGATTGCGCCGAGTTGCAGTGCGGCGGCCACCCCCTCGCCGGCTTCCCCGAACTGGTTGCCGACCGGGGGCCCCATGACCATGCCGGGATAGGTGATGTTCACCGGTGCGCCGGCGTCCTGCATTCCGCGGGCGTAGATCTCGACCTGCGCCTTGGATCGCCCGTAGCCGTCGGTTCCGCCGAACACCGGCAGGTCGGCTTCCAGTGTGTCCACATCGGGATTGAACAACGCGGTGATGCTCGACACGTGGATGATCGGATCCAGGCCGAGTTCTGCGGCGCCGCCGAGCACATTTCGTGCACCGTCCATGTTCGTGCTCATCATCTGCGCGGTCTGGCTCGGGTCGGTGGCGACCAGAGCAGCACTGTGCAGGACAGCGTCGCAGCCCTCGAGTGCGCGCAGAACCGAATCGCGATCGGTGATGTCGCCGACGGCGTGATCGGAGACATCGACTCCGAGCTTGGCAACGCTGGTCTGTAGCCGGTCTGGATTGCGCACCAGGAACCGGACCGAATGTCCCGCATCCGCAATCGCTTTCGCGCTCCAGCCGCCCACAAATCCGGTACCGCCGGTGACCAACACGCGCATGACGCCAACCTCCTAGCAAGCGACGACCGTCGCTAGGACGCTAGTACGTCTTACGCCGCCGGGAAGCGGTTTCGGCTCAGCCTCCGCGAAGCGTCGCGAGCTCCTTCATATTCGCCAACCCCTGCTCCTGCGCCTCATCCAGGAAACTCGGCAACGGGGCCCGAAGCTCGGGAAGCACCTGATGGTCGAGCAGCGCCTGCAGATCGGCCTGCTTCGGGCTGCGACCCGCCTGATTGTCGAGCTCCTGCACACCGGGATCGGTTGCGTAGTCGTACAGTTCGTGATGGATGGGCCGTGACGTGTCGATGTCCATGGTGCCGGGTTTCCAGTACGTGTACATGCCGAGCTTGGCCTCGGGGGTACGCACGGCGACGATGTGGCTGGGCGCCGACGTCGGGATCTCCATCGGCGGGCCGGAGGCGCCGAAGAACTTCTTCGCCAGTGGGGATTTCATCAACGCCGCCATCTCCTCGACCGACATGTCGTCGGTGGCGTGCGCGATCCACGGCCGGCCCGGTGTGGCTGCGTCGGCGGCCATCCCGGCGATGTCGGCACGCTCGGACAGGTAGGAGTAGCGGGAGTCGGAGCGCCAACCGGCGCCGCCGTGGGCGATGGTCATGAGCAGCGCCGCCAGGTCGGCGCTGGACGTCAACTGCGTACGGGTATCACCGGGTCCAGGTGTCAGATGACCGGACGGGTCACGGATGTAGAGCGGCACCCGGATGCTCTCCTCGTACACCGCGGCGCCCTTGCCGCGCAGGCCGTGCGACCCCGCGTACTCGCCGTGATCGGAGGTGAAGACCACCACGGTGTTGTTGTCGATGTCCGGCCTCGCGGCGAGAGTGTCGAGCACCCGGCCGATCTGGGTGTCCACCTGCTGATGCAACCACAGGTACATGTCCAGGCACCTGGCCCACTGCGCGGCGGCGTCGGGTCCGGTGTAGTCCATCGCGCCGGTCATGAGCGGGGACATGAAGTTCATGTAGTCGATCTGCAGCTGGGGCTTGCCGCGGCGACGCAGATCGTCAGCAGTCTCGAAGTTCACTGGCTTTGCGCTGAATACGTGCGGAACATTCTCCGGCAGCGGGTTTTTCGGCCACCAGCAGATGTCGTGCGGGTTGACCAGGGACACGGTGGTGCACCACGGGCCCTCGTTCGCGTGGGCATCGAACCACCCGGTGAACTGATCGACGATCGAGGGGTCTTGCTGCAGACCCTGGTTCGGTGCGCCGTTGGGCGATGGGTAGGTGCCACCGGAGAAGCCGTGGACGTCCAGGCCGTCGGGGGTGTTGTCGGCCGCGCTGCCCAGGTGCCACTTGCCCCACCACCAGGTGCGGTAGCCCACGTCGCGCAGCATCGTGCCCCAGGTGGGGAAGCGGGCCGCCAATGTCGACTCGGTGGGGCCCTCGCCGGTGTAGAGGCACCCGGTCTGGTGTGAGTACAGCCCGGTGGTCAGTACCCCGCGTGACGGCGTGCACATGTTCGATGCGCTGTAGTGCGAACCGAACGAGGTGCTCCGCGTCCGCAACCGGTCGAGGTTCGGCAGCAGCGCACCCAGTTGCTGTGTATCGGGGAACCACTGGGGCGCCCGCATCTGGTCGACGATGACGACGAGGATGTTGGGCTGACCGGCCGCGTCCTGGGTCCGTCTGCCCAGTAGTTCATAGCCGCCGAATCCGACCGCGGCCGCGCCGGCGGCCACTGCCGCGCCACCCAGAACCGTCCGCCTGCTGAGCTCCGCCATTTAGTCAGGCTATGGGTTCTTGCTGTGCGCAGCATGAGTTTGGTGACAAGCACCCTTTAGTGTGGGGAATCATGACCGCTCAACGACGCGTGGACGCCGATTTTCTGGAGCTGCCCCGGTCCGAGTTGGCTGACGCGGCACTGTCCGCGGCAGTCGCAGCCGGCGCCAGCTATGCGGATCTGCGGATTCACCGCATCACCACCGAGATCATCCAGCTGCGCGATGGTGAGCTGGAGATGTCGGTGGTCAACCGCGAGGTGGGTCTGGCGGTCCGGGTGATCGTCGACGGTGCGTGGGGGTTTGCCTCCAACGCCGAACTGGCGCCGGAGGTGGCGGCCGAGACGGCTCGCCGCGCCGTGCAGGTGGCGACGACACTGGGGCCGCTGAATGCCGAGCGCATCGAGTTGGCCGCCGAGCCGGTGTATACGGATGTGACCTGGGTGTCCGATTACGGTGTCGACCCGTTCGCGGTCCCGGCGTCCGACAAGATCGCGCTGCTCGGCGAGTACTCGGGCCGGTTGCTGGCCTCCGACGGTGTGGACCATGTGTCGGCCGGGGTGCATGCGGTCAAGGAACAGACCTTCTACGCCGACACCTTCGGATCGTCTCTCACCCAGCAGCGGGTGCGCGTGATGCCGACGATGGAGGCGGTGGCCGTCGACTCCGCTGCCGGGTCGTTCGAGACGATGCGCACGCTGGCGCCGCCGACCGCACGGGGCTGGGAGGCGCTGGCCGGTGATGACGTGTGGGACTGGACCTCCGAGCTGGCGGAGCTGCCGACGCTGCTGGCCGAGAAGACGAAGGCTCCGTCGGTCGTCGCCGGTCCCACCGACCTGGTGATCGACCCGTCCAACCTGTGGCTCACCATCCACGAATCGATCGGGCACGCCACGGAATACGACCGGGCCATCGGCTATGAGGCGGCCTATGCCGGCACGTCGTTCGCCACCCCGGACAAGCTCGGCACCATGCGCTACGGCTCACCGGTGATGAACGTGACCGCCGATCGCACCGTCGAATTCGGTTTGGCCACCGTCGGTTTCGACGACGAAGGGGTGCGGTCCCAGAGCTGGGACCTGGTGCGCGACGGCGTTTTTGTCGGCTACCAGTTGGACCGGGTTTTCGCGCCGAGGCTCGGTCAGACCCGTTCCAACGGCTGCTCATACGCCGATTCGCCCCACCATGTACCCATCCAGCGGATGGCCAATGTTTCGCTGCAGCCAGGTCCGGAGGATCTCAGCACGGACGACCTGATCTCGCGGGTGTCCGACGGCATCTATATGGTCGGCGACAAATCCTGGTCGATCGACATGCAGCGGTACAACTTTCAGTTCACCGGCCAACGTTTCTACCGGATCCGTGACGGCCGTCTCGACGGGCAGTTGCGCGACGTGGCGTATCAGGCCACCACGACCGATTTCTGGGGTGCGATGGAAGCCGTTGGCGGACCGTCCACCTGGCGCCTCGGCGGGGCGTTCAACTGTGGCAAGGCGCAGCCCGGGCAGGTGGCGCCGGTCAGCCACGGCTGCCCGAGCGCGCTGTTCCGCGGCATCAACGTACTGAACACCCGGACGGAGGGCGGCCGATGATCGGCGCACAGCAGGTCGTCGAGATCGCCTTGGGCGCTGCAGATCCAGGCGTGGAAACGATGGTGTTGGTGACCGACCGGTCCGACGCCTCGCTACGGTGGGCCGGCAACTCGATGACCACCAACGGCGAGTCGGTCAGCCGCACCATCACCGTGATCTCGATCGTGCGCCGCGGGGACAAAGCCCATGTCGGGTCGGTGCGCTCCACCGAGGTGGACCCGGCGGTGATCCCGGAGTTGGTTCTCGCCGCGCAGCGGGCAGCGGTGTCCTCGCCCGAGGCGCGGGACGCGGCACCGCCGCTGCCGCGCTCCGTAGTGCCGGTCGACTGGGATGCACCGGTGGCGGGCACGGGGGCGCAGGTGTTCACCGGCATCGCCGATGACCTGGCCAAGGGTTTCGCCGGGTCCGACCAGCTCTACGGATACGCCCGCCACGTCCTGGAGACCACGTTCGTGGCCACCTCGACCGGTCTGCGTCGTCGTTACACCCAGCCGACGGGGTCGGTGGAGATCAATGCCAAGCGCGACGGGGCCAGTGCCTGGGCAGGGGTGAGCACCGCGGATTTCGCTGATGTGCGGGTGGATTCGCTGCTCGACGAGTTGTCGCTGAAGTTGGGCTGGGCGGAGCGGACCGTGGAGCTGCCGGCCGGCCGGTACGAGACACTGATGCCGCCCTCGACGGTGGCCGACATGATGATCTACCTGACCTGGACCATGGATGGCCGCGGCGCGCAGGAAGGGCGCACTGCACTGTCGGCGCCCGGGGGGACCAGGGTGGGAGAGAAGCTCACCGATCTGGGGCTGACGCTCTACTCCGATCCGCTCGCCGACGCGCTGGCCTGCCAACCGTTTGTGGCGGTGCCGAGTTCGTCGGAGCGGGTGTCGATCTTCGACAACGGCATGGACATCGGTCGGGTGGACTGGATCCGCGACGGTGTGGTCAATGCACTGGCCTATCCACGGGCGGTAGCCGCCGAATACGGCACACCCGTCGCCGTGCCCGCCGACAACCTGTTGATGACCGGTGGTGCAAAGGATTTGGCGGACATGATCGCCGGCACCGAACGCGGGCTGCTGTTGACCACGCTGTGGTACATCCGCGAGGTGGACCCGACCGTGCTGCTGTTGACCGGGCTGACCCGTGACGGCGTCTACCTGATCGAGGACGGCGAGGTGACCGCCGCGGTGAACAACTTCCGGTTCAACGAGAGCCCGCTGGACCTGCTGCGGCGCGCCACCGAGGCGGGCATCAGCGAGGTCACCCTCCCGCGCGAATGGGGTGACTGGGCGACGCGCGCGTCCATGCCGACGCTGCGGATCCCGGATTTCCACATGTCCTCGGTGAGCCAGGCGCAGTGACCTAGGGGGCCGACGGCAGGCGAATGACCACGGCGCAAAGGCAATTCACGGCCTACGGCCCGTCGCACTGGGCCGTGATCGCCGTGTTTGTCGTCGGGGCCCTGCTACTCGTCTGGCTCGGCCGCCGCCAGACCGAACGCCAATCCCGGCTTTGCGGCCGCATCCTCGGTGCGTCGATGGCCGCGATCTATGCCGCGATCCTGGCCTACACCCTGATCCCACCGTCGATCGGGCGGTCGGTACCGCTGCAGTTGACCGATCTGGCGACGGTCGCCGGTGCGTATGCGCTGTGGTCGCAGCGACAGTGGGCCTTCGTGCTCACCTACTACTGGGGTCTGGTGCTGAGCGCGCAGGCACTCATCTCGCCGGCGCTGAAGAGCCCGGACTTCCCGCACTACGCATTCCTGGCGTTCTGGTCGATCCATCTGCTCGTCGTGTGGGCCGCGATCTATCTGACCTGGGGTCGTGGGATGCGTCCGCAGTGGCGTGACTATCGGTTCGCGGTGGTGGTGACCGTGGTGTGGGCGGTGGGAACCATGGCGTTCAACGGCATGGCGGGCACCAACTACGGCTTCCTCAATGCCAAACCCGCCACCGCCTCGCTGCTCGACCTGATGGGGCCATGGCCGGTCTATGTGCTGGTGGCCAGTGCCTTGGTGGCGGGTGTGTGGGCGCTCATGACGTGGCCATGGGAACGTCGAGAACGGAGTCGCCCACAGTCAGCTGCCCGGTAACCCCACGATGCGGGACGCGGTGGAGCATACTGCCGGTGTGTCTGCCGATCTGCTCAATGAGTTGACGCACCTGGTCGCGTTGTCTCCACCAAAGTTGGCCGCTATCAACGCCGATGTGCGTGAGGTGTGCGCGTCGACGCTGGGTTTGCCGCCCCTGCCCGCGGAGACCTGTGGCGGCGCGGTCGACCCCATGGTCACCGAGTTCGCCGAGCAGTTCAGCATCGACGTCACCGGTATCACCACCGCCCAGCGGGCGGCGTTCTCCGATCTGCTCGGGGCCGACGTGTTCACCGTGACAACGTTGATCTATGTGGCCGACTTCGTGCCTCGGATGCGTGCCGGGCTGACCGCACTGGGAGTGGACTGGCCGGATGGTCCAGTCATGTGGGACCACGAAACCAATCCCGCCGACTACGTGCTCGACACCTTCATCCCGGCCGTGGGGCGGATGCGCGCGCTGGACCCGGTGACCTCCGAGATCGTGCGGTTGCGCGGGGCCCGCCAGCACAACTGCCGGCTGTGCAAGTCGCTGCGGGAGGCCTCGGCCTTGGAGGCCGGTGCCACCGAGTCCGACTATGACGGTATCGACGACTTCGAGAACTCCGAGCTGTCCGATCGGCACAAGGCCGCGCTGCGCTACGTCGACGCGCTGATCTGGACGCCTTCTCAGGTGTCGGGTGAGGAACTGCGCCAACATTTTTCGCAAGAAGAAGCTGTCGAGCTGACCCTCGATGTCATGCGCAACGCCTGCAACAAGGTGGCCGTCGCGTTGGGCGCCGACGCGGCACGCGTCGACGAGGGCACCGAGGAGTACCGGCTGGGCGCTGACGGGCAGCCCATCTATAGCTAGGGTCTCGCCCGGCGTGCGCCGTTTTCTACCTGGGGGTCGTCGCCGCGCCGAAACTACCGCTCGCAGGTAGAAATCGACGACAGGAGCCGCAGAACGTCGTCGACTTCGGATTCGGTGGTCGCCCACGAGCAGACAAACCGCACGGTGGGCCCCAACACATCGGGGCGGTGCACGGCGTATCGCGCCGAGACCGCGGTGTAGGCCGCGGGTTCGAGGTCGACGAACACCTCGTTGGCCTCGGTGGGGGAGGCCAGCCTCAGGCCGCACTCGTGGAAGCCCGCACTGAGCCGGGCGGCCATCCGGTTGGCGTGGGCCGCGGTCTGCAGCCACAGTCCGTCGTGCAGCATCGCCTCGAACTGGGCCGCGACGTAGCGCTGCTTGCTTGCCAGCTGGCCGATCTGCATCTGCACGAACCGAATTCCGTCGAACAAGTCGGGGCGGCGCACCAGGATCGCATCGCCCATCAGCATCCCGTTCTTGGTGCCGCCCACGGAGACTATGTCGGCGTCGGCGATGGCCTCGTGGGGAGAGGTGCCCAGGGCGGCAATCGCATTGGCGATCCGCGCGCCGTCGATATGGACCAACAGGTCGAGATCGTGGGCGTGGTCGATGAAGTCCTTGACGGACTGCGGGGTCCAGACCCGGCCGTTCTCGGTGGACTGGGTGATGCTGACGATCCGTGGGTGTGAGTGGTGTACCGGCCCTCGGCGGGCCACTGCGGTGTCGAGCGCGGCAGGGTCGATCAGGCCGTCATCGCTGGACAGCTTCGTCAGTGGGGCGCCCGAGAGCCGGCCCGGTCCGCCTGCCTCGTCGAGCAGCGAGTGCGCGATGTCGCTGCACAGGATCTCCTGCCACGGCCGCACCGCCGAGGCCAGCGCGATGATGTTGGCGGCCGTGCCGGTGAGCGCGAACAGCACCTCGGCGTCCGGGGAGTCGAACACGGCCTTGATGGCGTCGGCGGCGCGTGGCGTGGCGAGGTCGTTCCCGTAGGACGCGACGGAGTCGTGGTTGGCTGCGACGATCGCATCCACCACCTTCGGGTGGGCGGGCGCGGCATTGTCGGAGGCAAACGCATGAGACAGCACCTTCGCCATGATCCCTACCGGCGATGGCTACGTCGAGGTGGCCTTCTTCTTGAGGAACAGCGCGGGCAGCGCCACCGTGGCCACCGCCGTCACCAGCCAGACCACCACGGTGGCCGCGATCCAGGAGCCGATTCCGCTGATGCTGAGCCCGCGAGTGAACACCGAGGCCAGGACCAGCGCGACCAGGGTGGAGACCAGTCCGATACCGCCGAGGAACGCCGACGCGTAGCGGCTTGCCATCTTCAGGAAGAACGGCGACAGGATGGCCTGCGCGACCGCGAAGATCACCACCGCCGCGATGAAGCCCCACGCCGACACCGAGACACCGGGTACCAGCCACGCGGCGACCAACAGACCGAGGGCCGATGAGGCCAGGAAGATCGCGATACGCAGCAGAAAGCGGACCATGCGGTGAGCGTAACCGCGACCGGCCTGCCTGCGGCCCCTCATTGGCGTCTGTGTCTGCGCTGTATGCGACCATATTGCGGCGCAGATGCGCCCGGGGGCGGTAGCTCAGTCGGTTAGAGCCGTGGACTCATAATCCATTGGTCGCGGGTTCGAGCCCCGCCCGCCCCACTCTGAACAGCCCCACCAGCTGCATTCCCACTGGAAGTTAATCCTTCGACAACATGTGGGACCCCTGGCTAGGTTGCAGCCGTGCCGAACGACGATGCAGCGTTGGAATCGCTGGCCATCGAGATCGAAGTGATCTGGGGATCCGACAGTGTGGGCGCCGAGTCGATGCCTCCCGTAGTGATCGCGCAGGCCGGGAGCAGCCGGCGTGTCCACGTCTCGCCGGCTCTCCCGAAAGACGCCAGACAGCTGGTGTGGGCCGAAGCAGACCTGCCTGGCGGGACTGCATCGTCGCTGCTAGACAGGTTGCGCCCCGCGGTGGAGCCGATGACAGGCCCGCTTTGCCGGGAGGTCACCCTGAGCTATGACTGTGCCCGGCCGGTCGGCCTCGTCGCACCCGAGGGGATTCGTCTGATCACCGCCGACGTCACGGATGAAGCCGATGCGGCACAGTTGCGCATCGCGCCGGACTGGGGTGGCCAGCATGAGTGGGAACGGCTGCTGAACAACGGGTTTCCCTGGGCAGCGGCGACCGACGGCGGTCAGGTGCTGGCGGTCTGCGAAACCGCGCGATGGTCAGTGCACGGCACTGAGGCGGGTGTGTGGACGCTGGCCGGCGTGCGTGGCCGTGGTCTGGCGGCTTCGGTGGTCGGTGCCTGGGCAACCCAATGTGCGAAACGGGTCCCACGCTTGTACTACAGCACCTCTGCGGACAACCTGTCCTCGCAACGCGTTGCCGAGCGTCTGGGTCTACCGCCTGTCGGTGAGCTCTGGTTTCTGACATCGGACCGCAGTTGAGCGGTGCGCGCGAGCGCACCTGACCACGTTCGGTGACCACCCAGATGGTGATTCGGTTACGGTTTCGAAAAGTCTTCACACGTTACGAGCGATGTTCTGTATTGAATACGACCTTGCTGTTTCTCTGGATATGTCCACCATGGCCAAAGTCGCCGCGGACCAGATGTGTGAGCGCAGAAATGGGGGAATGACGAATGCGCTTAGCGACAACCGTGATCACCATCGCTGCTACCTGTGCCCTTGTCGCGGGCTGCGGCGAGTCACCCGAACCGACCGCTGCTAGCACCCCGACCAGGCCGATGATCACGTCATTCGCCCCGGCGCCGGTGTTGAACAAAGCGCTGCCGAAGCTGTTGCTCACCCCGGAGCAGATCGGTGCGGCGACGGGGGCGCCGGATTTGACCGTGACCAGTACCCAGACCGAACTGTCGGACGACAGCGCGACGATGGAACCACGGGAGTGCCTGGCCGTCGACGGTGCCGCGCAGGCAGCGGTGTACGCCGACAGCGGTTTCACCGATGTGCAGGATGTGACGCTCCGAAATGGTGACAACTTCACCCACTACGCCCACCAGGCGGTGGTGCTGTTCCCCGACGCCGAGAAGGCCAAGGCCTTCTACGACGCGTCGGCGCAACAGTGGACGCAGTGCCACCAGTACAGGCACACCCAGTCCGGTACCCAGTGGCAGGTCGGACCCATCTCGAACAAAGCAGGAATGCTGAGCGTGATCACCACCCAACTGCAGGCCAAGGCAGGCGGTTGGGCCTGCGGGCGGGCGTTGACCGCTGACATCAACGTCGTCGTCGACGTCAACACCTGTAGTGCCAACCCGGCGGATTCGGCCACCAATATCGCGAGTCAGATCGCCTCGAAGGTGGATCCACCATCACCGCGCGGGTAAATCACCGCCATGCCTGACGATCAGGGCATCACTCGAGGAGGCCTGTATGGCATGGGATTTCAGCACCGACCCGGAGTTCCAGAAAAAGCTCGACTGGGTCAAGCAGTTCTGTGAGGACAAGGTCGAGCCGCTCGACCACGTCTTCCCATATGCGGTGCGTTCACCCGATCCGGTGGTGAAATCGTATGTCCGAGAGCTGCAACAGGAGGTCAAGGATCAGGGCCTGTGGGCCATCTTCCTGGACTCTGAGCTCGGCGGCCCCGGTTTTGGACAGCTCAAGCTCGGGTTGCTCAACGAGATCATCGGACGATACGCGGGCGCACCGCACATGTTCGGAGCGTCGGCGCCCGACACCGGCAACATGGAGATGCTCGCCGCCTACGGCACCGACGAACAGAAAGAACGCTGGCTGATTCCACTGCTCAACCAGGACCTGTTCTCGGCGTATTCGATGACCGAACCTCAGGGCGGTAGCGACCCCAGCCTGTTCAAGACGCATGCCGTGCGTGACGGCGACGAGTGGGTGATCAACGGCGAGAAATGGTTCACCTCGGCCGGCCGGGTGGCCGACATTCTGTTCGTGATGTGTACCAACGGCATGTTCGTGGTGCCGCGCACGACACCGGGTGTCGAAATCATGCCCGAGCCGCGAAATCACAACCACATCGTCTACCGCGATGTCCGGGTTCCGCTCGACCACCTGCTCGGCCCGGAGGACGGGGCAAAGGTGTTGGCGCAGAGACGTCTTGGTGGTGGACGGATTCACCACGCGATGCGCACCATCGCCCAGTGCAACTTGGCGTTCGACATGATGTGCGAGCGGGCGCTCAGTCGGAAATCTCACGGCAAGGTCATATCCGAACATCAGATGGTGCAGGAGAAGATCGCCGAGTCCTACGCCACGATCAAGATGCTTCGGCTGTTCGTACTCGAAACGGCGTGGAAGATCGACAACACCTCCACGCAGGAGGCACGCACCGAGATCGCTGCCGTCAAGTTCACCATGGCGAAGGTGTTGCGGGAGGTGTCGTTCAACGCGCTGCACATTCTCGGTTCGCTTGGCACCACTGATCTCACGCCCCTTCAGGCGATGTATGCCGGAGCTCCGACCATGGGCATCGCCGACGGCGTCGACGAGGTACACAAGGCCACGGTGGCCCGCCGCGTGCTCAGGGATTACCACCCGCACGAGGGAAATTTCCCGACGGAGTTCATCCCGTACAAGCGAGACGAGGCCCGCAGGAAGCTGGAGCCCGTACTGGCCGCGAGACCAGATCTGGCTGCGTCCGCCGAGGCCTACCAGAAGTATTTCGAACGCCACCGCTGAGCCTTCCCGCCCGAATTACGGTGGGCGGGAAGGCATCGCGGCCGGGCAGTCGGGACAGCTAGAACCAGACTTTCCGCCCTCCGACGGGGCGGCCGACGGCGCCGAGAATCCAGAGGATGATCCCGATCACCACGAGGATTCCGCCAATCGTGTAGAGGATCGAGATGCCGGCGAAATAGCCGATCAACAGGAGAATGATGCCGAGCACAATCATGGTCAGTCCGATCCTTCTAGGTAGCAACCGAAGTGTTGTCGGCGACAGGAATTGCCAGATCCGTCGATATTCAAACGTGCGGGCACGTAGGTGTCCGTCGGCCGTTACGCAGGGGGCGGCGGCGGCGGAGGAGGTGGTGGCGGTGCGGGCGGCGGCAACGTGATCGGCGGTAGCCCGGGGATCTCGATGACGTTGGGCGGCGGGGGTGGGCCCAGCTGATTGAGCAGGTCTCCGGGTGGCGGAGGTGGCGCTTCCGGCGGCGGGATGTAGACCGGCGGCGGCACATACCCCGTGCTGGTGTTGATCGTGACGATCGAGCCGGGAATGGTCCTGCCGCTCGGAGTGGTGCCGACCACCGAACCCTTCGTGGCATTGCTGTTGACGGCAGTGGGTTTGTCGGCCACTCGGAAACCGGAGTCCAGCAGGCGTTTCCGGGCGTCGTCGACCTTCAGGCCGGTCACGCTCGGTACTTCGCCGCCGGGGCCGCCGTCGACGTAGCGCGGGTCGGTGGGAGGTAGGCCGATGGGGCCGAAGTCGTCGGCAATGGGACTCATTGCGGCATACCAGGTCAACGCCGGCTCGGTACCGCCGAACAGGGTGCCGTCGCCGCATTTGCGCAACGGGTACGAGCACAGTCCCGACGGTGACGACGAGTCGTCGAAGACGTAGTTCGCGGCGGCGTACCGATTGGTGAAGCCGATGAATCCCGATGAACGGTGGGCCTCGGTGGTGCCCGTCTTGCCCGACATCGGCAGCTTCCAACCGACCGAACTCGCTGCGCCGGCGGCGGTTCCGCTCTGGGAATCCTTGCTCAGAGCGTTCGACAACGTGTTGGCGAGGCCCTCGGGCACCGCCTGATCGCACGGAACGGTCTCCACACCCACTTCATGCCCGTTGCGATCGAAGATCTTGTCGATCGGGCTCGGGGGACACCAGGTACCGCCGGAGGCGAGGGTGGCTCCGACATTCGCCAATTCCAGCGCATTGAGCTCGAACGGGCCGAGCGTGAAGGAGCCGATGTTCTGCCGCTTGACGTAGTCGGCGATGCTCTCGTCGGGGTTTGTCCCGTCCGGGTTGTAGTCACGCGCGCTACCGGGTTCGGCGTAGGACCTCAGCCCCAGTCGGACCGCCATGTCCACCGCGCGCGGTACCCCGATCTGTGAGATGAGTTTGGCGAAGGCGGTATTGGGTGATTGTGCCAGGGCGTCGGTGACACTCAGCGGGCTGCGGAAACCGTGCACGTTGCGCACGCACCAGGTTTCCCTCGGACACCCAGGGGTGTCGCTGCTGCCCAGTCCCTTGCCCGCAAATGTTCCGGGGACATCGAGTGGGGAGTTGATGCCCATGCCCATATCCAGTGCGGCTGCGGTGGTGAAGATCTTGAAGATCGACCCGGCGCCGTCACCGACCAACGAAAAGGGCTGCGGTTGCACGGTCTGGTTGGCATCGAGATCGAGTCCGTAGGTGCGACTGTCGCCCATCGCGATCAATCGGTGGGAGTCCTTGCCGGGAGTGATCACGCTCATCACGCTCGCGACCCCGGCGGCGTTGGGGTCCGCATATTTCTCGATGGCCGACTGGACGCTGTCCTGCACCTTGGGGTCCAGCGTGGTGCGGATCAGGTAACCGTTGCGCGCGACGTCCTTCATCGTGAGACCGGAGCGCGCCAGGTAGTTCAGCACATATTCGCAGAAGAAGGCCCGATTCCCGGCGGCGATGCAGCCTTGCGGAAGTGGGTCTGCCTGGGGGAGTACCCCGAGCGGTGTCGCCTTGGCGGCGCGCAGTTCCTCGGCGCGGTCCGGCAGATAGTCGATCAGCGTGTCGAGCACGAGGTTGCGTCGGGCCAGGGCGCCGTCGGGATTGGTATAGGGGTCCAGTGCGCTGGTGGACCGCACCACGCCGGCCAACAGGGCGGCCTGCGGCCAGGTGAGGTCGGCGGCATCGACGCCGAAATAGGTACGCGCGGCGTCCTGAACTCCGAAGGCTCCGTTGCCGAACGACACGAGGTTCAGGTACCGGGCCAGGATCTCGCTTTTGGGGAGGGTCTTGTCCATCGCCAGCGCGATACGGATCTCGCGCAGCTTGCGTGCGGGGCTGACCTCGACCGCGGCCAGACGCTCGGCGTTGGTGTTCGCCTTGACCAGAAGGTTGTAGTTCTTGACGTACTGCTGCTCGATGGTGGACCCGCCGCGGACCTCGTCGATGCCTCGCAGATAGCCGAAGAGTCCGTTCAGCGTGCCCTGGACATCCACTCCGTTGTGTTCGACGAAGCGCTTGTCCTCCACCGAGACGATCGCCAGCTTCATGGTGTCGGCGATCCGATCGGGAGGAACCACCCATCGGCGCTGCTCGTACAGCCAGGCGATCGGTTTGCCCGTGATGTCGACCATGGTGGTGACGAGCGGTGCGTCCCCTTTGAGCACCTCCGCCGAATCCTGTGCCACCGTGTCGGACAGCCGTGCTGTCATCATGCCGATGCCGCCGACGACGGGAAACATCAAGACCGCCGCGAGTAAACCGGCCAGCACACAGTGCATGGCCAACTTGGCAACCGTAGACCGCGACCGCGGTGGCGGGCCGGACATGTCCTCAAGCGTAAGGCGCTCAGCGGCCGGCGATGGATAGATCGCACGCAACACGTTGGCTACGTTGTGATTTCAGAACCCCGGATTATCGATTCTGATGAGATTCTCACGGCCGACGGCCGCTGCCCGCTGTGCATCGGCGCCCTGACGCGCAACCGGGCCGACGCAGCGTCGCTAACGATCGCCGCGACTGCAGTTCGGATTCGCCGGCTTGGCAGGCCAACTGCACACGTCGATGTAAGTGGTGTTGGCGTACCCACCGCCGTCGAACACGCCGTAGGCGTCGCCGTGGGTGCCGGTGTAGGTGGCACCGCCGCCTCCGCCGCCGCCCGAAGTGATGATCGTGGTGACCGTCCACCCCTTGCTCTGTAGCGCGTCCTTGTACGCGGTCATCACGTCATTCGGAGACCCGTTGACCTGGTAGTGCACGTGGATTCCGCCGTCGGCGATGTCGTCGGGCCCTCTGGTCTGCTGCACGTCCGCGGGTGTCGGCACCAGTGCCGCCATCGCCGCGCTGCCCCCGCCCGCGGTGGTGGTGGCACTGGTGCCGACCGGCGCCGTCGTCGTGGTGGCCTCGGCCTTCTCGGTGACCGGACTGCACGCCGTGGCGGCCAGACCGATTGCCAACGCCCCGATGAGGCAGGTCGTGGTGTGCTTCGTCATGGCATCCCCGTTCGTCTCGCCGCACGC
Source organism: Mycolicibacterium arcueilense (assembly GCF_058536225.1). NCBI lineage: Bacteria > Bacillati > Actinomycetota > Actinomycetes > Mycobacteriales > Mycobacteriaceae > Mycobacterium > Mycolicibacterium arcueilense. The sequence continues at coordinate 542,295 of NZ_JBZTYL010000026.1, forward strand.
TACCAACGCAGGCAAAGACGTTTGGACAATATTGACGCGAGAAACCACAGGTCGTTCCGATTGCAACAACGCGTCATGCCGGCTACCGCAACCATCGGTGCCGATAGACCGGCTATCTGTTTGATTGTCGTTACCCGGGTGTCGACTGTCGGGAAAGTATCGGTTCACGTGCGGCTTCAACCATGTGTGGGCTTGACGGAGATGACGACGATACGGAGACATGGATGAGGCGCAGGCGGTACCCGGTGGTGGCAGCGTTGGTGTGTACAGCGGCCCTGGTTGCCGCCTGCAATGGCGGCAAGGAGGACGACGCGTCCCTTCCGCTGCTGGACCCCGCCGCCAAGGGCACCCTGTCCGAACACGGTGGAGCGACCCGCGCCGGCGACGACCGCAGCTCGCTGATCGCCGAATCCATCAAGAACACCGGCGCCAAGAACGTCATCCTGTTGATCGGCGACGGGATGGGCGATTCAGAGATCACGGTGGCCCGCAACTACGCACAGGGAGCCGGCGGCGCCTTCCCGGGTCTCGACGCCTTCCCGCTGACCGGCCAGTACACCCACTACTCGTTGGACAAGGACGGCAAGCCCACTTACGTGACCGATTCGGCCGCCAGCGGATCGGCCTGGGCCACCGGGACCAAGACCTACAACGGCGCGATCTCGGTAGACATCCACGGCAAGGAGCAGCAGACGCTGCTGCAGCTTGCCAAGGACGCGGGCAAGGCGACCGGAGACATCTCCACCGCCGAGATCCAGGACGCCACACCGGCGGTGCAACTCGCGCACGTCACCGGACGCAAGTGCTACGGGCCGGATGAGACGACCGCGAAATGCCCGACCAATGCGCTGGAGAAGGGCGGCAACGGGTCGATCACCGAGCAGCTGCTGAGCACGCGTGCCGACGTCGTGATGGGCGGCGGCGCCGAAACCTTCCAGCAGGTCGCCAAAGCCGGTGACTACCAAGGCAAGACGCTCGAGGTTCAGGCCAAGGAGCGCGGCTTCACCATCGTGCGCAACGCCGACGAACTCGGCAAGGTGGACAAGGCCGGCCAGGAGGCCCCATTGCTCGGCCTGTTCGCCGAGGGCAACATGCCGACCCGGTGGAGCGGCCCGGTGGCGGGCAAGGGCGGCTACCTGGAACCGGCCGTCGAATGCAAGGACAACCCGGAGCGCAGCGCGTCGGTGCCGACGCTGGCCGCCATGACCCAGAAGTCCATCGACCTGCTCAAGGGCAATGAGAACGGATTCTTCCTGCAGGTCGAGGGGGCGTCGATCGACAAGCAGGATCACGCTGCCAATCCGTGCGGGCAGATCGGCGAAACCGTCGACCTCGACGAGGCCGCGAAGGTGGCCCTCGACTTCGCCGAGGAGAACAAGGACACCCTGGTGATCGTGACCGCCGACCACGCCCACAGCAGCCAGATCGTCGAGACCATGAGTGTCGATGACGTCCGCGATGCCGCGGCCGAGGCCAAGCTGCCGTTCGAGGTCACCCGCGACGCCATCTACCCGGGCCTGACCCGCGTGCTGCGCGGTAAGGACGGGCAGGACCTGACCATCTCCTACGGCACGTCGGACAACCTCGATGCCATGGACCAGGGCCACACGGGAGCGCAGTTGCGTATCGCGGCCTACGGTCCGAGCGCGGCCAATGTCGTCGGCCTCAGCGACCAGACCGACCTGTTCTTCACGATGGCCCGCGCCATGGGGCTGAAGGACAACTGACCTCGCGCGGAGTGCGGCACCTTCTCACAGCGGACTGCAGGCAAAGACCAAGCCACGCCATAGCGTGCGATTCGTGATGGTGTCGTGGCCTGAATGTGACCCTTGCGGACCAGTGTTGCCCGAGTGACACAAGTGCACTGATGCACTCCACGTCAGATCGGGGAGGACCACCATGACGGCGCACGCCACCTTCGGACGACTGTTCGGTTACACGGCGCTGAGCGTCGCCGGCGCGCTGGCGGCACTGACGGTCAGCCACGGGATGGCGGCGGCTGCGCCGCGGGCGCCGTTGCCGTCCGACGACCAGACGCCCGCGGTGCCGTTCGACCCGGGCGCGTTGGTCAACGCCATCGACGACTACGCGTCCCTGTTGTCGATACTGACCGGAGGCCACAGTGCTCAGCCCGGCCTCGGCGGGCCGGTCGGCGCTGCTCGGCAACCGGTAGGCACCGTTGAGCAACCCAGCGGTGCCTACCCGATGCTCCCCGGGGAGCCGTGAACCCAGTGCCTCGATGCACCGTGTATCCGATACCAAGCCGAGAACGATCAATCAGCGGAACGGAGTGAACCATCGTGTACCTCAGCCGAACAGTTGACACGCGCACCACGCGGATCGCCCTTTCGCTGATCCGTTGCCCCATCAAGAGCCGGCGGTATCCCGCCAAGCAGGAGCGCCTGGTCACCGAGCAGGAAGCGGCACTGCTCACCCGGTGAATTAGGGGTGGTTGTGGCCCTGACGGTTCACGCGGCCAGTTCCGCGTCCTCGGCGACCCGCTCGGCGTCGTAGGTGTTGATGGCGACGCTGTCGAGGATCGCGTGCAGTTGCTCTGCCTGTGCATGCGGGGCGAGTTCGGTCGAGCGGTAGATGAGTCCGGCGGCCCGCGCCTGGCGCCGCACGTGGCGGGTGCGATTCATGCGCAGGTCTTCGTAGCGACGCAGCCGCGCAGCGATCTCCTCGGGCTGCGCACCGCGCAGAAGCACGGCCAGCGTCATGGCGTCCTCGATGGCCTGATTGGCGCCCTGCCCGAGGTGGGGCGTGACCGCATGGGCACTGTCACCCAGGAGGGTGATCCGGTCGGTGGACCAGCGGTCCAACGGTTCCCGGTCGTAGATTCCCCACCGGAACGTGGAGTCCATCGCGTCGATGATCGACAGAACGGTCGGGTCCCAGCCCTGGTAGGCGGCGGCGAGTTCGGCGACATCGCCAGGGGCGGTCCAGGATTCGGCCACGGTGAGATTAGTGGGGACGAACGCGACGATGTTGAGCAGGTCGCCGGCGGACACCGGGTAGGCCAGGAAACTCTGCCGGGGGCCCAGCCACATCGCGCTGGCATTCATATCGACGACGCCGCGCAGCCGCTCGGCGGGAATGAGTCCGCGGTAGGCCATGATTCCCTCGCTCACGGGTGCGGCCGGGCGAGTCACCCTGCCCTGCAAGCGGGAGTGGATGCCGTCCGCGCCGACCAGAAGGTCTGCGTCCACGGTTGTGCCGTCGGAGAATTCGACCAGGACCCCGTCACCGTGCTCGGTGGCCCCGACGCAGGAACGACCCAACTGCAGGGCGCCGGCGGGCAGCGCGTCGGCAAGCACCTTCTGGAATTCTCCGCGGTGCAGGCACCACGTTGTCGCCGGGTCCCCGAAGCCGAGGGCAGACGGCTCACCGGCGATCGGCTCGGCCTGCCAGGTGCGGAACTGATAATGCGTGACGGGACCCGCGATCGCGGCAACCGCAGCGCCCACCCCCAGTGTGTTCAGGACGCGGGATCCGTTGGTCGCGATGGAGACGCCGGCGCCGAGCGCCTTGAGCTCGTGCGCCTGCTCGTACACGGTCGCGTCGATTCCGTTGGCGCGCATGGCGATCGCGGCGGTCAAGCCGCCGATGCCGGCGCCGACCACGGCAACTCGTAGCTGAGCCATGAGATTCTCCTCAATCGCGATAAATGTACCGAGCGGTACGCTATTGACTATAAATGTACCGATCGGTACGGTCAAGGGGTGGCCCGGCCAGCAGATCCCGCAAAGCGTGAAGAGCTGCTGAAGGGCGTCGTGCGCTACCTCGAACAGCACGGGATCGGCGAGATGTCGCTGGCGCCGATGGCCGAGGCCCTGGGCACGAGCAAGCGCATGCTGCTGTACTACTTCGGTGACCGGGCCGAACTCCTGGCACAGGCCCTCGATGCCAGCCGTCCGGAGCTGGGGGAGATGTTCGCCCGTGTCACCCGCCCCGACGAATTCGTCGATGCGGCAACGACATTGTGGCGGGAGCTGACCCTCGGCGGTGAACGGCGCAATGTTCGGCTGCTACTGCAGGTCCTCAGCTTGGCCATCACCGACCCGCAGACCTATGGCGGATCAGCCCGCAACGCGGTCGAGACCATGATCGGTCCGATTGCCCAAGCCTTGACCGCGATCGGCTACGGCGCCGACGATGCGCGGGCGCGGGCCACCCTGGTGGTCTCCGGGCTGCGGGGGCTGTGCCAGGACGGTCTGGTCACCGAGGACGGATCACGGGTCGACGCCGCCGCTGCGCTCCTGATCGCGGCGGCCGTCGAAAGCTAGACCCCGCGGATAGGCAATGCGGCGGATCACTGCTCAATAGTGGCTGTTGCAGAATCGCCTGCCCGGGTGCGTGACTAGGCGGTCTGTT
>NZ_JBZTYL010000027.1:0-91211 GCF_058536225.1 Mycolicibacterium arcueilense
TCGCGTTGATGAGCGATCTGGGTCAGCTCAACGGGCTCCCGGTGTCGATCATCATCCGCACCACCCTGCAAGACCTGGAATCGCGCGCCGGGATCGGGATCACCGGGGGTGGGACGAAGCTGCCCATCAAAGACGTCATCCGGATGGGTGGCCACGCCAACCATCACCTGGCGGTGTTCGACAAGGCCACCGGCGCAGCGCTGAACTATTTTCGGGCCCGCCGTACCGCCAGCCCGGCGCAACGCATCATGCTCATCGCCCGTGACGGAGGCTGCACCAAACCGGGCTGCAATGTCGGGGCCTACGGCTGCCAAGCCCACCACGGCGAGGCCGACTGGGCTGCCGGCGGTAACACCAACGTCGACCAGATGGCGCTGGCGTGTGGGCCCGACAACCGACTGGTCGATGACGGCGGCGGCTACACCACCACCATCACCCCCGACGGTGTCGTGGAATGGCACCCGCCACTAGAACTGGATCACGGCCAGAACCGCATCAACTACCTTCACCGCCCCGAACTTCTGCTCACCCCACCCGAATCCGATCGCGCACCAGCCGACCTCGCACCGGATCCCACATGGGAATGGGAACGGGCACCAGGCCCCCAACAACAATCCCAGCCGGACCCGAACCCCACCCAAGACCCGGACCCGGAGCCGCGGCCGGTGCCGGTGGTTGACCCAGACCCGGACTGGGACGTGAAGCCAGGTCCCGAGTTCGAGCCGGACGCAGAGTGGGATTTCGACTGGAACACGGACTGGGACAGCACCTTCTGCCAACCTGACCTTCCCAGCATCGAACACCTCTGGGACCCAGAACCATGCGCACTGGAAGCCGTAGAGCCGGAAATTCCGATCGGGTCGACGCCGCTCGACCACCCCGACCCATGGCAACGCATCGGCAACGACCACACCGGCGGCGGCAAGGCAGTACGCGGCCCCTAGCTGGGCATTACGTCCGGGCGCCGTCGAGTTGCTCCGCTAGATCGGGTTGAACGACGAGATCAGCCAGCCTCCATGGATTTTCGTGAGCCCGACCTTCACGGCGCTGGCGGCCTGAGCCGGTTCGGGGTTGTCGCGGCTGGTTGTCGCCTGGTTCAGATAGACCAACACCTCTGCGGTGTCGGACTGCACGGTGATCGGAGCAGCGCGGACAACCGATGCCGTGGCGCGGATGTCCTTTTCCTTGGCTGCCGGCGCGACGAACTTGTTCGCGAACTCGCTGTAGTAATCCAGGAAGTCACCGGTCAGCTTGGATTTCGCCGTAGCGAAGTCCTTGTCCAAACTGTCTGGCGCATAGGACAACAGCGCCACTGAACCCTCGGAGGCCGCATCGACCACCGTCGCAGACGCTGCGGCCGACCCATGGTCGGCGCGGTACACGCCGAAATAGAGTGCTGCCGCCGAGCTCGCCGAGGCCAGCAGTAGGCAGACGACGGCGATCGGTCGCCACCGCCGGGCAACGCGATGGATCCACCGTTCCCGGGCCTGTGTTGGCTCTTCGGGGATTGACTCAGCGTCCGAGAGGATTTCGACCTCAGGTTCCGTGCTGACACCGGGTTCTGCTGTGCTGGTACTCACGGGACGAACTCCACCTTCGACATCTTGATCTGTTCCCCGTCGCGGACCATCGTGACGCTCAGCCGCCAGTTGCGCGGCTGCTGATTTGCGCCGGCCGAGTTGCTCACCGTGGTTGCGGTGCTGACGAGGACGACTGCGGAGTCCGCGTCCATCGACTGGACAGCCGTCGCCTTTGCCGTGGCCTTCGTCGTCGCCTTCGAATCCTGCGCAGCTCTCACCAGGTCCTCGGCCGACGATTCGATGTCCTCTCTGAACTGTCCGGTCGAGTTGTCGACGATCTGCTTGACGTTGTCTTCCGCCTTGGCGCTGTCGATCGACATCAGGGTGACTGCGGCTTGCGATGCCGCCGCCGCGAATTCCGCGCGGCGCTGCTGCTCACGGTCGGCCTGCTGGTGAAACCAGATCACGTATCCGCTCGCTGCGAGCAACGCACCGCTGACCAGGATGGCGACACCGGCGAGCACCGTCGCGAGTTTCGGTCGCCATCTGCGTTTTTCGTCCGACGCCGGTGGCTGGTCGTCAGTGTCGTCCCCGTCCGGAGGGGCGGCCTGATCTGGCGACTCGACGTCGACGTCGTCGTCGCTCAGCGGCGAGTCGGTGTCGTCGACGTCATCGAGCACGGTCGGCTCAGTTTCCTCGTCGGGGCGGCTGAGTAACCGCATAGTGCACCTCCGGTTGGTCTCGGCCGCACGCTAATGCGACCGAGACCGGCGCCGACGGCGGTGTCCCACCCAGCGGACAAATCCGTTCTGACGAATCGGCACCATCACCAATTCCGCAATGAGCACAACGCGCCTTTGGGGCCGGCGGCGCGATGAACGACGATCCCGTCGATGGCCAGCTCACAACGCAGGGTCTGGCTGGGTTGCGGAGCCAATCCGGCCGTGGTGACGGTAACCATGGCCCATTTCATGGGGTCGGAGAGCATCGTCTCGCGGATCCAGGGCTTGCCGGGCTCCAGCGTCAGGTCGTCCCTAGGGCTGAACTCGTAGGGATTGTGGCTGTAGTCGGCCCACGTCGGCGGGTCGACCTCACGGAAATAGATGCCAACGGTTGTCGGCTGCTCCGCGGTGACCGTGTAGGTCACGCGGTGGGGCATCGGCTCCTCGTCGGCATGGGCCGAGGGGGCCACGGCAACGACGGTGCCCAGGCCGACGGCGAGAAGCGCACTGATTGTTCCTGTGCGCCAACGTTTCACCGCCGCGCGGTACCGCGCATCAGAGGTCACCACGAAGCCACCTGCTCGTTCCATCGCTCGACACACAGCTCAGGAAGAGCCCGTCGGGCGCCTGGGCGACGGTGTTCTCGAAACCTGTGCATGGGGTGTTCTCCTCGCGAATACCTTTGAGCGGCGGCGACCGGAAGTAGCGCGGCTCGTAACGGCGCGGCGACCCGCAGAACACCACCCGGCCCCAGGAAGTGGTGCCGAAGACGTAGTACGCGGTGTCCGAGCACGGTGCGCCGAGCACGACGCCACCGGTGATTCCGGGTACGCATGAGGGTTCGCTGCAGCCGACAGGTTCTGCGCTCGCCGGCGACGGAGCGATCATCGCCGCCGCAACGAGCAGTCCCGCCATGCCCACCACCGGTATTCGCACGTACGACACTGTGGCACGGCTGAATCCGGCCGCCAGCTCATGGCCCACTAGGTGGGACATTGTCCGTCAGAAGACCGAAGAAGTTGCACAGTGAACACTGCCGCGGCGACCACCGGTGGCCGGCGTACAGAGGAGTTTGGTCATGCGGGTGTCGACTGCGTTCATTGGGGCGGCGGTGCTCACCGCCACTGGGGTGGCCGGCTTGTGCAGCCCGGTTGCCGCGGCGTCTCCGAGTTGGGGCCTCAACGGCACGTACACCGCCACGTCGAATGGCGAGTGGGCGAAAACGAACGATATCTTCCACGACGAGGCCAGCATTCGTGGCACCTGGACGATCTCGACGACGTGCAGTTACCCCAGCGAGTGCACCGGCACGGTCGACACCGATTGGGGCTGGAGTGCACCGATCTACAAGAAGAGCGGCGTCTGGTACGTCAAGAAGACGGTCGACAACTGGCAGCCATGTGGGGACGGCACCGCAGGTCCGGGTCTGCAGGTGTACCGCTTCTTCCCCTCGAACGCGGACGCCACCGCAACCGATCCGGCGTCGACGACGTTGCTGGGCGAGGACTCCACCACCGGCGTCAGCGGGTCGTGCGGCACCAGCAAGGTCGTGTTCATCACGATGCCGTTCAAACTCGTGAAAACGGCCTGAGCAGAGACCTTTTCAACCACCAGACCAGGTACGTCAAGCCCCCGCAATGGCTTCCATTGCGGGGGCTTTGGCATTCACCGGCACTCAGGTGGTGAACAGGTCTTTCCACGTCGAGTCGCCGGTGTGCGGCACCAGGTCCGACTGTCGGTACACCTTGCCGTCCGGCGTGGCGTACCGCCCCGTCTTCGGGTCGTAAGTGGCGATCGCGACCGAGGGGCCATCAGATCCGTTGGGAGTGAAGGCACTCGGCGCCATCGTCGGTGCATCCGGGCTCGGCGGCACCTTACCTTCAGGCGGCGCGACAGGCGCCTCAGCAGGCCCTTCGGCGGGCGCGGCCGCCGGTGGCATCGGGGTGCCCTCGACCGGGCCGTGGATTGCCGCGTCCCGATCGACCCGCGAATCCGGTGCTATCCCCTGGGCCAGCAGATTGGGATCGATCGGGTAGGGGCCGAGGGGGTGCTGTCGCATCGCCAAGGGCTCGTACGGCCGGTCGCTGTTACAGATTTCGACGGTGGGAGCACGTTTCCCGGGTTGCCCCATGCACGGGTAGTTGCGTGCTCCGCGGACACCGATCGGCGAATCCTGCGGGAGCTTGCAATACAACCCGTCGGGGGTGTCGATGTCGCTGGTGTCCTCCGGAGACCGCCACGCCGACGGCGGGAGGAATCCGACGGTGCACGCGGGCGGATCTCCGACGTTGAGGGTGAAGTCGCCCAGCGACATTCCAACCGGGTTGTTCTTCGGCGCACCGTAGGACTGCGTAGAGGCCACGGTTGGCGGCAGCAGCACCAGCAATTGCTCCAACGACGGGTGATAGGTCACCCCGACCTGACCCAAGCTGGTGAGGTTGGCGAGCAACAAAGGCAACGTGGGTTTGACCTGATTGAGCAAGCGGGATGCTTCGTCCGCGGTTCCGGGCCCGTCCTTCAACAGCGTGCGCACATGCTGGTCGTCGTCGGCGACCTGCTTGGTTATCCCGGCCATGCTGCGGGCCCAGGTGCGGATCGCATCGACCGACTCGGCCTGCCCGTCCAGTAAGGGTGCACCGTCGTCGATGAGCGCCCGGGACTGATCGGAGGCAGCGTTCGCCTCGTTGATCAGTCTCGACGACGAGTCCAGCAGCGCCCCCATGTCATTTCCAGTCCCGTTGAACGCCTTGAAGGTTTCGTCGAGCAGCGGGCTGATCTTGTCCTTGGGGATGCTGCCCATGAGTGAACTGACCTGATCGAGCATCGGCCCCACGGCTTGGGGAATCGATGTGCTGGACGCCGGGATGACCGACCCGTCCTGGAGATACGGTCCCGAGTCGTTGCGGGGCTGCAGATCCACGTACTGCTCACCCACTGCCGACACGCTGAGGACCGCGGCGTGCAGGTCCGCGGGCACCTTGGGTGACGTGTTCAGCGACAGCGTAGCCACCGCTCCGTCACGGGTGGGCCGTACTTCGGTGACCTTCCCCATCTGCACGCCGCGGTAGGTGACATTCGAGAACTGGTACAGCCCACCGGTTCCGGGCAGCTGCAGGGTCACCGTCATCCGCCCGATCCCCAACAGGGTCGGAGCCTGCATGTACACGATGCCCATCAGAGCCATCCCGATCACCGACGCCACCGCGAAGATGATCAGCTGAATTCGGACAAAGCGGGTGAGCATCAGTTGCCACCTCCGTTCGGCGCGGCTGCAGGGTCGGAAGGCGGCGTTGCGGCCAGCGGATCGGACTGCCCTTCGTCCGGAGCCGGGTCGACCAGCGGCGGCATCGTGGCCACTGCGGGTGGTGGTGGAGTCAGTGGCATGTTCAGGGGATCCTTGGTGTAATTCGAGAACCAGGGATCGCCGGGCGCCGGCGTCAACGGCAGGCCCTCCTGGCCCCATCTGGTCCCCAGGAACAACCCTCTCTTCAGCCGCGGGACGGTGAAGTCGAAGGTGATGAACTGGTTGAGGTAGTCCCCGCGAATCGCCCGGTCGATGAAGTTCTGCGGATAGGGGAAAGTCGGTGCGTAGGCCAACACGGTGCCCAGATTCGGGCCGACGTCGGCCAGTGCCTTCACCGTCGGTTCAAGGTTGCGCAGGTTGGTCAGCAGGTCGTCCCGCGTCGCGTGGACGAGCTTGGTTGCGGTGTCGCTGAACTGACCGAACTTCTCCAATGCCGTGGTGATGCGCGGGCGTTCCTTCACCAGGACGTCCAAGGCGGGAGGGATCCGTTGCAGCGCCGTGGTGATGACCTCCTGCTGCCCGGACAGCGTGCCGGCCAACCGGTTGAGTGCCGTGATCGACGCGTTGATGTCGTCGCGCTGGTTGGCGAACATGCCGACGATGTCGTCGAGCCGGGTAAGCAGATCGCGAATCTGATCTTCACGTCCGTTGAGCGCTGCGTTGAATTCGGTGACCAGGTCACCGATCTTGCCCAGACCGCCACCGTTGACGAGGACCGACAGCGACGACAAGGTCTGTTCGGTCGACGGATAAGTCGAGGTCTGGTCGAGCTCGAGCGTGGCGCTCGGTGTCAGCCGCCCTGACGGCGATTGCCCTAGCGGGGGATCGAGTGCGATGTGCATGGAGCCCAGCAGGCTGGTCTGCCCCACAGTGGCGACCGCGTTGGCCGGAACGACGACGTCGGGCTTGACCGAGACCTCCACGTCCGCGTGCCAGCCCTTCACCACCATGCGGGAGACGCTGCCCACGATGACGTCGCCGATCATGACGGGCGAATTCGCTTCCAGCGTCCCGATATTGGCGAGCTCGACATGATAGGTCGTGGCGTCAGCGCCACGCCCCACCGTGCCGGGCAGGGGCAGCGAATTCAGTCCGTGGAACGCACAGCCGGTCAGGGTCGCCGCTGCGCAGGCGGCTACCGCGGTCAGGCGCGTCAGCGACCTCCGAGCGCTCATGGGGTGCCTCCTGGGGCGGGTGGTGCAGGGGTCGGAGCCATCTCGGCGGGGAGGAGCATGTCCCCCAACGACTTCGGCGCTTGCACCGGTATGTCCGAGACGATCGGTGATCCGGGATAGGCCGCGGGTGACGGGTTCGCGGGGAAACCGTTGGGTGTGTACGAACCCGGCGGACCCGGGGGCGCGCCCCATCCTGCCGGCGGCGCAACGTCACCGGCACCGGTGTAGGCCGACACCGCAGGCGGCTGATCCGCGTACGGCTGCGGACGCCCGCCGGCCCCACCGGGTGCGAGATTGGGATCGGTGTACACCAGGTTCTCCGGGCTGGGCGCCTTACGGAGGTAGGCGTTGAACGGCATCGGCAGGTAGTTGAAGTTGATCAACGACAGTGCCGGTCCGAGGTACTGGGCGCACAGCTTGGAGGATTCGGACGCTGTGGCGTTCTTCACCGCCGAGATCGCCGAGCACACCACCGAAACCGGATCGGCGAAGTTAGACAGCGCAAAAGCGCCGACGGCGGTCCCACTGTCGGGGTTGTAGATGTTGTAACCGTTGGCGATCGCGTTGGGCGCGACGTGCAGGACGTTCTCCAGCTTGGTCTTGTTGTCCACCAGATTCTGGGTGACGTTGTTCAACCGCTCCAGTTGCTCAGCGGTCTGATCACGCGTGCCGGCGATGAACCGCCGGACGTTGCCGACGGCATCGGCCAGATTGGTCAGCGCACCGTCCAGATCGGAGCGGCTCCCGTCGACGACACTGGTGACGTTGGCGAGATGTCCCTGGAACTCCACGATCTGGGCGTTGCTGTCCCGCAGCGCAGTCACGAAGACCTGCAGGTTCTTGATGGTGCCGACGAGATCGCCGCTCCCCTGGCCGAGGATCTTCGCGACACCGGACAACTGGCTGATCGCCTCGTGCAGTTTCTCACCGTTGCCGTTCATGGCGGCGGCGGCACTGTCGACGAACCGGCTGAGAGACGTGGCCGACGCCCCGTTGAGCGGTCCCAGATCGCTCGCCAACCGCATCAGCTGGTCCTTGACCTGGTCCCACTCGACGGGCACGGCGGTGCGCTCGACACCGATCTGCGCACCGTCCGCCATGGTCGGTCCGGAGTCTTCATAGGCCGGGGCCAGCTGGACATAACGAGCAGCAACCAGGTTCTGCGCCATCAGGATCGCCTTGGCGTCGGCCGGAATCTTCACGCCGTGATCGACGGCGAGGGTGAGCCGCGCCTGCCCACCGACCGGTTCGATGCTCGTGATCGAGCCGACCTTGACGCCTGCCACGCGGACCTCGTCGCCCGGGTAGATCGCGGTGGCCGAGGTGAAGTACGCGGTGATGGTGGTCGGCTTGAAGACGGTCTGCCGCACGATCACCACCGTGCCGGCCAGGGCCAGCGCGGCAAGCAGCACCAACACGGTGCGGCTGATCCGCTTGCGGTTGCGGGTGATCATCGACTTCCTCCAGGAATGCCGTTGTGGGGCCATGGGAATTCGGCGCGCGGGCCGGCATTGTCCGGTGGTTGCCCGGCGTTGGTACCGCGCCGGAATCCGAAGGCGTAGTCGAGGAAGGGCTGAAGGGTCTGCGCCGGCAGCAGGTTCCCGACGAACGCGTTGTAGTACCAGCCGTTGTTCACCGACTCACCCTGGGTCACCTGGTATTTGGCGAGGCCCGCCAACGCGCCCGCGATGTTGTCGCGGTTCTTCTCCAGCATCGCCGTCACCGCGTTGAGCTGCTTCAGGGTGGGCGCCAGCTCTTCTTCGTTGTCGTGGACGAGTCCGGAGAGCTGCTGGGCCAGCGCCGAGGTATTGGCCAGCAGGTTGACGATCGCGTACCGGCGTTGGTCGAGCACCCCGGTCAACGCGTTCGCGTCCAGCAGCAGCGTGTTGACCTGCTCGCTGCGCTTCGAGAGGATGCCGGTCACGTCGGCAGCGCTCTTGAGCAGGTTCGACAGGGACTCATTGCGGCTGTTCAGGGTTTCCGACAGCCGGGACAGACCCTCGAACGTCGGACCCAGTTGCGGCGCCATGCGATCGATGGTGTCCGACAACGTATCCAGGGATTGCGTGAGCGCAGCAGTGTCGGTACCGGCCGTGTTGTTGGTGAAGTCGCCGACGGCGTTGGTCAACGAATACGGTGACGCCGTCCTGGTGATGGGGATGGTGTCCGAGGAGCGCATTGTGCCCGCGCCGGCCGGTTCCAGGGTGAGCATCCTGGCACCGAGCATGGTTCCGGTGCGGATGTGCGCGGTGGTGGCGGAGCCCAGGCGCACCTTGCTGTCGAGAGTGAAGGTCACCAGTGCCTTGCCGTGACTCAGGCTGACGTCCGTGACGAGGCCCTTGGTGACGCCGGAGATCTTGACGTCGTTACCGGTGGTGATCCCACCGGCCTCGGCGAACAGTGCGTGATACTTCACCGACGTGGCCCAGGACCACAGTGCCTGAGGTTGGAGCCCGACGGCGATGACCATCGCGATCAGCACGATCCCGATCAGTCCGCTCCGAATGAGGTGTGATCCACGGTATTTCAGCATCAGGGCTCCCCACAGCGTCCGGTGTTCTGCATGATCCACGGGAAGTACGCGGTGCGCCCCTGCAGGTCGGTGACCCGGACATTCATGCCGCACAGGTACTGATTGATGAAGCTGCCGTAGGCCCCCAACCGGACCAGCTTGCGGTAGTTCTTGGGGGCGTTCTGCAACGAAAGGTCCATCCGCGCCATGTCGTCCTCATTCGAGAGCAGCGGCGCCAGCCGGGTGAGTTGATCGACGGTGCCGGACAGGGGTGGCCGGGCCTCGGTCATGAGGTCTGCCAGAGAGGCGGTTCCATTGTCCAGCGCGGTGATCGCCTCGCCGATGGGATCGCGTTCCTGGGACAGACCGGTGATGAGTTGTTGCAGTTGCTCGACGGCTCCCGAGAATTTGTCACCGTCCTTGGCAACCGTTGCCACCGTGGTTTTCAGGTTGTCGATCAGCTGTTGCACGGTCTGTCCGTTGTCGGCGAGCGCCTGAGTGAACGTGGTCGTGTGCGCCATCAGCGATTCCACGGTGCCGCCCTGGCCCTGCAGGATCTGGATCAGGGAGTTCGTCAGCGCGTTGACATTCTGGGCGTTGAGTCCCTGAATGACGGGCTTGAGCCCACCGAGCAGCAGGTCGAGATCCAGCGCCGGTTCGGTGCGGTCGAGTGGGATCTGCGAACCCGCCGGCTGGATCTTGGTCGAGCCCGGACCCTCCAGCAGTTCCAGATAACGGTTGCCAACAAGGTCGAGATAGCGCACCGCGACCTTGGTGCCGGTCGTCATGACCACTTCACGGTCAGAGTCGAACTGGACCAGCACGGTGTTGTCAGGTTGCAGCGCAACGTCGTTGACCGTGCCGACGCGAATACCCGCCACCCGCACGGAATCGCCGGCCTTCAGGCTTGACGCGTCGCTGAACACAGCCGAATAGCCGTTGGTCGATCCGGTGCGGTACTGGCCCATGATCGCGAACAGCGCTGCGGTCAGGAGCAACATCGTCACGCCGAACACACCGAACTTGATCGCGGTGCCGATGCTGCGCGTCATCCCGGTTGTCCTATCTGGGGTGTGTTGCGGGGCGGACCGTCGAGCGGGCCGTACAACGCCTGCTTGAGTCCCTCGGAGTTCAACAGGATTCCCTGGTTTCCGTACTGCGCCGGGTTGGCATCGATGTCGGTGACCACGAACGGCGGCCGTTGTTCGAAGCCGACCTCGGGCAGGCCCTGGCACTGCGGGCCGCCGGTGGCGGCGACCTTCGGCAGGTTGCCCGGGTAGCGGTAGCGTTCGGTGCCCAGCAGGAACGAGTCCAGCAGCATGACGCCGGGTAGCGGCTGTGGTGGCCCCATCGCCAGCGGCACCATTCCCTTGAGCACACAGTTGAGTGCCGGATTGTACTGGTTCAGCAGATTCGTGGTCGGCACCAGCAGCCGCATCGCGTCGGTCACCCCGGCGCTGTTGGTCGAGACCACCTCGTTGCCGACATCGGCCAGCCCGATCGCGCTCACCAACAACGCATCCAGATCATTGCGTCGATCGACAACGGTGTCACTGAGTCGCGTCGCGCCGCGCATGGTCTCGACCAGTTCCGGTCCGGCGTCGGCGTAAGCGTTGAAAACCTGCGGTGCGACGGCTATCTCGTGGCTCAGCGTGCCGAGGCTGGGGGCGAACTTGGCCAGCATGGCGTCGAGATCGACGAGCGTCTGGCCGAGCTTGTCGCCGCGACCGTCGATGGCCTGGGCCATCGCGCCGAGTGTCTCGTTGAGCTTCTCCGGTTGGATCTGTGCCAGCACCGACACCAGCTGCTCGAACACCGTGTTGATCTCGACGGTGGTGTGCGTGGCGTCGAGCACCTGGCCGGCGTACATCGAATTCTTCGACGGCTCCGGCGGCGGCACGAGCTGGACGAACTTGGCACCGAACACGGTGCTGGAAGCGATCTCCACACCCGTGTTGGATGGAATCAGTTGCAGATCAGCGGGATTCATCGCCAGGCGAAGCGCCGCCTGCCCGTCCGGCAACGTGTCGATGGCTACGACCTTGCCGACCTGCGCGCCGTGCAGTTTGACCTTGGCGTCGGGGTTCATCACCAAACCGGCCCTCGGCGAGATGACGGTCACCGAAGCGGTGGGCGCGACCCCGCCGCGGAACAGCACGACCGCGCCGGTGACGAGCGCGGCGATCACCGCGACCGTGGTCAGTCCGGCCAAAAGACGTATAGCGTCACGCGACATCAGATGCCTTCTTTAGCCGGAGAGGTTGAAGTTGCCGTTGGAGCCGTAGACGGCCAGCGAGATCAGCAGGGTGATCGAGACCACGACGATCAGCGACGTCCGGACCGCGTTGCCGACCGCGACGCCGACACCGGCCGGACCGCCGGTGGCGAAGAAGCCGAAGTAGGTGTGCACCAAAAGTATTGCCAGCGCCATCAGCAGCGCTTGAAGGAATGACCAGAGCAGATCGATCGGGTTGAGGAACGTGCTGAAGTAGTGCCCGTACAGACCACCGGACTGCCCGAGCAGCACGACAGTGGTGAACTGACTGGCCACGAAGGACAGGATCACCGCGATCGAGTACAGCGGGGTGATCGCGATCATTCCGGCCACGATGCGGCTGGACACCAGGTACTCGACGGGCCGGATCGCCATCGCTTCGAGGGCGTCGACCTCCTCGTTGATCCGCATGGCGCCGAGCTGCGCGGTGACGCCGGCGCCGAAGGTGGCGGCCAGTCCGATTCCGGCGACGATGGGCGCCGAGATCCGGACGTTGATGAAGGCAGCCAGGAATCCGGTGAGCGCTTCGATGCCAATGTTGCCCAGCGAGGAGTAGCCCTGGATCGCCAGGACTCCGCCGGTGGCCAAGGTCAGGAATCCGACGATGACGACGGTCCCGCCGATCATCGCCAATGTCCCTGCACCCATACTGATTTCGGCGATCAGCCGGACGACTTCCTTGCGGTAGTGCACGGCCGCATGGGGCATGCCCGCCAGCGCCCGCCCGTAGAACAGGACATGGTCACCGATGCCGCTCAACGCGACACCCGGCCGGCGTACGGCCCGGGACAGGCGCGGGTACGCCGACTGAAGTACTGCCGTTGCCGTCATCGCGTGGTCATCTGGATGCCGATGGCGGTGACCACCACGTTGACGACGAACAACGCCATGAAGGCGTAGACCACCGTTTCGTTGACGGCGTTGCCCACCGCTTTGGCACCGCCACCCGAGACGGTCAGACCGCGGTAGCACGCGACCAGTCCGGCGATCAGGCCGAACAGGGCCGCCTTGACGCAGGAGATGATGACCTCCGGAATGCCGGTGAGCAGGGTGATACCCGCGGCGAAAGCGCCGGGGTTGACGTCTTGGACGAACACCGAGAACAGGTATCCGCCAAGGATTCCGATGATCACCACGACGCTGTTGAGCAGGAGCGCCACCAGGCCCGAAGCCAACATCCGCGGCGTCACCAGACGCTGGATCGGATTGATGCCCAGCACCTCCATGGCATCGATCTCTTCACGGACGGTCCGCGAACCCAGATCCGCACACATCGCCGTCGCCCCGGCACCGGCGACGATCAGCACCGTCACCATCGGCCCCACCTGTGTCACCGCACCGAAGGCAGCGCCCGCCCCGGAAAGGTCGGCCGCCCCCAGTTCCCGCAGCAGGATGTTCAGGGTGAACGACACCAGGACCGTGAACGGGATCGCGACCAACAGCGTGGGCGCCATGGAAACCCGTGCCACGAACCAGGATTGGTCAAGGAATTCGCGCCATTGGAATGGTCTGCGCACCGTGAATCTGGCGGCATCCACCGACATGGCGAACAACCCACCCACCCCCTCGAGTGGGCCGGCGAGTTGTCGCTGCAGCATCGGGTTCTCCTTTTCTGCGTGGGAGTCACCCGGGGGCCGGTATGACCTGGAACACGTCTCGACCGGGAACCATCGCAGTTCACAACCGAGCGCACCATCGCGTGTCCCACCCACCGGGAATACCGCCCCGCCACTGATAGTCACCGGTCAGCGGAACATCCCATTGCCGACCTCTCGGCCCGCGTGTGAGGCTGGATGCAACGAGCCCGGCAAAAGGAAAGAAGACACGTGTCAAGTTCTGCTGCGACCACCACCGGAGTCGGTACGACGGATGCGCTGCGTGAGATCGACACCAGTGCAGGAACTTTGCGGTACTACGACGTCGGCCAGGGTCCGACCGTCCTGTTCCTGCACGGATCGGGTCCCGGCGTTACCGGGTGGCGCAACTTCCGCGGAGTGCTACCGACGTTCGCCGAACGCTTCCGCTGCCTGGTCCTCGAATTTCCAGGGTTCGGAGTCTCCGACGACTGGGGCGGGCACCCGATGGTCACCGCTCAGGGCGCCGTCACTCCCTTCCTCGATGCCCTCGGTATCGACCGGGTAGACATCGTCGGCAACTCCATGGGCGGCGGCGTCGGGATAAACACGGCGATCAACGCTCCCGAACGGGTCGGCCGTCTCGTGACGATCGGCGGGATCGGTACCACGATCTTTTCCCCCGGCCCGAGCGAGGGAATCCGTCTGCTCCAGGAATTCACCGAGGACCCGACTCGGCAGCGCTTGATCGACTGGCTTCATTCCATGGTCTACGACCGGTCGTTGGTCACCGAGGAGCTGATCGAAGAGCGCTGGACGCTCGCGACCGACCCGGAGACGCTGGCCGCCGCCCGCCGCATGTACGGGAAGGCGGCGTTCGCAGCGATGATGGCCTCGATGGCCGCTTCAGACCTGCCCATGCCCTGGGCACGCATGCACAAGGTGTCGGCACCGACACTGTTGACGTGGGGGCGCGATGATCGCGTGAGTCCACTTGATATGGCGCTGATTCCGATGCGGACCATCCCCAACGCCGAGCTTCACGTGTTCCCCAACTGTGGGCACTGGGCCATGATCGAGGCGAAGTCCGCTTTCGAGTCTGTGGTCACGAACTTCCTGGCACGGGGCTAACGGCTTTTCCGTCCGACCGATGCAATCCGGCCAGCACCATGGCGATGCCGGACCGGTGCGCCGCTATCAACTCGTCGAGTTCATGCGGTTCCTTGGCGTCGGTCCACCAGATGTAGGCGTTACTGCTGACGTGGACGATCAGCCTGCTCGGCAATGAGCGCGTGAACACGTCGTCGCTCAAGTCGAAGTGACCCGCCAGGAACTCGGTGATGGCGTCGGCGAGGTTCTCGCTCCATTCCATCCATCGCAGTCGGTACTGCGGAGTCTCGGCGACCAGCGACATCAGTTTCCGCGCCTTGTCGACCGACTGCCGATGCTGGGCCCCGGCTGACCGGCGGTGCCGGACCTCGACCGTGAACATGTCGACAAGGACATCTACGGGGTCTGAATCCGCTGCAGCACAGGACAACAGATCCCGCATGTTCGTCTCGCTTCGCCCGAACAACGGCCCAAGTACGTCTTCCTTGACCGGGAAGTGGCGGTAGAACGTACGCGTCGCGATGCCGACTTCGGCGCAGATGCGCTCCACGGTTGCCGTGGTGTCGCCGTCGGCGATGAAGATGTCGCATGCGGTCCTGGCGATGTTGAGCCGCAGTTCCTCAGCGCGACGCTCGGTGAGCGTCGGCCCCTTACCTTTGGGCATTCGCTGATTGTCGTCGCACCGGCACGCGGCCTCCTTTACTTCGCAGGCGCGCTGTGCTTAGACTCACACCTGTCACGTTGTGACACATATGCAGAGTATGACAGGTATGGAGGGTTCTGTGTCAACGTCGGATGACGACGCTGCTCCCATAGCGCTGCTCAGTCGGGCGGCCGCACTTCTGGAGGTGTTCGGCGCACGACAAACGCTCACACTGGCGGAAATCACCCGGTATTCGAACGTTCCCCGCTCGTCGACTCATCGCATCCTGCAGGGCCTGGTCCAGCTCGGCTGGATCGAACGCCATGGCGCCGAATACACACTGGGACTGAAGATGTTCGAATTCGGCCGCCAGGCAGTGCGACAGCGTCGAGTTCCCGAAGCGGCACTGCCGGTGATGGCCGACCTACACCGTCGCACCGGCCTGACGGCGCATCTCAGCGTCCTGACGGGTACGCACGTGCTGCACATCGAACGCTTCGGCATGTGGCCCAGCTCCGGCAGTTGTTGGCAGGTCGGTTTCAAGCAGCCCGTGGAACAGAGTGCCGCCGGCCGCGCGCTCCTGGCCCAACTGGACGAGTCAGCCTGGCCAGAGTTGCGGTATGCGGTGACGTCGCCGTACGGAATTCACAACCGCGCGGAGTTGGATCGGAGCCTGGCGGCGGTACGCGCCCGTGGCGGGGTTGCCGTCGATGCCGAAGGTTGTGAGCGCGGAGTCACCGTCGTGGCCGCTCCGATCAGCGTGACCGAGGGAGGCAATCAATTCGCGCTGTCGCTGTGCGGTCCCACCAGGTCAACGCGGATCGAGCCCGTGGCCGCCGCTGTTCACAGCGCGTCATGGGCGATCTGCCACAGCCTGTCAAATGTGCCCCGCAAAGGCGCGAGCCAGGCCCGAGCGGCGCATCGCGTGGTGACACCGGCCATGATCCATCGCACCGATGAGGCCACTGTGGCAGCCGTCGGTGGTAGGTGACGAGAACCTAGCGGCGCAGATACTTCCAGGCATAATTGGGAAGCCGGGGTGTGGGCACCCGCCGAGGCCAATCGTCTGGCCTGAAATAGGCATCCGATCCACCGTCGACGAAGATGACGCTGCCGCAGAGAAACTCAGCAGCGTCCGACAGCATGAAGACCATCCATTCCGCGAGATGATCGGGGCTGCCGAAGCCTCCGACTGGGACCGGGAAGGACTGCACCGCCTTGGCTTCTCTCGGGGAGGCGAGCTGCTTCTCCAGTAGCGGAGTCCGGATCGCACCCGGGGCAATCGCGTTCAGTCGAATTCCGGCGCCTGCCCAACTCTGCAGCACCGCATTGCGCCGCACCCATCGCGATACCGCGATCTTCGATGCACCGTAGCTGAGCGACGGTGCGACCGCACGGTACCGACGCAGGGACTTGACGGCGCGGTCGAGATCGTCGCGCAGCAGGGCCCGCACCGCGCGCACCGGCACCATCGGCATCGTGGTACTCGAATTGCTACCGACGACAACCACTTTTCCGTTCCCGGCGGCGACGAACGCAGGGCGCCACCTCTGCAGCAGATCGACCACCCCGAGATAGTTGACCGACAGGATCAGCCGTACGGCGTTGCGGTCCGGCAGCGGACCGACACCTGCCGCCATCACTGCGCCGTCGAGCCGACCCTCAGCCAACTCAAGCACCGCAGCGGCGGCTTCCGAACGGCCCTGTGCAGTCGAGAGATCCGCGATCACCTCGGCATCGCGCAGATCGACACCGATCACGCGGTGCCCGTCGGTCCGCAACCGCTCGGCCGCCGCGCGGCCCATCCCGGACGCCGATCCGGTCACTGCATAGGTACCCATGTTCACCAGTCCTGCCAGGGAATGATCGTGTTCAGTGGCGTGTCGATGACGCACTCTCCGGGCGCCGTGTCAACCAGCCGATCCTTGATCCGGCCGGCGACGCGGACCGGATCGTCATCGAGGTAGAGCAGACGGATGCGCAGGCCGCCGGGCGGGTCTGCCGCCTCCGAGGAACGGAGGCCGAGCCCGTTGTTCTGGTGGCGATCGAGTGCGAAAGTCCACGCCCCGGCCACACCATCCAGTTCCAGCAGAGCCGGAATCGCCACCCGGTCCTCCCATCGGTGATGCTCGTGAGCTTCGGCACCGTACGGTTCGGCAAACCGGGTCATCGTCAGGTGCAGCCCGCGGTTGGGCCGGTACGGGATCACACCGGGCGACACCAAGGCCGAGGCAGCGGCGTAGCCCTTGACCGGTCGGAAGAATGCGAGCACAGTGCGGCGCACGCCGGGGATCATCGGTCCACGACCCCACTGAAATGAGTCCGCACCGAGTTGCTCCCACTCCCGCACCGACTGCTCCACCGGAGAGCGAAACCAGTACATCGCGACATAGTCGGTATCGGCCTGCTCGGACTCAGCCCGAGAGACCTCGCGGCAGGAGGCCGGGCGGCCCCACCGGTCGCCCCAGGCGATACCGGGGAGGGCGAGATTTTCCGGCCGGTGATCCAACTGGTGCCATTCGTTGTAGCGCCGGTGTTCCTCGGCTCCCCCGCCACCGAGTGCGACGAACGAGAAGAACACCAGCGGGCAATCAGTAGCGGACATCGCTGCCTCTCAGATCTGCTCGGGGACAGGCGCTCCCGCCAATCCAAGGTTCAATAGAGTGTGCGCGTACGGGTTGCCGTTGAGCAATCTGCTGGTGCGCGTCGTGATCTGCCATTGCCCTTCGAGACGTTCCAGCGCGAAGTGGTTGGCGGTCGCCCGCCACACTCGATAGCCACTCTCGCCGTCGCGTAACAGGACCAGCGATTCGCACACCGCGACAGCGCGGTCGCCGTCAACTGTGACCACCGCGGGGCCGAGGAAATGGCAACAGCCCGCGGCCACCAGATCCTGGTGTCCGGTCGAGCTGACCATCTGATGCACGCCGCCCCGGCCGGTCATCAGCCAGTCCTCGACGTCATAGGTTCCGTCGACCGCCCACAGTGCGGCAGCATTGTCGGCGTTACCGGCATCCACCGAAGGACCGTATGAGGCAATCAGTTTCGCGATGGCCTGTTCATCTTCGAGGCGCTGCAGTCGAGTGAGTATCTGCTGTTCGATGTCGGCCTCCTAGCGTTGGGTACTTCCGGCGTCAACCGGCAGGCTGATCGCGGTGATATAGCGGGCTTCGTCCGAAGCCAGGAACAAGGTGGCGTTCGCGACGTCGACAGCCTGCACCCACGGCACGGCGAGCAGGTTCATCTGCGTGGCGGTGGCCGCGAATTCGTCACGGGTGGGCGGACGGTCCAGGTCGGGCCGGAACCCACTGCGGACGACGTCGTTCTGGATCAGGGGCGTGTCGACGTTGGTCGGGTGCACACAGTTGACCCGCACACCATGAGGCGCCAAATCGTGGGCAAGGCTACGCATCAGCCCGACGACCCCATGCTTGGCAGCGGTGTAGTGCGCGACACCCACCAATCCCCGGAGACCCGCGATCGAACTGGTCAGCACCATCGAACCCGCGCCGCGTTCGATCAGATGGGGCGCCGTGGCAGTGCACGTGTTCCACACCCCGGTGAGGTTGACGTCGAGCATGGTGCGCCATGACGCCTCGGAGAGTCCGATGGCGGAACCTCGCGACGTGATTCCCGCAGTGGCGCAGACGATATCGAGACCGTCGAAACGGGCCACTCCATGATCGACGGCCGCACGCAGTTCGTCGGTGTCCCGCACGTCGACGATCTCGGTGACGATGCGCCCGCCGGTCTGCTCGACAAGGCGAGCGGTTTCGGCGAGATCGTGCGGTGTGCTGCGCGGAATCATCACCGACTCGATCGGCCCGCACACATCGATTGCGATGATGTCCGCGCCTTCTTCTGCGAAGCGCACGGCCTGGGCGCGGCCGATGCCGCGCGCAGCACCGGTGATCACAGCGGTCTTGCCCTTCAACCGGCCGGTCATGTCGTCTTCTGGGTCAGGCCGGCATCGACCACGAGCTGGGTACCGGTGATGTATCGAGCTTGATCGGAAGCCAGGAAAACCGCCACGTTGGCCACGTCGACGGGTTCCACCCACGGCACCGGGAGCAGGTTTCGGGCGGTGAGCACTTCGATTGCATCGGCTTCGGTGGGGTTGTCCAGATCCGGTCGCAACCGCTTATAGGTATCGGGGTTGCGCACCATCGGGGTGGCGACTGCCCCGGGATGCACGGTGTTCACCCGAATACGATGCGGCCCGAGTTCATTGGCGAGTGTGCGGGCCAGACCCACCGCTGCATGCTTACTGGCAGTGTAATGCGCCGTGCCCGCGGTACCACGTAAACCGTTGGTAGAGCTGATGATCACCACGGACCCACCTTCAGCAACCAGGTGGGGCACACCGGCCTTGACGGTGTGCCAGACACCGGTCAGATTGACATCCAGATTGCGTTGCCATTCCTCGGTACTGATCTCCCACGCCGGCCTGTTCGGCGTGTGGATACCCGCATTGGCGACGATGATGTCGAGGCGGCCCAATGTCGTAACACCCGAATCAACCGCCGCGGTGACAGCCGCGAGATCACTGATGTCGGCCGCGGCGGTGGCACAGCGTCTGTCACGCCGCCGCACTCGCTCGGCTGTCTCTCGTAGGTCGTCAGTGGCCTCAGTCCGGTCGAGCGCTATGACATCGGCGCCTGCGTCGGCGAAGCGTTCGCAATGCACGCGCCCGGTACCGCCTCCGGCACCAGTGACCAGGACGACCTTGCCTGCCAGGTCCGGCACTAGGGCGCCTTCAGCAGATCGAATCCTTTATACCCAGCTGCCGCTGCCTCGTTGCAGATATCGAGGTACACGCCGAAGCCGCCGATGAACAGCATGAACATCCGAGGCTTGCCGGGCACATTGGCGCCCATGTACCAGGAGTTGGCCTTGGTGAACAGCGTGGCGTCGGCGCGCTGGGCACATTCGGCGATCCAACTGTCCACGGCATCGGCCGTGGGTTCGATTGCCGCGTAGCTGTTCTGGGCGAGATAGGCGATGGCTTCGGCGATCCAGTTCACGTGCGCTTCGGCATGCAGAACCATGTTGGCCAGCACCGCCGGTGCCCCCGGACCGGACACCAGGAACAGGTTGGGGAAGCCATCGGTACCCAGACCCAGGTAGGTGCGGGGCCCGTCGGCCCAGTCGTCCGCCAGCTTCCTGCCGCTCCGGCCCACAATGTCGATCTTGGCCAACGTGCCGGTCATTGCGTCGAACCCGGTGGCCAGCACCAACGCGTCGATGTCATAGCGCGCGTCGGACGTGTTGATTCCCGTTTCGTCGATCGATTCGATCGGCGTCCTCCGGACACTCACAAGCTCGACGTTGGGACGGTTGAACGTCTGAAAGTAGTTGGTGTCGGTGCAGATCCGCTTTGTCCCGATCGGGTGATCGTCGGGGATCAGTACCTCGGCCAGGGCCGGGTCGTCGATCACGGCACGGATCTTGTTCTCGTAGAACTTGCGGGCCTGCTCGTTGGCTTCCAGGGAGACCATCTGATCGGTGAACGTCTTGGAAAACAGCACTCCGCCCAGTTGCCAACGCTTTTCGAAGGCGTCATGACGCTCTTCGGGCGTGGCTTCCATGGTGAGTTTGGGGTGCGCGACATGTGGTGAGCCACCGCCACTGCGCCAGGACATCCGGCGCCGCTCGGCATAGTTTGCCTTGGTGTCGGCGACCTCGTCGGCGGTCAACGGCCGGTTGCCAGCCGGCACGCTGTAGTTCGGGGTCCGTTGAAAGACATAGAGCTGCTGGGCCTGTTCGGCGATGATCGGGATGGACTGAATCCCCGAGGATCCGGTGCCGATGACGGCGACGCGCTTGCCGGTGAAGTCCACGTCCTCATGCGGCCAGTGCGCGGTGTGGTAGACGTCGCCGGCGAAGCTGTCCAGACCCGGGAAGTCAGGAGTCATCGCCGCCGACAACGGGCCGGTGGCCATGACCACGAACGTCGCGTCAACAGTTTCGCCGGTATCGGTGGTGACGGTCCAGCGCAGCGTCTGCTCGTCGAGCACCGCTGAACTCACCCTGGTCTCGAACGTGATGTCGCGGCGCAGATCGAGCTTGTCGGCAACCCAATTGATGTACTTCAGGATTTCGGACTGGGTGGCGTACTTCTCGGTCCAGGTCCATTCCTGTTGGAGTTCGTCGGAGAACGAGTAGCAGTAGTCGACACTCTCGACGTCACAACGTGCACCCGGGTAGCGATTGAAGTACCAGGTGCCGCCCACCTCCGGGGCGGCCTCGAAGACTCGCACCGACAAACCCTGCGACCGGAACTTGTGCAACGCGTACAGGCCACCGAAACCGGCGCCCACCACCACAACATCTACGACGTTCATCGATCCACTGCTCACAGGGCGAACGGTAGGCGCCGATCACGCGCGCGGCCGCCACAGTTCCCGGTCACCGGACCGCGAGACCTGACGTCCCGACCACCGGAATCGGCGGATTGCCTCATCGGGTGCGTCAGCGAGAATCTCGGCCCATGACCGACCCGAGCCTCCAGACCAGACGGAGCGTCGTTGTCACGGTGGCCGATGTCATCGATGAAAGCCCCGACGCCCGATCTCTGGTTTTCACTGTGCCGCAGGACCAGCAGGATCGATTTTCCTATCGACCCGGACAATTCCTGACGCTGCGGGTGCCAAGCGAGCTGACCGGATCGGTGGCCCGGTGCTACTCACTCGCCAGCTCACCGCACACCGATCCCGCCCCCAAGGTGACCGTCAAGCGCACCGTTGACGGGTACGGTTCGAATTGGTTGTGCGACAACGTGGATGTCGGCGACACCATCGAGGTACTGCCGCCCGCCGGGTTGTTCACCCCGGCAAGCCTCGACACCGACTTTCTGTTGTGGGCGGCGGGCAGCGGTATCACTCCGGTGATGTCGATCTTGAAGTCGGTGTTGTCGGCCGGAACCGGGCGGGTGGTCCTGTGTTACGCCAACCGCGACGAACGCTCGGTGATCTTCGCCGGCGAACTACGCGAACTCGCCGCCCGCTACGCAGGCCGACTGACGGTGCTGCACTGGCTGGAATCGATTCAGGGCCTGCCGACCCGCGCGCAGCTGAGCGGATTCGCCCACACCGTTTTCGCCGGGTCCACGGGCTTCGAGTCGTTCGTCTGCGGTCCGGCCCCGTTCATGGCGGTCATCAAGGAGACGCTCGTCGCGTCCGGTGTCACGCGGGACCGGATACACCTCGAGGTGTTCCAGTCGCTGACCGGTGACCCGTTCGCCGATGACACCACCGCACTGGCAACAGATTCCGACGACGATGACGCCGCCGACCTTCAGGTCGATCTTGACGGCGCCAGTCACCGGCTGAGGTGGCCGCGCCAGGCGACGTTGGTCGACGTGCTGATCCGCTCGGGTGTCGACGTTCCATATTCCTGCAAAGAGGGACAGTGCGGATCGTGCGCGGCCACGGTGGTACGCGGTGACGTGAACATGGCCGCCTGCGACATCCTGGAGCCAGAGGACCTGGCCGACGGCGTGATCCTCGGCTGCCAGTCGCGGCCGGTGTCCGACGACATCCACATCGAATTCTGAGCCGGCATGGTCGGCTCACTTCCACTGAACGGGATTGGCCCCCTCCACTGGGGTCAAAGCGGTACACCATCAGTACAGCCCTCGACGATAGGACCGAACCATGACTGAGCGCGTAATCGACCGGGTGCGCGACCTCGCCGACCAGTTGCGCCACCAGGGCGCCGAAGCCGAGAAGATCGGCAAGCTCACCGACGAGACCGTGAAGATGATGAAGGCGGCGGGAAACATCCGCCTGCTGCAGCCCAAGGCTCACGGCGGCTTGGAGGTCCATCCGCGCGAGTTCGCCGAGACCGTGATGGCCACCGCGGCGCTGGATCCCTCGGCCGGATGGATCAACGGCGTGGTGGGCGTGCACCCGTACCAGCTCGCCTACGCCGACCCCAAGGTCGCCGCCGAGATCTGGGCCGAGGACGTCGACACCTGGGTCGCGTCTCCCTACGCGCCGCAGGGGGTGGCCAAGCCCGTCGACGGCGGCTACATCTTCAACGGTCGCTGGCAGTTCAGCTCGGGCACCGATCACTGTGACTGGATCTTCCTGGGCGCGATACTCGGTGACGCCGAGGGCAAACCACTGATGCCGCCGCAGATGCTGCACATGATCCTGCCGCGCCAGGACTACGAGATCGTGGAGGACTCGTGGAATGTGGTGGGGCTGCGCGGAACCGGCTCCAAGGACGTCATCGTCAAGGATGCGTTCGTACCGACATACCGGACGATGGACGCGATGAAGGTCATGGACGGCACCGCCCAGCGCGAGGCCGGGATGACCGAAACGCTGTACCTGATGCCGTGGTCGACGATGTTCCCTCTCGGCATCAGCTCGGCGACCATCGGCATCGCCGAGGGGGCCCTGGCCGCTGCGCTCGACTACCAGCGCGAGCGGGTCAACTCCAGCGGCGTGGCGATCAAGGACGACCCCTACGTCATGTACGCGATCGGTGAAGCCGCGGCGGACATCAACGCGGCCCGCCAGGAACTGTTGGCCAACGCCGATCGCATCTACGACATCGTCGACTCGGGCAAGGAAGTGTCGTTCGAGGACCGGGCCGCGGGCCGGCGCACCCAGGTGCGGGCGGTGTGGCGCGCGGTGTCGGCGGTCGACGAGATCTTCGCCCGCTGTGGCGGCAACGCGGCGCGGATGGACAAACCGCTGCAACGGTATTGGCGTGATGTGCATGTCGGCCAGGCCCACGCGATTCACGTTCCGAGCACGGTCTATCACGCGTCGGCCCTCAGCTCGCTGGGCGTGGACCCGCAGGGTCCGCTGCGGGCGATGATCTGAGAGGACAGCTCATATGGGACTGATCAAGAGCCTCGGCTACGTCACCGTCGCCACCTCTGATATCGAGCGCTGGCGGCACTTCGCCTTCAACGTGCTCGGCTTCGCCACCGGTACCGGGCCCGACGAGTCCGCGTTGTACCTGCGGATGGATGAGCGTGCTGCCCGCATCATCGTGGTACCCGGCGACTCCGACAAGATTCTGACCGTCGGCTGGGAGGTGCGCGACCACGCCGACCTTGAGCAGGTCAAGGCAGCGCTCGATACCGCCGGTGTGCCGTTCAAGCAGCTCTCACTCGAAGAGACGGACGCACGACGGGTCGAGGCGGCCATCGCGTTCGAGGACCCTGCCGGCACCTCACTGGAGGTGTTCCACGGCCCGGTCCTCGACCACTCCCCGGTGGTCACACCCTTCGGCGCGAAGTTCGTCACCGGCGATCAGGGTCTCGGGCATGTGGTGTTGCCCGCGCTCGACGTCAACGGCTTGTTCGAGTTCTACACCGAGGTACTGGGTTTCAAGTCCCGTGGCGCGTTCCGCGTTCCGGTGCCGCCGGAGTTCGGACCGGTGCGGGTCCGATTCATGGGCGTCAACGAGCGCCATCACAGCCTGGCGATCTGTCCCGCGCAGACGCTGCGCGATCCGGGACTCATTCATCTCATGGTCGAGGTCGACACCCTCGATGCAGTGGGCCAGGCCCTCGACCGGGTCAATGCCGAAGGCTTCCAGCTGTCGTCGACACTGGGTCGGCACACCAACGACAAGATGGTGTCGTTCTACGTGCGCGCTCCGGGCGACTGGGATATCGAATTCGGCACCGAGGGCATGCGGGTCGACGAAACCTATTACACGGCAGAGGAAATCACCGCAGACAGCTACTGGGGACACCAGTGGGTCACCGATCTGCCGAAGGCCATGCAGCCGTGACGCTCACCGACGACATCCTGCCGATCCCGGTCAGCGCGGTCACCGAGTGGGCCGACGAGGCCGACGTGGTGATCGCCGGTTACGGGGTGGCCGGCGCCGCCGCAGCAGTGGAGGCGGCCCGCGCAGGCGCCGATGTACTGGTACTCGAACGCACCGGCTCCTGGGGCGGAGCCGCCTCGATGGCAGGCGGATTCATCTACCTCGGCGGTGGGACCGAGATCCAAAAGTCCTGCGGGTTCGAAGATTCCGTCGACAACATGGCCGCTTTTCTCAACGCGGCGATGGGGCCCGGCGCTGATCCCGCGCGCATCGCGGATTACTGCCAAGGCAGCGTCGCGCACTTCGACTGGCTCGTGGGCTGCGGGGTGCCGTTCAAAGCCGAGTTCTTCGGCGAGCCCGGTTGGGAGCCCATGGGCGACCAGGGGCTCATGTACAGCGGTGGGGAGAACTCGTACCCGTTCAACACCATCGCAACGCCGGCTCCGCGCGGGCACGTCCCGCAGATGCAGAACAAGAAGCAGGGCGAGTCCAGCGCGGGTTTCATGCTGATGAAGGGCCTCGTCGACACGGCGACCGCGGTCGGGGCGCGCTCGCTCTATGACGTGCGGGTGCAGTCGCTGATCGTCGAGTCCGACGGCCGCGTCGTCGGCATTCGGACCCGGCGCTACGGCACTGTGCTGGATATCCGGGCACGGCGTGGAGTTGTGCTGGCCACCGGCAGTTTCGCCTACAACGACGCCATGGTCGCCAGGTATGCCCCGCGCATCGCCGGGCGCCCGGCCGCCTCGATCGAGCAGCACGACGGGCAGGCCATCCGGATGGCGCAGGCGCTCGGTGCCGATCTGGCGCACATGGACGCCACCGAGGTCGCCCTCTTCATCGATCCCCAGCAGTTGGTGCGCGGGATTCTGGTCAACGAACGTGGTCAGCGTTATGTCGCCGAGGACACCTATCCCGGTCGCGCCGGCCAGTTGACGCTGTATCACCAGAACAACACGGCCTATCTGATCATCGACGGCGACGCCCAGGAGGAGGCGATGGCCTCGCTCTCTCCCCACCTGATGATGCGGCCGCCGACCTGGGTGGCCGACACCGTCGCCGATCTGGAGGCCGAGATCGGGCTACCTCCGAACTCGCTGCAAGCCACCGTCGATGCCTATAACGACGGCGCGTCGCGCGGCGAGGACCCGCTGCTGCACAAGAAGCCGCAGTGGCTCAAGCCGATCAAGTCCCCGGTGGGAGCCATCGACCTCCGCGAGAGCACCGGCGGTTTCACCCTCGGCGGGCTGCACACCACGCTCGACGCCGAGGTACTGCACGTCAGTGGCGAGCCCATTCCGGGGCTGTTCGCTGCCGGGCGCTGCACGGCCGGCCTGGCCGCCTGGGGATACGCCAGCGGTGTGTCACTGGGTGACGGGAGTTTCTACGGTCGTCGCGCCGGCCGGGCCGCAGCAAGGGCATAGCCGCTGGTCATTGCGGCTCCCGCAACTTGAAATCGCCCAACCCCCGCCGCATCGCGGCGGGGGTTTTGGCATGACCCCGCTCGCATTCAATCGTTCATGTGACAGCACCCACACCGATATGCTACAAACAGTCATATGACTAATAGTCATATGCCGTCCAGGCATGCGGCTCGATATGGGAGGTCCTCATGACAATGGCTGTCGAGAAGACAATGGCCGCCGAGAAGCCGGGCGAGACGCCCAGCGCCGTCATCGACCGGGTCTCCCTGGTTCTCGATGCCTTCGAGGGATCTGCCCGACTGACATTGGCCGAGATCGTGCGGCGGACCGGCCTGCCACGGTCGTCGGCCCATCGCCTCCTCGAGCGCCTGGTGCACCTTCGTTGGCTTCGCCGTGACGGCCGCGACTATGAGTTGGGCATGCGACTCGTCGAACTGGGTTCTCTGGCGCTGCACCAGGACCGCATCCACCGTGCCGCGATTCCCTTGCTGCGCGATTTGCACCGGGCCACCGGACTGGTCGTCCACCTGGCGGTACTCGACGGATCCGACGTCGTATACCTGGAGAAGATCGGCGGTCAGATGGTGGCCGCCATTCCGACGCGTATCGGGGGTCGGCAGCCCGCACACTGTACGGCGGTGGGTAAGGCGATCCTGGCCGACAATTCGTCGGTCGAGGTCAATCTGGCCTCGCGGTTGACGCGGTTCTCGATCAGCACGGAACGGCAGTTGGAAGCCGAGTTGGCAAAGGTCCGCGCCCACGGTTTCGCGTTCGAGCGGGAGGAGTCGCTCGCCGGATTCGGCTGTGTGGCAGCACCGATCGGCCCAGCCGGCGCAGCCGTCGCGGCGGTGTCGGTGTGTGGTCCGATGAGCCGGATGGCATTCGATCAGCGGCTCGCCGCTCCGGTGCGGATGACGGCCATGGGTATCTGGCGTAATGCCGAAGATGGGCCTCATCGGGTGGTCCCCACCTTGCAGCCGGTCCGGCCACTGCGCGTCGGCGGCCCCGTCGGCCCGCGGACCTCTGCCACCCTGGTCCCGGCATGACGCTCGATCCGCAGATCGCAGGTTTGATCAAGACACTGGATTCAGGCTTCCCGCCTGTACACACGATGACCGGCGCGCAGGCCCGCGCCGCGATCCGCAGCCGGTTCGTCGCCAACCCTCAGCCCGAGCAGGTGGCTTCCGTTGCCGACCACCAGGTACCTGTCGACAACGGTCGTATCGATGTGCGGGTCTACCGTCCCGAGGCCTCCGAACCGCTGCCCCTGCTGGTGTACGCCCATGGCGGCGGATTCGTGTTCTGCGATCTCGACAGCCACGACGGGTTGTGCCGCAACCTTGCCAATCTCATTCCGGCTGTGGTGGTTTCGGTCGACTACCGACTGGCCCCGGAGCACCGCTGGCCGACCGCCGCCGAGGACCTCTACGCCGCCACCCGCTGGGCGGTCGATCATGCAGCCGATTTCGGCGCCGACCCGTCACGCGTCGTCGTGGGCGGCGACAGCGCCGGAGGCAACCTCGCCGCCGTGACCACCCTGATGGCCCGCGACCGCGGTGGGCCGGACCTGGCGGCACAACTCCTGCTGTACCCGGTGATCGCCGCGGACTTCGAAACCGACTCCTACCGACTGTTCGGCCAGGGCTTCTACAATCCGCGCCCGGCACTGCAGTGGTACTGGGACCAGTACGTCCCGGTGGTCGATGATCGGCAAAACCCTTACGCCTCACCGTTACACGGTGACCTCAGCGGTTTACCGCCGGCCGTCGTGGTTCTCGCCGGCCACGATCCCCTACGAGACGAGGGCATCGCCTATGCCGACGCGTTGGAGGCGGCCGGGGTGCCCGTGACCCGGCGCCCCTTCGAGGGGGGCATCCACGGATTCATGACGATGCCGATGCTCGACATCGCCCACCGCGCCCGGCGAGAGACCGGCGGGGCGCTAAGTGATCTGCTCGGCTCCTAGCACCGCACCGTAGCGCTGCTCGGGGTCGAGCACGCAGTGGGTGCGGCTGAACACCGTCACCATGCACTTGTTGTTGTGGTTGCAGCGGCTGCGTGAGGTGGGCTCGGCGATCATCGTGTTGACCCGGTCCGGTTCACGCAGCAATGCCCGACCCATGGCGAAGAAGTCGAATCCTTCCCGCATGCCCGTCTCGAGGTGTTCGAGATCGTTGATGCCGCCCAGCAGAATCAGTTTGGTGTTGCGCATGAGCGGCACGAACTGCCGGGCGGCCTCCAGCATGTAGAGGTCTCGATACGGATAGACACCCATCGTCTGTTTGCCCACCAGCCGGACCGCCGGTCGCAATGCCGGCGGCATCACCTTCGCGAACTCCTTGACCGGGACGTCGCCGCGGAACAGGTACATCGGCTTGTACACCGACGAACCCTGAGTCAGTTCGATGGCGTCGAGGGTGGCATCGGTGTCGAGAAGCTGGGCAGTCCGCAGCGCCTCGTCGATCCAGATGCTGCCCGGAAGTCCGTCGTCCATGTCGAGTTTGGCGATCACCGCGATCCGATCACCGACCACCTCGCGCACCCGCGCAGCGATCTCGCGCACGAACCGCGATCGGTTGTCGATGTCACCGCCGTACTCGTCCTTGCGGCGATTGATCAGCGGGCTCAGAAACGAGCTGGGCAGGTAGAGATGTCCGAAATGCAGTTCGACGGCGTCGAATCCGGCGTCGACGGCCACCTGCGCGGCGTCGCCGAACTGGTCGATCACCTGAGCGATTTCGCCCCGGGTGATCTCACGGCAATAGGCGAACGACGTCGGGTTGATGAACCTACTCGGCGCCACGGCGGTGACACCGGTCAGCTTCTTCTGCGCCACCACCCCGGCATGGCCCAGCTGTGCCGAAATAGCCGCCCCCGCACCGTGTACTGCGTCGGCGAGCCGGCGCAGCCCCGGCAGCGCCTGGCTGTCCATGACGATCTGGCCGGGTGCGCTCGCACCCTGCGGCGACACGCAGCAGTAGGCCACGGTGGTCATCCCGACGCCGCCCTCGGCGAAGCTGCGGTGGAAATCGATGAGGTCGTCGGTGACCAGCCCATTGGGTGAGCGGCCTTCCGACGTGGCGGCCTTGATCACTCGGTTGCGCAGCGTCACGGGCCCGAGCTGGGCCGGGCTGAACGGATCGGTCATCGCCCCACCATCGCGCCGGCATCCCTCGTCGTCAACGGTGGTATCCCGATGGCCGGGAACGCTGTGCCTCCATCAATGCGGGCGATCGTAATCTCGGTTCATGGCTGAGGTTTTCGTCATCGACAGGGTTGTCACCAAGCCTGGCTGCGCCCAGAAGTTCATCGACGCCTACCTGACCGGATATGCCCCGGGTGCCCGTGATCGCGGTATGAGCCTGCGCGATGTCCTGGTCAGCCCGCCCATCTGGTTCGACGACCGGTCCAATGTGGTCACCATTACCTGGACGCTGCCCAGCCCTCAGGCCTGGTGGCAGATGACCTGGCAGGGCCGGCCCGACCCGGCCGTTGCGCGGTGGTGGGACAGCATCACCGATCTGGTGGTGGAACGCACTCGCGAAGTGGCTTCCGGCGCGGATGACATCACAGATGTCTCACCCGTTCTGCCCGACGCAGCAGCCGGCGTTGCCACGCTCGGGGTTACCCGCCTGGTCGACGTCGACGAGTCCGAACGCGACCGCGTCCTGGACGCCCTGCGTGCCGCGGCCGAACGCAGTGGAGCGTTGCGGGCGTTGGTAGAGCCGACCCTGTCAGGATCCCGCAACGGTGGCGACATCCTGGTCCATCTGCGGTTTGCGAACGAAGCTGACTGGGAGAAGAGCGATTTCGACGAGGCGCTGACGGAACCGGCGATCACGCGCGTGAATGGAGTGACCTACCAGGGAGCTCCGTTCCGCCGCGGCATTGGCACCGTATATCGCGCACTGCTGCTGCGTGTACCTCCCGAGGTGGAGGCCGAGACCGTCGCGGCATTCGAGAGTGAACTGTCGATGATGCCCCGATACGTCCCCACCATTACCGCGTGGCAGCTCAGCCGGGTCGAGCAGGCCGTCGGCACCAGCGAATGCACCCACGTCTTCGAGCAGGAATTCACCGACGTCGCCGGACTGATGGGCCCCTACCTCATGCATCCGATCCACTGGGCGGTGGTGGACCGCTGGTTCGATCCCGAGACCACCGACATCATCGTCCGCGACCGGGTATGCCACAGCTTCTGCGAACTGCCCGGCCCCGTGCTCTCCTGAGCTGGTTGCCTAGTTCAGGGTGGGTGGCGGTTGTGGTTGGAACGGTTGGTACCACCACCAGTCTGCGCGTTCCCCGGTCGGTCCGCGGTAGGGCGGGACGTCGGGTGGCCGCGAAGTCGGCGGGCGGGCCAGTGATCCGCCGCGCAGTGTGCGGCCACGGTCATCGGTCACGACGAGCTTGTGAGCGGTACCGCTGATGGTGATGCCGCCCCGGTGATGCAGGCGGTGATGATAAGGGCACACCAGCACCAGGTTGTCGAGTTCGGTGGTACCGCCGTCTTCCCAGTGCCGGACGTGATGGGCATGTAGGCCGCGGGTGGCCCCGCACCCGGGAACGACGCAACAGCGGTCGCGGTGCTCCAATGCCCGGCGCAGGCGTCGACTGATGGTCCGTGTCGTACGGCCCACGCCGATCGGCTGGCCATGGCGTTCTAACCAGACCTCGCATGTTGCATCGCAGAGCAGGTATTGGCGCTCCTCATCTGTCAGCAGGGGACCCAGATGCAGTGAGGCGACTGGCTTGTCGGCATTCAGATGCACGATGACGTTGGTGTGCTGCCCGTGCGGGCGGCGGGCCACGTCGGAGTCCCAACCGGCCTCGACCAGGCTCATGAACGCGTCGGCATTGTTCGGGAACGGCGGGGCCTGAACTGAGGCCGCCTCACCAGTGTCCTCGTCGATGTCGTGGTCGTGTTTCCAGTCGGCGACCAGCGCATCCCGGTGCGATGCATGGGCGGCGTCGAACTTCGCCGCCTCCACTCGTGGTAACACGATCTTGTAGGTGGTGTACCCGTCACCCTCGATTCGGGTGAACGACCGCTGCGGTTCGGGTTTCGGTTCGGGTTCGGGACGTGGTTCGAGCTTGACCGCGGTTCGCAGTTGGCTGACCGTCGCGCTGGCCGCGAGTTCGGCGTAGTGCGCATCGGATCCGTCGGCGGCTTTCTCGGCGATGACCCCGACCTGATCCAGCGACAGCCGGCCCTCGCGCATCCCTTGCGCGCAGCGGGGGAACTCCTCGAGCCGACGCGCGACGGCGACGATGGTCTCGGCGTTGCGTGGGGTCACCCCAGTTTTCCAGGCCACCACTGCCGGAATCGAGCGGGCGCCGGTGGCGCCGCACAGCTCGTCGCGTTCCAGTTCGGCGACAATCTCCACCAAGCGCGCATCGATCGCGTTGCGTTGACCGCACAGCTCGGCCACTTCGTCGAACAACACCTCCAGGCGCTCACCGGGCGGCACGCGGGCATCCAAAGAGGTTGCTGCCGAAGACATGACACCATCATCTCACCGACCACCGACAAGAATTGAGGGCCGACTCAAACCCCCGCGGGCAGGATGTTCGGATTCGCCGCCGCAGGTGGCTGCAGCGCAGGCAATACGGTTCTGCCGTCCAGTGAGTGCACCGGAAGTTGTTGCGACCACGGGTAGTGCAGGCTGAACGCCACCAGACCGGTCCGCTCCGCGGCAGGCAGGTGACACATCGCCAGTACCGTTTCGGCCAGGTATTCGACCGGTTCGGTCGGAAAGCTGTCCGGAATCAGCGACGCCGCGCCCGGCGTGCGCACAGCCGTCGACGGTCCGACGCAGTTCACCGCAATGTCGGCATCGAGCAGTTCGGCGGCCACGCCCTGGGTGAACCGATGCAACGCAGCCTTGCACGACGCGTAGATCACGTCGCCCGCGGTCTTGTTGTAGTCCCGGTAGGGCCGCACCGGGGCCACCCCGGTCACCGATCCGATGTTGACGATCCAGCCGGCACCCTGATTACGCATGTGCGGCACAGCGGCTTTCGTCAACGCGAACGGGGTCTTCAGGTAGTGCTCCACGGTACGGTCGAAGGTCTCGACCGGCATGTCCTCGACGACCGAATAGTCGGCATAGCCGGCGTTGTTGACCAGGATGTCCAACCGACCCGTGCGTTCGATGACGGCCTCGATCAATCCGTCGCGCGCAGTGGCATCTTCGAGATCAGCAGCGACTCCGAAGGCCGAACCGCCGGCGTCTTCGATGAGAGCGATGGTCTCCTCGATCGTTCCCGGGATCGCCTCGGTGACTCCGGCCCGCGTGGACGGGGTCGGAGTGTACGACCGCGCGGTCACCGCAACCGTCGCCCCTTCGGCCGCCAGCCGCTGCGCGATGGCGCGCCCGATCCCCCGGCTGCTTCCGGTGACCAATGCCGTTTTACCGGCGAGCATCTGGTTCATCGGAGAACGAAATCCTCTTCGATCGGTGCGCGGTGCTGATGCCACAGATCCACCAGGCGGTACGGCGTGGCCACCACGACACGTCCGGACTGCGATCGGTAGTAGGTGTGGGCATTGGGCGTGTGACACCACACTGTGCCCTGCATGGTCTTGTCGATCCCGTCGACGTAATCCGCGAACGCGGCCTGGGTGACTTCCATGGTCGACGCGCCGCGCAGCGCCATCAGCTGCAGGCATTCCAGGATGTAATGCGCCAAGATCTCCATCGAGAAGTTGGCCCCCGCACCATGTCCCGGGCTGTAGTTCGGCGCGGAGGTGATGAACAGGTTCGGGAACCCCGGTACGGTACCGCCGCGGTACGCGCTGGGACTGTCGCCCCACACCTGGGCCAGGGTCTTGCCGTCCCGACCCCGAATATCCACGGTGGACAGGAAATCCAAGTGGTAACCGGTCGCGTAGATGATCACGTCGAGGTCGATCTGGCGACCGTCGGCGGTGATGATGCCGCGCTCGTTGATCTCCGCGGGTTCGCTGGCCTCCACGTCGACATGGTCGCGGGTAAGCGCGTCGTAGTAACCGCCTGGGTCACGGATGATCCGCTTGCCGTACGGGGCGAAATCCGGCGTCACCTTCTTCGCCAATTCGGTTCCAGCACCGAACATCCGGTCGATGTATCCCAGGCACATCTGCAGAAGCACATCGTTGACTGGTGAAATCGACAGGTGCGTCTTGGACCATTCGGGGTCCTGCAGGATGATGGGGTAGTTGTTGTCGGCGGTACCCCAGTACGACTTGAGCCGGTGCCACATCGAATAGAACGGCAATGCACGCCCCAGATAGCGACGGTGTGCGGGCACCTCGTCGGAAGGGCGCTTTCGGGGGGCAACCCAGTGCGGTTGGCGTTGGAAGACGGTGAGGTTCTCGACCTCGTCGACGCAGGCGTCGACAATCTGCACCGCAGTGCAACCGGCACCGATCACCGCGATCTTCTTACCCGTCAGATCCAGTGACGGGTCCCATTGCGCCGAGTGAATACTCGTTCCAGCGAAGGTATCTGAACCTTTGATCTCCGGGAATCGGGGACGGTTCAAGTAGCCCGCTGCGGTGACGACGACAGTGGCATGGTCGATGCTCTGGGTGCCATCGGCAGACCGGGAGTGGATCTCCCACTGCGCCCGCTCCTCGTCCCACCACAAGGCTTCGACCTCGGTGCCGAACCGGATGTGACGACGCAGGTCGTGTTTGTCGGCCAGCGAGACAAGGTAGGCCTGGTACTCCGCGCCCTGCGGATAGTAGTTCGACCAGTCCGGGTTCACCTCGCGCGACAGCGAGTAATACGCCGAGGGCGTATCCACGCCGATGCCCGGGTAGGTGGTGGTCAGCCAGGTGCCGCCGACTTCGTCGTTGCGGTCGAAGATCTCGAACTGCACGCCCTCCTCCGCAGCGGCCAGCGCGACCGCGATACCTGCGATACCGGCACCGATGATCGCCACCGTGGTGGACGAGGGAATCGGCGTGGTGCGCGGCAACGTCGGATGTGACGGGCGGAATCCGCCTTGCTCCAACAGCAGGTCGACGTGTTCGTCGTCGACAGGACCACCCAGCGCGATCGGCAGCAGACGGGCGAAGAACCCGCGATCGTCTACCGGCAGCGCACCAGCCGGACGCGGCCGACCGAGCGCGGCAATGATTTCGTCCGCCAGCATCTCGGCCGTCTGGGGATCGGTCGATCCGGCCCGCTCCGGCGGATCGGGAACGTGATCGATCTTGGATGCATACCGATCGATGACCGCCGGATCACCCGTCATCTGCGCCAACACCGCGACCAGGACACCGGGGTCCGCCTGCAGGAGGTGGGCGCGCAGGACGTCAGGGTCTGCGGCGCGATCCGCGAGTGACGAGGA
This sequence comes from Mycolicibacterium arcueilense, assembly GCF_058536225.1. Lineage (NCBI taxonomy): Bacteria > Bacillati > Actinomycetota > Actinomycetes > Mycobacteriales > Mycobacteriaceae > Mycobacterium > Mycolicibacterium arcueilense. The sequence goes on from NZ_JBZTYL010000027.1 coordinate 34,395, forward strand.
TTCAGTGGTAGCGGTCATGGTTTCGAGTATCGAAGGGTCGGGCCCCGCACCGCGCCCTCCCTGTCTACTGAGCGGGAGACGAACCACCGCCGCAGCGGGTGGCGTGCCTACTCTGCCGACCATGCATTCCGACGACCTTGCCGCCGTCATCGCCCGGGCCCGCAGCCACAGCCTCGCAGATATCCCCCGCCGGTCGGCGCGTAAGCAACCTGAGAAGACCGCCATCATCGATGGCGACGTCGCCCTGAGTTTTGCCGAGTTCGATCACCTGGTGGACCGCGCGGCGGCCGCGTTGCACGAGAACGGGTTACTTCCCGGTGACCGAGTGGCGTTGTTGTCGCGCAACTGCTGGCAGTACGCGGTGTTGGCATTCGCCACCGCCCGCGCCGGTGTGGTGCTGGTGCCGATCAATTTCATGCTGATGCCAGAGGAGATCTCCTACATCCTCGGCCACAGTCAGGCCGCCGGATTCATCGTCGAGGCCGACCTGATCCCGGTGGCCGAACAGGCCATGGCCGCGGGGACAGCAGTCCGCACGAAGGCAGCACTCGTCCCCTCCGGCCAGACATGCGCCGGCGACTGGCCTGATTTCGCCGAATGGCTCACCACCACCGCGAACGTTCCCGATTGCCGAATCGACGACGATCAGCTGCTGCGGGTCATGTACACCAGCGGCACCGAATCCCGACCCAAGGGCGTGATGCACAGCAGCCGCAGCTTGATGTGGCAGTACATCAGCACCATCGTGGCCGGCTCGATGTCCGGCGACGACGTCGAGATCCACTCCCTGCCTCTGTATCACTGCGCGCAGTTGGACAACTTCCTGGCTACCGACATCTACCTGGGTGCCACCAGCATCATCCTGCCTCGGCCGGATCCGGAGCTGGTACTGCGGACGATCGAGCGCCACCGCGTCACCAATTACTTTGCGCCACCGACGGTGTGGATCAGCCTGCTGCGCTGTCCCGTGTTCGACGAGGTCGACCTGTCCAGCCTACGCAAGGGGTACTACGGCGCCTCACCGATGCCTACCGAGATCCTGCACGAGATGCGCAGGCGTCTACCCAATCTGCGGCTGTGGAACTTCTACGGCCAGACCGAGATGGCCCCACTGGCCTCAGCCCTGGGGCCAGCCGAACAGGACGCCCACGCGGGGGCGGCCGGCCGACCTGTCGTCAACGTCGAAACGATCATCCTCGATGACAACGACGTGCCGGTCACGCCCGGCACCGTCGGCGAAATCGCTCACCGCAGCCCGCATCTGATGCTGGGCTACCTCGACGACGAAGATAAGACAGCCCAGGCCTTCGCCGGCGGCTGGTTCCATTCCGGCGACCTGGGCTACTACGACGAGCACGGCCTGCTACACGTCGTCGACCGCAAGAAGGACATGATCAAAACCGGCGGCGAGAATGTCGCCAGCCGCGAGGTCGAAGAGATTCTCTACCGGCACAACGGCATCGAAGAGGTCGCGGTATTCGGCGTGGCACACCCGGTCTGGGTCGAAGCGGTCGTCGCGGCGGTGGTGACTCGTGTCGGCACCACCCTGACCGAACAAGACATACTGCGGCACTGCCGCGAGCATCTGGCCGGTTTCAAGACTCCCAAACAGGTGTTCTTCGTCGATTCTCTGCCGAAGAACCCCAGCGGCAAACTGCTCAAACGTGATCTGCGGCAGCGATTCGGTCTCGAATTCACAAGCAACTGAAGGGATACACGATGTACAAGGGACGGATCGCGCGATTCGACGAGCCCGGCAAGCCATTCCAGATCGAAACCGTCACCCTGCCTGACGTCGGGCCCGGGGAAATTCTGGTCCGGGTCCTGCGGACGAACATCTGCGGTTCAGATGTACATGCCTGGCATGGCACCTTCGCCACGCGCGGCTTGGGTGGACAGCTACCGACCGTCCTGGGTCACGAGATGGTCGGCGCCATCGAGGTGCTGGGTGACGGAGTAACCGCCGACTCCAACGGCAGATCCCTGGCCGAAGGCACCCGAGTGGTGTTCCCGTACTTCTACTGCTGCCACAAATGCCGAAACTGTCTGGCGGGGCGCCGTAACGCCTGCCTGAACCTGAAAATGGCGATGTTGGGCCGCGCCGACGAACCGCCATACTTTGTCGGCGGCTACGGCGACTACTACCTGTTGCCCGCCGGGGCAGTCGTTTACACGGTGCCCGACACTCTGAGCGATGACATCGCCGCGGGTGCGAATTGTGCGCTGTCACAGGTCATGTATGGACTTGAACGCGTCGACCTGCAGCTCGGTGAGCACGTCGTGGTTCAGGGAGCCGGCGCACTCGGTCTCTACGCGGTGGCCGTGGCCAAAGCACGCGGGGCAGCCAACGTCATCGCCATCGACGGAGTGCCCGAAAGATTGGAGCTGGCAACGGCATTCGGAGCTGACTCGGTGATCGACCTCAACGAGGTCGCCACGCCCAAGGACCGCGCCAAAGCAGTACGCAAGTTGACCGACGGCCAGGGCGCCGACGTGGTGGTCGAGGTTGTCGGACACCCGTCGGCCATCGACGAGGGTCTCCAGATGCTCGCCCAGTTCGGCCGCTACGTCGAGATCGGCAACATCAACATCGGCAAGACCTTCGAGTTCGACCCGTCACGGTTCGTCTTCACCAACAAGACCATGGTCGGGGTCTCCCTGTATGACCCGGCAGTCCTGTCCCGCGCATTGGCCTTCCTGGACAGCCACCAGCATCAACTGCCGTTCGATCGGCTCGCCGCGGCGTCGTACTCACTCGACGACATCAACGAAGCGTTCAGCGCAGCTGACGGCAAGCGCGACGTCCGCGCCAGCATCGCACCATAAACAAAAAGGATGACAGTGCCCACTTTCGACCACGACAGACTGTTCATCAACGGCAGCTGGACCGCCCCCTCCGGGAACGGGTTCATCGAGGTCGTCGACCCGGCGACCGAAGAAGTGATCGGCCACGTGCCCAATGGCGACGCCGTCGACGTCGACATCGCGGTGGCCGCGGCCCGTCAGGCGTTCGACCCGCTCATCACCGTTGACGAACGTCGGGACCGGGTGCAGCGGGTCATCGCTGCGATGGAGAAACGCCTACCCGATATCGCCGAACTCATCACCGCCGAGATGGGTGCCCCCATACGCATCGCGCAGACGGTGCAGACGCAGGTGCCGCTGGCGGTGGCCAAGGGTTTCGCCGATGTGCTGGAGACCTTCGAATTCGAAGAGCGCATCGGCAATTCGCTGGTCCTGAGGGAGCCCTACGGCGTCGTCGGCGCCATCACGCCGTGGAATTATCCGCTCTACCAGGTGGTCGCCAAGGTGCTACCCGCCATCGCTGCGGGCTGTCCCGTCGTGCTCAAACCCAGTAACGAGGCCCCGCTTTCGGTGTTCGCCTTCGTCGAAGCCTGCGAAGAGGCTGGCCTGCCACCGGGGACCATCAACCTCGTCTCAGGCCCCGGTCGGGTGATCGGCGAACGCCTCGCCTCACATCCCGATGTCGACTTCGTCTCGTTCACCGGGTCCACCGGTGTGGGCGCACGCGTCGGAGAGCTGGCCGGCCAGTCGATCAAGAAGGTTGCCCTCGAGCTCGGCGGCAAGTCGGCCAACGTCATCCTCGACGGCGCTGATCTGGCGACCGCGGTCAAGGTCGGGGTGGGCAATGCCTTCCTCAACGGCGGTCAGACCTGCATGGCCTGGACCAGGATGCTGGTGCCGCAGAGCCGCTACGGCGAGGCCCTGGACCTGATCGAATCCACCGTCGCCCGCTACACGGTGGGTGATCCGCGCGACCCGGCGACCCGGATCGGACCGTCGGCGTCGCGGTCGCAGTTCGACTCGGTGCGTGGCTTCATCGAGCGCGCCCAGCGCGACGGTGCCCGGTTGCTGACCGGCGGCGCGGATCCGATCCGCGACGTCGGGTACTTCGTGGCACCAACAGTTTTCGCCGACGTGGATCCCGAGTCCGAACTCGGTCAGGAAGAAGTGTTCGGTCCCGTGCTCGCGGTGACGCCCTTCTCCGGCCCCGAAGAGGCACTGCGCATCGCCAACGGCACCCCCTATGGATTGTCGGGCGCAGTGTGGGCCGCCACCGACGACGACGCCATCGCCTTCGCCCGCCAGGTGCAGACCGGCCAGCTCGACATCAACGGCGGCGCCTACAACCCGACCGCCCCATTCGGCGGGTACAAGAAGTCCGGGATCGGCCGTGAACTGGGCCGGTTCGGCTTCGAGGAGTACCTCCAGACCAAATCCCTTCAGCTCAAGGAGCATGCGTGACCTCACCGCTCGACGTCCATACCGACGGACCGGTACAGATCTGGACGATCAACCTTCCTGAGGTCGGCAATGCCATCACCGGCAAGGACGTCATCGCCGCATTCGAGGACAAGGTGGATGCGGTCAACGCCGACAACACCGTGGGTGCCGTCATCCTCACCGGTGCGGGCAAGATCTTCTCGGCCGGCGGCAACGTCAAGGAGATGGCCGACCGTCAGGGCATGTTCGGTCTGGATGCCATCGACCAGCGACGGGCCTACATCGATGGGATCCAACGGATCCCACGTGCTCTGGGTCGCCTCGAAGTCCCTCTCATCGCTGCGGTCAACGGCGCCGCCATCGGCGCCGGGTGCGATCTGGCGATGATGTGCGACATCAGGATTGCCTCCGAGCGCGCATCCTTCGCCGAGAGCTTCGTGCAGCTCGGCCTCATCCCGGGCGATGGCGGCACCTGGTTCCTCCCTCGCGCCATCGGCTACGCCCGCGCCGCCGAACTGACGTTCACCGGCGAACGGATCGACGCCGCAACGGCGTTGGAGTGGGGACTCGTCAGCCGAGTGGTAGCGCACGACGAACTGCTGTCCGAGGCTCGCACACTCGCCGACAAGATCGCGGTCAACCCGCCGCGCCCGCTTCGGATGGCCAAGCGCCTGCTGCAGGAATCGATCACCGGCTCCCTGGAATCGACGCTCTCCATGGCGGCGGCAATGCAGCCGCTGGCCCACCACGACGCCGAGCACCAACAGCGCATCGCGAAGTGGCGGACATCGTGACGGGCACGCACCTGGCACACCTGGACCGGTTACGCCGGGAGGTCCGTGGCTTCCTGGCCGAACAGTTGGCCGTCGGTACGTTCCGACCGTCGGTCGACGCCTGGTTGTGTGGGTGGGACGAGAACTTCACCGCAGCCCTGGCGAAGCAGGGTTGGCTGGGCATGACCGTTCCCGTGCGCTACGGCGGTCATGGCCGGTCGTTTCAGGAACGGTTCGTGGTGACCGAAGAACTGCTGGCCGCGGGCGCCCCGGTTGCCGCCCACTGGATCGCCGACCGCCAGATCGTGCCGTCGCTCCTGAAATACGGGACGGAAGAGCAGAAGTCAGAGTTCCTACCTCGCATCGTGCGCGGTGAATGTTTCTTCGGCATCGGGATGAGCGAACCGGATTCCGGCTCCGATCTGGCGAGCGTCCGCACCCGTGCAGCACGAGTCGACGGCGGGTGGTCGATCACCGGTACCAAGGTATGGACCTCGGGGGCGCACCGCGCTCATGCCTTCATCGTGCTGGCCCGCACAGAACCGGTCGATCCGTCGCATCGGCATGCCGGGTTGAGCCAGTTCATCGTCGACCTGCGCACCCCGGGCGTGCGGGTCCGCCCGATCATCTCGATGAACGGCGGACATCACTTCAACGAGGTCGTGCTCGACGAGGTGTTCGTTCCCGATGCCATGGTCTTCGGCGAGATCGGCCACGGCTGGACCCAGGTCACCTCAGAACTGAGCTTCGAGCGCAGCGGGCCGGAGAGATTCCTGTCGACGTTCCCCCTGCTGGCCCGCGCGCTCGAAAACACGTCAGATGATGCCGAATTGGGCCGTCTGGTCGCGCGCGTCGCCGGTCTCCATCACATGTCAACTGCGGTGGCCGGCGCCCTGGAGCGCGGTGAGAATCCCGATGTCCCGGCAGCCGTCGTCAAGGTCCTCGGCACCACGGTCGAAGGCGACATCGCCGACTACGCAGACCGGCAGAACGGAGATGACGCCGCCAGGGATGCCGAGTGGGCGCACCTGGTGGCCACTGCGGTGGATCAGCGCCCCGGCTTCACGTTGCGCGGCGGAACCAACGAAGTACTGCGCGGTGTCATCGCGCGGGGATTGGGTATGCGATGAACACAACTGAACTCGCTGTCAGCACGCTGTCGGCGGTGGACCCCGATCTCGCGGCCATGATGGACGGCGTCTTTGCCGAGTACCGCCAGACCGCAGGCCCGGTTCGCCCGGGTGAGCGCGTCACCTATGACCGCGCACTGTGGCAGCAGCTCGAGTCCCTGGGACTGGTCCGCCTGACCGGCGCCGAGGAATCCGGTGGCAGCGGCGCAGGTTGGCTCGAGGCAGCTGAGTTGCTCAGTGCCGCAGTCCGTCACGGTGTCCGCATCCCCCTGGCCGAACACGATCTGTTGGCCTGTTGGATGCTGGAGGCAACCGGCAGGCCCGTCGATGGCGCCGTGCGAACGGTGTGTGTGGCTCCACTGCGCGGCGAATCCCCCGCACCTGTGCCGTGGGCCGCTGATGGGGAACGGATCGTCGTGCTCTGGCAGGCCGGCGACGAATACCGGCTCACCGAGTTCGACACCGCGGACCTGTCGATCACCCCGGGCACCAACCTGATCGGCGAGCCGCGCGACACGATCACCATCGACACCACGTCAATGACGGGACCACCGGTGCCTACCCGATTGGTTGACCAGCTCGCCCGCAAATCCGCGATGGTACGCGCGATTCAGGTGTGCGCGGCGCTCGATCGTGCTGTGGCGCTGTCCATCGAACACGTGGCGTCACGGGTGCAGTTCGGGCGTCCGCTGGCGAAGTTCCAGGCGATTCAGAACCTGATCTCGGATGCGGCGGCAGAGTCGGCGCTGGCGCGGGCCGCCACCGAGGCTGCGCTGCACACCGCCATCGGAACGGACTGGCAGTCAGCTCAACTGGACTTCCAGATCGCGACCGCGCGATCGTGTACCGGGCATGCCGCCTCGGTCGTGACCCGCAACGCGCACCAGGTGCACGGCGCGATCGGCACCACCCACGAGCATCGTCTGCACGAGTTCACCCGCGCAGCCTTGGCCTGGCGCTCGGAGTTCGGCTCCGTGCGCTTCTGGGATGACCGGGTTGCGGCGGCGGCCGTTGCGGCAGGCGGACAACAGCTCTGGGCGTTGATCGCCGGCGCATAGCGGTTTGGTGTTCCGCTGACCGGTCACCGGTGCTGTTACCGGCGCCACATCACGGGTTGACTGCCGGCATGAGCAACCAGATCGCCCTGTCCGATGTCCAAGAGTTCATCTCCGGTTTCTGGTACCACTACGACCAGGGTCACTTCGATGAGGTCGGCATCCGCCTCGCCGACGAGATGGAGTACCTGAGCCGCTCAGACTCCGGTGCCTGCCCGTTCGAGCACCTGCTGGCCGCAGAACTGCACGGTAAGGCCGAGACGGTGGCCTGGCTCATTGAGCACCGCAACGAGAACCCGTACCCGTGCCGTCATCACGCGACCAACGTGTTCCGCACCGGAGTCGACGGCGCGGTCACCAACGTCCGCTTCTATCTGTTCGTCAACCAGATCACCAACAACGTTCCGTTCGCGGTGTCCAGTGGGGTCGTCGATGCCGGGATCCGGCAGTCGGACGACGGTCTGGTCTTCACCTCGCTGAATGTCGTGCTCGACGCCGAGGACTCGGTCCCGTTCGCCGAGCACGCCGCCAAGGCCTCGTCCATCACAACGTCGGCCGCCGGCGCCCCTTCCGCGTGAACGCCGCAGAGGTCTTCGGGGGCGGAGTCGCCGTCATCACGGGTGCCGGCGCCGGAATCGGCGCCGGCCTCGCGCGGCATGCCAGCCGGTTGGGTATGACGGTGGTGCTGGTCGACATCAACGCCGACGCCATCGCGGGCCTCCGAGAGGAGATCAGCGCCGCCGGCGGGTCGGCGACCGACGTGGTGTGCGATGTGCGTGATGCCGCTGCGGTGCAAGCGATGGCAGACGACGTCTACCGCGAACTCGGACCGGTACGCCTGCTGGTGAACAACGCCGGCATCGAGCAGTTCGGATATCTGTGGGACACCCCGGTCGACAACTGGCAACGTGTCGTCGACATCAACATCAGCGGAGTGTTCCACGGCGTCAAGGCATTCCTGCCGAAGATGATGGCCACCGACGCACCTGCCTGGGTATGGAACCTGTCCTCGATCGGCGGTGTGGCCGTTGTCCCGCTGCAGGCGCCCTACATCATGAGCAAGCATGCCGTTCTGGCCCTGACGGAATGCCTGCACCTGGAAGTGCAGTCCGCCGGACATGACCATCATGTGCACGTGCAGGCGGTGCTACCGGGCGCCGTGGTATCCAACATCTTCGAATCGGCAGGCGGAGTCCAGTCCGGCGATGCCGGCGCGGCCGAAGGACAGCGCGCCGCCATGCTCGACATCAAGGCCGAGGCGATGGATCCGCTGGCCGCCGCCGAGGTGGTGTTCGAGCAGGCCGCCGAAGGCCGGTTCTATCTGCTCACCCAACCCGATTACGTCGGCTCGGCGATGTCCGAGCGGGCCCGGGTGTTGAGCAACCAGGAGGCTCCCCACTTACGGACCGAGCGCCGTTTCGATCCGGCTCAGAGCTGAAATGTCCTATCCACCACTGGATCCCGATGCGGCCGCACGAGTTTCCTCGTTCGGTGAGATCGCTCCCATGCGGGCCCGCGGCCTGCAGGCCGTGCGGGCCGGCCTCGAATCCGGACCGCTGCCCGAGATGCCGGCCATGGCGGGCATCGAAGACCTGACGGCCACAGGCCCGGGCGGTCCGATACCGCTGCGCCTGTATCGGCCCAGCCCGGAGCCCGGTCTGCCCGTACTTGTGTACCTGCACGGCGGCGGGCTGGTGATGGGTTCCAATCGTTCGTTCGAGCCGTTGGCGCGCGAACTGGCACACTCCAGCGGCGCCGCGGTGGCGGCGGTCGAGTACCGACTGGCACCGGAATCGCCACCGCCAGCGCAATTCGACGACGGTTACGCGGCCACCGAATGGGTTGCCGCTCATGCCGACGAACTGAACCTCGATGTAAGCCGGCTGGCGGTCGTCGGCGACAGCGCCGGCGGATCGCTGGCTGCCGCAGTGACATTGGCGGCCCGCGATCACGGCGGTCCACGAATCTTCGCCCAGGTATTGATGTATCCCGGCCTGGACCGCGACATGGGCGCGGCATCCATCACCTCCATGCCCGACGCCCCACTGCTGCGCCATGAAGACATCGTCTACATGCACGAACTGGTCGACCGTGGCGGAGCGCCGCGAGACCCGTATCAGGTCCCGGCGTATGCGACCGACCTTCGTGGCCTGCCGCCGGCGATCGTCGTGACCGGCGAGTGCGACCCGATCCGTGATTGGGGCGAGCGCTACGCCGGGCGCCTGCGCGATGCGGGCGTGCAGACCACCCTCACGCGTTATCCCGGTATGTACCACGGCTTTCTGATGCGCGCCGACTCCACCGCGCGGGGCCGCCTGGCCCTGGCAGAGATCGGCGCGCTCCTGCGGGCGAAGTTCGCGCATCCCTTGGCATTCTGAGGGTCTCCCTGTTCGGGGTTCGCTGTCGCGATATCACGTCGGCGAGTCCTTCTGCCGGAGGTGTTCGAGGACCCGGCTGCGGACAGGTTCGACGTCGGCCAGGAGACCGTGCCCCGCACCGGGGAGAATCACCGTGTCCGCTCCGGCACGCCGCGCGACTTTCGCTGCTGCCTCCGAATCGTGCACCTGACTCGCCCCGGCCAGGGCGACGAGGGTCGGGACCGGCAGGTGCGTCAGCCCGTCCGGCAGGTGCGGATGAACGATCGGCGAAGCCGGGAAGTGCGCGGCTCCGTGCGCGAGCAGGTCAAGGTAGGCCTCCAGATGGGCCGGCCCGCTGCCGGGAGCGCCCGGTGCCAGCATCGCGCGAGCATCCTCGAAAGTCGGGGGCGGGTCGCGGTTCCGGCCAAGCTCCTCGAACTCAGGGCTGAGACCGGCGAAGGCCAGGGGCGGATCGAGCAGGACCAGCCGCCGCACCCGTTCGGGATGGGCGAGCGCGAACCGGAGTGCGAGGTGCCCACCCAGGGACTGACCGCACAGGTCGGCCGCGGGCAACTCGAGCAGATCGAAAGTTTCCGCCAGCCAGTCCACCAGATCTTCCATGCTGGTCAAGGCTGCGCCGGTGTGCCGACTGCGGCCCGGCTCGCCCATGGTGTCCACGGCCCGCACGTGGTGCTCCTCGGCCAGCGAACCGACTACCGGATACCACATTCCGGACGTGCCGCTGTATCCGTGGAGCAGGACCAGCGACGGCGCTGCGGTCGGGCCCGCGGACGTGACCCGTGTCGTCCCGTACCGTCCCGGAAGATCGACCGTCTCGGCCGGCACCGGCCAATTGGCCATCACCGCGTCGTAGGCCGCGAAATATGCTGCCTCCAGCTCGGGGTCGGTGAATGCGGTCATCTCGCACCACTCCTTTCCAAGTCAGATGTATTAAGTCAGATGTATGGTAATAGCGAAAGGGGTGCGCGTTGCCGAAACAGGTCGACCACCGAGAACGCCGCGAAACCATCGCACGCGCGCTGTGGCGGGTAGTGGAACAGCAAGGATGGTCCCGGGCGACGATGCGCGAGGTCGCCGGCGCGGCGGGCGTCTCCCTCGGCCAGGTCCAGCACTACTTCGCCTCCCGGACAGCGATGCTCGAATTCGCGATGGAGTTCGCTTCCGAACAGACCTCGCAGCGCGTGACCCAAAGCCTCCAGCGTCTCGGCTCACCCCCGCACCCCCGAGACGCACTGCGCGTGATCCTCATAGAGATGCTCCCCCTGCACGCAGACGCCCGCGCCACCAGCCGTATGAGTGCCGCCTACACCCTCGAGGCGCTGCACGACCCAGAGCTACATGAACGGGCCCGCCTCGGACTCCGGAACGGCAGAACGCTGACAGAACGCCTGATCAGGCAAGCAATTGCCGACGGCCACCTCCCGCCGGATCGCGATCCGGTCATCGAGACAAACCTTCTGCTCGCACTGACCGGGTTCACCCCGCTTCTCGACCTCGATGTCATCGATCCCGACGCCGCATCGGCCGCTATCGATTACTACCTCGACAGACTCTTCGACGGCCCATCGCCCAGTCCCAGCCGGTGAGCTTGCGGCAGGCGCTCGAAACCTCGTGCGGCGGGATCAGATACCGAGTACCTCTCGCGCCCGGTCAATTTCGTCGGGATCGGCTGTCGTCGGGACGAGCCTGAGCTCATCGAGACCCGCTTCGCGCGCGCCGTTGACGGCTGCGAGGAGCCCGGAGGCTCCGCAATTCAACGTCCCTGCGGTCGGGGCCGTGAGGAAGGAGGACTCAGCTCCGGTGAGGTCGACATCTTGGTTCCAGAAATCCTGTACATGCTCCCCGAGTTGGTTCTCCGGATCCGGACCGAGCGCGAACCAGACCGGTGCGGAGAAGTGCGGCCGTTCCGTCCTTCCCGCCGCCCGCCAAGCCTCCATGACGCGCTCACGCTGCGCAGCCAACGCCTCGGCGTCGAAGTGAAGTGAATGCGCCGGGTCGCTCACTCCGTCAGCCCACTGCGCGGCTCGGGCGAGCGCCTTGGGGCCGATCACTCCGGCGACGAGCGGGATGCCCCCAACCTGGACGGGCACGGGACCCACCGGAAGGTGTCCTTCGACGGGAGGCTCCTGTGCCCACACCCTGCGCATCGCCGCTACGGCCTCGTCCATACGTTGACGCTTCCGGTCGAGCGCGCTGCCGACTGCGACGTAGTCCTCGTCCCATGCGCCGATACCGACCCCGAGCGTCAGGCGCCCGCCGGACAGGACATCGATGGTCGCCAGGTCCTTTGCGAACAGGACCGGGTCCCGCATCGGGAGCGCAACGACGTCGGTCCAGAGCCGCACGCGCTCGGTCATCGCTGCCGCGGCGGCAAGCTGGGGGACAACCGACCAGCTGTCGGGATAGAGCACCCGCTCGTACGTGACGAGGCCGTCCCACGGCCCTTCGTCGATCTTGCGATACCACGCAAGCTCCGTCTCGCGCCCGTGAGGGAAGAGGGTCGGAAGACCCATGCTGATGTGCATTTGGGAGTACATCCCTTTCCGAGGGGTTCTGGCGACCACCGCGGGGTTATTTGAACAGAATGTCGCGTTAACGCCCTCCAGTTGGACCGCTCAGCGGGAGGCGGTGATTCTCGACCTAAATGCCGTAGTAGACCGGTGGCATGCGCGTCCCGGATTCAGCAGTCAAACCACGCGTCCGGCCCGGAGGACGCAGCGAGCGCGTCCGCGAATCTGTGCTGCGCGCTTGCCTGGAACTGTTGACCGAGGGCAAGGTCGAACTCCCGATCGCCGAGGTTGCCGATCGGTCGGGCATCAACCGCGGCACCATCTATCGCTGGTGGCCCACGGCGACCGAGCTGCTCAACGATGCCCTGGCGTTCCACGCCCGTCATCGCACCGATGCTCCGGACACCGGAGCGTGGGAGAGCGATGTCCGCTCCCTGATCACCGAGCTCGCCTCGCTTGCAGCCGATCCCGTCGAGCGCGGGATCATGGCCACGATGATCTCGGCCCGATACCCGTCACTGAACGACGCGATGATGGGTTGGTACCGAAACGACCTGCCAAAGTGGTTCACGATGGTCGGACGCGCCATCAGCCGCGGCGAAGTGAGCCCTGACGTGGATCCCGCGATCGTGCTCCAGATGATGCTGGCGCCGGCCGTGTCCGTCTCTCTCTTCGAAGGGCGGGCTCTGACCCACGAGGAGATCGACTCCCTCGTGACACTGGTCTGCCGCGCAACGGCACCTGCGCGCAGCTGAGCAAACGACCGCTACGTACCTGGTGGCGTCTTGAATTCGTGTCCCGATCAGCGGTCACCTCTACGTTCGAAAATTCGCAGTGCCTCCAGACTCGAACGAGCGATACCGCTGAAAGCCTTTAGGAGACAAGAATGCTGACCGACGAACGGCGCCTTGAGCTGTCCGACATCCTGCGTCCCGCCGCCCCACCGCGCGAGCTCACCGACATCTACACCGAAGACCAGAAGCGCAGACTGCTCGATGTCGCACACACCCAGGGCCCGTGGAAACTGATCATCGCGCAGCACTTCGCCTCGGCCGACGAGTTGATGGCCACCATGAGCGGCGCCTTCCCCGAGGGATTCACCCCGTCACTGGACCTGTTCCTTACCCCGACGTTCCGCGGTTACCTGGCCAACTACGGCGCCGTTCTGTACCCCGAGCTGCACGACTGCTTCTACAACGCCGGCTTCATCGAGCAGGCCAAGAGCTACTGGAACGCCGAGTACGCCAAGCCAGAAATGATGCTGTTCAACATCAACGGGCCGTGTGCCAACCGCGATCCCGGCCACCTGGACTCCCCCAGCTTCCGCGGAGTGCGCCACGAGAACGCCCCCACCTGGTTGTGCAGCGTGATGGGCAAGTCCGGCCTGTTCACCGGCTACCTGATCAAGATGGCTCAGGTCATCACCTGGTTCTCCCTCGACGAAGGTTCGGGCTTCACCTACTGGCCCGAGGGTCCGCTCAAGCCGCCCGCCCGGGTACTGCCGCCGATCAACAACCGCGGTGTCGTCGTGCAGAACGAAATGATGGTGCACCGCGGAGAAGCCAACGGTCCATTGGAACAACAGGTTCCGGCCGGCCTCGCGTTCGACACCACGTTCACCGGCGACCCGGCAGACCGCGACCAGTGGCTGCTGAAGAACGGCGAAGATGTCATTGCCCGCCACCACACCGACGAGCTGAGGTTCCTCGTCCACTGGTCTGCTGAAGTCTTCTCCGACTACGAAGAACTCAAGAAGAACATGGACGGCTCGGACGACATCACCATTGAACGCGCCATCGGAATGATGGTCGATGATCTCAAGGAGAAGGGCATCAAGCTCGACGTGCCCGCCGAACCGCTGCACGACCCGATGTTCATCGGTGCGCTCAATGCCGCCTACGACCTCGGTGGCCCCAGCAGCTACCCGGAAGAGGCTCCGATCTCCGCCTTTCAACTCGCCTGATCTCGAAGGGGATATCTGATGGACCGTTTCTCAGATCGTCGCGTGATCGTCACCGGCGCCGGGTCGGGTATCGGCGCGGCCACCGTGGCGCGCCTGCTCGATGAAGGTGCGACGGTGGTGGCCTACGACATCTCGGCCGACGGCCTGGCCGCGACTACCGAAGCCGCCGAGGAAGCAGGCACCGCAAAGCGGCTCACCACAGCCGTCCTCGACATATCGCGCGAGGAGGACGTGATCGCCGCGGTAGACGCTGCCGTCGCCGAGCTGGGCGGCCTTGAGGTTCTGGTCAATGTGGCTGCGATGCAAACGTGTTCGCACACCCACGAAACCACTCTTGAGGAGTGGAACCGCACCTTGGCGGTCAACCTCACCGGCACCTTCCTCATGACGCGCCAGGCGCTCCCTGCTCTGCTCGAATCGGGGCGAGGCGTGGTCGTGAACTTCACGTCGACCGCCGCGATGTTCGCGCACCCTTACATGGCGGCGTATGCGGCCAGCAAGGGCGGCATACTCAGCTTCACCCACTCACTGGCACTGGAGTACTCGAAGCAGGGTCTGCGCGCGGTCAACATCCAGCCCGGCGGGGTGTCAACGGCCCTGGCCAACAGCACTCTTGACAAGATGCCGGAGGGATACGACCTCGGCCTGTGGGCCAAGCAGACCCCGCTGCTGCACGGCACCGAAAGCGAAATCCTCGGGGACCCAGGCGCAGTAGCATCGGTCATCGCCATGGTCGCCTCCGATGACGGCGCGTTCATCACCGGCACCGAGATTCGCGTCGACGGCGGCGCGCACACCTGAGCAGTGGAAGGAATGTGGGCATGGATTCAGTCGCCCTGAAGGTGATGCGCGATGAGCGAGACATCGAACGGGCGCTGCATCTGTTTGCCCGCGCGATGGACAACCGGGACTGGGCGGCGATGGCCGCGATCCTGGCCGACGACGTCGAAGGAGACTTCGGCACCGGACGCCTGGTGGGAGTTGCCGCCATCCTCGACATGATTCGCGGATTCCTCGACAGTTGTGGCCCTGCCCAACATCTGTTGGGAAACATCATCATCGATGTCGTCGACGACACCGCCACGAGCAAGGCTTACATCCGCGACGTCCACCTGAATACTGCCGGCGACCCTTCGACCCGCTTCTACACGCTGGGCGACTACCACGACACCTGGCGGCGTGACGGCGATGGTCGTTGGCGTATCACCGAACGCATCAAGGCCAACCGTGCGTATGTGGGTCCGCTGGAAATCTTTGGTAGCTAGTGCCCGGTCAGCGAGAGCAACTGCGCTCAACCACCTGAGCGGAATCTAGTGTTGTCACCGTGAGCGCATCTGAGTTGAAAGTAGCGATGTTTCGCCCCCAGGCGACCGATTCATGCTTGGGAACAACAGAACTCACCGCGCGCCGGATGGCCCGTCGTGAGCGGATTGTCAATGCCGCGATGTCGCTGGCCTTCCAGGGCTACGACGCATGCCAAATCCGTACAGTCGCCGCGACGGCAGACATGTCGGCGAGCACTGTGTACCAATACTTCCCATCGAAGGATGACCTGCTGCTCGCATGCTTCTACGAATGGCTGTGGGATTTCGAAACTGACTATCGTTGCGGCACCGGCGACACGGATCCGTTTCAGCGTCTGCTGCAGGTTTCCCTGGCGCTCACCGGCAGGCTCTGCTCCTCACCACGATTTGCCGAAGCCATGATTCGCCCGTATCTCTATGCCGACGGAACTGCTGCGACCCAGGCCGACCTGGTGCGACGGCAGACCGTTCGGATCTTTGTTCGTGCCGTCGGAGGCGAGAATTCGGCAACGAGGGAGATCGGCGCGGCCGAAATCCTCTCCGACGTCTGGATGTCCAACATCGCCGCATTCGCTCAGCAGCGCATCGCTGCGGGAGAACTGTCAGAACGGATCGCCCGTACCGTCGGCCTCCTGAAGAGGTAGCCGACGGTTCCGGGCTTCACGACGTCTCGTCGACGACCTGCAGCGCTCCCGTGCGCACGGCGTCGGCGATGGAAACACCCAAAGCCGAGCAGGCCAGGAACAAACCGTGCCCACCGTTGCCGGCCAATTGTGCAGCTGTGCAACGCTCTTCACAACGCGCCAGGGCGGCGCCGGACCACTGAACGCTGGTCTGGTTCCAGCTGCTCTTGCGCACCTCGACGCCGGCGCCGCAACGTGCGCACGTCACCGGCGCCATCGGCGCGTCGTCGAGACGATTGTCCGGACGGACGGCCATCCTCACCCCACGGACCCGGAGGTGGTGGAGCGGGCAGCCAGATTGGCTTCCACTTCCCTCATCCATGCCTCGTACGGCCGGGTGGTGTCCAGTTCGAATTCGAAGCGGTCCACCATGTCCGGCGCGACGTCCGCCGCATCGACATAGAACTGCTCGTACCAGCGCCGCAGCTGGTACACCGGTCCGTCCTCTTCCACGAGCAGCGGATTGTCGATCCGAGTCTTGTTGCGCCAGATCTCGACGTCCTGCTCGAATCCCATCTTGACGAAGTCACCAAGTGCGATGGCGGTCTCCATCGCGAGTTCCTCCGGCATGGCCGCATTCTTCTCCACCACGATGCCGTACTGCAGCACAAAAGAATTGGCATCGATCGGATAGTGGCAGTTGATCAGGACCGTGCGCTGATCGAACTCCTGGTAGTGATAGATCAGATCGTCGATCATGAACGACGGGCCATGGTAGGCGGCCAGTGAGGTGGTCCCGAGCAGCTTGGACCCCTCGGGGTCGCCGATATCCGGTCGGCCCGCACTCTTCATGTACTGAGTCGCGACCTGGCCTTCGAAAATGTTCTTGAAGTGCGTGGGAAGCGAACCGTGGATGTAGAAGAAATGCGCCATGTCGACGACGTTGTCGATGATCTCGCGGCAGTTTGTGTTGACGACCGTGGTGTACCAGTGCCATTCGGTCCACCCATCGCTGGTGGCCCCCTCGATGCGGGGAATAGTCACGTCCGCCGGCGGCGGCTTGCGCTCGGGGTCATTCCAGACGAACAGCATGCCGTCCTGCTCCAGCGTGGGCCAGGCCGCGGTGCGGGCCAGCCGCGGGGTGCGCTTGGCGTAAGGCACCAACTTGCACCGGCCGTCGCCGCCCCAGCGCCAATCGTGGAACGGGCAAGCGATCTCGTTGCCCTTCACCGTCCCTTGCGAGAGGTCTCCGCCCATGTGCCGGCAGTATCCGTCGAGCACGTTGATGGCGCCGTCCTCGCCCCGGAACACCACCAGCTTCTGCCCGAAGGCATTGATCTGGTGAGGCTCTCCATCACCGAATTCGCGGACCAACCCCAGGCAGTGCCAGCCCCGGGCGAATCTGGTGGGTACCGAACCGGCCTCGATCAACCGAATTTCGTCGGTATCTGCGTGCGTCGTCATGGCCTCATTGAACTGCGGTGACGGACTGGCGGGAAGGTCAGTGTTCCGCTCAACAGGAGACTGGAATCAACTTTGCCGGTTGTCGCCATATCGTCTCCGGTCGTGACCGCCACCACCCACAAGACCATTCCCGCCGGACTGACCGTTGCCGCCACCGACGTCGACCTGCTCGTCGTCGGATCCGGTACCGGCCTGGCCGCGGCCCTGGCAGCCCGCGAGCAGGGATTGTCCGTTCTCGTCGTCGAGAAGTCGTCCTACGTCGGCGGTTCGACGGCCCGATCCGGTGGTGCGCTCTGGCTGCCGTCGAGCCCGGTGATCGAGGACTGCGGTGGCAACGACCCCGTGTCTCGGGCACACACGTACCTGGAGTCGGTCGTCGGGGATTCCGCACCACGGGAGCGCTCCGCCGCATACCTCGACAACCTGCCGGCCACGGTCGAAATGTTGCGCCGAACCACACCCATGAAGCTGTTCTGGGCCAAGGAGTACTCCGACTATCACCCCGAGGCCCCCGGCGGGTCGGCGGCGGGACGCACCTGCGAATGCCGCCCGCTCAACACGGCCGTGCTAGGCGAATACCTGGCCGACCTACGGCCCGGCGTCATGGAAGTCAAGATTCCGATGCCGACCACCGGTGCCGACTACCGCTGGCTGAACCTGATGAGCCGGGTGCCACGAAAAGGGCTGCCCACCATCGCAAAACGACTTGCGCAGGGCATCGGCGGGCTCGCCCTCGGTAGGCGTTACGCCGCCGGTGGTCAGGCCCTGGCCGCCGGATTGTTCGCCGGGGCGATCCGGGCCGGCATTCCGATCTGGCTCGACACCTCACTGACCGAGCTGGTCACCGACGGAGGCCGCGTCACTGGCGCCGTCGTCGAGCATGGCGACAAGACGTTCACCGTCACCGCCCGACGCGGCGTCGTACTCGCCGCCGGCGGTTTCGATCACGACATGAAGATGCGTCACAAGTTCCAATCCGAGTCTCTCGGAAGCAATCTCAGCCTCGGTGCCGAATCCAACACCGGAGACGCCATCCGACTGGGACAAGAGGTCGGCGCCGACATCGCCTTGATGGATCAATCATGGTGGTTCCCCGCCGTGGCGCCACTCCCGGAGGCCGCTCCTGCGGTGATGCTCGCGGAGCGGTCGTTGCCCGGATCGTTCATCGTCGACCAGGACGGTCAACGGTTTGCGAACGAATCGGCCGACTACATGAGCTTCGGGCAACGCGTCCTGGAACGGGAAGCTTCGGGAACCCCGGTCGAAAGCATGTGGATCGTCTTCGATCAGCAGTACCGCAACAGCTACGTCTTTGCCGCCGAACTGTTTCCGCGCATGCCGATCCCCCAGACCTGGTACGACGCCGGAATCGCGGTCAAGGCAGACAATTTCAACGAGCTGGCAACCAAGATGCGGGTGCCCGAGGACAGTTTCTCGGCCACCGTCAGGCGGTTCAACGAGAACTCGTTCGCCGGTGAGGATCCCGACTTCGAACGCGGCCGCAGCGCCTACGACCGTTACTACGGCGATCCCACGGTCACGCCGAACCCCAACCTGCGGCCGCTGGTCAAAGGCCCGTTCTACGCGGTCAAGATGGTGCTCAGCGACCTGGGTACCTGCGGCGGCCTACGAGCCGACGCCCAAGCACACGTGCTTCGCGAGGACGGCACCGTCATCGACGGGCTTTATGCGATCGGCAACACCGCCGCCAACGCATTCGGTAATACCTATCCCGGTGCCGGGGCGACCATCGCACAAGGGTTGGTCTACGGCTACATCGCCGCACTCGACGCGGCGGGAAAGTAACACGACGGGAGGAAAGTCAGTCGGCGTCTTCGGCGTCGGCTTTCTTCTCGATCTCGTACCAGTACGAAGGGTCTGGCCACGGGATCTTGGCGCCTTCACCGACTTTCGGGAAGTTGGCCTCGGCCTCGTCGAGATCTTTGATGAGTTGCAGCGTGAGCTCCCGTTCGGACGCGTAGTAGCGATCCGCCCAATCCAACGCGATCTTGGCGTATGCCCATGACGGATTGACGCCGGCCCAACGGGCGTCTTTGGCGGCGTCGCGTTGCATCTCATCGACGTAGGCCAAGTGCTCCTGGAGTATCTGCTTCAGCGTGGCGGGGTCACTCAGGTGGCCCATCGTCACCCGCATGAGTGCCGGGTGCTTCAACGACGGAGGATCCGGTGGCGTCTTCCGTGCCCACTGCGTGACGGCGTCCAGGCCCGACTGCGTGATCTTGTAGAGGCGGCGGTTGCGCGTACCGGTGCCGTCGACCCGCGAGGTGAGGTAGCCCATCTTTTCGAGCTTCTTCAGATCGGAGTAGATCTGGCTGTAAGCGGGGCTGCCGTAGTAAAAGCGCATGCTCCAGTGGAGCCATTTGCGGATGTCGTAACCGGAGAGTTCTTGCTCGTACGACAGCAACCCGAGCAGCGCCCAGCTGTTCGCGGCCAGCGCCGGCTTGGCTGTCTGCTCGGAATCTTCCATGGTGCAAGGGTAACAATCGAGGTCACGACACCTCTCCGGCCAAACCACTGACCGGGAGACACCGTTGCCCACGGTCCATGTCTCGACGAATCTGGTTGACGACGCGAGATGAGGGAGACGCAGCGATGGGACTCGATAGCACTGCGACACTGGGCAGCCCACCCCAACGACCAGGCCCCCAGGACATGAGGGCGGTGCTCGGTCACTTCTGCACCGGCATCGCTGTCATCACCGGTCACGACGGGCAGCGACCGCTGGGTTTCACCTGCCAATCGGTGACGTCGGTGTCGCTGGAGCCGCCCTACGTGTCGTTCTGCCCGTCGCGATCCTCCTCGACCTGGCCGCTGATCCGAGCTACCGGCCGGATGTGCATCAACATCCTGGCCGACCATCAGCAAGCGGTCTGTGCCCAGTTCGCACGCAGCAGCGTGGACAAGTTCGCCGGAGTCCACTGGAGCCCGGCTGCGAACGGCGCCCCGCGCCTGCACGACACGTTGGCCACCATCGAAGCCGATCTTGAGTACGAGCACGGCGCGGGCGACCACACCATCGTCGTCGCCCATGTCACCTCGTTGAGCGCCGACGGCGGACAGCCGTTGTTGTTCTACCGCGGTGATTACGGTGGCTTCGATGACCGGCGACTCGATTCCACGAGGGAGTGAGGAATTGTCCATTCACAGCGAAACCCATGTCCCAGAAGCGCTTTACGCATCCATCACCGAATCCGTCCGCCGACTCGTCGATGCGACCATCCGAAGTCAAGCCGATCTCGACACTCTCCTGTCCGCCAAGGCGAAGATCGATGCGGCCGCAAGCGAACTCAGCCAGTCGCTGATCCCCGGTTCGTTCGGTGTGCAACAAGCCGTCGACGGCCAATCACTGGCGTGGGGAAACGCCGTCATCGGGCTCCGCAATGCCGTGGCTCCGCCCTTGGTGGTCCACCACGAGTCCGACGGGCGAGTTTGGGCCGACGTGACGCTCGGTGCGGCATACGAAGGGCCCGCCGGCCACGTGCACGGGGGAATCTGCGCGCTCTTGCTCGACCACGTCCTCGGCGCAACGGCACACAAGCCAGGGCAGCCTGCCGTGACCGGCACTCTTACCCTCCGCTACGAAGCCGGCACTCGGCTCGGACCTGTTCGCGCCGAGGCGCACATCGACCGGGTAGAAGGTGTCAAGACCTTTGCGGTCGGTCACCTCGCCACCCCGGACGGCATCACGGTCCGCGCTGAAGGTGTCTTCTTTCATCCACGCCGGCCTGCCGGATAGCAGGCACGGCACTACTATCGCGGGGTGACCACGCCCGGCGGGCTGCAACGCAGACTCGGGACCACCGACGCTGTCGTGATCGGCCTGGGTTCCATGGTGGGGGCGGGCATTTTCGCGGCCCTCGCTCCGGCTGCTCATGCGGCCGGAACCGGACTGCTCATCGGCCTCGCCGTCGCCGCCGTCGTCGCCTACTGCAACGCGACATCCTCGGCGCGGTTGGCCGCGCGCTACCCGCAGTCCGGCGGCACCTACGTCTACGGGCGCGAACGTCTCGGCGAGTTCTGGGGTTACACGGCCGGGTGGAGTTTCATCGTCGGAAAGACCGCGTCGTGCGCGGCGATGGCTTTGACGGTCGGGCTGTATGTGTGGCCGCAGTGGGCGCATGCCGTGGCGGTGGCCGCCGTGGTGGCGTTGACGGCCGTGAACTACACCGGTATCCAGAAGTCGGCCTTGCTCACCCGGATCATCGTCGCGTGCGTGCTGGCGGTCCTGAGCGCGGTCGTGGTGATCATCGCCGGTTCCGGCAGCATTGACCTCTCCCGCCTGGAGATCGGTGACGACGTCGGTGCCCGCGGCGTGCTGCAGGCCGCGGGCCTGTTGTTCTTCGCGTTCGCCGGTTATGCCCGGATCGCCACTCTGGGTGAAGAAGTCCGCGACCCGGCGCGCACCATTCCGCGCGCGATTCCGATCGCACTCGGTATCGCGCTGGTGATCTACGCGGTGGTGGCCGTCGCCGCGCTGTCGGTCCTGGGCAGTTCGGGTCTGGCATCCGCGCCCGCTCCACTGGCCGATGCCGTGGCCGCCGCAGGCGCCCCGCAGTGGCAACCGGTGGTGCGGGCCGGAGCGGCGGTGGCGGCGCTGGGCTCGCTACTGGCCCTGATCCTCGGGGTGTCACGCACGACGCTGGCGATGGCCCGCGACCATCACCTGCCGCATGCACTGGCCGCCGTACACCCGCGGTTCGCCGTGCCGCATCGGGCCGAGGTGCTCGTCGGCATTGTCGTGGCCATCCTGGCGGCCGTGGTGGATCTTCGTGGGGCGATAGGGTTTTCGTCGTTCGCGGTGTTGTTGTACTACGCGATCGCAAATGCGGCCGCCTGGACTCTGGGCCGGAGGGTCATTCCGGCACTCGGCCTGGTCGGCTGCCTGGTGCTGGCCTTCTCTCTGCCGCTGGCCTCGGTGCTCGCCGGGCTGGCGGTGGTCGCGCTCGGTGCGGTGATTTATGGCATGCGCCGCCGTTGACCGGCGCCGAGTGGCCAGTTATGGCGCAGGTTTCCCGGAAGCGCGTGTTACAACTGGCCGCTCGACGCGTGTAGACGCCTAACGGTTCCGGAACGCCTCCACCGCGACCGTCACCCCGGCCAGGACGTCACCGCGCAGCCAGGACCGCTGGTAGCCGGTGAACTGTGCCAGTCCCGGGAGCCACGTTTGGGGTGCGCGACGACCGCTCATGGTGTTCAGTCAACACTCGTGATTCCGCTGAGTTGGAAATACGTCGAGACCCGCACCGACGACGACTTCGTCGTCAACCCCGGGGAACGGCTCGATTGGGCCAGCACGATCGGCATCGGCGCCCAGCACGTGGTGGCCATGTTCGGCGCCACATTCCTGGTTCCAGTGCTCACCGGCTTTCCGCCGGCCACCACCCTGCTGTTCTCCGGGGTCGGGACCATCCTGTTCCTGCTCATCACCGGCAACCGGCTACCTAGCTATCTGGGGTCGAGTTTCTCGGTGATCGCCCCGGTCACCGCGGCCGTGGCAACGCACGGAACCGGCAGCGCGCTGGGTGGTTTGATCGCCGTCGGAATGCTGCTGATCCTCATCGGCGCGGTGGTGCACCTGATCGGAACCCGGTGGATCGACCTGACCCTGCCGCCGGTGGTGACCGGCGCGATCGTCGCACTGATCGGCTTCAACCTGGCCCCGGCGGCCAAGGCCAATTTCGAGAAAGGCCCGCTGGTCGGGTTGGTGACATTGGTGTTGCTGGTCGCCACTCTGGCTTTCTTCAAAGGACTGATCGGCCGACTGGCCATCTTCGGCGCGGTTGTGAGCGGGTATCTGCTGGCGCTGGTCCTCGGCGACGTGGACACTGCGGCGATCGCGGCGGCGCCGTGGATCGGGCTGCCCGAGTTCCACACGCCGGAGTTCAGCCTGGCGGTACTACCGCTGTTCCTGCCCGCGGTGATCGCTCTGGTCGCCGAGAACATCGGGCACGTCAAGTCGGTGGGGCAGATGACCGGCACCGACCTCGATCCGATGATCGGGCGTGCGCTGGCCGCCGACGGGGTGGCCACCGTACTGGCCGGCGCCGGCGGCGGTTCGGCCACCACCACCTACGCCGAGAACATCGGCGTGATGGCGGCCACCCGGGTCTACTCGACCGCGGCTTACTGGGTCGCGGCGGCCGTGGCCATCGCATTGTCGTTGTGCCCCAAGGTCGGAGCGGCGATCTCGGCCATCCCGCCGGGTGTGCTGGGCGGGGCGACGATCGTGCTCTACGGTCTGGTCGGCATCCTGGGTGTGCGGATCTGGCTCACCAATCACGTGGACTTCTCCAAACCGGTCAACCAGATGACCGCAGCGATTCCATTGATCATCGGGATCGCCGACTTCACCTGGCAGCTCGGCTCACTGACCTTCACCGGGATCGCGTTGGGCTCCATCGCCGCGCTGCTGGTGTTCCACGGCATGCGGTTGCTGGAGTACCTCGGCAACCTGGCACAACCTACTCACCGAGAGCATTGACCACCCGGGCGAACACCGACGGCAGCGCCGCCGAGGCCGGGGTGATGCAGGCCCGCACCGGGCCGAAACCGCTGCCGTGCAACAGGGCTGCGGTCAGCAGCCGGTAGCGGCGGGTCAGCCCGCGCCACTGCCGGTCGTAGTCACCGGGCCGGTCGGTCCGCACGCAACCCACCAGGAGTTCGGCGGCGCCGAAGGCCAGGCCCATCCCCTCTCCGGTCAGTGCGTCGACGTAGCCCGCCGCGTCCCCGACCAGCAACACCCGCCCCGCACTACGGTTGCGGACCTTCTGCCGCAACGGCCCGGCGGCCCGGTCCTGGCCGTGCTCAAGGCCTTTGATCCGCTCGACCAGCATCGGGAACGCCGCCAGATGCTGCTCGAAGCCGCCGCGCTCGGACGTCAGGATCGCGATTCCGACGCAGTTCTCGCCGACGGGCGTCACGTACGCCTCGGCGTCGGCACCCCAGTACACCTCGACGCAATCCGACCACGGGGCAATCTGGACGTGACGCCGAATCCCCCAGCGGCGCCGCCTGCCCTCACCGCCGCTGAGCCCCAGCGAGCGGCGGATCGGTGAATGCAGACCATCGGCCGCCGCCAGATAGCGGGCCCGAAAACCCGCCGCGCTCACCGAAGTCGAGTCCTGGGTCACCGCACCCACCTCACCGTGGACCACCCGGACCCCGGCAGCCGACGCCGCATCCGACAGCGCGGCGTGCAACACCGTGCGACGCACCCCGTAGCCGGACCCGTCGCGGAACCTGGCCTCGGCGGTGCTCCGCCCGTCCAGGTAGCGGATGCCCCGAAAGGCCCGTCCGTCCACCTCCGCACCCAGCCGCTGCAACTGCCGGACCGAATGCGGCATCAGCCCCTCACCGCAGGCCTTGTCGATCGGGCCCTGCCGGCGTTCCACCACCACGGTCTCCAGCCCAGCGCGCGCCGCGTGCACCGCGGTGGCCAGCCCGGCCGGGCCGCCACCTGCGACGAGCAGATCGATCACGTCAAGCCTTGCAACGCTTCGTTTTCCACCCGGATCCGGGTTCGCAGCAGCGCAGCGTTGGCCACGGTGAACACCAGGGCGGTGAACCATGCGCCGCCGGCCAACGGCAAGGCGGCCCCTTCCGTGACCACCGCGACGTAGTTCGGGTGCGGAATCAACCGGTACGGACCGTCGACGACGCGCGTGGCGCCCGGCACGACCACGACCCTGGTGTTCCACTGTCTGCCGAGCGTGGTGATACACCACCAGCGCAGCGCCTGAGCCGCGAGTACCACCCCCACCATGATCCAGCCGAGAACCGGCCGCGGCCGCCGTCGACGGGCCTCCACCACCGCGCCTGCCAGCAGCGCGCTGTGCAGCGCGACCATCACCGGATAGTGACCGGCCCCGAATTCCTTGCCGCCCTGGGCGATACTCCACTTCAGGTTGCGTTTCGACACCACCAGCTCGAGAATCCGCTCGGCGGCGACGAGGACGATCAGCGCGGTGAATCTCTTGGCCGTCATCAGCGCCAACGCAGCAGGACGAGTTCGGAGCAGAAACCCGGACCCATGGCCATCATCACCCCGGGCGTATCCGACTCCGGCCGTTTGCGGATGGTGTCACGCAGGACGTGCAGCACCGAGGACGACGACAGATTGCCGACGTCGGCGAGAGACTGCCAGGTGAGATCCAGTGCGTCCTCAGGCAATCCGAGGGTTTCGATGATCGCCTCGATCACCTTCGGTCCGCCCGGATGACTCACCCAGGCGGATACGTCGTCGACGGAAAGGCCGTGGTCCCCGAGGAACCCGGCGACGTCATCTCCGAGGTAACGGCCCACGAAGCCAGGAACTTCGGCGCTGAGCACGATCTCGAACCCGTCGGAACCGATGTCCCAGCCCATGGCGTGCAACGAATCCGGGTAGAGATGACTGCGGGAATCCAGCACATCGGGCCCGGTCGGGTTCAGCTTCTTGGCCCGTTCCTCGCCGACGGCGACCACCGCGGCGGCGCCGTCACCGAACAGCGCACCGGCCACCAGCGTCGGCATCGAGGGATTGTGTTTGCGCGTCAGCGAACACAGTTCCACCGACACCAGGACCGCCACCTTGTCGGGTGCGCCGCGCAGATAGTCGTTGAGCCGGGCGATGCCTGCGGCGCCGGCCACACAACCCAGCCCGAAGATCGGGATGCGGCGCACGTCCGGCCGCAGGCCGAGGCGGCCGGCGATCCTGGCATCGAGCGACGGGACCACGGCGCCCGTGACGGTGGTGGTGATGATCAGGTCCACATCCTGTGGACGCAGACCCGCATCGTCGAGCGCCCCGGACAGTGCGGCGCAGCCCAGTTCGGTTGCGTGCTCGATGAACAGGCTGTTGCTCTCACCGAAATCGTCGAGCCGGGCGTATTCCTCGAGCGGCAGGACCAGATACCTGCTGTTCACTTTCGCGCTCTTGTGCAGCGCCCGCACCACCCCCTCGGACTCGGCGTATCCGGGCAGGTCCAGCAGTGCGCTGGTGACCTCGTCCTGGGTGTACCGATGAGGAGGCAATACCGCATGGACGCCGGCAATGGTGCTGTGGCTGGGCATTCTCGCGACGTTAATTCCCATACCTGTACAACGGGGGCCTACCCTCTGCGGTTCAAACGATCACTCGGTGAATCCGGATCAGCCGCGGTGACGCTTGTCACGTGCGGGCACACCGTTGGGACCCTCGATCGACCGGGCGTAGGTGCCGACGGTGAACGCGATCGCCGATCCCATGATCCCCAGCGCGCGCGCATCGACGTTGTCGATGGTGTCTCGCCGCGTGTGATAGTTCGGATCGAAAGCCGCCCCGGCCCGGCCACCCCACAACCGGGCCTGCACCTGGGTCTTGCGCTGCGACGATCCGGTGGTCGTGCCACCGATCGGCACCCCGGCCTGCAGGAGCGGGTGGTAATCGGAGTTGATGCCGATCGGCATGTCCGCGGGCCGCACGCCGGCAAGGTTGAGATAGCCCGCCATGGTCCGTTCGATACCGGCCGAGCCCTCGGGTATCGGCTTGGGATCCGTGGCCTGGCCGGACTGGTCGCCGTCGTAGGTGAAGAACCCGGCGTTGGGTGAGCCGACCATATCGAAGTTCAGGTACAGCGCGAGGTCGTCGAGTTGGTCCAGCGGCAGGTTGCGCACGTACTGCGTCGACCCTTCCAGCCCCATCTCCTCGGCACCCCAGAACGCGAACCGCACCGCATTGGTCGTGTTCGGCGAACTACCCAGCTGCAGCGCGGTTTCCAGCACGGCTGCCACTCCGGACCCGTTGTCGTTGATACCGGGGCCACCACCCACACTGTCCAGGTGCGCGCCGACAAGCACCACGTCCGAGGCCGAACCGGTCTTCGTCTGCGCGGTCACGTTGCGGGATTTGACCATCTCGGCTTTGCCGTCGAGGGTCAGCCGAACCGGGGCGCTGGTACCCAGCAGTGCGGCATCTGCGGTTTCGTCGATGACGCCGACCGGCACGGTGAGGTGCCGGTAGTAGCCGGTGCTGAACAAGCCACCCGGAGCGGGCTGCCGCCCACGGTTGACCACCAGCAACCCCACCGCACCCTTGTCCAACGCGGTGTTCTGTTTGTCCACAACGGAACACCCGGTGTCGTCCACGACCGCAATGGCACCCTTGATGTTGACCGAGCCGTAGTCGGCGGCCGCGCATCCCGAGGGTTTGACCGGGTGCAACGTGGGCGCTGTGAGCCCGCCCGGCGCCGTCATCACCAGCATCGACGCCTGGTCCACCGGGTAGGTACGTCCGGACACGCTCAGCTCCGGTTTACCCCCGCGCATCGAACCCATCCGCTCGAACTCGGGTGTCTGTACGTCGAAACCCTTGTCCCGCAGCAGTTGTGCCACATAGTCGACGCTGGCGTCGTATCCGGAGCTGCCGACCGCCCGGTTGCCGTCATGACTGTCGGCGATCTCCTGCAGCTTGCGCAGATGGGTGAACATGGCGTCGACAGTGATCTTGCCCGCCAGGTCCTGGGGTTCGACCGGCTTCGGCGCCGACTGCGCCGAGCAACCCGCGAGTGCGGCACCGAGTAATAAAGCAGCGAGTCGGCGCGCCCTCACTGCGCGTTGATCTGGTGGCGCGTGCGGTCTGCGCGGACCGGTAAACCGTTGCGGCCCCGCTGATCTTGGGCATACAGCCCGACAGCAAATGCGACTCCCTCACCATGTATCTGCAGAGCATCCCGGTTCACGTGGTCAAGGGTATCGGTGTTCTTGTGATAGTTCGGGTCGAACGGTTTATCCGCCTCACCGGCCCACAGTTTGGCCTCCTCGGCGTTCATCTTGTCCTCGGCACCCGAGAACAACCCACCTGCGGGAACCCCGGCCATGGTGAACCCGTCGTAGTCGGACCGACCGTCAAAACTGGTGTCGCGCGGCGTCTTTCCCGCCTCTTTCAGATAGGTCGACAGCGTGCGCTCGATACCCGCCGAGCCCTCGGGAACCCGCGGACGGCCCTGCTCATCCAGCGGTGCGGACTGGTCACCGTCGTAGGTGAAGTAGCCCGCGTTGGGCGAGCCCAGCATGTCGAAGTTCAGGTACATGGCAATGTCCTTGAGCGCTTCGGTGTCCAGGGACTGGACGTAGTTGGTCGAGCCGAGCAAACCTTCCTCCTCGGCTCCCCAGAAGCCGAACCGCACGGCATTGGCCACCTCCGGCGAATCGCCCAACTGCAGAGCGGTTTCCAGTACCGCGGCCACGCCGGAACCGTTGTCGTTGATCCCGGGTCCCTCCGGCACGCTGTCGAGGTGCGCCCCGACCATGACCACGTCGGAGGTCGATCCGGTCTTGGTCTGGGCGATGATGTTGCGGGTGTGCTCGACGCGCACCCCGGCGACGAGTTTGATCGTGGTGGGGCCGGGTGCGTTGCGCAGCCTGGTGCCTTCGTCCTTGGTCACGCTGACCACCGGGATCTTGACGTCGGTGTTGCGGCCCAGCGTGCCGCCCATCTTCTCGTCGTTGTTGGTGTTGACGACGATCATCGCGACGGCACCGCGCTCGGCGGCCGCGGCCTGCTTGTCGGCGAAGGGGCACGAGCCACGGTCGACCAGCACGACCGCACCGGCAACGGGTAGACCGTCGTAGTCGGCGGCCTCGCATCCCGGCGTGTCCTCCACCTTGGCAGGCACCAGCGGTGCGGACACCCCTTCCTGGGCCGTGCCGATGGTGAACTCCAGCGGCTTGGCGGTGACGGGCTGGCCACCGACAGTCACCTGAGGGTCCTCGGCGAACGGGAGTTTCACCTCGAACTCCGGCGTCTCCACGTCAAATCCCTTGTCGCGCAGCGCGCCGACGACGTAGTCCACGCTCGCGTCGTACCCCGCGGTGCCCAGCGCGCGGTTGCCGTCGTGCGCGTTGGCAATCTCCTGGAGCTTGCCCAGATGCCCCATCATCGCGTCGGACGACACCTGCGCACGCAGCTGGTCGGCGAACACCACCGCCGACGAGGACGACTCCCGGGACGCCTGCCCGTCGGTCTGCAGTTCGGTCTTTGCATCACAGCCGGCGAGCCACATGGTCAGCGCCAGCGCGCCGAGAATTGCCCCCGTCGAAGTACGTCGCATTGCACCCACGGTAGCTGCTGTCCCGAACTGCCAGACCGATAAATCGGTTGCCTGGCGATTTGCTGTGGTGGCATCGTGTTCCCCGACGCCGACAGGGAAGCAGGCCGAGCGGGGTACCGCAACGTTTCTGTGTGTTGCCGGCGGCGTCATGGCACAGGTAAAGGGCCTGAGGTTCGAATCCTCTCTTGCAAATCCCCGATACCGCCGCCGGGTCCCACGCGATCAGCGACCTTGTGGCCCGCACCCGCCGGTACGGGGGTGCGACGCCCCGTCACCGATCGCGTCCGGCGGCGGTATCCCTTTGCCGCGCAGACACATACACCGGAAGGAGGACACGACATGGGTATCTTCACGTTCAACCGAATCACCGTTTCCGCAGGCCAGTGCGCACTGGAGTACCGCGACGGCACGCTGGGTCGTGTCCTGCAGCCGGGGCGCCACCGCATTGATGTGGCGGCCTCGGTGGTGCGTGTCGAGATGCGTGAGCAGGTGCTCACGCTGGCTCCGCAGGAGGTGCTGACCTCGGATGCGGTGACGCTGCGGATCACCGTCGCCCTGCAGTTCAAGGTGAGCGACGCCGTGGCCTATGTGGAGGCCGCGGCCGATCCGATGGCCGCGGTGTACCTGGCCGCGCAGATCGCCCTGCGGGACCTCGTCGCCGCGGTGACCGCCGACGAGGTGATGCAGCGCGGCAACCGCATCGACGCCGGGGCGATCGCTGCGGCGGCGCGGGCGGCCGGTGCCCGCACCGGGGTCGAGGTGATCGAGGCGTTCGTCAAGGACGTGATCATCCCGGCCGAGATCCGTGCCGCGGCGATGCAGCTGGTGACGGCCAAGGCCACCGGCGCGGCGAAGCTGGAAGCGGCCCGTGCCGAGACCGCGGCGCTGCGCGCACTGGCCAACGCCGGCAAGCTGCTGGACGCCCACCCGGCCCTGGCTCAGCTGCAGCTGATCCAGCGCGTGCCGTACGGGTCGAAGGTGGTGCTGGCCCTCGGCAATGACACGGTGGGCACCGCCGATGCGGTTTCCCGCGGTGAGGCGTCTGACCCGGAGTAATTCCGGGTCAGGCGTCCCGCCTGTTCAGCACCACTGCGGCGGCGACAAATGCCACCGCCACCCACACCATGAAGTAGAGCAGCGAGCCCAGCTCGCCCCACGTCGTGAAGTACGTCGGGAACAGCCACTCCACATGCAGGAACGAAAACATGTTGGCGAACGGCAGCCACGGTCCGACCTTGGGGCCGCTGTTGGGCATGTTGCCGAGCAGTGGCTCGGCCACCAACGGCCACAGCAGCAGCACCGCCACCGCACCCGCCGCGAATCGCACCAACGCCCCGACGGCCACCCCGAGCACCGCGGCCAGCGCGGCGTACAACGCGAACCCACCGGCCACCCGCCAGGTCGCCGGGTTGGCCATCGACAGCTGCGTACCCACCACCGGGTCGGCGACCATCCGGGCCACCAGTACCGAGGCCAGCACCATGATCACCGCGCACACCGAGGAGAACGCCGCGCAAACCACCGCCTTCGCGGTGAGCACCTGCGTGCGGTTCGGGGTGGCCAGCAAGGTGGTGCGGATCAGTCCGCTGCGGTATTCCCCCGTCATCGTCATCGAGGACAGCACCATCAGGACGGGAACGCCGAACACCGCGACACCGAGTGCGGCCTTGGATGGCGGCAGCCCGGTGTAGTGGTTCACAGTCATGCCCTGCATGGCCGCCAACCCCAGACTGAGCACCGCGACACCGACCACCGACCACAGTGGGGAGCGGGTGGTGGACAGCTTGATGCGCTCGGCGTCGAGCGCGGCCAGCGCGCTCACTTCTTGACCGCCCGGAAGTCGACGGCATCATCGGTGAGTTTCAGATATGCCTCCTCCAGCGAGGCCTGCCGCTGGCTCAGCTCGTGCAGGGCGATCGCGTTGCGTGCGGCCAGGTCGCCGATCACCTCGATGGCCGCGCCGTGCACCGCCAGCGCGTCACCGTCGGCGGCGGCCTCCACCTCGAACCCGGCGCCGGTGAGAACCTCGCGCAGCGTTTCCAGCTGGGGGCTGCGCACCCGCACGGTGTCGGCAGATGTGCCGCTGACGAACTCGCTCACGGTGGTCGAGGCGATCAACTTGCCCTGGCCGATCACCACCAACCGGTCTGCGGTGTTGGACATCTCGGCCAGCAGGTGGCTGGACACGAATACCGTGCGTCCCTCGGCGGCCAGGTCACGCATCAGGGTGCGCACCCAGTGGATGCCCTCGGGATCCAGGCCGTTGACCGGTTCGTCGAACAGCAGCACCGGCGGGTCGCCCAGCAGCGCCGCGGCGATCCCCAACCGCTGGCTCATGCCCAACGACAGCGCCCCGGCGTTGCGGTCCCCTGCTGCCGTCAGCCCGACGGTCTCGAGCACCTCGTCAACCCGGGTCGCCGGGATCCGGTTGGCTGCGGCGATCCAGCGCAGGTGGTTGCGGGCGGTGCGGTTCGGATGGGCCTGGCGCGCGTCGAGCAGGGCACCGACCGTGCGCAGCGGGTCACGCAGTTCCCGGTAGTGCTTGCCATCGATGGTCGCGGTCCCGGCGCTGGGATGGTCCAGTCCGAGGATCAGCCGCATCGTGGTGGTCTTGCCCGCGCCGTTGGGCCCGAGGAAGCCGGTGACGACGCCTGGTTCGACGGTGCACGTCAGATCGTCGACAGCGCGGTGGGTGCCGTAGAGCTTTGTCAGCCCGGTCAGTTCGATCATCACCGCCATCATTGCAGGCGGTGTCGTTCTGACTGCTCAGGTTCAGATCAGCTGAACATTCCGGTCACGTCGGACTCGGTGGTGTTGAGGGTGTCGATGCCCGCGTGCACCGCGGCACACAGCTGGTCCAGCGCCTGAGCCTCTTCGTCGGCTTCCTTGTTCCACTCGCGGTATTGCTGACTGAACTGTTCCGACGCCGTGCCGCTCCACATTCCCCCGATGTCGGCCATCAGCGCGGTCTCTTCTTCCAGGATCTGCTTGACCTTGGCGGCCTCTGCATCCAGCTCGGCAGCCAGTTGCCGCGTGCGCTCGAACTGGACCGCGATATCGGTGCTCATCCGGAAACCCTCTGTTTCAAATGTTCATCGACTGGGCCAGCGAACCGGCCGCGTCGCTGTCGGTGCCCTCATATGCCGCAATCGCGTCACTGAGGAGGTGGGACATGTCGACCTCTTCCCGGCGGACATCGGAGGCCTGCGTCAGGTAGTTCGAGAGTGCGGTCTGAACCGCCGACCCCGACGTTCCGGTCCAGGTCCCAGTGAGCTCACCTGCGATCTCAGCCACCCTGCGCTCGTGCTGGGCACGTTCGGCTGCGAATTTCGACAGCTGGGCAGACTTCTTCCGAAGCTCGTCACCATTCAACCCGAGTGTCATAAAGAGATTGTGACACGCCGCAGGCAGCCCCGAAGTCACGAATTCAGGCGTTGAACCCTGCCTGCGCCACCACGAGATCGGCAACCGCGCGCATGCCCGCAGCGTTCGGGTGCAGCGGCGCGGGCCGGCATGGCCAGGGCAGACCCGGTCGCGTGGTCCACGGCTGGGCCGACCAGGCATGGTGCATCAGGCTGGTCTGCGCGGCGCGCACCCACCCGCAGCCCGTCGCGGCGGCAGCCTCTCCGGTGAGCCGTTCCAGCGTGGCCGCGACGTGCCGCCCCAGCGCCGCATCGGTCTCCGAGAACGGCGACGCAGCGACGCCTTCCGGCGGCAGTATGGCCAGGTAGTCCACGAACAACACCTGCGCCTGCGGCGCTCGGCGGCGGATCTCATGCCCCACCGTCACGAGCGAGTCGGCCACTTCGGTCAACGCGGTTTCCCGCGCGTCGGGGTCGAGCAGGCCGCGAAGCAGCGGTCCCGCCAGCGGCAGGGACCGGGTGAAACGCGGCAACGCCGCGGCCATCAACTGGGGCACGTAGCCCGCGTCGTTGCCCCCGATGGTGACCGTCACCAGCGCCTCGGATCCGTCGAGTGCCTCGATCTGGGGCGGCGCACCGTTCTGCCGATCGCGCAGCACATGCGCGGTGGTGGCGCCGGAGTACGTCACGTCCTCCAGGTTCAGCCCGAGTTCGGCGGCCACCAGGTTCGGGTAATTGCGGGCCGAGCGGCCCGCCTGCCAGGGCGCCCCTTCAGCCGACGGCTTGATCCCCGGCCCGGCAGCCATCGAACTGCCCAGCGCGACATAGCGCTTCACAGGGCAGGGCTCGACGCCTGCGCCCAGAACCGCTTCGGAATACGCCCGGCCTGACGCGCCAGATATCCGGCGGTGACGGCGGCCGACATCGCCGCGGCCATGGTCGGTGGATCGGAAGCCCGGGTGACGGCAGTCGCCAACAGCACAGCGTCACAACCCAATTCCATCGCCAGCGCCGCATCCGATGCCGTGCCGATCCCGGCGTCCAGCACCACCGGCACCCCTGCCTGCTCGACGATCATCTCGATGTTGTGCGGGTTGGAGATACCCAGGCCGGTACCGATCGGCGAGCCCAGCGGCATGACCGCGGCACAGCCGGTGTCCTCCAGCCGGCGGGCCAGCACCGGGTCGTCGTTGGTGTAGGGCAGGACGATGAACCCGTCGTCGACCAATTGTTCTGCGGCCTTGACCAATTCGATGGCGTCGGGCAGCAGTGTGCGTTCGTCTGCGATGACTTCGAGCTTGACCAGGTCGGTACCCAGCGCCTCACGGGCCAACTGCGCCGTGAGCACCGCCTCGGCCGCGCCGCGACAACCCGCGGTGTTGGGCAGCGCCGCGATGCCCAGCCGGTTGAGCAGATCCAGCACTCCGGTTCCGCCCGACGCGTCGACCCGTCGCATGGCCACGGTCGTCAGCTCTGTGCCCGAGGCGACCAGGGCCTCTTCCAGCACAGCCAGATTCGGTGCGCCTCCGGTACCCATGATCAGCCGGGAACCGAACTCCCGGCCACCGATCCTCAAGGCGGAGTCAGCCACCCTGCACCGCCGTCACAACCTCTACCCGGGCACCGTCGGCCAGCGTCTGGTCCCATTCCGCGCGGGGCAGCACCGTCCAGTCGAGCGCGACGGCGATGCCCTTGTCCGGGAAGCCCCGGGTTTCCAGCAGCCCTTCGATGGTGGTCTGCTCGTCCACCTCGAGGGTCTCGTTGTTGACCGTGATGGTGATCATTTCGCTCCCACACTCATCTCGAGCTCAGCCGCGATCCGCTCAGCGGTCCACGGCGCCAATAGAAATCCGTTCCGGCCGTGCCCGACGGCCACCAGCGTGCGCTCGTCGACCCGTTCGACGATCGGCAACCCGTCCGGTGTCATCGGCCGCAACCCCGCCGCGGTCTCGGCCAGCTCGTACTCGCCGAGCGCGGGCATCACCGCGCAGGCGTCCTCGAGTAGGTCGCGCACGCCGCTGACCACCGGCGCGATGTCCCGGCCGTGCTCGTACTGGGTGGCGCCGACCACCACGCCGTCGGCCCGCGGCACCAGGTAGACCGGGCGCCCGTGCACCCGGGCCCGGATCACGCGCTGCGGCACCGGCATACAGCCTTGACGCCACCGAAGCCGCAGTACCTCACCCTTGACCGGGCGCACGGGCAGACCAGGCAGGAGCTTCGGGGAGTCGATGCCGTTGGCGATCACCCGGACGTCCGCCTCAACATCCTCCAGGTTCTCGACGGGCCCAGCCCACCGCACCGCCAGTCGTTCGCAGTGTGAGGCCAGCCCGTCGACCACGGCCCGGTTGTCCACGGCGAGTTCGGTGGTGGCCCGGAACCCGTGCCGGATACCCTGTGCCAGTAGCGGTTCCACGTCCCGCGCGGCCGTCGTCACCTCGACCGGCTGCCCCTGGGCCGACAACCATTCGGCCACGGTGTGCAGGTCGGACACGTCGGCCCGGTCGACCGCGACCACCAGCGACTCCCGCGCGGTGACCACCTCGGGCGCCAGCCCGTCGAGGAATTCCGAGTGCCACAGCTTCAGCGATTCCAGGCCGATCTGCAGCATCTGCTCTTCACCCGGCCAGCCTTCGCTGTGCGGGGCGAGCATGCCGCCGGCCACCCACGAGGCTCCGTGCTCGCGTGTGCAGTGCAGCCGCACGGTCCAACCGTCGAGTGCAGCCCGGCGTGCGACCGACAGCCCGATCACACCGCCGCCGATGACGGCGAGTGTCCGCGCCATATCCGCTCCCTTCGCCGGCATGACCCGGATCAGGTGTGACGGTCAGGGCCGGTCCGTGTGCCCACTCTCAGCCCCGCGTCCCCGGGACTCCCGTATTGATTGCCAGTCCAGGGTACTCGGGCGGTACCGGCTACCGTCGCGGTGTGGAATCACCGGTCGACCGTTTGCAGCGCGCCACCCTGTACCTGTGCACCGACGCCCGCCGGGAGCGCGGTGACCTGGCTGAATTCGCCGACGCGGCGCTGGCCGGCGGGGTGGACCTGATCCAGCTACGCGACAAGGGTTCGGCCGGCGAGAAACAGTTCGGCCCGCTGGAGGCCCGGCAAGAACTCGAAGCGCTGGAGATCCTCGCCGACGCGGCCCGCCGCCACGGCGCACTGCTGGCGGTCAACGACCGCGCCGACATCGCGCTGGCGGCCGGGGCCGACGTACTGCACCTGGGCCAGGACGATCTGCCGTTGGACGTCGCACGGGGCATCATCGGGGACCGTCCGGTGATCGGCCGCTCCACCCATGACGCCGGGCAAGCCGCGGCTGCGATCGATGAGCAGGTGGACTATTTCTGCGTCGGCCCGTGCTGGCCGACGCCGACCAAGCCCGGCCGGACCGCGCCAGGACTCGAGCTGGTGCGCTCGACGGCGGCGCTCAATCCGGCCAAGCCGTGGTTCGCGATCGGCGGGATCGATCAGCAGCGGCTGCCCGAGGTGCTCGCGGCCGGGGCCCGGCGCATCGTGGTGGTCCGCGCGATCACCGCAGCCGAAGACCCGCGTGCGGCAGCCGAGGAATTGAAGGCGGCTGTCAGCGCGGCGGGTTGACCTCAAGCGGTAGCGAGGCCGTCACCGTCCGCAGCTGCTCCCAGCTGGCGGCGAACCCGGGATGCAGCGGCAGTGCCGCGACTTCGTCCTCGGCCACCCAACGCAACTCCGAGCTCTCCCGGTTCGGGATGGTCTCCAGCGGTTCGGGCACGTCGGCGATCACGGTGGTGTAGCTCCAGTGCGTGCCACCGATACCGGCCACCTCGGCCGTCACCACGGTGGTCCGGACGGTGAGCTGCTCGGCCGTCACGCCGGCTTCCTCGTTGGCCTCCCGGACCGCGGCCTGCTCGGCGGTCTCGTGACTGTCACGCGCGCCTCCGGGCAAGGCCCAGGTTCCGCCCTGATGACTCCACGGCGCGCGATGTTGCAGCAGCACAGCGGCCGATCCACCCGGCCAGGGCGCGCGCAGGAGCAACCCCGCGGCACCGTGACGCCCCCAATACCGGGCGCCGTTGTCGGAGAACACCCAGCCGTCACCGTCGCCACGCACGCGTACAGCTTAGGGAACGCCGTCTGTTTCGGTGGACCCCAATTTCTCCGCGAGCCTAAGTGGGCGCTCTTAGAATTTTTTTATAGTGTGGGGACAGCCGTAAGCACCGAAATAAATGAGGTCCGTGCGCAGGTGACTGTGGAGTTGGCACATCCCTCGACCGAACCGCTCGCGTCCCGGTCGCCGACCACGCCTGCCCATCCTCGGTGGTGGTTTCTGTGGACCACTCCGGGCCGCATCTTGACCATCGGGCTCGTGTTGTCGGCACTTGTTATCGCCAGTGCGTTCGCCACCTCCACCACGATCAACGACCGCCAGCAGGCGCTGACCACCGTGCTCGATCACACCGAGCCTCTCGCGTTCGCGGCGGGCCAGCTCTACACCACACTGTCGGTCGCCGACGCCGCCGCGGCCACGGCCTTCATCGCCGGAGCCGAGCCCCGCGACGTCCGGCAGCGCTACGAGCAGGCCATCACCGATGCCTCCGTGGCGGTGACCCGGGCGTCGAGCGGATTGACCGACGAATCGCTGGTGCAGTTGCTCGGCCGGATCAATGCCCGGCTGGCGGTCTACACCGGCCTGGTGGAGACAGCCCGGACCAACAACCGGGCCGGCAACCCGGTGGGTTCGTCGTACCTCTCGGAAGCCTCGGCACTGATGCAGTCGCAGATCCTGCCCGACGCGCAACGCCTGTACGAGGAGACCTCGGCCCGGGTGGACGCCGAGACCACGGCCTCCACCCGGATCCCGGCCGCGGTCATGCTGGTCGTGCTGGCGACGTTGATGTTCGGTGCGTTCGCCAACCGCTGGCTGGCGCGACGCACGCGGCGCCGGGTCAACATCGGTTTCGTGGCCGGCGGGATGGCCGTGCTGATCATGCTGATCTGGGTGACGACGGCGCTGGTGATCTCCACGTCCGACAGCCGCAGCGCCAAGGACACCGCTGCCGAATCCCTCAAGACCGTGACCAATCTGGCCATCACCGCCCAGCAGGCCCGGGCCGACGAGACGCTGGCGCTGATCCGGCGTGGCGACGAGAACCTTCGCAAGCAGTCCTACTACCAACGCATCGAGGCAATGCAGCAGCAGCTCGCCCAGTATCTGGCCCGCGACACCCGCATCGACAAGAGCGATCTGACGGGCGCCGAAGATCTGCTCACCAAGTGGCGTACGGCCGATGACCGGATCAACGCATACATCGCGGTGGGCAACTACCAGGCGGCGACGCAAGTGGCGCTGGGCACCGGGGAGGACGATTCCACGTCGGCCTTCGACAAGCTCGACGATGCGTTGTCCAAAGGCATCGAACAGAGCCGCAGCCAGTTGCGCAACGACATCGCCAATGCCCGCCGCGTGCTGTCCGGCGCGACCGTGGGTGCCGCACTGCTCAGTGTGGCCGCGGCGCTGGCGGTGGCGTTGGGGTTGTGGCCTCGACTGAGTGAGTACCGATGAGTGCGATGAAGAAGATGTTGGCCGCGCTGACCGCGGTCGTGGCGGTCGCCGGGTGCAGCCAGAGCGCCCCGGCGTTGACCGTGCCGACGATGACGCTGGCGCCGCCCAGCCCGGCAGGCATGCAGGAGCTGGCTCCCCAGCCGGTACGGGTGCCGACTCCCGACACCGACGAGTGCAACCGGACCGCCAGCCTGAGGCCGTTCAGCAACCAGGCCGACGCCGATGCGGCGGTCGCCAAGATCCGCGACCGCGGACGGTTGGTCGTCGGGCTGGACATCGGTAGCAACCTGTTTTCGTTCCGGGATCCGATCACCGGTCAGATCAACGGGTTCGACGTCGACATCGCCGGCGAGGTCGCCCGCGACATCTTCGGCACCCCGTCACAGGTGGAGTACCGCATCCTGTCCTCGGCCGACCGCATCACCGCATTGCAGAACAATCAGGTCGACATCGTGGTGAAGACCATGACGATCACCTGTGAGCGCCGCAAGGAGGTGGCCTTCTCCACGGTGTATCTGATGGCCCACCAACGCATCCTGGCCGCGCGCGATTCCAATATCTCGCAGGCCTCCGATCTCTCGGGCAAGCGGGTATGCGTGGTGGACGGCACCACCTCACTCAAGCGGATCCAGCAGATCAGCCCGGCGCCGATCATCGTCTCTGTGGTGACCTGGGCCGACTGCCTGGTCGCGCTGCAACAGCGCCAGGCCGACGCGGTCAGCACCGACGATTCGATACTGGCCGGGCTCGTCGCCCAGGATCCGTATCTGCACATCGTCGGTCCCAGCCTCAACGAGGAGCCCTACGGCATCGGGCTGAACCTGGACAACACGCCGCTGGTCCGCGTCGTCAACGCAACACTGGAACGCATCCGCCGCGACGGCACCTGGAACACGTTGTACCGCAAGTGGTTGACGGTCCTGGGGCCGGCGCCGACTCCCCCGGTCGCGAGGTACGTCGACTGATGAAGAAGCCCGACGACGCCGACCTGCCGGAAACCCTCGACACCGAGGGCGGCCCCGGGACCCAGCCGGCGAGCCTGGACGACCTCGACATGGATTCGCGGTCGACCATGCGGCCGATGGCGACGCAGGCGGTGTTCCGTCCCGAGTTCGACGACTCCGACGACGGGACGTTCGGCGGCGGCGACACCGAACCGCAGAACCTTGCCACGATCGCCACCCGGATGCTCTCGCCGATCCGCAGGCTGGGTGGCGGGTTGGTCGAGATCGCGCGGGTGCCCGAGCGGGATCCGTTGACGGCGTTGATGACCAATCCGGTCGTGGCCGAGCAGAAGCGGTTCTGCTGGAACTGCGGCAAGCCGGTCGGTAGGTCCTCGTCCGACGGCCATGCCCTGTCGGAAGGCTGGTGCCCCCACTGCGGCAGCGCCTACTCGTTCCTGCCGCAGCTGTCCCCGGGTGAGATCGTCGCCGACCAGTACGAGATCAAGGGCTGTATCGCCCACGGTGGGCTGGGCTGGGTGTATCTGGCGTTCGACCACAACGTGAACGAACGTCCCGTCGTGCTCAAGGGACTGGTGCATTCCGGTGACGCCGAGGCCCAGGTGATCGCCATGGCCGAACGTCAGTTCCTGGCCGAGGTGACCCACCCGGGAATCGTGAAGATCTACAACTTCGTCGAACACGACGACAAGCACGGCAATCCGGTCGGCTATATCGTGATGGAGTACGTCGGCGGAACTTCGCTCAAACAGGCCAGGGGAACCCGGCTTCCGGTGGCCGAGGCCATCGGCTACATGCTGGAGATCCTGCCCGCACTGGGCTATCTGCATTCGATCGGGCTGGCCTACAACGATCTGAAACCCGAGAACATCATGATCACCGAGGAGCAGCTCAAGCTGATCGACCTCGGTGCGGTGTCCAAGCTCAACTCCTACGGATACCTGTACGGCACACCGGGTTTCCAGGCTCCCGAGATCGTGCGCACCGGACCGACGGTAGCCACCGACATCTACACCGTGGGGCGCACGCTGGCCGCGCTGACCTTGAACCTGCGGACCCGGCGGGGACGCTACGTCGACGGGCTGCCGTCCGAGGACCCGGTGCTCGACACCTACGATTCCTTCGGCCGGTTCCTGCGCCGCGCCATCGACCCGGATCCGCGACGCCGGTTCCGCAGCGCCGAGGAAATGTCGTCCCAGCTGCTCGGGGTGCTGCGCGAGGTCGTGGCGGCCGATACCGGAAGTCCCCGCCCCGGTCTGTCGACCGTGTTCAGCCCGTCGCGGTCCACATTCGGGGTGGATCTGCTGGTTGCGCACACCGATGTCTACGTCGACGGGCAGGTGCATTCGGAGAAGCTGACCGCGCAGG
Source organism: Mycolicibacterium arcueilense (assembly GCF_058536225.1). Classification (NCBI taxonomy): domain Bacteria; kingdom Bacillati; phylum Actinomycetota; class Actinomycetes; order Mycobacteriales; family Mycobacteriaceae; genus Mycobacterium; species Mycolicibacterium arcueilense. Next base: position 75,163 of record NZ_JBZTYL010000027.1, read on the forward strand.
AGATCGTGCGGGCGCTGCCGGTGCCGCTGGTGGACCGCGCCGATGTCGGGGCCCCGATGCTGGTGGCCAGCGTGCTCAGCCAGCCGGTGCACACCCTCGACCAGTTGCGGGCCGCGCGGCACGGCGCGATCGACGCCGAAGGCGTCGACCTTTCGGAATCGGTGGAGCTGCCGTTGATGGAGGCGCGTGCCCTGCTCGATCTGGGCGACGTCGCCAAGGCCACCCGCAAGCTCGACGACCTGGCGACCTGGGCCGGTTGGCGCTGGCAGCTGGTCTGGTTCCGCGCGGTGGCCGAGATGCTCTCGGCCGATTACGACTCGGCGACAAAGCATTTCACCGAGGTGCTCGACACCCTGCCCGGCGAGCTGGCGCCCAAGCTGGCGCTGGCCGCGACGGCCGAGCTGGCCGGCACCGCCGACGAGCTGAAGTTCTACAACACCGTGTGGAGCACCGACAACGGCGTGATCTCCGCCGGTTTCGGGTTGGCCCGAGCCGAGTCGGTGGCCGGGTCACGGGACAAGGCGGTCCAGACCCTGGACCAGGTTCCGCCCACCTCACGGCATTTCACCACCGCCCGGCTGACCAGCGCGGTCACCCTGCTGTCCGGTCGGTCCACCGGTGAGATCACCGAGCAGAACATCCGCGATGCCGCGCGGCGGGTGGAAGCCCTGCCCGATTCCGAGCCGCGCGTGCTGCAGATCCGGGCACTCGTCCTGGGCACCGCGATGGACTGGCTGGCCGACAACACGGCGAGCAGCAATCACATTCTCGGATTCCCGTTCACCGAGCACGGTCTCAAGCTCGGCGTGGAGGCCTCACTACGGGCGCTGGCCCGCGTCGCCCCCACCCAGTCGCACCGCTACGCCCTGATCGACCTGGCCAACAGCGTACGGCCGATGAGCACGTTCTGATTCAGGCCAACGCGGCGCAGGCCGTCGCGATCGCCAATTCCTCGTTGGTCGGTACCACCAACACGGTCACGGGCGACTCGGGTGTCGAGATCCGCCGTGCTTCACGCGACGGTGACGCGTTGAGTTCCTCGTCGATCTGGATCCCCAGCGCGGACAGGCCGGCCAGTGCGTCGCGGCGCACCGCGGCATCGTTCTCCCCGACGCCCGCAGTGAAACTGATGACGTCGGTACGGCCCAGCACCGCCAGGTAGGCGCCGACATACTTGCGGAGCCGGTGGATGTAGACGTCATACGCCAATTGCGCGTTCTCGTCACCGGATTCGATGCGGTTGCGCAACGTGCGGAAGTCGTTCTCGCCACCCAGGCCGAGCACCCCCGACTGGCGGTTGAGCATCGTGTCGATGTCCTCGACATCCATGCCGGCCGCCCGGCGCAGGAACAAGATGATGCCGGGGTCGATGTCACCGCTGCGGGTCCCCATCACCAGGCCCTCCATCGGCGTCATCCCCATCGAGGTGTCCACGGGCCTGCCGCCGGCGATCGCCGACGCCGACGCACCGTTGCCCAGATGCAGCACAATCTGATTCAGCGATTCGTAGGGCCGATCCAGGAAAGCGGCGGCCTGCTGGCTGACGTACTGGTGCGAGGTGCCGTGGAAGCCGTAGCGGCGGATGTCCCAGCGCTCGGCCACCTCACGATCGATGGCATAGGTGGCCGCCGCAGCGGGCAGGTTGTGGAAGAACGCGGTGTCGAACACCGCCACATGCGGCAGGTCAGGCAGCAGCTTGCGGGCCACCTCGATACCCAGGATCGCAGGCGGATTGTGCAGCGGCGCCAGCGGAGACAACTCCTCGAGCTTGCCAATCAGCTCACTGTCGATCAGCGTCGGGCAGTAGAAGGCCTTGCCGCCGTGCACCACCCGGTGGCCGACTGCCACCAACCCGAGGGTGTCCAGGTGCAGGCCCTGAGCCGCCAGTTCGTCGAACGCTGCCCGCAGCGCGGCATCGTGATCGGGCACCTGCGCCGAGCCGATCTGCTCGATGATGCCGTCGGCCAGGAATTCTCCCGAAGCCGGTTTCACCACGGCGTATTTCAGCGATGAGGATCCCGAGTTGATCACCAGAACCGTCATGACTGCCCCTGTGCCTGGATCGCGGTGATGGCCACGGTGTTGACGATGTCCTCCACCAGGGCTCCCCGGGACAGATCGTTCACCGGCTTGTTCAAGCCCTGCAGCACCGGGCCGATCGCGATGGCGCCCGCACTGCGCTGCACCGCCTTGTACGTGTTGTTACCGGTGTTGAGGTCGGGGAAGATCAACACGGTGGCGCGCCCCGCCACCGGCGAGTCGGGCATCTTCGTCGCCGCGACCGACGGTTCCACCGCCGCGTCGTACTGAATCGGCCCCTCCACCAACAGATCCGGCTCGCGTTGTCGCACCAGCTCGGTTGCCGCCCGGACCTTGTCGACGTCGGCCCCGGTGCCCGAGGTGCCGGTCGAATACGACAGCATGGCCACCCGCGGATCGATGCCGAACTGCGCGGCGGTGCGCGAGGAGGAGATCGCGATGTCAGCGAGTTGTTCGGAGGTCGGGTCCGGCACGATCGCGCAGTCGCCGTAGGCCAGCACCCGGTCGGCCAGGCACATCAGGAAGATGCTCGACACCGTCGAGATTCCCGGCGCCGTCCGGATGATCTCGAAGGCCGGCCGCACGGTGTGCGCGGTGGTGTGCGCGGCGCCCGAGACCATGCCGTCCACCATCTCGTTGTGCACCAGCATGGTGCCGAAATACGAGACGTCGTGGATGATCTCGCGCGCCTGCTCGACGGTGACACCCTTCTTGCGGCGCAGCTCCGCGTACTGCTCGGCGAACTGGTCGCACAGCTCACTGGTGAGCGGATCCAGGACGACAGCCGCATCGAGGTTCACCCCGAGTTCGGCTGCCCGGGAACGGATCTGGCTCTCCTCGCCGAGGATGGTCAGATCGGCCACCTCGTGCTGGAGCAGCCGGCCTGCGGCCTTGAGGATGCGGTCGTCGGTGCCTTCGGGCAGCACGATGCGCCTGCGGTCGGAGCGGGCCTGGTCGAGCAGTTGGTAGGTGAACATCTGCGGCGTGGTGACCGCGGGGATCGGAATGCTCAGCTGCGCGATCAGGTCGTTGACGTCGACGTGCTTGTCCATCAGCGCCAGGGCGGTGTCGATCTTCCGCTGCGATGTTGCAGTGACGCGGCCGCGGGCGCCGGCGACCCGGCTGGCGGTCTCGAAGGTGCCGTACTTGGTGGCCACGATGGGCAGCCGAAGCCCGAGCCCTTCCACCAGCGCTGCGATGGCCGGGTGCAGATCGAGGCCACCGTTGAGGATGATGCAGGACAGTGACGGAAAGCCTTCTGCCGCATGAGCACTCACCAAGGCCAGCACCACGTCGGACCGGTCACCCGGGGTCACCACCGCGACACCTTCGGTCAGCCGCTCCAGGCAGTGCTCGGCCGTCATACCGGCGACCATCACGCCCATCGCCTCGCGCGACAGCAGCTCAGGGTCCCCGGCGATCATCGTGCCGTCGACCGCCACCTGCAGTTCGGCCACCGACGGGGCGACCAGCAGCGGCTCCTCGGGAAGCACATACGCGGGTGGGCCAAGTGGTTTGAGGGCCTGGGCCACCGCATCCAGCTGGGCCGGGTCGCACCGGTTGGCGACGACGGCCGCGGCATGCGCATGCTGGTGGTTCAGCTCGGCCAGGCACACCTCGACCACATGGGCCACCTCGGCAGGCGTCCGGTCGGCGGCCTTGACCGCGAGCACGACGGGCGCGCCGAGGTTGACCGCGATGCGGGCATTCATGCTCAGCTCGCTGGGGGTGGCGACGTCGGTGTAATCGCTGCCGACGATCAGCACGGCGTCGCACTTCTCGGCCACGCGGTGGAACCGGTCGACGATGTCGGCGATCGCGACGTCGGGATCCTCGTGCACCTGCTGGTAGCTGACCCCGACGCACTCGTCGTAACTCAGCCCGGCCGTAGCACTGGCCAGCAACAGCTCGAGGATGTAGTCGCGGTCCTCGCCCAGACGGGTGATCGGGCGGAACACCCCCACCCTCGGCACGGTCGCAGCAAGTCGGTGAAGGATGCCGAGCGCAATGGTCGACTTTCCGGTGTCACCTTCGGGCGACGCAATATAGATCGCGGTAGCGACGACTGCCTCTGGCACTGATACAGCTTCCCTCATCAGGGTTTGGACGGCCAGATGCTCTGCTTTTGCTCAGCGCAGCTCACGCAGCGCATCGGCGAATTCGGTGCAGAACCAGTCCACATCCGACAGAGAGAATACCAGGGGAGGTCTCACCTTCAGCACACTGCCCTGCGCTCCGCAAACCGAGATCAGCACCTTACGGTCCCGCATCGCGTTGACCAGATCGTGCGCTGCGGCCCGGTCAGGGCCTGCGCCGGCACGGTCGGTCACCATCTCGATACCGACGTAGAGTCCGGCGCCGCGAACATCCCCGACGCGTGGATCGTCGGCGGCCAGACGGGTCAGTTCGTCGCGCAGGGCCGTGCCTACCCGCGCCGCGTTGGCCATCAACTCCTCGCCCTCGATGACGTCGAGCACCGCGGCTGCCGCCGCCATCGACACCGGATTACCTCCGAAGGTGTTGAAGTACGGCACCTCCCGGGCGAAGGCCTCCAGCACCTCGCTGCGGGCGGCCATCGCCGCCACCGGCAACCCGTTGGCCATCGGTTTGCCCAAGGTGACGAGGTCCGGCACGACCCCGTGGCGGGTGAAACCCCACATCGTCTCCCCGGTACGGCCGAACCCCGGCTGTACCTCGTCGGCGATGAACACCCCGCCGGCCGCCCGCACCGCCGTCACCGCAGGCGCCAGCACCGAGGGATCGGGATAGATACCGTCGGAGGAGAAGAAGGTGTCCACGATCAGAGCACTCAGACCGAACCCGGCCGCCTTCAACTCGGCGATCGCGGCCTCCACATCGGCCAGGAAACGCTCTGCCACTTCGGTACCCGAGCGGTAACTGTCCGGCGCGGCCACCGCGCGCACATGGGATCCGATGGTGGTGGCACCGCCGAGCGACGGTGAAATCGCCGTCACCGCTTCGGTATTGCCGTGGTAGGCGTCGCGGGTGACGATCACACCGCGCGCCCCGGTATACCGCTGGGCCACCCGCAGGGCCAGGTCGTTGGCCTCCGAACCGGTGCAGGCGTACATCACCTGGTCGAGTTCCGCCGGAAAGGTGGCGAGCAACCGCTGTGAGTACTCCACGATGCCCTCGTGCAGGTAGCGGGTGTGGGTGTTGAGCGTCTCGGCCTGGCGGGTGAGGGCGGCGACCACGTGCGGATGGCAGTGTCCGACGCTGACGACGTTGTTGTACGCGTCGAGGTAACGCGTGCCGTCCGCGTCGAACATGTGGCTGCCGCTGCCGCGGACCAGGTGTACCGGCCGCTCGTAGAACAGCCGGTACGCGGGGCCGAGCAGGTGGGTGCGAGCCTCGATCAGCTTTTCGGTGCCGGGATCGGCCGACTGACCGGTGTAGCTGTTGGAGTCCATGATGTTCGAGAAACTCATCCCGTGCACCCCCTGCTCAGCGTTCGTGCGCCTCCTCCAACACGGTCCGACCCAGGTCGGAATACCGTTCCGGATCCCTGAATTTCAGGAACAGCGCCCACAGCACACCACCGATTCCGGCGATGCCGACAACATACGGGATTGCTGTGAAGATCCAGTCAGAAGCGGCTGAACCCGCAGCAAACGACGCGTTCTGGGCCAGCAGGTAGATGACGTAGAGCATGCCGACCCCGCCCAGCAGCGGAGCCAGAAAAGTGGTGAACCAGTTCGCCGTCTCGGGATGGCGCTTCTGGACATGGAAGTAGGAGATGACCGAGAACGCCGCCAGCGCCTGGACGATCATGATGGCCGTCGTGCCCAGCAATGCCATCAGGCCGTACAGCCCGGTGTACGGGTCGCGTCCGGTGATGTCGAAGAACATCACCACCGCGGTCGCGAAACCGGTCTGCACGAATCCCGCGATGTGCGGTGAGCCGTGCACCGGGTGGGTGGCCCCGATGGTCTGGCGCATGCCGGGGATGACGTTCTCGCGGCCGAGCGCGTAAAGGTAACGGGCAGCGCAGTTGTGGAACGCCATACCGCAGGCGAAGGAGCCCGACATCAGCAGGATCTTGAACAGATCGACGGCCCACTGTCCGAGGTGCTCGTGCACCGGAGTGAAGAAGATGTCACCCGCAGTGGCCGAATCCTGTGCCAGCGCAACGGCGTTCTGCGGTCCGGTGCCGACGATGGCCAACCACGAGACCAGGACGTAGAAGGTGCCGATGCCGACCACCGAGCTGATCACCGCGATCGGGATGATCTTCTTGGGATTGCGCGACTCCTCGCCGTACATCGCGCTGGACTCGAAGCCCACCCACGACCAGAACGCGAAGAACAGGCCGACGCCGGCGGATCCGGCCACCGTGATCATGCTGCCGTCGGCACCGGCCACCTCACCGGACAGACTCTGAAAACCGTTGAGCGGGTTGAGCGATCCCAGTGACCAGCCCTGCGGACCGCCGCCGGTGAAGACCACCGACAGCGCCATCATGGCCAGCATGATGATCTCGGTGATCAGGAACACGGCGAGCACCTTGGCGGCAAGGTTGATGTCGAAGTAGGTCAGCACCGCGTTCACGGCCAGCATCACCACCGCGAAGAGAATCCACGGCACGTCGACGCCGAAGAACGACTTGAACAGATCGTTGCCGAAGAACGAGAAGATGCCGATCAGCGAGGCCTCGAACACCATGTAGGCCAGCGCTGTCAGGAACCCCGCGCCGAGACCGACGACGCGGCCCAACCCGTGCGAGATGTACCCGTAGAAGGCGCCGGTGGCAGTGATGTGCCTGCTCATCGCGGCGTAGCCGATGGCGAACAGGGTCAGCACGATGGTCGCGACGAAGTAGCCGGCCGGCGCGTTGACGCCGTTGCCGAAGCCCACCGAGATCGGCACGTTGCCGACCATGGCCGTAATGGGGGCGGCGGTGGCGACCGCCATGAACAGCACGCCGACCAACCCGACGGCGTTGGGTTTGAGGCGTTGGACGGAGGCGCCGGACGGGGCCGGTGGATCGATGATCTCGCTCATGGCGGGTCCTAACTGAGGACGGTTTTCGGACCACTATTTGGTCTGATTTCCTGTCGTCGCCGACGGCATTGTGATGCGACGCAGCACATTGTCATCCCGCCCAGACCGTCGGGCAACTCGAAACTCGTTGCGGGTCAATCCCTTTGTTGCGGTCATGTAAATCGTTCGGTTTCGGTCTGCTCTGTGGCCTCTATTTGGTTCACACTCGGGGCATGTCCCTGACACCGGGCGGCCCCGTCGCCGAGGACGTGCGCCGGCGCATCCTGTCCATGTTGGCCCTGGGCACCCTGCGCCCCGGATCGCGGCTGGGCACCGAGCGGGAGATGGCGGCGAATTTCGCGGTGTCGCGCTCCACACTGCGCAGCGCGCTGCTGCCGCTGAGTCAGGCGGGCGTGCTGGAGCGCCGCACCGGGCGCAATGGGGGAACGTTCGTGCGCGCCGACGTCGTCGAACGCAATGCTGCCGAACTGGCGGGGTTACCGGACCGGTTGCGCACCGGTGGTCACACCAGCGCCACCCGGGTACTGACGACAGACCGCAGGCCCGCCACCCCAGCGGAGGCGCATGCCCTCGAAATCGCCGATGGCGCAGAGATATTCACGATCCGGCGGTTGCGGTTCGCCGACGGTGTCCCACTCTCGGTGGATCTGGCCTGCTTCGTGGCCGAGCACATGGAGGACCTGCTGGAACAGCCGCTCGGCGGCTCCCTGTACGAGTTGGTGCGGGTGCGGTACGGCCTGACCCCGGCCGCCACCACCGAGACCATCGAAGTGGTCAGCGCCAGTCCCCGCGAAGCGCAGTGGCTCGACATCGCCCACCGCAGACCGCTCCTGGCCATCACGCGGATCACCCGCGACAGCAGTGGCCGCCCGTTCGAGTACGCCTACGACCTGTTCCGGGCCGACCGGGTCCGGCTCACCGCCACCAGCCAGGGCGGTGTCGGTGCGGTGCAACGCTCGGTGTGCAGCGCCTGAGATCAGGCCCCGTGTGGGACAACGATGTCCGCGATGAGGGCCATATGGTCGGCCTCCGGCACGAGCTCCGTTCGCACCGCGGTCGCGTCGGCATTGCGCAACAGCACATGGTCGATACCGACGGCAGGCACCCTCCGCGGACCGACCGGGAAGGTGCGGACCAGGCCCCCGCCGGCCTGCTCCGCGGCGTCGCGGTAGCCGGTGGCCAGCAATTCCCGGAACGGCAGCATGTCGTGGGTGGCATTGAAGTCCCCGGCCACGATCACCGCACCCGGACCGGCCTCGTCGGCCAACTCGCGCAGCATCGTCGGGAACTTCGCCATGTCGTTGCGCCACGACTCGATCGGCTGCGGCCACGGCGCGGCGAAATGGATCCCCACCAGGATCGGGGGAACCGCGACGTCCGGCACCTGGACCCGGGACCGCAGCATCACCATCGAGTAGCCCGGAACATGTGCACTGTCCGTCAACGGGAACCGGCTCCAGATCCCGAGACCACCGGCCATCGGCTCGGGGTCGAAGATCCGGTGGCCGAAGGTGTTCTCCAGCCCGGCCGCGATCAACCCGTCGGCGGCCTCCTGCGTGAGCTCCTGTATCACGACGACATCCGCCGTCCGCTCGGCAGCGGCCACCACAGCGGCCGGATCCCCGCGCCCCATACCGAGATTCGAGGTGAACACCCGGACCGGTGCCGACTGCGCCGTCACCGCCTCGGGACCCAGGTAGTGCGGCACCTGGATCACCGCGATCGCCAGCGTCAGCACCACGGCCAGCGCCGTCAGCACCCACCGCCGGCCGAGCACCAGCAGCAGCACCGCCACCGGGGCGGCCAGGGTCAGGTAGGGCGATGCCGTCGCCAACAGCACCGTGCCGTGGCGGCCCAGCGGTACGTAGCGCACCGCCAGGCCCACCGCGGCCATACCCGCCGCGACCACCCCGAAGAGGGTCGCGACAATTCGGATCAACTCAGCCGAGCTTGCGCAGCCGCGGTTCCAGATCCTTCTTGAACAGGTCGAGGAAACGACGCTGATCGTGACCGGGAGCGTGGAACACCAGGTGGTTCAGGCCCCACTTGACGTACTGGCCGACCTTCTCGACCGCCTCATCGGGATCCGAGGCGACGATCCAGCGCTTGGCGACCTGCTCGATGGGCAGCGCGTCGGCGGCCTTCTCCATCTCGATCGGATCCTCGATCGAATGCTTCTGCTCGGGTGTCAGCGACAACGGCGCCCAGAACCGAGTGTTCTCCAACGCCAGCTTCGGGTCCGGATCGTAGGAGATCTTGATCTCGATCATCCGGTCGATGTCCTCGGCGTTGCGGCCGGCGGCCTCAGCGCCCTCCTTCACCGCCGGGATGAGCTTGTCCTTGTACAGCTCCTCACCCTTGCCCGAGGTGCAGATGAAGCCGTCACCCGCGCGACCCGCGTACTTGGCCACCACCGGCCCCCCGGCGGCGATGTAGACCGGCACACCGCCCTCGGGCACGTCGTAGATCGAGGCGCCCTTGAGCTTGTAGTACTCACCGTCGAAGTCGACACGGTCGCCGACCCACAGTTCGCGCATCAGCTTGACCGACTCCCGCAGCCGGGCGAAACGCTCCTTGAACTCCGGCCACTCCCCGCTGTAGCCGGTGGCAATCTCGTTGAGCGCCTCGCCGGTACCCACACCGAGGAAGATGCGGTCCGGGTACAGGCACGCCATCGTCGCGAAAGCCTGCGCGATCACCGCCGGGTTGTACCGGAACGTCGGCGTCAGCACCGAGGTGCCCAGTACGAGCCGCTCGGTCCGCTCGCCCACCGCCGTCATCCAGGCCAGCGAGAACGGCGCATGCCCGCCCTCGTGTCGCCACGGCTGGAAATGGTCGCTGACCGTCGCGCTGTCCATCCCTGCCGCTTCGGCCAGCACCGCCAGCTCGACGAGTTCCCGGGGCGCGAACTGCTCCGCCGATGCCTTGTATCCCAGTTTCAGTTCAGCCACGCTTCGTTTCTACTCCTATGCCTAAACTCGCGACATGGCAGCAGCCCTGACCGCGATCACCGAGCACGTGCACTTCGCGCAGACCGACTTGGTCAACTGGACGCTGGTGACCGACGGGGACCGGGTCATGCTGATCGACGCGGGGTTCCCGGGCCAGCGCCAGGACGTCATCGGCTCGGTGAACCAGCTCGGCTACTCCATCGACGACATCGCCGCGGTCCTGCTCACTCACGCCCACATCGACCACTTCGGCACCGCGATCTGGCTCGCGAAATCCCATGGCGTACCGGTGTTCTGCCATGAGACCGAACTCGGCCACGCCAAGCGTGAATATCTTGAGCAGGCCGCACCCGCCGATGTGGTGCGCAACATCTGGCAGCCCCGCTGGCTCAAGTGGGCGGCCACCATCACCGCCAAGGGCGGGATGAACCATGCCGGTATCCCCACCGCGCAGGCGCTGACCGCCGAGATCGCCGCGGGGCTGCCCGGTGCGCCCGTCGCCGTGCCGACGCCGGGTCACACCGGCGGACACTGCTCGTTCATCGTCGGCGGCGCCCTCGTCAGCGGTGACGCACTGGTGACGGGGCACCCGCTGCTGCGGCGCACCGGTCCGACGCTGCTGCCGGCGTTGTTCAACCACGACGAGGACGGCTGTCTGCGCAGCCTCGAGACGCTCGGGGTGCTGGGTACCGACATCATGCTGCCCGGACACGGGCCGATGTGGCGCGGATCGATCGCCGAGGCCGCCGCCACCGCCGCGGCCGTCCACGCCTAGTGCTGCAGGATCCGGTATCCCAGCAGGAAGAACCCGGTCAGGCACAAACCGCAGGCCAGCACGATCGTTGGCATCAGGACCATCTGGTCGAGCTCGTCGGGGTCGAACACCTCGTCGTCGTACACCGAACCGAACAGCACCCGGGCAAACCTGGTCCGGCGGAACGCGTGCATCCGCCGTCGTGACTCCGCCGAGTCCGCCCGGCGACCGATGAACAGCCGCAAAGCCACGCCGGCCGCAAACACCACCGCAGCCGCTGCCAGTAGCAGCGATCCCACGATTACCTGCAGACTCGGCATCGCAGGCCAGCCTAGCCGCTAACGACCCCACCGCTCGGCAAGCAGCTCGTGCGAGCGCAACCGGTCGGTGTGCCGGTGCGTCACCGAGGTGACGACGAGCTCGTCCGCGCCGCTGACGCGTTGCAACGCTTCCAGCCGGGCGGCCACCTGATCGGGATCGCCGACGAATTGCGTTGCGATACGGTCCCGGACCACGTCCAGCTGCTCGTCGGACAGCGGCCCACAGTCGGCCGGGTCCGGATAGGGCATGGCACCGCCGCCGGCCCGGACCGAATACACCCAGTGCCCGTAACTGGACGCCAGATGCCGTGCGGTGGCTTCATCGTCGGCGACGACCACGTCGGCCGACACCGCCACGTAGGGCTCGGACAAGGCCTCCGACGGGGTGAATCCGTTGCGGTACACCTCGATTGCCTCCAGTGCCGTGGCGGGAGTGATGTGATAGCTCGCCACGAACGGCAACCCGCGCGCGGCCGCGACGCGTGCACTCTGCCCCTTACTGCTGCCGAACACCCACGGTGTCAGGTCGGCACCCGCACCGGGAACGGCCGTACCCACCTCGTAACGGCCGGCGAGCATGGCCAGGATGTCGTCCACCTGTTCGGCGAAATCCGGTGTGAGCGCTTCGGGTTGCTGCAACACGGCCATCCGTGACCGCAACTGCGGGTCCCGCATCAGCGCACTGACGTCGTAGGGCGTCGGGATCACCACACCGTCGATCTCGTGCCACCGGCGCGGCGGCCTCGGCTCACGCGGCTTGTCCCGCACCGCCTCGGCGCGTTTCTGACCCGAGCGGCCCACCCCGAGATCGATGCGGTCGGGGTAGAACGCGGCCAGGGTGCCGAAGCTCTCGACCACGGCGACCGCGGTGGTGTGGCCGAGTTGCACGGCTGCGGTGCCGACCCTGATCCGTTCGGTGGCCGCAGCGATCTGCCCCACCAGAACCGCGGGCGACGAGCTGGCCACCGACACGAAGTGATGCTCGGCGACCCAATACCGTTGGTAGCCCCACTGTTCGGCGTGCCGGGCCAGGTCGACGGTGTTCCGCAGCGCCGTCTGCGCGTCGCTGCCCGCACTGATCGGCGCCAGGTCGAGGATCGAGAGCGGAGTGGCTGTCACGTCAGCTCCTTCTCGAACGCGATCGGGAAGACGGTCCCCTCCCCCTCTGGAGGCAGCGGCACCGTCAGCCGGGTGTAACCCGCGGAGTCGTAGAGCGCCTCGGCCTCGGGCTGCAGGTGACCCGTCGTCAGATAGACCCTCCGGTACCCGCGGGCGGCGATCTCGCATTCGAGGTGGGCCAGCAGCACCCTGCCGTAGCCACGCTTGCGATAACGACTGTCGGTCCAGATGCGTTTGAGTTCGGCGGTGTCGGCGTCGAATCGGGTGAATGCGCCGCCCGTCACCGGCATGCCGTCGAGCACGCCGATGTACAGGCCGCCGCCGGGCGGGGCGAACTCGTCGGCCGACTTCCCACGCAGCCAACCCATCATCTGCTCCGGCGTTCCGCCGTAGCGCCCCGAGTACTCCACGGACAGCTCGGCCAGCAGCGGGGCAGCCAGTGGATCATCCAGATCGACCGCGACGAACCGCACACCACTCACGGGGGCTGACTTAACCACCGTTCCGATACTCACGGCTGCTTCAACGCGCAGCCACGGCCGGGATATGCCCACAGGCTCAGCCTGATCAAAACCCTGCCGAGCCGCTCATTTCCTGGCCAGGTAGTAGTAGTTCGACGGGTCCTGCTCGATCTCGGTGACCTCCACGTCGGAGAATCCCGCGTCGGTCAGCATCGACACCGCCAGCTGCCTGCCCCACATCGTCCCCAGCCCGGCTCCGTCCAGACCGAGCGAGACCGACATGCAATGGGTCAGCGACACCGCGTAGCGGTACGTGCTCATCACCGCGCCGATGTTGTCCTCCAGTCGGCTGGAAGCCTTGATGTCGGCCATCACCAGCACCCCACCCGGTCGCAGCGCACGATAGATGTTCTCCAGTACCCGGGCGGGCTGCGCCTGGTCGTGGATCGCATCGAACGCGGTGATGAGGTCGTACTCCCCGGCCTGGTCGAGGTTCGCCAAGTCGGCGGAAAGGTACGAGACGTTGGTCAAACCACGTTGCGCCGCCGCCGCAGCCCCGGTGGCGACCGCTTCTTCCGAGAAGTCGATTCCGGTGAATCGGCTGGCCGGATAGGCCGCGGCCATCAGGCCGATCGCGTACCCGCTGCCGCAACCGAAATCGGCGACGTCGATGCCGCTCTCGAGCCGTCGCGGCAGGTCGTCGACCAACGGCAGCACCGCACTGACCAGGGCCGCGTCGAACACCTCACCACTTCGCTCGGCCATCACGGTGTGGAAGCGCGGATAGTCGTCGTAGCTCAGCCCGCCGCCGTCGCGGAAGCAGCCGAGGATCTTTTGTTCGACCTCGCACATCAGCGGCACGTACTGGGCCAGACGTGCCAGGTTGCCCAGGCCGGACTCGCGCGTCAGCGAAGCGGCGCGGTGTTCGGGCAATCGGTATGTCGAGGCTTCCGCGTCGTAGTCGACCACCCGGCCCGCGGCCATCCCGCCGAGCCATTCCCGGACGTAGCGTTCATCGAGGCCCGCCGCCGCGGCAATCTCGGTGCTGGTTGCCGACGGCAGCTTCCCCATCGCGTCGAACAGGCCGGTCTGGTGGCCGATGCTCAACAGCAGGGTCAACCCCGCGCTGTCGATCGCCGCGGTGATCCGCTCGGAGAAATCCTCCGCGGTTTCGGTAATTGCCTGTTGATCGGTGCCATTCGCCATCACGCCCGCCCAGACTACGCCGCCTCGGCCACCCCCTTCCGCGCCAAACTTGACACGTGTAAAGTTCGCCGCCATGGACAACATCAGGGGCAAGACCATCGCGATCACCGGCGCCGCCCGCGGCATCGGTTACGCCACCGCCAAGGCCCTGCTGGCCAAGGGTGCCCGGGTCGTCATCGGTGACCGTGACGTGGCCCTTCAGGAGTCGGCGGTCGTCGAGCTGACCAAGCTCGGCCAGGTCTCCGGCTACCCACTCGACGTCACGGACCGCGAGTCCTTCGCGACGTTCCTCGACAAGGCCCGCACCGACGGCGGCGGCCACATCGACGTGCTGATCAACAACGCCGGGGTGATGCCGGTCGGGCCGTTCCTGGAGCAGACCGAGCAGTCGATCCGGTCCAACATCGAGGTCAACGTCTACGGGGTGCTCACCGGCTGCCAGCTGGCACTTCCGGACATGGTCAAGCGGCGCAGGGGCCACGTCATCAACATCGCCTCGCTGTCGGGTCTGATCCCGCTGCCCGGCCAGGTCGTGTACGTCGGCGCGAAGTACGCCGTCGTCGGGCTGACCACCGCGCTGGCCGACGAGATGGCACCGCACGGGGTCGACGTTTCGGTGATCATGCCGCCGTTCACCAACACCGACCTGATCTCGGGCACCAAGTCCGGCGGCGCCATCAAGCCTGTCGAGCCCGAAGACATCGCCGCCGCGATCATCAAAACGCTCAACAAGCCCAAGACGCACGTGTCGGTACCACCGCCGCTGCGCTTCACCGCACAGGCCGCGCAGATGCTGCCGCCCAAGGGCCGTCGCTGGATGAACAAGAAGCTGGGCCTGGACAACGTGTTCCTGGAGTTCGACACCGCCAAGCGCAAGGCCTACGAGGACCGGGCCCAGGCCGCTCAGGGCGTCATCGACTCCGACGGCAAGAGCTAGCCGAAGGTCGGCAGCTCCGTGCCGTGACGGTAGCCCTCGATCACGTCGAGGGCACCGTCGAGCAGTTCCTCATGGGTGAATTCGTAGCGCTCGACGCTGCCGACGAACACCACCCGGACGATCTCGCCGTCCTCTGCCGCGTCCAGCCACAGTGAGGTCACCGGCAGGCCGTCGTCCACCTGGGCGCCGGACGGCTCGTAGAACCACACCGCGTAGTCGTCGTTGGACTGTTCCTCGTCAAAGGTCCAGCCGCGCGCGGTGATTCGATCGTCGAACTCGGCCAGATCCGCAACGACGGCATCCGGGATGTCGGCCAGCTGGTCGACCATCTCGTGGGGCACCAACCGCGTGTCACGAGCGGCCTGCCGCTTGCGGCGGCGGGCCTTCTTGGCATCGGAGCCCTTGGACACGCCCGGCCGCCTAGCTCAGCGCCTGGTCGAGATCGGCGATCAGATCCTCGGTGCCCTCCAGGCCGATCGAGATCCGCACGACACCGTCGCCCAGCCCGATCGCGGCGCGCCCCTCGGGGCCCATGGCCCGGTGCGTCGTCGTTGCCGGGTGGGTGATCAGCGTCTTGGAGTCACCGAGGTTGTTCGAGATGTCGACGACGCGCAGCTTGTCGAGCACCTCGAAGGCGCGCGCCTTGCCGTCATCGGCGTTCAGCTCGAAGGTGATGACGGTGCCGCCACCACGCATCTGCCGCTGCGCCAGGTCGTACTGCGGATGCGACTTCAGGAACGGGTACTTCACCCAGCTCACCGACGGATGACCTTCCAGGAACTCGGCGATCTGCTGCGCCGAGCGGTTCGAATAGTCCACCCGGACGGCAAGCGTCTCAAGGCCTTTCAGCAGCGTCCAGGCGTTGAACGCGCTGATCGCCGGGCCGGTGTGGCGCATGAGCTTCTGCACCGGGCCGTCGATGTACTCCTTGTCGCCCAGGATCGCCCCGCCGAGCACGCGGCCCTGCCCGTCGATGTGCTTGGTCCCCGAATACACCACCACGTCCGCGCCGAGCGGCATGCCCTGCTGCAGCAGCGGCGTGGCAAAAACGTTGTCCAGCACCACCTTTGCGCCGGCGGCGTGGGCCAGCTCGGACACTGCGGCGATGTCGACCAGGGACTGCATCGGGTTGGAGGGCGTCTCGAAGAACACCGCGGTCGGGGGCTTAGCCTCGATCCACCGATGAATTGCCTGTGTAGGTGGGTGTCGATATAAGGAAAGTGCCCCTTGAGCTGGGAG
>NZ_JBZTYL010000028.1:0-6137 GCF_058536225.1 Mycolicibacterium arcueilense
TTCTTCCTGCCCGAACACTCGGGCATCAGAGTCGCACAACAACTGGACCACTGCGAAGGGCTCACCTCACTGGCGCTAGATAATTGAGTTCCTCGGGTCGGCACCTGGACGACCGCTACAGCCCGCCGCCGCGGACACTCCCTTCCGCTGTGACCATACGCATGCAAGGATGCGCATATGACGCGACGGGCGGTGCAACCGGCAGCCCGAATCGGCAGCGTGGCCGGTGCCGGGAGGTTTCGGCGATGAGCTCGGCTACTACGGTGGATGGGCAGGGGAGCAAACCGGTGTCAACGGTCCTGACCGCTGCGGCGTTCACCGCGGCGATACTCGGGCTCGGATATCTGGCATTCGGTCTGCTCACTATGCTGGTCTTCACCGCCGGGTTCGTGGGCGGGCTGCTGCTGTGGCTCCTAGTGCCATCGCGCGGGTCCTGGGCCGATATCAAGGTGCCGTACTGGGTCGCTCTGCTGCTATTCGCGCTGCATCGCGTCGAGGAAAACCGGATGGGGTTCTTCCGGTTCCTGGCCGAAGTAACGGGGTTGCCGACACCGGAACTGTCGTCGCCTCCGCTCGTGCTGCTGCTGGCCCTTTCGGTCGGCGCATGGCTAGTGGTGCCAGTCCTGATGGCACGCGGCTTGCGGTTCGGGCGGTACTTGGCGTGGACGTTCTTTGCTTCCATGGGTGTCACCGAGCTGGCACACTTCCTTGTGTTCCCCTGGTTCAGCGATGTTGCCTGGCACTACGTTCCAGGGATGTGGACAGTGATAGCGCTGGCCCCTGTCGCCTGGTTTGGCATGTGGCGGCTGGCCCGCGGCGCCAACGTGAAACCTATTCTCAGCGGCCCCGAACAGACGACCGCGGCGCCCTCGTCACCGACAGAATGAACTAGGCCACGCTCTTGGGTGCCTGAGCGGCGCGGATCGAGAACACATGAGCGACGAGGGCCGGGGACACACCTACGGGTGGTCTGCTGGCATGCGTTGAGCCTGGCGCCAGGGCAGACCAACAATCGTTCACGCCAGAGGTACATCGGAGGGTTGTCATCCAACTCGGTTTTGGGTGCTAAGCGAGGAGATCGGCACGCGTCGGATCGGTGGCGTTGGGGATTCCGCGGGCGCTGGGTTCGGTGAGTGCGGCACTGCCGGTGATGAATTCGGTCATGTGCGGCTTGTTGGGTGATGGTGTCCAGGTCGGGCCTGCCGCCGCATGGCAGGTCAGCTCATGGTGTCTTGAGGGCGACAACGCGTTCGACGAGCCCAAGGGTGAACCGCTCCACGCGGTCGGTGTCGAGGTCGCTGGCCGACCGAATGTGGTTGAGCGGGCGGCGCAGGAAATGTTCGCCGCCTAGGGGAACGGTGAACAGTTCCAGAAACCGCTGTACGGCCCGCACGGGGGCCGCACTGCTGCTGATGTGGTCGACCAGGATGAGCTGGCCACCTGGGCGCAGTACCCGGGCCATTTCGGTGAGCGCTTGGGTGTGGTCGGGGATGGCGCACAGCCCGAAGGTGCAGACCACGGTGTCGAAGCTGGCGTCGTCGAACGGCAGGTGGTGGGCGTCGGCCCGTTGCAGGGTGGCGGTGCGCCCGAGGTCGGCGGCGCGCTGGCGTGCGAGATCGAGCATCTGCTCGCTCCAGTCGATCCCTGTCAGCGTGACGTCATTGGGGTAGAAGGACAAGTTGAGTCCGGTGCGAACGTCGCCGGCGGCCTGCTTACAGACCCAGTCGCGGGAATCGCCGAATAGGTGGCGGTCGAAGAATCCGATCTCACGGTCGTAGGTGCGGGATTTCTTGTCCCAGTACCGGTTCCAGCGGGCGGTGTGATCATCTGATGTTGCCATGGGTTCACCTCGCGTCGCCGGCCAGACGATCAGGCACGTGCGATGTGGGGAACAAACCGGCCGACAGTCTCACAGTAGTCGCGGTAGGCCTGGCCGTGAGTGGCGGTCAGGTAGGGCTCTTCGACCACGCGGACCTGCAGTTCGATCGTGACCGCCAGCACCGCGAACGCGGCCAACGCAAGTGGATTGGGGGTCATGAGGGTGATGCCGGCGGCGAAGGTCAGCATTGCGGTAAAGATCGGGTTGCGCGCCAGGCTGAACACGCCGTGGCGTACCAACGGTGTGGTCTCACTGGGGTCGACGCCGATGCGCCACGACGCACCCATGTCGCGTTGGGCGTAGAGGGTCGCACCGATCCCCGCGACCGCCAGGACCGTGCCGGTTGTCTGGATCCATGGCACCTGCAGGGTACCGACCGGGTCGAGGATGCCGAGTAGTTGCAGCAGGGGCGCGGCGAGGCCGGCGAGGATGGCGGCGATGAACCCTGCCCCGGCCAACCATTCCAGTGAGCCGGGGCGGCCGTTGATCCCGCGGAATCCGGTCGAACCGGTGTGACGGTACTGGGTCCAGCTGCGCCAGCCGAACCCCAACAGGGCGAAGACCAAGTAAAGGGCGAGCGCGGTGATAGGCATCGGGGTGAGTCCTCCTGTCCGAGTGCAGAGCTGGCCGAGTGCTGACGGTGCGCTTTCGGTACGGGCGGTCCTATTCGGCGAGCGCCTTGTCGAGTGCTGCGGTCACGTCCTCGTAGCTTCGGGGCTGGAAACGAGTGCCGTTGAGGAAAAATGTCGGGGTGCCCTGCACGCCCAATGCTCGACCATCGGCCACATCGAGCCGGACGCGCTCCAGTGTCGTCGGACCGGCGTAGGCCGCGTCGAAGGCGTCCATGTCCAGGCCGAGTTCTGCGGCAAATCCACGGAAGACATTGTCGGCCGGGGTCTGCTTCTCACCCCATTGCGCCTGGGTGTCATACATTTTCTTGTACATCGCCTCGAATTGGCCCTGCCGGGCGGCAGCTTCCACCGCCCGCGCGGCCCGCTCGGCGTTGACGTGTGCCTGTAGTGGGAAGTAGCGGATCACGAAGTTCACCCGGTCTCCGTATTCGCCCCGCAGCTGTTCGATCACCGGGTAGAGCGCACGGCAGCCCTCGCATTCGAAGTCGAGAAACTCCACGAACGTCACGTCGCTGCCCGCCACCGTGTTCAGCCGGCGGCTGTTCTCGCGCACCACCTGCCCGACGGCCTCGCTGGTCTCTGGCCGCTGCGCGGTGGTCGGGCCGCGATCACGCGCCGACAGGTAGACCAGCACGCCGATCGCGAGAGCGGCGACGACAAACGCGGTGAGCAAAATGCGCCTGGAACGGGCCATGCAGACGTCCTTCCGTAGTCATATCAACATACATTAGGATGTGAGTATGGACGAGCAATCGGTAGATGCCTGCGACCTGCTGTGCCTGGACCTGCCGCACGCCGAGGCGATCCGCACCGCCCTGCCAGACCTGGAGCGGGTCGAACCCGCCGCCGCAGCCGCCCGCGCCCTGGGCGACCCGACCCGCCTGACGATCGCCGCGGCCCTGCATGACGGCGAGGAGATGTGTGTCTGCGACATGGCGTGGGTGGTCGGGGCCCCGCAGAACCTGGTGTCCCATCACCTGCGCCAACTCAAAGTCGCCGACATGGTGACCTCCCGCCGCAACGGACGCCTGGTGATGTACCGGCTGACTGAGCGTGGTCGCTCCCTGACCGCCGTGGTGCTCGGAACTTCGGTGCGCATGGAGGCTGACCGTGTCTGACGCATGCTGCGGACCCCAGGACACTGAACCGGAGGCCGGTCCCGAGAAACTGTGGCAGGTACGCGAACTGCAACTGGCCATGCTGTCGGCGGTGTTGCTAG
This sequence comes from Mycolicibacterium arcueilense, assembly GCF_058536225.1. NCBI lineage: Bacteria > Bacillati > Actinomycetota > Actinomycetes > Mycobacteriales > Mycobacteriaceae > Mycobacterium > Mycolicibacterium arcueilense. Next base: position 3,731 of record NZ_JBZTYL010000028.1, read on the forward strand.
TGGTCGGGTGGTTGGTCTCACGTGCCGGGCACGAATCCTTCTCGCTTACCATCGAACTCGTCGCCGTCCTGGTCGCCGCGTCGACGTTCGTACCCGACGCGTTGCGCAACCTGCGGCACGGCCGCATCGGTGTCGGCACGCTGATGACGATCGCCGCGATCGGAGCGGTCGCACTCGGCCAGATCGCCGAAGCCGCGCTGCTGGGAATCCTGTTCTCCATCGCTGAGGGGCTCGAACACTACGCCGTCACCCGCACCCGCCGTGGCCTGCGGGCCCTGCTGTCGCTGGTGCCACCCAAGGCCACGGTGATCCGCGACGGCCGCGAAATGACCGTGTCACCAGAGGATCTGGTGATCGGCGATGTGATGGTGCTGCGGCCCGGGGAACGCGCCGCCACCGACGGCACCATCACCACAGGCCACACCAGTCTGGACTTGTCGGCGATCACCGGTGAGTCGGTCCCGGTCGAGGCCGGTCCAGGCAGCGACGTGCACGCCGGTGCGATCAACGGCGGCGGCGCCATCGAAGTCGCGGTGAGCGCGCTGGCCGCCGACAGTTCCTTGGCCCGCATCGTGCACATCGTCGAGGAAGCCCAGGAACGCAAAGGCGCCGGCCAACGCCTGGCCGATCGGATCGCGCGACCCCTCGTGCCGGCAATCATGGCGCTCGCCGCGACGATCGCCGGCCTCGGTGCCCTCCTCGGCGATCCGATGCTCTGGCTGCAACGAGCCCTGGTGGTGCTCGTCGCGGCCTCCCCTTGTGCCCTGGCCATCGCGGTACCACTGACCGTGGTCGCGGCCATCGGCGCCGCCAGTCGACAAGGCGCCCTCGTCAAAGGCGGGGCCGCGGTCGAAGAACTCGGCCGCATCAAGGTCATCGCCCTGGACAAAACCGGCACCCTCACCCGCAACAAACCACAAGTCGTGGCCACAGCGGTTGTAGACGGCATCACCCAAGCCGAGGCGCTCCGGATCGCGGCCGCACTGGAAGCCCGAAGCGAACATCCACTGGCCCAGGCGATCTTGGCCGCCGCCGAGGACATTGCGCCCGCCAGCGAGGTGACCGCGATCGCCGGTCACGGAATCCAGGGCCACCTCGACGGCACCGCGATCCGCCTCGGCAAGCCCAGCTGGGTCCCACCCGGCCCGCTCACCGACGAGGTGGCACGCCTTCAAGCTGAAGGCGCCACCGTCGTCGTTCTCGAACGCGACGGCCGTGTCATCGCCGCCATCGCCGTCCGCGACGAACTGCGCCCGGAAGCCGGGGAAGCCGTCCAACTGTTGGACCGGATCGGGATCCAGGTGGCGATGCTCACCGGCGACAACCAACGCACCGCCGACGCCCTGGCCGCCCAAGCCGGCATCACCACCGTGCACGCCGAACTACTACCCGAAGACAAAGCCCGGCTGCTGCCGGAGTTGGCGGCCGGCAAGCCGATCGCCATGGTCGGCGACGGAGTCAACGACGCACCCGCGCTGGCCACTGCCGACATCGGAATCGCCATGGGCGCCATGGGAACCGACGTCGCAATCGAAACCGCCGACGTCGCACTCATGGGGGAAGACCTGCGCCACCTCCCCCAAGTCCTTGCCCACTCGCGGCACGCCCGGAGAATCATGGTGCAGAACATCGGATTCTCGCTGGCCATCATCGGAGTGCTGATTCCGCTGGCTGCCTTCGGGGTGCTCGGACTGGCCACCGTCGTGTTCATCCACGAATTCGCCGAAGTTCTGGTCATTCTCAACGCCATCCGTGCCGCGCGCACCCAACCCCTGCCCGGCCTGACCACCTCACCTGCGATCAGCACAGCCGCACACCACCTCGACATCGGCGCCCCGCCACCGGCTACCGATGCATGCTGCGGAAGCCCTATTGGTCCCAGGCCAGCAGCCCAGCTCCTGACCCTGGACACCGTGGGGGATCAACCCGATCAACCCGGCGATGCGGGTAGCTGCGACTGCTGTGACGACACAGAAGCTGACCCTCCCGCTGGACCGCCCGCAGCGGTAAGCCTGTAAGCCTGTACGCCTGTACGCCTGTACGCCTCTGTACGCCTGTACCAGCTAGTCATCGGTTCCCCGGTCCCGCAATATCTGCCACCAACGTATAGAGGTAGTTTTGCGCTGCGGCGGTTCGTGTTTCATTTCCCGCTGCGGTGACGTAGCGCTGAGACGTGGTCATTGATTCGTGGCCGAGTAGCTTCATCAACGTGTAGACGCTGATGTTCGCGCTAGCCAGTTCAGTAGCGTAGGTGTGCCGCAATCCGTGCACCATCGCCCCAGGGGCCGGCTGGGCGTCAGGACCGGCAAGCCTGAAGGCACGCGTAATTCGCGACTGTGAGCAATGATCAATACCTGTGGATGAGGCCCGAGGAGGCGGCCTGAAAGTGGGCGCACCTTCCCGAGGA
>NZ_JBZTYL010000029.1:0-27351 GCF_058536225.1 Mycolicibacterium arcueilense
CCCTTCTCGGCCCGACCTCGGGCCACAGGACTCTAAAACAGGCTGGTCTCAATCACGGGGAACATGCCAGCAGCGGTCCCATGCCGATAAGCCGGGGTCGCTCAGGCGAAATGCTTTTGCCGAATACACCGCGGTCGCTCGGGCGAGGACCGCAGGTGACACCGCCCACTGCGCCGGGTTGTTCAGGACCGATGCCAAGGCGAAGAGAGTCTCGCCGGCTCCACACAGGCACAGGGACGCGAGCTCGTGCGCATCCTTGAGCGGCTGCTGCAAGCCTTCGCTCTCGTTCCACCCGTGCTCTGAATCGAACACCTCGACGTCGATGCCAGGTTCTACGCAACGCATCCTCGACGTCTCGTTTAGCAGATGCGCACCCGGTGACGCTGACAACGACGGCATTGAGGAGTAATTCGTCAATGGCCGACATCAGTTCGTCGTCTGGAGCAAGTTCGTCGTTGCATTCGGAAACAGTCATGTCGTTACCGTATCCGCTAGGTCCAATCGATTACGGAATGGCGTGGCGGGACCGAAAGATTCTGTGCCGCAGAGAAAAAGTCCATCGGCGGATCCTGCCGTTGTCTGGCACACGACAAGCTCGCGTGCCCGCCTGATGAGTCGAGGACCTCAGTCTCGACGTTGCGCTGTCCGCATCTCGTCGCCTGCCATCGCCAACCTGGACGCCGGGCACCGGACCTCCGACGCCCGCCCGCATAACCGTGGCCAGCTACTTCCCGTGCAGGTTGAACTTTCAGGTACGGCTTGCAGATCGGCGGTCTACCCGACGGACCTCACCGACGTGCTCGTTGGTGACCCGGCAGTAGAGCCGGCCCGCCGCGATCACCTCCGAGCTTCCAGGTGCGGCACGCAACAACCGGGCCAAACAGTTACCGAACATGCGAGTTAGCCGAACTTTCCGCGGCAGAAACGCGAGCAGGTCCCGACCACGCCCGACACTCTCATGTCTTTCCGGATTCCGTCCGACACTCTCACGTGTCCGCGGAATAATCGCCATCGGATCGGTCCGCGACTAGTTGAAAGTACCCAGGTCACAGCACCCTTGTACTCTCAACATTTCCCGGATCGGACAATGAGTGTCCGATCCGGAACTAGTTGACAGTAATCCGGGAAAACATGAGAGCTGTCCGATTCTGCCCCGTTTTCCGGGACTATCTGAGAGTGCCGTTGTTGCAGCGTGTTCGATGTTTCCGGTTCGCCCCGACCGCTAGGATGCCGTGGTCGCCGGCTGAATCCACGATGATCTGACACTACCGGACTGATAGTTCTCGGACCGTCCGCGACTGCCTGAGAGTGCCGGATATCTGGCCCCCGCAACACGGTTCGAGTTCCGACGGGATGCCTTACTTAATCGTCACCGTGACGTAATGGTGTGGTGCGACTGGATGTGGCCGATCGAGGCTAGGTGGCCGGATCACCTTCCTGCGCAGGGTTTTCCGGGTATAGAAGAGGGTCGTCGAAGTTGTCTGGAACGACGAGGTCGGGCGGCTGGCCAAACCGGCGGCGAGGTGGGGGCGCTGAGGTGGCCCCGTGGCGTGCGCGCAGTTCTTCGCCGCTGACCGTGCGGCCGGCGGCGTTGGTCGCCTCGAGAACTTGGCTTTTGTATTCGCCGATGGTGATTCGCCCGGCGGCGAGTTCGATGAGCCGTCGTACGAAGTCGCGGTCAGGTGTTGCACCTTCGAGCACGCTGTCGACGACGGCGGCACGCACTGCCTGTTGATCCTTACTGGACAAGCCGCTGTTGTGCAGCAACTCGGCCAGGTTGGCCAAGTCGACGAGTGCATGGCCGGCGGTCTCGCCACTCACCCTGTCAGTGTATGTCGCGGTACCGGCGCGGGATCACACTTTCGTCACAGTGACACGTCTCCCCCCGCCTGCGTTGTAACGGTAAAGTCACTGTCCCGCAGCGGATTACGCATATTTGATGGATAATGTTGATTATCCATCTTTCTTACATGAGGGTTGAGGCATGGTAGCCAGGCCCGAATCTTCGCATGTTTCTCCGGCCCCTGCGGCTACTGAGGCGTCGGTCTGCGCGCTTCCGGATTGGTTTGTCGACTTTCTCAATGATCGGCAGACACGTAAACCATCCGCGCACACGATGAAGGCCTATCACCAGGATTTCGTGTCGATAGCAGCGTTGATTGCGGACGGTGATCCCGCCACGCTCACGATATCTGAAATAAACAAGGGCTCGATGCGCGCTGCGTTCGCCACCTTCGCACGCGATCATGAACCCGCTTCAATACGTCGGTGCTGGTCCACATGGAATGTGCTGTGCACATTTCTATTCACCGCTGAGCTGCTCGCGGCCAATCCAATGGCATTGGTGGGCCGACCGAAACTCGCGCGCTCGCTGCCCAAGGCACTCCCCCGCACCGCGGTTGGCTCATTGTTGCAAACGGTTGCTAAGGATGTGGATTCTGCTCGTCGAACTGATTGGGTTGAAAGAGATCTCGCGATTATTCTCACAGCTCTGTTGGCAGGCTTACGGGCAGAGGAACTCCGTCAGGCCGATGTTGGCGACGTGCGGACCGTCGACAGCGGTGCTGGTGTTGTACATGTAAAGGGCAAGGGTGGCAAGGAGCGCGCTGTGCCCGTGGAGGCCGACTTACTGGGAGTGATCGAGGTCTATCTCGATAGTCGGGCGACCCGTTTCCCTGAGGCTGCGAGGCACCAGGGAAGGTCAGAAGGCGGAGGTCTGTCCCGGTGGCCCGCCCGTTCACCTCTGTTCGTTGGCCGTGACGGCGAGCGAATTACACGCGGTACGGTGCAGTCGCGAATCAAGCGCGCGTTCAAGCTCGCCGGCCCTGATGTTCAGCCGGTCCCCGGGGCGATGGTTCATGGATTGCGGCACACGTATGCCACCGAGCTTGCTATGGCCGACGTCAGTGTTTACACGTTGATGAAGCTGCTTGGCCACGACTCAATGACCACGTCTCAGCGCTATGTCACCGCTGCAGGAGCTGAAACTCGAACTGCGGCCGCGAAAACCACCTTTACACCTTGCTGGATGACCTTGCGCGGACAGAGGAACAGAGCTTTCGAGCGCCCAGAGAACGTTGACGCGCTGCCAGTTGCGGTCACTCTTCCAGGGGGGCGGATCATCGGAGTCGGTACGCACACCGCTTCTGCGGACGCTTGCTTCAAAGCTTCAGTTTGGCAGCGTAATTCATTCGTTCGATTGAGAGATCGCCGGGCGGGGCTCTGTGATTGATCTGTGAGGTGTCCGATGAGCTCGGACTCCAGAGCGTTGCAGTCGGCGTCTGCCGCCATCAACCGACCGTGTCGGTTTGTGACAGCGATTCAATCGCCCTGCGCAACGATGCCGCGGCGTCGTCGGCTACCGCGCGCAAGTCAGGCTGGTCACTGACCTGGACCATCACTTCCGGATCCATTGCATCGACAATGATTGTGTCATCGACCGTGGGATCGGCACGCACGACGACGTTGCAGGGAAGGAGTAGCCCGATCTGGCGATCAACATCGATGGCGCGATGGGCTAGCGGCGGATTACAGGCACCTAGGATGGTGTAATCCTCGACATCCCGTCCGAGTTTGGCCTTCAGGGTCGCCTTCATGTCGATCTCGGTCAACACGCCGAAGCCCTGATCCGCCAATGCTTTCCGGGTGAGTTCTACAGCGTTGTCAAACGTGGTATGCAGGGTGGTTGAAATGGCAAGTGACATAGTCAATTCCTCGATACTGTCCTGTCGTTTGACGACAGGTTCCACATGAATCGCCGACATCTTCTCGCAGCGCGGTATGCCTGTTCGTCGGGGTGTGCGGATTTCTACATCTCCAGATCGTAACTGGCAAGAAGCTGAGCTAGTGGGGTTTCGGGCTTTGGCGCCGACTCAATGAGTGTCCACGGAATCTCGTGAGGCGCTTTCTTGGGTCTGCTGCACGATCAGGTGACAGTTACGGTCACGCGGCCTGACTGGCCGGTGTGGTCATGATGGCTTCGAATTCGATCGGGGTCAACCGCCCGAGTCCGGTTTGGCGCCGGCGGCGATGGTAGGTCCGTTCGATCCAGGTGACGATTGCGATCCGCAACTCTTCGCGTGTGCTCCAGCGGCGGCGATCGAGCACGTTCTTTTGGAGCAGAGCGAAAAAGCTCTCCATGGCAGCATTGTCGCCGGCCGCACCGACGCGGCCCATCGATCCGACCATCTCATAGCGGCCGAGTGCGTGGACGAATCTTCTTGACCTGAACTGAGATCCGCGATCGGAATGCAGAATGCATCCGGCCACATCACCGCGGCGTGCCACCGCACTACTGAGCGCTGCGGTGGCCAACCGGGACTTCATCCGGGAGTCGATCGAGTACCCGACGATGCGGTTGGAGAATACGTCCTTGATCGCGCAGAGATAGAGCTTGCCTTCATCGGTGCGATGCTCGGTGATATCGCTGAGCCACAACTGATTTGGCGCATCAGCGGTGAAGTCGCGCTCGACAAGATCGTCGTGTACCGGCGGCCCAACCTTGCCGTTCTTGCCGCGCTTCTTGCCGACCACGCTCCACAACTGATTCTGCGAGCAGATCCGCCAGGCGGTGCGCTCGGCCATCGACTCGCCGGCCTCTCGGGCCTCTTCGACCAGGTAGCGGTACCCGAACTCGGGGTCGTCCTTATGCGCGTCGAACAGCGCATTGGCGCGATAGGCCTCGACGAGTTCGGCGTCGGTGATGGGATGGGCCAGCCAGCGGTAGTAGGGCTGGCGGGCGAGCTTGAGTACCCGGCACGTCACCGCGACGGGGATTCCGTCAGCGGCGAGCTCACTCACGAGCGGGTAGAACCTTTTCCCGGAAGGTTGGCCTGCGACAGATAGGCCGTGGCCCGGCGCAGGACTTCATTCTCCTGCTCCAACAATTTGATCCGGCGCCGCGCATCCCGCAGCTCAGCGGACTCGCTGGTGCTCTTGCCAGGCTTGGCGCCTTCATCGATATCGGCCTGGCGCATCCACTTGTGCAGCGTCACCGGGTGAACACCGAAATCGGTGGCGATCTGCTCGATCGTCACACCGTCATCTCGGTTGCGAGCAACGCGCACGACGTCGTCGCGGAACTCCTGCGGGTAGGGCCTGGGCACACTGGCATCCTTCCAGCTCGCCCTTCCCGGGCAAGCCAACTCAGATGTCACCTATTCGTGCAGCAGACCCCTTCGCCCAACCGCGGTGTCGATGTGCCATCGGGCTCTACGCGCTGTGGGCCCGGGTCCAACACGTACCTCCTACTGCAGTATCGATCGAGACTGCGCAGCGGCATTCCCGCGCCCCCTACGAGGGTTGAATTACCAAAGTGAAATTTGTGGCTGATGTTACATATGTGGCAATCGTGAACTACGATTGCCTTTCGTACGGTGTTTCTACGTAAGTGCGTCCCTGTTGAGTACGACGTGGACGGTGGCTGGCGCAAGTCCTGATTGGTGGTGATTGCCATGTGGCGCAACGGGATCGTCGCCGTTCTGGTTGCGTTCATAGGTTTGGCGACCCCGGTCATCGCAACGGCCGATCCGGGCGAATGGGATCCGACGCTGCCAAAGTTGATCAGTGCCGGAGCGCCGGGTGATCCGCTTGCCGTTGCAAATGCGTCGCTGCAGGCCAGTGCGATCGCCGCTCAGACGACCATGGATCTCGGACGTTCGTTTTTGGCGAGCCTCGGCATCTCCGGTCCGAGCAACCCCGCTCCATTGAAGGGAAACCGGGTCTACGGGGCCCAGGCGATCGAGTACGTGATTCGCCGGGCAGGTTCTCAAATGGGAGTTCCCTACTCGTGGGGCGGTGGTAGTCTCACCGGCCCAAGTCGTGGGATCGACTCAGGCGCGAGCACAGTCGGTTTCGACTGCTCGGGGTTGACGCGCTACGCATTCGCCGGGGTCGGTGTCCTACTGCCTCGTTACTCCGGTGACCAATACAACGCGGGCCGTCACATACCGCCATCGCAAGCCAAACGAGGCGACCTGCTGTTCTGGGGACCGGGTGGTGGACAGCACGAAGCCCTCTACCTAGGCGGTGGGAAGATGCTTGAGGCTCAACAGACCGGTGTGCCCGTCAAGATCTCGCCTGTCCGTACCGCCGGAATGACCCCTTTTGTGACCCGGGTTATCGAGAGCTAACGAACGCGGGCAGCACTCGGCGATCGGTGGCGGGCTGGAATGGTGATGTTTCGTACGGAGTGCAGTCTGCTGGCCACATCGCCGCCGACGTTTCGTCAAACCCAACTACTATTGTGGCCAGTAGTTAAACGTACGTTTGATGCAGCAATTTTGGGTTGCGCCTGAGGATGCGCCGGTCGTGGCTGCGGCGCGATGGCCCTTGAAATCCTGAGCGTCTAGGCATCAGTGCCGCTGGGTCGTCGTTGGACCGTAACCGTGAAAGGGCAGGAATGCACAGCCAACCGAGGCCATCGAAGCGTGGCATGCGTGTGTGGCTTCTTGGGGCCACGGCAGTGGTGATCCTGGCTGTCGCAGTCGTAATCGCGGTGAAGACACACGGTTTCGGATTAGCCAACTCAGACGAACGTATTGCACAGCAGCGTTGCGAATCTGACGTGCGTGCCCAGTTGGCGTCACCGTCGACGGCCAAACTGTCCGACGTCACATCGGCCATCAGTGAGTTGGACCCCGATAGTCGGGACATGTTTCCCCTCATGGTCAATGAACCCCTCAAGGGTGTCGATCACGCTCGGATCACAGTGTGGAATGTCTCAGGCATGGTTGACGCGCAAACCGAGGTCGGCACCGTGATTCGCGATCCATTCACATGCCGCGCGTATTTCGTCGATGGCACCTTGGCCGACACGCTGGTCCTCTTCGACCACGAGCACTAGCCGACTAATCGACCGCTCGCCGGCACCAGATTCTTGACGAAATCTTTATCGGAGTACTAGCCGCGTCTTACGCTGCCCAGCGACCCTAGAATCATGGCTGAGAGCACAGTGGTGCTTCATGTGGGTGGGCTGCATTGGGCGACCTCTGGCGGAGTTGTTGAGTCGGTGTTGGGGCGGCGCCCCGGTGTGTTGGCGGTGGCCGCGAACGCGGCCAACCAGACAGCAACAGTGACATACGACCCGGCGCAGACATCGGTAGACGCACTGTCAGGGTGGGTGCGCAATTGTGACCTGCACTGTGCGGGTCAATCCGTGCCAAACCATTTGTGCGACCCGATGGCTGAGCCTGGCCAACACGCCGCCCACGGGGCGGCAACACCACAAGAAATGATGGGGCACGGCGGTCATGTCGGCATGTCCATGGACCAGATGGTCATCGATATGCGCAACAGGTTCCTCGTGGCATTGCTGTTGTCAGCCCCGATCATGCTGTGGTCGCCGATGGGGCGCAACATGTTCGGCTTCACGGTGCCGGCACCGTTCGGGATGCGCGATGACGTATTCACCCTCTTGTTGAGCCTTCCGGTGGTCTTCTACAGCGCGTGGATCTTCTTCGATGGGGCATGGCGGGCGCTGCGCGCCCGCACACTCGACATGATGGTGCTGGTCGCAGTCGCCGTCGGTGCCGGCTGGATCTACAGCGTCGGCGTGACCCTCACCGGTGGCGGAGAGGTGTTCTACGAGGCTGCTTCGGTGCTCACAACGTTCGTACTGCTGGGACATTGGTTTGAGATGCGCGCGCGAGGAGGGGCCAATGACGCCATCCGTACGCTCCTCGAGCTTGCACCACCGACCGCCGTGATCGTGCGGGACGGCACGCCAATGGAAGTACCTACCGCTGACCTCGTAGTCGGCGACATGTTGTTGATCCGGCCGGGCGCAAAGATTCCTGTCGACGGGGAGGTGGTCGACGGGCACTCCGAAGTGGACGAATCCATGGTGACCGGTGAGAGCCTGCCGGTCACCAAAGACCCCGGATCCACGGTGATCGGGGCCTCGATCAACACCACTGGCACGCTGCGCGTGCGCGCCACCAAGGTGGGTTCTGACACCGTCCTTGCGCAGATCGTGCAGATGGTCCAGGAAGCACAGAATTCCAAGGCTCCCGGCCAGCGACTGGCCGACCGCGCCGCCTTCTGGTTGGTCCTGGTCGCCCTCGTCGGCGGCGCTGCGACGTTTCTTATCTGGTGGCTGGTGGGCGCAGGTGTGCAAACCGCACTACTGTTCGCGATCACCGTCGTCGTCATCACCTGTCCAGATGCGCTCGGGCTTGCGACACCAACGGCAATCATGGTGGGTACCGGTTTAGGGGCCAAACGTGGCGTGCTGTTCAAGAACGCCACGGCGCTGGAAACCTCGGCTCGCATCCAGGCCGTGGTGATGGACAAAACCGGTACGCTGACCAAGGGCCAGCCCGCAGTAACCGATGTGGTGGTCGACGGAATCACCGAAACAGAGCTGCTGACCCTGGTCGCAGGCGTCGAATCCGTATCCGAACACCCTCTGGCGGCCGCGATCGTGAATTACGCGGCCAGTCGTGGAATATCACCCACACCGGTGCAGGATTTCCGCAGCGTGCCGGGGCACGGCGCCGCAGCCGTCGTGCAAGGCCACAACGTTGCCGTGGGGAACCGGAAGTTAATGGTCGAGGAGAAGGTCGATTTCGGAACTCTGATGGCCAGGCGTGACGAGCTCGCTGAAGGTGGCCGCACTGCCGTTCTCGTCGCCGTGGACCTCCAAGGGGCGGGCGTGATCGCACTGGCCGATGCCGCCCGGGAAACGTCCGCGGCGGCCGTGTCCGCATTGCATGACCTGGGTGTGGACGTGGTGATGTTGAGCGGGGACAATGAAGCCACAGCCAAACGCATTGCGACCCAACTCGGCATCGACAGTGTGATCGCTGAAGTGCTGCCCGGGGACAAAGCCTCGGAGATCGCCGCGTTGCAGCGTTCAAACAGTAGGGTCGCGATGGTGGGCGATGGCGTCAACGACGCACCGGCCCTGGCCCAAGCCGACCTGGGAATCGCGATCGGTGCAGGGACTGACGTGGCCATCGAAACCGCCGATGTGGTGCTAATGCGCTCAGATCCACTTGACGTGCCGATCGCACTGCGCATCGGACGAGCCACTCTTCGGAAGATGCGCCAAAACCTCGGGTGGGCAGTCGGTTACAACGTGATCGCGTTGCCGATCGCCGCTGGTGCTTTTGAGCCAATGTTCGGTCTGGTCCTGCGTCCCGAGGTTGCCGCCCTATCGATGTCAGGTTCGAGCCTCATCGTAGCCGTGAACGCGCTCATGCTTAAACGTCTCAAATTGCCTGCAGATCAACGGATCTAACATCCTAGGAGTGCCCCGAGCAGACTGCCGCATCCCGTCACAGCCTGTAGACTTCGGCTTTCCGAATGGACTACCTGGCCCGTCGGGCCAGGTAGTGCTATCCAGTCCAGGCGGTGCCACCGGTCGTGCCGATATTGGCCAGAGTTCTCCGGCACGTTTAGTGTGCCCATCCAGAAGGTCGAACGGGTGTGGCCTGGATGCTGGGCCGGTGCTGCTAGCGCTTTGCCCTGCGGTGACCCAACGCGGTGCGTAACCGCGCCGACTTTTCCGGCCCGATCTGCTCGAGGAAGTAGCCGAGTACGAGCTCCGCTTGACCCCCACCGTCGAGTGCCTCGCACATGAGCCGGGCACTGTGCTGCTCGCGGGTAAGCGTTGGCCGATATCGATATGCTTTGCCGTCCCGGGTCCGCGCCAACCACCCCTTGGTGTGCAGATTGTCCATGGTCGACATCACGGTGGTGTATGCGATTCGACGTTCGGCGCACAGCTCATCGCAGATATCTCGTACCGTCATGGCCGCCTCAGGACGACGAGACCAGACGCGGTCCATAATGACCGCTTCGAGCTCCCCAAATCCGCGTGTTCTCACCTTTATCTCCTGGCCGATGTGTAGCCAGCCTACGTCGCGCGCACGCCCCTTGCTCACTAAATCCGTGTTATCTACGTACTGAATAGTCACGTAGACAAGTCTCACGTATCCACGCAGGTGAACGGTTGAGAATCCGCACGGTGCCAGCGCTGATGCCGCGCGGGCAGGGAGATATCGTACTATCTACGTACATAGATAGTATTACGGCCTCGGTGTACCAGGTCAATATCGGAGGGCCGATGCCACACACTCGATTGCCCAGGTTTGGTGTCGCCGTCCTCGCCATGCTCGCGCTGGTCGGATGCAGCACCGGCCGCGACGCGGTATCGCTGGGCGGCGATTTCGAGTTCGTTTCGCCCGGAGGTCAAACTGACCTCTTCTACGACCCTGCAGAGTCCCGCGGTGCCATCGGTGACCTGAGCGGCCCCAGCCTGCACGATAGTCGGCCTATCCACCTCCGAGACTTCGCGGGCAAGGTGCTGGTGATCAACGTGTGGGGCTCGTGGTGCGGTCCATGCAGAACCGAAACGCCGCAGCTGGAGTCGGTATTCGATGAGACCGAGCCCCTCGGTGTTGCGTTCCTTGGTATCGATGTACGCGACAGTCGCAGTGCTGCAACCGATTTTGTCACCGACCGCAAAGTGCGCTACGACTCAATCTTCGACCCGTCGATGCGCAGCCTCATCGCACTGGGCAAGGGGTATCCGACCAGCGTCGTCCCGACGACGCTGGTCCTCGACCGACAGCACCGTGTCGCGGCCGTCTTTCTGCGCGCACTGCTGTCTGAGGACCTAGAGCCCGTCGTGCAGCGGTTGGCCCGAGAAACATGACCAGCTCCCCTCAGGGCATCGGCGGTGCTTTCGCCGACGCGGCTGCGACGGGCCCACTGCTTCTTGGACTCGGAGCGTCGGCACTCGCTGGGTTAGTGTCTTTCGCCTCGCCGTGCTGCGTGCCACTGGTCCCCGGCTACCTGTCCTATCTCGCCGGCACGGTAGGAGTCCCCGCCACAAGCGACAACCGGGCCGTTACCCGAGACACCTTGCGGGTGGCCGGTGCGGCAATCTTGTTCGTCGCCGGTTTCACCGTAGTGTTTGTCGCCGCTTCAGTGGCGGTCTTCGGACTGATGGGGACGCTGGCGCTCAACCGCGAGTTGCTGCAACGACTCGGAGGTGTGGTCACGATCGTGATGGGACTGGCATTCATTGGGCTGATCCCGGCTCTGCAACGCGACGTGCGGTTTCATCCACAACGGATCACCAGCCTAAGCGGCGCTCCGCTGCTGGGCGCGACGTTTGGGCTCGGATGGACGCCCTGCTTGGGGCCGACGCTGGCAGGAGTCCTGTCGGTGACGGCCGGAACGCAAGGGGCCACTGCAGCGCGCGGGGTTCTGCTGATTGTGGCTTATTGCCTCGGTTTGGGCGCGCCGTTCATCGCCATAGCCTTAGGCGCGAGTTCGGTCAGCCGCTGGCTGGCATGGACCCGCCGGCATTCGCGGTCCATTCAAATTTTCGGTGGCGTCGCGCTCATCGCCGTGGGTTTTGCGCTGGTGACCGGGCAGTGGGCTGAATTCGTCGGCTGGCTGCGCGATCAGTTCGTCTCGACAACCGCGATGCCCATATAACCCAGGCCGCAGTGTGAACCGCCGGTGTCTACTTTCCCACGCAATAGCCCCCGCGCCAACCTGCGCGGGGGCTAGAACGATCCATCAGGGGCGCATCCCTGCGCAGCATGGGCACGGCTGCGGTCCGTCGCAACACGACCCACCGGCCATCGGCATCGACATCCCGCGCGGCATGGACATGGGCATCTTCATGTCACCGTTACAGCACCACATCATCGCAGGTGCGGAACCGGCGGCCGCATAAATGACAGCCATAGGGTCAGCACCGGTGACATCGAAGTACAACTTTCCCGAAGACCGCTGACCCTGATTCAGGGTGTTGGGCGCCAACCCATCTGAACTGGCGACCTGCCACAGGACCTGATAGCGCTCACCGTTCGGTGACACCGCGTACATGTTGGGAATGATGGGCGTCACAGTGCCGGTCACTGCCTCAACGGTGACGTCGGCTTCCCACAACCGCCCCGCAGGCGCGTAGCCCGCGACGGGACCGGCGCTGGCACGCAGCCCCGATACCGACCACTCACCGACGACAGCTCCGTTGGCGTCGACCAACCGTTGTGACGCGCCGAAACGGTGCGGGCACGGATCAGACGCCGCCGCTGCGCTGGGTGCACCGGCGAGGCCAAGAATGACAAAGAGGAGCATCGCGGCCACGGCGGCGAGCTTTGGTGGATTACGCACGAGTGCAGGCCTTTCGCTGATGAGAAACTCTCGGGACAGCCTATCTACGGACTAACGCCGTAGCAATTGCCGTTCCGGGCGCCACCGCGCCAACCGCACTGTCGGCACGGTCCGGCCCGAAAATACCTCCTCGGGAGCGGAATTCACCGCCAGAACCCGGCCGGATTCACTCACTTGTCGCTATACACCACGGGGGTATATAGTCAACCGTTATATACCCTGCAGGGGTATAGAAAGGATGCTCCGATGACGGTTACCGAGTTTCAGGTGTCGGGTATGACATGCGGCCACTGCGAGCAGTCGGTTCGCGAAGAGGTCGCCAGCGTAGGTGGGGTCAAACAGATTGAGGTCAGCGCCACCACCGGTCGGCTCGTGGTCAACAGCGCAGCGCCTGTTGCAGACGAAGCGATCGTGGCCGCAGTCAGGACGGCCGGCTACGACGCGGTCCGTGCGGCTGGCGCACCTACTCCCCCGGCTTCGACAGCCTCGTCGTGCGGGTGCTGCTAGACCAGCGCTGCCCGCATCGTTGAGCTGCTGGCGGTGCGCCGCAAAGGGGATCTCGCACGCGGGTTAACGGCGAATCTGACACGCCTACTTGCGCACAAGGGAACGGCCGCTGCGCTCCCAGACCGGGGTGCCACCATCTCACTCAATCACATCGCGATTAGCGTGGCTGCGGCGTTCTCGCACAGCCTGTGCCCCCGAAAGGACTCGTCGATGAACACCGAGACTCCAGCCTCGACCGCACGCCTGCTGCGAATTGCCCGGCACCCGCTCACCCGAACAGTTGCACGGTGCGTTCTATGGTGCGCCGTGCACTCTCGATCCCATGCTCGCGGCAGTGGTCACGTGACGCAGTGTTGTCCATAGAGCGTTGTCCAAAAGAGTCGCCAGGAACCGAAAACCTCACTGGCTAGACTTGATTCGGTGGGCCTCGTCAGACTGTCGAACCCATTTTGTGTCCGACCCGGGAGTACTGACCCGCGCTGGCCGGGGTTGGCGTCACGTTCAGAGCACCGCTTGGAGCAGGTAGAGAGCTGCGGTTGTGGTGGCTAAAATGCCCAGTCCGACGCGCAGGGTGCATTCAGGCAGGTGGGGCTGCAGACGGGCGCCGAGGTAGCCGCCGATGAGTCCGCCGGCACCGGCAGCAAATCCGATGGTCCAATTCGGTGCGATGTGGCTTCCGGGGTTGGCAATTGCCAAGAGTAGGTAAGTGATCGCTCCCACGGCTGAGGTGATGTAGGTGGAGACCAACGTGGCCGGTGCCACCGTCGCGATGGGAACGCCGCGCCCGACCAGAATCGGGCTCAGCAGTGATCCACCCCCGATACCGTAGATGCCACCGACCACACCGACGACGATCGCCAATAGAACCGTCGTCGAACGTGGCAGTGGGCCTTCCCGCAGCGGCGACATGGATATCGAGGCACGTGGGAGACACAGCCAGATCCCCAGCGGGAGAAGGAATCCAGCGACGAGCACGCGGAACACGTGCGGTCCGGGAACGAGGTACACCCGGGCGATGGCGCCGATCATGACGCCAGGCAAGGTGCCGATCAGCAGTAGCATGATCAGCGGGCTGCGTAACGGCGCCTGGATGCGGTAGCGCGCCAGTGCGCCAGGGATCGCCACGATGTTGAACACCAGATTGGTGGGAGTCACGGCAGGGCTCGGTACCTGGAGCACAGTGAGTTGGATTGGTAGCAGAAACACCGCGCCTGACACGCCCACGGGGGTAGTCGTCACCGGTACACCCAATCCTGCAATGAAACTGAGCAGCACCACGTCACCAGCGTTCACCAGGGCACTCTGACTCCTCTGGGTGATACCTGGCCAGGGTTTCGATCAGCACTGATGTTCGGCGGGGCGCAGCCTCTCTTGAGATGCCGTCACTCCTCAAAGCTCGTGACCGGCGCGGGGTCGGGTGGGAGTCTCCACTGAGGTTCCGCACCTCGGCGCGAGCACCGAGCACGATTAGACTGTCCTACCCGGACACGACGTTCCGGTTGCCAAGTGCGCAAGGGCATCTCGGCGCGGCGAGATAGATAATCAGGGTTGAAGCGCTCCGGTGTCTTGATTGGAGCGAGATGCACGGTGCGGATCCGCATGATATGTGCCGGCGGCCTCGCGGTCGGCGACTCGATTAGCCTGGTCTCACCGACCTGACGACGGGACACGTCATGACGATCACCACGATGCCGCAGATCATCCCCGCGCCGCCCGGGAAACCCATCCTGGACCATCTTGTAGAGTTGCAAGCCTTTGCTCGGGCAATTGCCGTCGACGGTGTCTGGACAACTGACATCGCCCGAGCTACCGCCAACTCGTTCGACGGTATGGCAGCAACCTGGAACACCGAACACAGCACGAATCGCTTCGACGCCGTACACGACGCTCTCCGGCGAGGCGACATACCCGTGGGCGGACGCTGTCTTGAAATCGGATCCGGCACCGGACAGCTCACCCCGCTTCTCGTCGAGCACTTCGATGAGGTCGTCTCGGCTGATCTATCCATCGCTATGCTCTTCCAAGCGCCTTCCGAGAGCGTTCGTATCTGCTGCGACGCTGCGCGATTACCAATGCACGATCACATCTTTGATGCTGCCGTGCTTGTCGATACCTTCTGCTTTGCTCGCGAACTCGCTCGGGTCCTGAAACCCAACGGTCACATCGCCTGGATCAACTTGCTCGGCCAGGACGGCCCTCTTTATGTGCCGGCCAGCGACATCGCCGACGCGCTGCCCGGCAACTGGGGTGGGACGGAGAGCGCAGCAGGCTGGGGCAGCTGGAGTGTCCTGTCAGCAACCCCAAAGGCCCCGTCATCGACGCCGACCACCGTGGCGGTGAGGTAGAACACCAGTCGGTGGCGAAATCCCGGCGCCGCATAGCAGTGAGTTAGCAGGACACATCGAGAAAAACCGTCTTGTAGACGACGCGCTCAACGGTGCGCTCGCGGGCATTCTTACGCAGCTCCGTAACGTCTCGTCCCGGTCGCACCGCGGCGACCGTGCAACCCTCAAGAGAGTCCGCGCCCGTCTTGTTCATGATGACTTTGTAGCCGTGTGACTCCAGTGTCGACACGGTGTCTTGCACCGTCCCGGGACCCGCGGGCGCAGCGGCCGCCACTTGCACCGACCCTGCCAGTAACAGGATGCTACACGGTCCACTGATCGCAAACACCATAGCTTTCTTCATGAAACACTCCTCCCTACACAGGGGAACTGCTACGAAAATCAGTACGTAGCTACATAGTAGATAACTGGAGGGTACAGCTTCGTGGGCGAACCCCGAGCAGATCCTGCAACGATCCGATCACGTTAAAACGACGAAATACCAACAGGATCGGACGCATTGACCGGCTTCGGCAAGGCGTTGGCCGTGTCGGCGCTGCGTGCCCGAGCGGCCTGGCCAGCAAACGTCTATCCCAAATGGAGAAGATGCTGAACCGGCACGCGGCCGGCCGCAACATGCGGCGCCGTCGCGGACAGAAAGGGCGCCCGATCTGTGGTGAGGTAGTCCGTGTGGCCCGGTGCGAACGGCGCCGGCTGACGGGCTCAGCGGCGGCCTGCCACCGCTGGTTGCTGTTCGACGCTGAGATGCCCGTGGCGGTCGAGCAAGAAGAGCGCTGCGGCGGCAACGACACCCACCACTACCAGTCCGCCCCACAGAAGTTCATCGGCGCCCGCTTCGCGGGCTGCCTGCAGCAGCGAGCCCGTCGCAAGATTGCCCACCAGGATGCCCACACCAACGATGGTGTTGTAGAACCCATAATGAGTCGCCACGAGTCGGCCGCTGGCCAGCGATACGACCGTGTCCATCTCAAATGGGAATACTGCCGCTGACCCGACCGCCAACAACGCCGCGGCCGCGAGGAGCGCAACAACCGCTCCGGTTGTACCGAACCGGCTGGCGTTGGGAACGACAACCAGCGGCACAAACGATGCCGCCAAGATGGACATTCCGACGACCAGTGACCGCCCGTTGCCCCACCGTCGGGCAAACCAACGGGTCAAGCGCAGCTGCCCACCCACCGCTACAACGGCAGATACTACGAACACAGCGGCAACTAGCGCCGCGGAGTGATTGGGTGCGATAGCGGCCGCGTGTAGCGGCAAGGCCAGATAAACCTGAAAGTTCAGAACGTACGAGCCGATCATCGCCACGGCAAAACACACGAACGACCGGTTCGCCAAGACACTACGCCAGCCGTCGACAACGGACGTCTTCTCTGCTGCTGCCGCCGAATTGTGCTGGGGCAGCGCGAACAACTGGGCAATGGTCAAGACCGCGAACACCACTGCCGCGGCGGCGGCGGCCATGCGGAAGTCGACGGCCATGAGCGCCAGCCCGACCAGCGGGCCAGCCAGAATGCCGGCCTGATAGAAGACGTTGAACATTGCGAACGCTTCCAGCCGGCGGGACTCGGAATCGTCGGCCAGATATGCCCGCACCGCAGGATTGAACAGCGCCCCAGCAAAACCCGTCGCCGCTGAGGCGATGACAAGGACGGGCAGGTTGTGAGCGATGACGAGCAACCCGAAACCGACTGTGCGCAAGAGGCACCCAGCCACGATGAGCGGTTTGTAGCCGAATCGGTCGGCGAGGGTGCCGCCCACGATGAACATCCCTTGCTGGGAGAAGTTCCGTACACCCAGGACCAGGCCGATCACCCACGCCGCCAGGCCGAGCGGACCGGCGAGGTAACCGGCCAGGTAAGGCATGAGCATGTAGAAGCCCAGATTGATGCCGAACTGGTTGATCATCAGCATCCTGCTGGGCCAGCCGAATGTCCTGAACTGGCGGAATACGCCCATCAGCGATGACCCTCGACCGGGTCCACAATGCGGCGGGTACGCGTCCACCGATCGATGACCCGCTTGTCGGGATCGGCCACCCACTCGGGCCCGACGGGTGGCTGATCCCGCAGCACGCCGTGTGCGCGGCAATAGTCGTCGTTGTAGACGGTGTCGAAGTAACGCTGCGGACCATCGGGGAAGACCGCAGCCACTGTGGCACCGAGTGGTTCATTGCTTGCAACCCATCCGGCTACCAGCGCCACCGCCCCTACGCTCCAGCCACCGCTGGCGTAGTGCGTGGCGGCCAGGGTGCGGCAGGCCCACACCGCCTCATCTGGGGCCACCCAGTGGACTTCGTCGAAAGCACGGTAGTCGACGTTGCGCGGATAGATGCTTGACCCCAATCCTCGCATCAACCGGGTAGCTGATGGCTGACCGAAGATGGTCGAACCGACGGTATCCACACCCACCAACCGTAGGTCAGGGTTGAACTCGCGCAATACCCGCGCCACCCCAGCCGAATGCCCCCCTGTGCCCACCGAGCAGACCAGTACGTCGATATCGCCGAGTTGGGCACGCAATTCCAGTGCCAGCCCACGGTAAGCCGCGACGTTGTCGGGGTTGTTGTACTGGTCGGGATACCACGAAGGTTCGTGGGAAGCGAGCAACTCGGCTACCCGGTCCCGGCGGGCCTGCTGCCAGCCGCCCTGGGGGTGAGGCTCAGAGACCACATCGACATCTGCACCATACGCCGCGAGCATGCGGTGGATGATGGGCTCCATCCCGGGGTCGGCGACCAAAGTCACCGGATGGCCGTAAACTGTGCCGGCCAATGCCAGCCCCAAACCTAAGGTACCGCTGGTAGATTCAACGATTCTCGCCCCAGGCCGCAGGTCTCCGC
This sequence comes from Mycolicibacterium arcueilense, assembly GCF_058536225.1. Taxonomy (NCBI): domain Bacteria; kingdom Bacillati; phylum Actinomycetota; class Actinomycetes; order Mycobacteriales; family Mycobacteriaceae; genus Mycobacterium; species Mycolicibacterium arcueilense. The sequence continues at coordinate 17,833 of NZ_JBZTYL010000029.1, forward strand.
GAGCACGTCCCTGCTCAACCATGTGCATGGCGGGCCGGTCCTTCATGCCTCCGGGATTGAAACTCTCCAGCTTGGCCCAAAATCCGCGGCCCTCGGTGGTGAACGGCTCGGATATCCGCAGTACCGGTGTGTTGCCCACCATCGTTCCGGGTCGTTGATTGCGGGTCAGCCGGGTACGGCCCGACACCAGTAGTTCAGCAGCAGAATCGGACAAAACTTCGTTCATGGAACAACACTCCTGTGGGGGAAGCCGCGCATGCAGCGCAGGCGCCGGGTGAAAGGGAAGGCGGGGCACGCCGGTGCGGGCCATGATCTGCTGGCACCGGCGACGAGATGCCTGCTCAGCGCCGATCGATGCAGAAGCGGACCAACAATTGCCAGCCCGAGAGGCGGCTAGACCCCCAATGCAGCGGCGGACCACGTTGCGTTGCCCCCACCGCGCGCATTGCGCCTGACCAGAACACGTCAGCGGCGACCACCACAGCGAAGATCGCCAGGATCGTCACCGCCCGCGGCAAGACCGCAGCGGCAAAGGTATCCGGAGCGGCCGCGGATTCTTCCCGCTGAGCATGAGGATGATCTAAACCGACAGATACGACGCTCCCTGTGGCTGCGGAAAGCACATGTGGTGCATGGCGCTCGGCGCCACCACTGAACGTGGCGCCGGTGAGCTCCGCGCTGATGACAACCAGCAAGGCAACGAAACTGAGCGCGGTCGCCGATCGCAACCACGTCTTCCCAGTAACGGTTTTGTGCCACACAGTGTTAACCACTGTAACAGCTAGTACTATCTAACTACGTAGATGATGGGGTCGATGCGGGGTTGTTACCGGCTCGCGATCCCCGGGTAGCGTGGGCCAGTTGCTGGCTCCTGGCAATCAACCACAACCATGAAGCCGACGATGGTTAGCGAGGCTTGCCATCTGGTGCGACCCGCGGGTTGCTGCATTTCTCTGGGGCGCAGCACAACGATCTCGTGTGCGCCCCCTGGTCTTATCGAGCACGCGTGGTCGCGGCGATGTCGGTGTGGGATTCAGGCGGGTGGGCCGCCCGGATTTTGGTTCGGGATGTCGGTAATAGGCAGATTGGGTGCTGGTTTCGGCGATGGGGTGGGCTGCAGCGTCGGCGTCCGATCGGGCGCGATGTCGTGAATGGCGTTGGCCGGTGGTCCGTTCTCGCGGCCGCCGTAACTGCTGCCCGCCGATCGGTGGCCAAGGAGGTGGCTCACGGTCACCATGTGGTAATCGTTGGCAATCAGCACCGGTAGGAACTGATATATCAGGTCGACGGTACTGGAATACGTATCGTGCAACAGCACCACCGAACCAGGTCGGATCTGCGTCTTGAGCATGAAGGTGGTCGCGGCCAGGTCCGCGTCATTGATCCAATCGAATGGGATCACATCCCAGAGAATTTCGGCCAACCCCTGCCTGCCGGCCTCTGCCCTGACCTCAGCGCTGGACAGTCCGCCGGCGGGTCGATAGAGCGACGGCGCGCGACCGGTGGCCGCAGCGATGACCGCTGTGGCCTTTCGTAACTGTGCGGGGATCTCAGTTGGCGAGATGGTCGACATGTTGGGGTGCTCCCAGGTGTGGCTGCCGATTTCCATCCCGGCGTCGGCGATACGCCGCGCTGCGTCGGGATCGTGGGCAACTTTGTTTCCTATAAGGAAGAAGGTGGCCTTGGCGCCCTGGGCGCCAAGGACGCTCAGAAGCCGATCGGTGAACGGGGTGGGGCCGTCGTCGAAGGTCAATGCAACACACTTGAACTTCAAGCAATCGACTTCGTCCGCCGAGGGGCCCCGGTTGCGACGTTCGACGAACACCATCGCTGCACCGATCGTCAGCACAATCATCGTCAGGACTCCGAGTTGCCACCATAATCCGTTTCGGCGCAGGTTCAGGCGCAGGTTCATTGGTGTCCCTTCGGCCGGTTCCTGGTGGAGTAGATACCCCGCCACGTGTGTACTGAGCGAGACCGTAGATCGTCAACCTGATGGTGTCTACTGCGCATTCACAGCACACTGCGTGCTTATTCACAGGTTTCATCGCGCGCCGCAGTGCCCGCGCAAGAGGTACTCCCCCTCACCCGCCAGTGGGGCATCCCACACCTATCTGGACACGTCAGCAGCTGTCCGGCAGGCGGTAACCGACACCGCGAATATTCATCACGAGCCTGGGGTGTGCGGGATCGTCGCCCAGCCTGCGCCGCAGGTGGCCGATGTGTACATCGATGACACCGGGATTCCCTTGCCAGCCATGGCCCCAAACCGCATTGAGCAATTCGCGACGGGTTGTGATCCCGCCGGGGCGATGCGACAGGGCAACGAGAATGTCGAACTGTGTGCGTGTCAACTGAATCTGCTCACCGGAGACGAACACCAAACGCTGCTGTTCATCGATCGTCATTGGACCGAACCGTTGCACTGCACCCACATCGGTATGCGTCCTTCCGATCGTGATCGCGGGGCGCCGGTGATTCAGCATAGTCCTTACACGACAGGCAATCTCGCCCGCGCGCAGAGGCTCGGTGATGACCTCGTCGATACCGGCGTCGACCTCGGCGGCTGCGGTGGCGGCAGCGACGTCGGCTGCGAGCACAGCGATGTGGGCTTGCGAAACAGAGCGAAGCATGCGGCAAGTCGCTAATGTCTCGGCGACCGAACCGCCCAATTCGAGAATGATCATTTGCGGCTGCGCCTTGGCGACAATCTCGAGCAGTGCGCTCGCGCCGCCGGCCGCGATCGACACCAGAATCCCCTCGCGTCGCAGACTGTCGGTGACCAAGTCGGTCCAACCGGTACCAATCTCGATGACGAGTACGCCGAACGGTGCAGTGGCGGTGGCAGTGTCAAGCACCGCTTAATACTGCCTTACTACGTAGATCAATGTGGAGTATTGCGAGGTTCGCTGTTCAAACTTCAGCAGATATTTACTTCTAGCTGCTAGCGCTACTCGACGAGGCGTCGCGCTGAGCGAGGCCCGAACCACTTGCAAGCCGCTCAACGGCCGCACATTCTTCGCGAATGTGTTTATCCGCCAACTTGTTTGGCAGGAATCTCAACCGCGGGCGTTTGATGCAGATCCCACGACGATGAATCCCGCCAGTGTCAGCAGCCCTGCCATGGGGTAGCCGAGAAGGAGATCCTGATATCCGGCGATATGGAGCCGGCCCAAGTGGGTAACGACATGCGCGACTGCCATGACGCCCCCAATGCCCACGAGGCTCCAGCCAGCGGCACGGTATCGGCGTTGCCGACGGTAGGCCGGGGTATATATGGACGAGTGGCGGTCGCGCGGGATTCTGCGGATGGGACTCATGCGGGTGGGCGCTCCTCTCGGACGGCCTCCTCTTATCTACTGCGTAGCATAGTACGTAAATAGTTAGTATGTGTGGATGTGTCGAGACGTGCACGATCCATCAGCAGCCTGCACACTGCCCACGTTCGCCAGTGCCCCGCAGCCGTGTCGGCCCCTGGGCTGGCCAGGTATTCCGACTGGGCGTTCACGTCGCCCGTCGTGGTCCTGGTCGGAGCGCTGAACCTGCTGGCCGTCGAACTCGCATACAGCCGCGGCCGTCGCATCGAACCAAGGGAGCTGGTCGGTGCCACCGTCGGCGTACTCGCCGAGGAACCCTGGCGGCCGTCCGACGAGCGGGTCACCCCCGATCCGCTCAGCCGCAGACCAACCCAGATGCCCCGAGGAGGAATGTCCCCACCGGAGCCAACGCGATGAGAGCGGTGGCCCCGGTGAGGCTGGCACGGGCGCCGAAGCGCTTGTGCGACGCGAGAGGCAGCGCCAGACGTTCTGCACGGCTCAACACCGCCACGTCGGTGGCGCCCAGAGCCTCGGCTGGAGTGATACCGGCCAGCGCCATCAACCCCGTCAGCAGTGTGTACTGGCCGTGCTGGCGGGCGGCGGTATCGTCGGCACACATTTCTAACAACCGGGTGACGTCGCCGGCTGCGCGGGTCATCAATGTCACCCGCGGAAACACCATTGCCAGACCGCGCAGCAGCGTCACTATCGTGGTGTGGTGGCCATCGAGGTGTGCCCGTTCGTGGGCCAATACGGCCTCTAACTCCTGCGCATCAAGGGCGGCGACCGCGCTGCTGGTGACCACAATCGCCGGCGGTTTGCCGGCCACGCAGTAGGCCGTGCGCTGCTCGGCGTCGACGACGAAGACATGGGGTTGATCGGTCGGACGGCCAACTAGGCGTGCGGCCTCGGCGTGGGTGTGGGCGCGGGAGTGTAGGCGGCGAACGGTGCGCAGCAGCTTCACACCGACCCTGGTCACCGCGACGATCATGGTCACCGCCACCACCAGGAGCGCCAATTGTGCTGCACTTCCGGCTCGTCCAGCCGCCAAATCGCACAGCAACTGCATACATGAGGTCAATATGGATCGCTGTTGGCCGCCATGAGAAAGCACGTCGAGGGTCACCAGAGTGGGGATGGCGATCCAGGTGGCCAACACCGAGACTATGGCCGTCAACCAGGCCACTACACCAAACCTCGGCGCCGACCCACCCCGAGTGAGGGCACCGAGCACCCACGGGCCCCATACCACCATCACCATGCTATAAACCAGCAGGCAGGCGGCGACTGTCACCGCTTCTTCGCCCTGTTCGTCCGTCTAGCCAACGAACGCAGCGCAGCCCGCAACCGATCGGAATCCTGCGGGTCGATCTGCTCGATGAAGTAGCTCAGAACCAGATCCGCCTCCCCGCCCCCGTCAAGCGCGTCGCGCATCAATTGAGCCGAATGCTGCTCGCGGTTCAACGTCGCCCAGTAGCGGTATGCCCGGCCGTCACGGTCGCGCTCCAACCAACCCTTGGTGTGCAGGTTGTCCATCGTGGACATCACGGTGGTGTAGGCGATCCTCCGCTCGTCGGCGAGTTCATCGAAAACGTCGCGCACCGTGACCGTTTCGGGATCGCGATTCCAGATGCGATCCATGATGTCGGCTTCGAGTTCACCGAACCCTCGTACGCGCACTGTTACCCTCCACGATTGTTGAGGCGAGCTTACCTCGCGCTATGTCCCGCAGTGTGTCGCGGCGCAGCAGAATCTGCCGACGGCCCGCGCCGCCGACGCCTCACAAATCCTCGCGGGGATGCGATTGCAGCCCAATCAACAACAGGCCAAGCACCACCAGCACCGAGGCCATCGGGAATCCGATCAACATATCGGTCCGCTCGTTGACACGCATGTCGGCCAGGTGCGCGATCAAGTGGGCAACCGCCATAGCCGCACCTACCAGTAGTAACAGCTTTCCGATCGTGCGACAGAGTCGAATGGTCATCATCTGAAGTCCCCTCGCTGCGTGATGGGTTGCCCGTTGGAGATGCCGCATTCATCTGAATGTGTTGGGTCTACTACCTAGGTGAGTACGTAGTACCCGCTGCGGCAAGCGTTGAGTCGGCTGTCTCAGGGCACATCCCATGTCAGACCGCAGTGCAGGAGACAAGGCCAATCACAGTCCCCAGACCCAACAGCGCGGTGACTCCGACGACAAGGACCGCGCCGCACCGGGCGGCCGCTCCGTCGAACCGCCCGGACCCACCGCGTTGCTCTGCTGCCAGACGGGCCAGCCGCAGCTGGGTACATTCACTGGTGATGCCCAGCGCCGCCGGCGGCGCAGTCGCGTGCTGCAGTGCCTGCAGCGCTAGAAGCAGACGGTGAGGCCCATGGCCCCGCGCGGCGTGGGCGTCGGCGTCCAGTTCGACCAGCGTGCGCACCAGAGACGGGGATTGGCGCATCAGTGGCAACCAGCCCAGCCCTGAAGCGAGCGCATCGGCGAGGGCAACCAAGAGGTGATGCCGCCGGGCTACGTGGGCATGCTCGTGGGCCAACACAGCGCCGACTGTGGCATCGTCGAATACTTCGCGCAATCCCGCAGTCGCCACGACCAGCGGTGGTTGACCTGCGAGGCTGTATGCCAGCGGCTGGGTAGCCGGCAACCACAGCACCGCACCACGTCGTGGCCGCTCTCGGGTAAGAACCCACATCATCTCAAAGTGCCTGCCATGCAGTCGGTGCCGCAGCCGACCTATGTGACCTAGGCGCCAACCGCCGCGCATCGCGGCAACCAGGAGGATGCTGACGCTGAGGGCGCCTGCGGGTGTGCTGACCGAGCTGGTGTCGGCAGAGTGCACCGTCAGCCAGCAACGGTGCAACAATTCAGCGAGAGCAGGCAACGCCAGGGCGGTGATGATCAGGCCCACCATCACCCCCCAGATGCACAACAGTGCAGCCGCACTGATGCCGCGGCGGATCAGCACGTGCAATCCCACCTGCGTCACACCGCCGGCCCCTACACCCACGATGGCCACCCACATCACCGCTGTCATCGCCACCACCGCACAGCGGCGCGACCACCACCGTGGGCCGCGGCCGAAGACCGCAGCCTCACCGTCGTTAACGGGTGGGCGCGAGGAACATTCATCATGGACCTATCGCCTCGGCAATGGTCCGGGCGATCTGCCCGACGTCGCGGAACACCAACACACCTTGCAACCGGCGCACCGTACCGTCAGCTTTCACCAGGTAGCTCAGGGGTAGCAGCGGGGGCGCTGCCAACGCCGCCGCGACGTTGTCTGCGTTGGCGTACGACGGGTATCGAATGCGCAGGTCGCGCATCAGCGCGGCGGCCGACGACGGCCGGTCGCGCACGTCGAGACCCACCACGCGGACCGCTTCTGGAATGCCGGCATAGGCATCCAGCACAGGCAACTCCTGGCGACACGGGGCGCACCACGATGCCCACACGTTCAACAGCGTGGGCTCACCGGCGAGCGCCAGCCCGACATCCGTGATGTGCCCGGTGCCCAGGCATCGGGCCATCACGCCAGCCAGGGCTGGCGCCGCTTCCCCACCAGGGGAGGGCGACGGGCACGCTGATGTGCCCAATTCTGCTGCCGGGTCCTCAAACGTGGTCGCGAGGCGATGGGTGGCCGACAACGCTGACTGGCGTGGGTTCCATGGTGTGGCGTGCGCGACCACCAGTACTGCAGCCACGCCGATCGACCCGAGGGCCACCGCCGTCACCGATCGACCGACACCCATTAGTGCTTGTACTCCGGAACCGGATCAATCGCCGTCGTTGCCGTCGTCGGCGCGCCCGCGGCGGTTGCCGGGCAGCTGCGCTGCGCTGAGATCCGCTGCCGCAGTGCCCATCCCAGGACCATCAGAGAAGCCAACGCGAGCAGTGGTTGGAGCGGAGCCCACAGGTTCAGCGCGCCGCTGACACCCAACGCGGCCACCACCAGCTTGTTGCACGCAGGACATCCGACGGCTAGCACCGACCCGACGTTGGCGAGGAGCCCGGTGCGGCCACACGGTGACGCGGGCGAGCCGGCGGGCGAATTGCCCACAAATGTCACCGCCAGCGCAGCGCTCATCACCGCGGTCAGTACCCACACGACATAGCTCCACCACGGCGCCGGCGTCATCCGAACAAACCACGCGTTGGGGATCAGCGCACTGGGAATACCCACTGCCAGAGCCACTCCCGCTGTCACTGCCGCCGCGACGGCGTACTGTCGCCATCTTCTCGGCCAACGCACCACGTCACCACCTTCGCCAAGCGCCTACGCAAACCACCATGCCAGATAGTACTGACTGGAATAGTAGATAAACGGCCGCAGCGTGCGGAATCGAATCACACACAGCGGCAGGGCTTGATGCCTAACCGAGATAGCGTTTTCAGCGCGACTGAACCGTGACCGCACCGAGACTGTGGCAGATGTTTCCCATGTGGCCACCGTGATATACGGTGCAACTACGTACTGGATATCTCCCTACTCGGTGGGGTCAGGGCATGATCCAGCAAGTTTCTGAGCTGCTGACGGTGCGCCGGGCACCTTGCTGAGGGAGACCTTAATGAGGCCAGTTCGCCGCTTTGTCAGCAGTTTCCTGCTATCTATGGTCGCGGCGACCTCAACGGCGTTGAGCAGCCCGGTCGCACACGCGTCTCACAACGGCCACGACGATGCCGCCTCTTCTCAGGTGTCAGCGGTTGTCGCGCTGGCTGAGGCCAACCAACGCCTAGCAGAGGTCGGTGCGCGGATCCAGGGGCAGCAGGAAGCGGTGAACAAGGCATTGCTGGAGGTGTCCCAAGCGCGTGACGCCGCCGCTGTTGCACGCCGAGACGCCGACCTTGGCCGACAACAGCTCACGGAGGCCAGTGCCGCAATCGACACCGCACAACGCCGGTTCGATCAATTCGCCGCGGCGACCTATGTCAACGGGCCGCCCCGGATGTTGGTGTTGGCTTCCAGCCCCGACGATGTCATCGCCGCCGCAGGCGCCGATCAACCGCTGACGATCGGATATCGCACCGCGATGAGCCAGCTGCTACGGGCACGCACGGAGAAGGCAAACCAGGAATCTGCGGCGCGGGCGGCCGAGCAGCATGCATGGCAAGCCCTTACCGACGCCCAGCATCGCCAAGACGCCGCAGCAACTTCCCTGGCCGAAGCGCAGCGCCAGTTCGGTTCCCAACAGGCCGAGGTCGACCGTCTGGTTGCCGCCCGCGATGCTGCACGGGCCCGCCTGAACACGGCTCCACCGACACCTTCCGACACCGCGAACTGGGATCACCGCCGGTTAGGGCCCGCCGATACCAGCCAGTGGGACACCACCCTGCCGATGGTGCCCAGCGCAAACCTGACCGGCGATCCGGTCGCCATCATCAACGCCGTCCTGCAGATCTCGGCAACCTCGGCGCAACTGACCGCCGACATGGGGCGCAAGTTTTTGACCGGCCTCGGGATCCTGCCTCAAGCGGCGGCGCCTGCCGACCCGGGGTTCACCAACGGTCGCATCCCCCGCGTCTACGGCCGACAGGCCTCCGAATACGTCATCCGCCGGGCGATGTCGCAATTGGGGGTGCCCTACTCGTGGGGCGGCGGCAACGCCAACGGCCCCTCTCGCGGCATCGACTCAGGCGCCGGCACTGTCGGTTTCGACTGCTCCGGGCTTTATCTGTATGCCTTCGCCGGCGTCGGGATCAAGCTCGACCACTATTCCGGGTCACAGTACAACGCCGGCCGCAGAATACCGTCCGCGCAAATGCGTCGCGGTGACCTGATCTTCTACGGTCCCGACGCCAGCCAGCATGAGGCCATGTACCTGGGCGACGGCCAGATGTTGGAGGCGCCATTTACCGGCTCACAAGTCCGCGTCGCACCTGTGCGCACCAGTGGCATGATGCCCTACGTCACTCGACTGATCGAGTACTGAACACACCGCTGTGCATGGACGCCGTTGGCGCTTCGAAGCAATGCTTCAGTGCCGCTGGGAATTGCCCGCCCGGGTAGTCGGCCTCGGGCCGCACTGCGTTGCGCCAGGCGCTCCGTTCAACACCTTCGACGTCGACTTAGTCAATGAAAATCCGTTGCCTCCCGGTGCCATTCAGGACGCGGTTTGGGTTGCTCGGGGTCAGACTGAGCAATGATCAATACCTGTGGATGAGGCCCGAGGAGGCGGCCTGAAAGTGGGCGCACCTTCCCGAGGA
>NZ_JBZTYL010000030.1:0-112633 GCF_058536225.1 Mycolicibacterium arcueilense
CAAAATCCACCGGCACCCGCACCCTCACCCGATGGTGCGACTCCTCCACCCAACAAATCACCACCGTCCTACAAGCCCCCACCTGCCCCGACTCCGGCTCCGGCCGATACACCGGCCCCCACACACCTCAGAAACCACCCTCCGCGCCGCCAGCGGCCGCACCAGACGCCTCCTGCACCCAACCCGGCCGCTGGTCGAGGCCTCTGGAGTTCTGCGGCAGTTGCCCCTCGTTAATTCATTGGTTGTCTATGTTACGAAATGCATTGTGCGCGGGGCAGTCTGGCGACGCTGTTGCGCTATATGGTGAGCCTCACGCGCATCAGTTTCTGCGCTGCCGACTGGGAGGAGCCTTCATCATGACCAACGAAGACCACGCAAATCTTGCCGCAGGGCCGAATGGGCCGCTGCGGCAATGGTCCGCGAAAACGCTACGGGTGGCGCTGGCAAGAGAAGGCATTTCCCGGCTCAAGCTCCATCAACGCTTGGTAGAGCGCTTTGGAGATAGCGCACCATCGCAAACTACGGTGTACCGGCTGATGTCAGGCGAGGCGTTGCCCCGGACAGATCACCTCATCATGATCGCCGAACTGCTGGCCATCTCACCACGGGTGCTAGTTCCGGACGACCACCGGCTGCTCACGGGATAGGCCCCCGGGGCGATACAACAACCGTTTTCAAACACCACCTCCTCTACCTATGTCGAGTGGGGAAGGAGGTGGTGCTGGTGGTCGGGGTACTAGGCCAGTCTCGAAGCCACCGCGCCCCGGACGCCCCGCGAGGCAGGGAACCTGCGGTGCCCCTGGGCAGGTCAGTGCACGTTGGCCGGGTACAGCGAGCAAGCCGGACCAAGCTTGACGCTCACGCGCCCGCGGCGGTGTCTACACCGCATTCGTCGCACCGCTCCCCGGCCTCGGGTGGTCCTCGGCGCTGGAAGGTGCAAAGCCCCGTCATGGTCGCTCACGTACCCGCACACCGCTGGCTCGGCTCGTTCCGTCTGATCGGCGTCGAGGACCAGGGCGGCCAGGAATGGCACCTCTGGGCCTGTGCTCTGGTTGACTCGCCGTCTGCCCTGACGACACAGCACAGAGCGTCCTCGAGGCCTCTGTGACGGCGACGGCGTGACCAAGTTCGACGTACGTCCCGACATCCAGCCGTGCGAGGACACTCATCGTGTGGCCGCCGCTTCCGGCCCGACTGTCCCGACTCTGTTCAGCCAATCATCGAGTGCGTCCACTAGATCCTCTGCCCGAGCGTGGATCTCCTCGCGCGCATCGAAGTTGTGCTCGTCGTGACGACGGTAGGCCGATGCGCTGTAGTCGCTCAGATCGCAGTCAGCCGGGCAATCGTCACTGCATTCGTGCATGACGTGGATGCCGTCGAACGCGGCCCGCAGCGAAGCCAGGGCGTCGAGCACCCCCGCTGGCGGGGTCGGTGTGCTCATTTGCCCACCCACTCGTTGCCAAGGCCGACCAGCTCGGGCCGACCGGGGGCATCAACGATCGTGATCTCGAAGCAATAGCCCAAATCGTTGCCGATGCCATGGCCGTCCCCGGTGAACTCCTCAAGCTGCTCCCACAGCTGCTCTAGTTCCTCGAACGGCTCCACCTCGACCGTCTTGACCTGTTTGGACGTGTGCCCATCGCTGTAGGCGTTTTCCACCTTGATCGTCAACGTCAACGACGCGGCGGCAATGTCAGCAGTCAACAGAACTCCCCTTTCCGGGAATTTCGGGGCCCGCCGGAATGGCTTGCCCAACACCGCCAACATACCGCCAACTACCGACACTTCGCGTCAGCCGAAAGCTCCAGCGCCACAGCCATAGCCGCGCCTAGAGTTCTCCGAGGATCTCAGCGCGATAATTCCGGCCCACTGTCGACAGCGCGGCCTGCCAATCCATGCCCAGCGCGTCAAACAGGTGGCGCACATCGGCGAGCATGTCCGTCGCCGCGGTCTCCAGTTCAGACCCAAGGCTGGCGCCGCCCAGGTGCGTGGCGTACCCGACCAACGCCCGTGCACCCCACCGAGCTCGTAGATCGTTGTCGGCCTGCGGGTCCACCATCGTCAACGATCCCCTCGGCACATCTGCAACCAGGTCGGCGAGCTCCTGCGCACATTTCACGGTCAACCGCGTCGCGCGGTACACCTGCCGACCCGAGGGGGCCACCCCGTACACCGGCTGGTCACCATCACCGGTCGTGCTGCCGCGCTCCCAGGGAAACAGGCCATCAAGGTCCGGCCAGCACAACTGCACCGCGGAACCCGCAGACCCGTACACCTGTCGCACCATCGTCAGATCGTCGGTACGGGTCATTTCGACCGCCACCAGATCCACATCCCCGACAAGCACGTCCTCGATGCGCTGCCCCGCCACAATCCCCGCCCCCGCGTCGACCATCCTCCGCGAGACCATGTTGAGCACTTGCTGGCCAACCGGGAGAGGCAGGCCGTAGACCGCCAAACTCCGGCAGGTGTTTTGCCGACAACCCCACCGTGTACGCGAACGGCACACCCTCATCGTCCGACGTCGGAAACACCCCGATCACCGTCCACCCATGCTTGGCGATACTGGCACGAGTGTCCTCGACAACCCCCGCCCGACCAGACCCATCACCCGCATTCTGAAAGCGCTCCACGGGATACAGCCCCTTTCCAGAGCCTCCGAAGGCCCGCCCGCATGGCTTGCCCAACAGCCCCGAGTCTACGGGCCCGCCCCGACACTCCGGCATCGCTGAATACACCTCGGGCACACCCGATTTAGGAACTCACCGCCTCCACACACCTATACCGGGAGGGGAGGCGGTGTGCGGAGCGCAAAGCCAAGCGGTGGCGCTGGACTGCTGCCCAACGCCACCGCCACCACTCCGCCTAGCGCGTCGCTGACTCCAGTTCCGAGGCCAGGAATCGCACCTCGATACCGACCAACGCTCCCGTTGCGGTATCCACGCGGCGGACATCCCGCAGATCGCCCTGCGACCCTGAAACCCTGCACAATGCACCCTCAAGATTCTCGGTAGCAGAGACTCCCGCGCGAACCTTCACATACGAGCCAACAGCGAACATCGCTAATCCCCTCCCGGGATCTTCCGGGGGCCCGCCGGAATGGCTTGCCCAACGACATTCACATTACCGGCACCCACCGACAAATCCGGGCCAGTGACCCCCGCTAGACCAACACTCAAACCCTCACCAGCCCAACAGTTGTCACCACTTCCCCATCCCATACCGGGTGGGGAAGTGGTGACCGGGCGAACGCGGTTACGAGCGCGCGAGAATGCGGGACGGATCATGCCGACTCGGCCGCTCCGCGGTGGGGCACTCCGAGGAAGTACCCCACCGCTCGACCGTCAGTCGACCAGGCTGGAAACTCGCGCCACCTCTGCATCCTCATCGAGGGCCGGCGCCGAGCGCCCCGCTGTCAAGATCTTGTCTACCGCCGTGAACACCGCCCGGATATGGCGGTCGGTGACCTCTTCATCCCCCAACCAGTCTTGGATGTAGGCGCGTGACTCCTCGGGCGCCCACTCCCTCAGACCGGTCTCATGGGCCAGCAGATATGCCACCGACTCAGCCTGGAATTCACGGACACCCCGACACAGCGACTCACCCTCGCCCCGGGACGCCCCGGTAGTGTGGCCAAGCATCACATGCGCCAACTCGTGAAAACCGGTCTTGGCAGGAAAAACTGAGACCGGTGAGATCGCAACCTTACGCTCGTAGGAATACCCCTGGGTGTTGCCGCTGATCATCTCGAACGGCACCTGCTCGATGTCGAGCACCGATAGTGCGCGCTGCCAATCCCATTCGGGCAGCTCCGGCCACACCACATCTTCACCAACAGTATTCGAGTATGGAAAGGTGCTTCGCTTCAACCGAAACCGGCACACAACAACCTTTTCCTCACCGGTCTCCTCATCGGTCTTTCGGAACGGAGCCGGATGCAGCACATACCGGCCGCCACCCTTGACAGGGATCCGGCCCAGGCGCTTCCACACACTGAACGGGGCGCACGGCTCGCTCACCCCCTGGGCCCACAGCAGCATCTGATTTTGCAGCGAGTACTGATAGAACCGGCAATACGTCGTGCCCATCTGCCCGGGCAGCGTGAGCGCCTGAGTCAACAAGGTCGGCCAGTCCACCTGTCCGCTACCGTCGACAGCTGGCGAGATCCGTTCCACAGTGGATGCAGTCATGACACGTTCCCCTCTCGGGAATGCAGGGGCCCGCCGGAATGGCTTGCCCAACAACAAGAAATCTACCCGCACCCACCGACAAAACCCGGATTGCTTGCGAGCGGCGGCAACCACGGCGAAAGCAACAACAACGCAGCCTCAGCAGCAGCGGGCCCACCAAAACAGACCCGCCACCTCCCCACCTCATACCGAGAGGGGAGGTGGCGCGCCGGCCCCAACCGACCGCGCCACCTTGCCCGGCTACGCCCTCTCGGTATCCACCACGTCGTGATCCAGCAGTGCGTCACTCAGAGCGCTCCGGCGACTCGCCAGCTCCATCAACGCATCGACGACCAGCGATTCATCGACCTGAGACTCTGCATCCTCGGCGTTGCGGGCCCGCACAGTCACCCGCACACGCACGGTCGCGCTCACCATGTTGTCCCAGTCACTCATCCTCGGACGCAATCCCTCGCCAACCATGAACGCGTCAAAGTCCGAGCACAGCGAGTGCTCATCGGCGAACTCGTGCGATGCATCCACAATGCGCTCCAAGCGGTCCTGATGAACCTGCAGCGCCGAGCGGGCAGCGTCCCGTTCAGCACGCGCATCCTGGGCCTCCCAATACGACGAGGCAAGAGCCGAAACCCACTCCGGCATCAGTTCATCGGTCGGGATCGGACCCGAGGCCACCTGCACCTCAGAAATCGGACCAGCCGACACCACCGCGCACGCTTCGGCCTGCACGATGGCACACCGCCGCTCCCGCCCCACCACAACCCGCTCAACCACCAGCCAACCCGGCACCGGGCCGCTGTCCACCGTGGCCGCCCACACCGCCGCCCCCGGCTGCACACCACAACCAAGCAGCTCCGCAACAGAACGCGACACCGCCACGGCCGAACCCTCAACGACAGCAGTCAAGATAATCCCCTCTCGGGATCTTTGTGGGCCTGCCGGATGGCCTGCCCTACACCAGCGATTCTACCGCCACACCCCGACACAATCTGACCAATCAGCCAGCGCCACAGCACTTTTCTTACCCACCAACTACCCCACCCCTATACCGGGTGGGGTAGTTGGTGGGACTGCTGACCTCAGCCACGCGAACGGGCCCCACCGACGACGCGATTCGTCGGTGGGGCCCGTCGCCCCTGCTGTCGCCCCTCTACGCCGCTTCGGCCGGCGGGTCTTGCTCCTTCAGTGCTTCATTGATCGCCTTGTTGACTTCTGCGAGTTCAGCACGCGCCGCAATGAGTTCTGCAGGTTCGCTGACATCGGTAGCCCCGGCTGTGTCGCGGGCCTCCTGCGCCTGGCGCTTTGACTCCGCCAGCTTCCCGCGCGTCTGGGCCATCTCACGCGGCACCCCGGCAACCCAAGCAGCCACCATGGCCTCCGCCCAGGCCTTCACCGCCTCAGGCCCACGCCGGCACACCTTGCCGGGCAGAGGTTCAGCCCACAGCAGCCCGTAATCGACGTCGAGTTCCAACCGCTGGCCCGGATCGGTATCGGCGATCCGGATCGATACCCGGCGACCACTCCACTCAGCCCGGTAGCGAGGGTAATGCCGGCTCGGATCTCGACCAGCACAGGCGTCCTCAGCCACCCGCGTCAGATCCACATCACCCATGCCATCGGCGCAATGTTCGGTGAATGTCGTCAATCGCTGCAGCCGACTCGTAGCGGCCTCGGCAGCCCTGTCACTGTAGGCCGCCGAATTGAGCAATGTCCGCACGTTCTGCTGAACTGTGACGTGCGCCAGGCGCAGGGTACGCACGCGAGTCTGCAGCTCGTGCTGACGCAACAGCAGCTCGTTTCCGGCGGCTGCCGCCTTCAACTCACCAAACGTCAACGTCTCATCGCCAATGTCCTCGATCTCGCGTGCCTGGCCATCCATTCGGTACAGCTGAGAAAATCCGCGCGATTTTCTTTCGACCGTGCCGAACATGAAAGCGTCGAATGTTCCACGCGCCACGTGTGAATGGATCCCGACAACATCATGCTGATTGCCGTGGCGCTGCCCCCGCCCATTGCGCTGCTCCCACGCGGCAGCCGTCCAAGTTGGGTCTGCGTGGTGAAGGGAATGGAGCCGGTTTTGCAGGTTGGTCCCAATGCCGACCTTGGCCGTGGAGCCCAGGAGGGCCGCGACCCGGCCGTCACGGCACGCAGCGAACAGCGCCTCGCGCGCTTTCGGCGTCGTGGCTTCATGGACAAACCTAATCTTCTCGGCCGGAACACCGCGCGCTATCAGCCCGTCGCGGATCCGCCCATAGCTCTGTGCGTCGCCCTTTTTTGGTGTGCCCAGATCACACATGACCAGTTGGAACGCACCCGGATTCGGCGACCCTTCATACACCAGATCCCGTGTGTTGTGGTAAATGTCGGCCACCAGCGCTGCCACGCCTTCCAACTTGGGTGCCGTCTCCCGGATTCCCACCAGGTTCGGATCCAGCGCGACCTTGCGCCCATCCCCGCAGATCAACAACATGTTGTCCGCGTTAGCCGACGGCAGGCGCTTTTGCATGGCATCGACACGCTCCACCAGCGTCTCCATGAACGCCCGCTGTCCGGCAGTGCGTTCGGTCAGATGAGTGTGGTTGCTGGCCTCCGGACGGGACAGCCCGACGCTGTCTGCGCGCACCATCGACATGAAGTCCGACAGCATCGTGCGCAGCTCGGGGACGTTCTGAATGGTCCCTGGCCGCCGCCGTGACCGGAATCCCGACCCGTCCGGGGTGGTCTCGATGAGCACCTTGTACCGCACGAACTGAGCCGCCCAGGCGTCAAAGTGACCTAATCCGGTGCGGGCCAACTGCTCTGGGGCCAGCATGGTTTGCCACACGAAAGCCTCAGCGAGCGTGTTGGTGAACGGTGTACCGGTCATCAGGCACGCGTGCGGCCGGTCGGGGTTAGCCCGCCGCAACAGCGACAGCTTCAGGTACAGGTCCAACGCCCGTTTACTGGACCCGAGGCTGAACCCATCCGCTCGAGTGATCACCGGCAGTCGACGAAACTTATCGGCCTCGTCGACTTTTCCAACTGGCTTCCCGGCTGCAATGGAGTTGGCATGCGCTTTTACGTTGCACACATATGTGTGCAACGTTGACCGTTGGTATGAACCCAATAGCCCGCGCCACGAGGTGGCGTACCGCGCTGGCCCACCCGAATCAAGACACCGTCATGTGACTAGAGGTAGCAGACGAGGCCCAGTCCCGGAGCGCCGTCGGGCGGCTACGGATTCTTTCCGGCGCCTGGGTTTGATCGCTGCCGCGACATCTGCGCCAGCCAGGCGGCGACCGCCAGCACCGCCACAGCTTCGACGATAACGCTGATGAGTGCGTAAGGCGCTGGTTCCCAGCCCGTCTCCACGAATCCGAACAATCCCACTGTTCGCGACAGCCCGAACGCCGCCAGCGCGCCTGCCGACAACAGGCCCGACGCCCATCCGAACCACCTCGGAGCACCCACCGCCAGCAGGACGCCGACAGCGCAGAACACCGAAGCCTGCACCAGGAACCCGGTGCCGACTGTCGGGATGTGACCGTAACCGTGCAGGTAGAGGTACGCGTGCACACCGCCGCTGACAACCATGGCCGCCGCGATCACCAGACGATAGACGAGAGTCACAGCAGAGTCCGTTCTTTGAGCGCGAGCGTGTGCTGGCCGGTCTGATAACTCACCTCACGGATACCGAGCGCGTCGTGCAGCTTGCCGGCCGGCAGTGTCAGCGGCTTCGGCGCCGGACCGTCGCCGGGATGCGGCAGCGGATAGGCGGTGGTGGTCCCGCTGTGGAAGGTGACATTGCCTTCCGTCTTGGAAAACACCTGGTGCACATGGCCGTTGAGGCAGGTCACCGAGGCGAACCGCTTCAGGTAGCTCAAGGCCTGCGTGGCATCGTCGGTCCCCCAGCCCCAATCCGGATACATCGCGAACAGCGGAATGTGGCTGAACACCACGATCGGCGTATCACTCGACAGCGAGGCGACGTCCTTCTCCACGAACTCGAGCTGATCGACGCCGAGGTGCCCGAGCTTCTTGAGGTTCAGCGTGTTCACCAGCGCGATGACGTGCACGCCGGCGATGTCGAAGCTGTACCAGCCGTCGCCGCGGGTCCCCGCCCCGAAGGTCTTGCGGTATTTGGCGCCGGCGTCGTCGGCCGAATCATGTTCGCCCGGAACGGTGAACACGTGCGGGGTCCGCAGCCCGGTCATCATCTGCCGGACCTGATCGAACTGCTCCGGGGTGGCCAGATGCGTCAGATCGCCCGTGTGGATCACGAAATCCGGCGTGTAGCCCAGGTTGTTGACGGTGTCGATCGCATGGGTGAACGAGCCCGCCACATCGGTGTTGGCGGCACCCGTGAAGCCGATGTGGCTGTCGCTGACCTGCGCGAAGCGCAACGTGGGCTGCGCCGCCGGCGCGGATGAGCCGCTGCCCGCAACGTGCGACAGCACTTCCCCACCGACCACCGACAACCCGACAGCGGCACCGAACCACGCCGTGTGCCGGAGCAATTGGCGACGGTTCATCTGCTGCGGGTCGCGCTGCGACGAGTCGTCGGTCATCGGACCACCACCGTTCCGTGCATGAAGGGGTGAATCCCGCAGACGTAGGTGAAGGTGCCGGGCGTGGTGAAGGCGTAGCTGAAAGTGGCGCCGGAACCCATTGTGGGAGAACGGAACTGGCCACCTTCGGCGACGACGTTGTGTGGATCTTCGTCGTGGTTGGTCCAGGTGACCGTCGTTCCCGCCGGCACCGTCAGGGTGTCGGGCGCGAACGCGAAGTTGTCGATGTTGACCGCGTTCGGGCCCGCCGGCATCGGCGCCTGGTGGCCCGGTTCGGGCGGGGACATGGTCATCGACCCCATGGAACCCATGGTGGGTCCGGAGCCCGCGCCGGGTCCGCTCATGCCGGGTGTCCCACTGACGTCGGAGCTGAAAACTGGTGTGGGTGCTGCTTTTTGCTGCGGTGCGGTCGAGGTGCATGCGGACAGGAGCAGGGCGGCGCCGCAGAGCGCAACCAGGGTTCGTCGTGACACGACGGGAACCTCCGTAGTCGTCGGGTGCGGGTGCGCCTGCGCACCCTCACCAACAGATACGGTGGCGGGTTACACGTCTCAGGCCGGCTGGCTCGGAGGCGTGGGTGCGAACACCTCGATGACGCCGGCCACTTCGCGAACATCGAACTTCGGCAAGGGTTTTGGCGCGATCGGCAATTGATGGGTCAGGACGTGCCCGTCCGTGGCGAACGACGTGGAATGGCACGGGCACCGTAGCCGGTCGTCCGGTCCGTCGAACCAGAGTCGGCAGCCCTGGTGCGTGCAGACACCAGAGATGCCCTGCACGTTCCCGTCGACCCGGCGCACGAATCCCACGACCGAGCCGAGGTCGAACGGATGCACCGCGCCCTCTGCCACGTCGGAGCTGTCGGCGACCTTCTGCCAGCTGCCGGCGGCCGGAACCAGCTCCTGGCTCGCGGTGTCCTGCTTCGCCGGCTCACCGCGGCCGCTCATCAACGCCCGGTCGACCGCCACTGCGGCGACTGCGGCACTGGCGGCCGCCGACGTCCCGACGATCACCTGACGACGGTTGGCGCGCAGCCAGGTGGGCGGCGGCGCGTCGTCGCCGTCGAACTGCGCGGCGAGTCGGCTCTGCAGGTCGGCGAGGAACTCCGGTCGTGGCTCGTCGGCGCCGGGCCGGGCGGCCTGCAGGTCGATCGCGGTACGCATCTGCGCCGCGTCGAAGTCGTCGGGCGTGAATCCCGTCGGCTTGCGCCCGCGCAGCAGATCGTCGAGGTATCGACGCAACCCGCGCGCGTTCATGGCTCGCCCTTCTCGTTGATCTGTGCCGCCAGCCGTAATGCCCGGTGTTGCAGCACCTTTGCGTTGGCGACGCTGACACCGAGCTCCGCTGCGGACTCCTTGATGGACCTGGTCTGGAGAAATCGCAGCTCCAGTATGCGTCGATAGTTGTCCGGCAGGGCGTCCAACACCGCGGCGACACGGTCCGGCGCGGTGCTGATGGACTCTTCCGCCTCCGGCGGCGCCTCGATATCGAGGTCGATGCAGGTGATCTCCCGCCCCATCGTCTCGCGCCAATGCGCGGCGAGCACGGTGCGTGCCGTGCTCCGCAGGTAGGACCGCACCTCGGCGGCACTGGCCGTCAACCGCAGCGGTCGCAGCGCGGCGAGAAACACCTCGGCAGTGAGGTCCTCGGCATCGGCCTGATTGCCGACCCGCGCGTAGATCGTGCGGTACACCCACGTCGCGTTGTCCTGGTAGACGGACTCCCAGTCCGGATACCGGGAATCCGACGAGACGACACGCAATGACGGTCGGCGTGCAGGATCACGCTGCGCTGACACATTAACCCCGTCTCATCGGTGCGGCCCGGCACACCCCAACGCCACTTCAATTTGTAAATAGCCACCAGGGTTACACGAGGCTGTCGACGTCAGATCAAGCTCGCAAGGGCGCAAACGCGAAGTCACGCAACCCCTCCCGCGGGTGGACCGATGCGGTGAATCCGAGTTCTCGGGCCGCACGTGCCGGATCGGCGACGATGTGCCGCACGTCGCCGTTGCGGTGCTGCCCGGTGACTACGGGTGGCTGCGCGCCGCGCGCCGCGCACAGCAGTCCGGCCACATCGCCGATGTCGATCGGGTGCCCGGAGCAAACATTGAACGCACCGAAACCACCGATGTCGGACTCCACCGCGGCAACGTTGGCCGCTGCGACATCGTCGACGTGGACGAAGTCGCGCATCTGTCCGCCGTCCTCGTAAATGTTTGGGATGGTGCCGTTTTCCAGCGCCGACCGGAAGATCGCCGCCACGCCGGAGTAGGGCGTGTCACGCGGCATGTGTGGGCCGTACACGTTGTGGTAGCGCAGCGCGATGACGGAGCCGCAGACCGCGTCGGCCCAAGCCAGCGCGTAGTGTTCCTGCGCGGTCTTGCTCGCTGCGTACAGACTGCGCGGTCGTAACGGCGAGTCTTCCCCAACCGTGCACCATTGGAGCTCTTCGCCGCCGATCGGGCACCGGTGCTCGAATACTCCGGCATCCAGGTCGGCGCGGCGGCGCGGCAACGGGTCGACCGGCCCATGCCGGCGACATTCGTAGCGGCCCTGCCCGTAGACCACCATCGATGACGCCAGGACCAGCCGCCGGCAGCCCGCGTCGTACATCTGCGCGAGCAGTACCGCGGTGCCGTAGTCATTGTTGCTGCCGTACGCCGGCGCGTCCGCCGCGTTGATGCCAGCCCCGACAACGGCGGCCTGGTGACACACGACATCAATGCCTTTGAGCAGAACCGACAGCGCGTCGGGATCACGCACATCGTTGATCCGACATCCGTCGGGCGGGTGCGCACCCGAGCCGTGCGCAGCGTAGAGCATCGAGTCGATCGCCACGACATCGTGGCCGGCGGCGGCTAGCGCCGTCCAAACACGAGAACCGATGAATCCGGCTGCGCCGGTGAGCAACACTCTCATGACACCTCGAACGTTATGGTAGGTAGGCCAGTGGCGCCGTCGGGCGACGGCGGAGCTTCCTCTGATGTTTGAACCGCGCCGGTGTTATCGGTGGCGCGCGCGGTGATGGTGTGGGTGCCTTCGGAGGCTGCGTCCCACTGGTAGCTCCATAACCGCCAGGTATCGTTCGAATAGCTGGCCCCGAGACGTGCTGGGCGCCAGTCGCCGTCGTCGATACGGACCTCGACCGCCCGGATTCCTCTGCCCTGCGCCCACGCGACCCCACCGAAAGTGGTGGGGCCCGAACGGATCCGCTGGCCGTTTCGCGGAATATCAATGCGTGACTGGGTTTTGATCGGGCCATGTGCCGACCAGCCGAGTCCAGTCCAGAACGCCTGAGCCTTGTCGAAGCGGGTCAATTCCAGTTCGACGACCCACTTGGTGGCCGAGACGTAGCCGTACAGCCCCGGAACCACGAGCCGTGCGGGGTAACCATGGTTGATCGGCAAGGGTTCGCCGTTCATCCCGACCGCCAGAAGTGAGTCTCGACCATCGGTGAGTGCCTCAACCGGCGTGCCCGCGGTGAACCCGTCGATGGAGGTCGATAGCACCATGTCCGCATCGGGGTGAATTCCGGCTGCCGCCAGCAGATCACGCACGCGGTAGCCGGTCCACATGGCCGTTGAGATGAGATCCCCGCCCACCGGGTTGGACACGCAGGTAAGCGTGACCGCCTTCTCCACAAGTGGGAATGCGCGCAAATCGTCGAACATGTAGATGATTTCGCGATTCACCATGCCATGGACGCGCAGTCGCCAATCAGCACGACTGAGCTGTGGTACCACCAGGGCGGTGTCGATCCGATAGAAATCAGTGGTGGGGGTGATGAATGTCGGTAGTGCTACGCCGGGCGGCTGCACCTCGGTCGGCACCAGCGGAGCCCGTACCGCGGCGCTCGGCGTGGCGGTGACGGCTCTTTCGCCGGCCACCGAGTGTGCCCGCCGCGATAGCAGGATTCCCGAACTCGCGCCGGCGGCGCCGAGCCCCAGAAGCCCGAGCGCGGTCAGCCACATCCGGCGACTCGTGTCGGTGTTGTCGACTGTTGACGTGGAGCCCCGGGTCGTCTGCCGGGTGGTCAACATCCGTAGCGCGATGACCGCGACGGCGACCCCGATCGCGGTGGGAATGAAGTCGACCGGTGTGGCCTCGGGGCGCAGTAATATCGCTGCGCACCCGAGTACACCACCGGCCGTGATCACGGCGCTTCCGACCGGTCGGCGTCGAGCTTCAGATATTCCCGCGAACGCCGCGATAGCAGCGACAGTCAGAATGACCGCCACCACTAGAAACAGTTTGTCCGCCGTACCGAATGTCTGGATCGCCCATTCTTTGACCGACCCGGGTGTCAATTCGATAATTTCGGCACCCACCGCAGTCACAGGGTCAGCCGCCGGCCCGAATAGTACGGCCAGGATTTCACTGATACCGAGTCCTGTTGCGGCACAGGCTATCCCGGTCAGCGGCCGCAGCAAACCGTTGTTCAGTGACACGATGTCACACTACCGCCGAAATCCCGCGTCAGATCTTACGAAGTGCTGACACGTAATCATGCCGGCACCTCAGAGCGGGTTACGACCCGAAAAGGCCACCACGCGCTCAGTGGGGCTGGCATCGGTCCCCACTTCAACCTCCGGGCCGAACATGCCTTGAGGTTGTAGCGCCGGAACCAGCTGAGATCCGACGGCCTCGGCCAGAGCCGCCTCGGAGACGTCGAATTCGACCGGTTGGTCGATGGCCACCGCGAGATCCCAGCTATGAATTAGTGTCGAATACGTGATGATGCCGATGGCTTGAGCGGCCGGCATCGACCCGAGCACGGTGGCGACGGGCATGTCCCAATCGGTCACCGTCGCCCACGCCTGCTGAGAACGTTTGATCGACCGCTCGACAACGGCGACCCAGTCCGAACCGAGAATGTCCGATCCGCTGAAGAGCTCCGCCTCGGTCGGGCCGCCCAAACCGTCAACGGCCGCGGCGAATGCATCAATCGAGGCGATCGTGTGGCTCAGCATCGACCGCACCGACCATCCGCTGCACGGGCTGGGACGGTCCAGATCCGACACTGCCAGCGTCGCTACCAACCCCGCCAAACGGCCGTCGGCCCGTCGCAACAGTTCTAACGATTCCATCGCACTTCCTCTCAGTTACTAACGGTTACTAAAATCAGTTGCCGTTAGTTTCTACCCCATCGGACGTAACGGTGTCAATACCGTGCTACCGTTATAGCGATGGGCGGCTGGTCAAGACTCGACAGCGCTCAAACTCTCGGTTTTCCGCTGGCAGACGAGCCGCTCGCGGTCGACTTGGCCGACACGATCATCACCTCCACGAGCCCTGCGACGGACCTGCTTTCCGACGAAACCAGATGCCGACTCTGGTGGGACCTGCAGCACGATCGCGTGCCGGACGGCGCACCAGCGCCCCCACTCGCGCCCACTGTCGAACTACGCCACGCCGTCCGCACGATCCTCGATGGACACCTGGCCGGCACATCACCGGACATCGCGGCCCTGGACCTGGTGAACGGGATTGCCGCCAGCGTGACGTGCACCCGCCAACTCGTGCACACGGAGACCGGATGGGCAACGACAACGACGTATCACCCGATCGGCGACCAGCGGCACCAACTGGCGCTCGCCGCCGCTGCGGACAGCCTGATCGACCTACTCTCCAGCCCCTCGCAGACACGCCTGCGGCGTTGCCAAAACCCCACGTGCAGTATGCTTTTCGTCGCTGCAGACGCGCGACGGAAGTTTTGCACCCAGAACATCTGCGCCAACCGCATGCGGGCGGCGCGCCATTATCGACGTCATCACCACAGCTAGCCTGCCGGCTGTCGTGTCCCGCATGCGATCGGCAGCCGTCAGGGCACCAGGACCACTTTCCCGATGGTCTGGCGCGAAGCGATGGCATGGAACGCTTCCTTGGCCTCCGCCAGCGGGTACGACGTGTCGGCGATGATCCTCACCCGTCCTTGGCTGATCAGGTTGAGCAATTCGGGCACGAGCGGGCGCAGATCGTCCGGCCTGAGCGACGGGAAATTGAAACCAACCACAGTCTGATTGTTGTGAATGAGCTGGCGAACCTGTTCAGGCTGCAATGAGTCGTGCGCATTCTTGGCGCCGAACATTACGACGCGACCAAATGGGGCGAGCAGGGCAAAGCTCGCCTTGCCGGTCTCGCCGGAAGCCATCTCCATTACGACGTCAACGCCCCGACCGTCGGTGCGCTCCAGGACCTTCTTGCCCCAGCCTTGCTGGGTGTAGTCGATGGCCACGTCGGCACCGAGTTCGGTGACGAGGTCACGTTTTTCTGCCGTACTGGCCAACGCGATGACTTGTCCCACCCCCAAAGCCTTGGCGAGCTGGACCAGATACAGCCCGACACCGCCCGCGGCGGCCTGGATCAGCACAGTGTCAGAGGGTGTTGGTTTGGCGGCAAGTTTGAGCAGTGCCCACGCCGACAGCCCTTGCACAACAATGCTGGTGGCCTGGGCGAAGTCGATTCCTTCGGGAATTCGAAGCGCCGAATCTGCTCTTGCTGTGGCGAATTCAGCGTATCCACCGCTGAGCACCGGGGCGGCGATCGTGTCACCGATGGTCAAATCCTCGACGCCCGAGCCGAGTTCCACGACTTCGCCGGCGGCCTCGAACCCCAGCACTGCCGGCAGCGGTCGCTGCAACGGGTAGCGCCCGGTGGTCTGTTCCAGTTCGGCGTAGTTGATCCCCGCCGCGCGGACCTTGATCAATACTTCGCCGGGTGCCGGGCTGGGCTTGTCAACCTCCGATAATCGCAGGCTGTCGAAACCGTCCAAAGCGGTCAATTCGATAGCCTTCATAGGATGCCTCCGTCTGCTTCTGCCGCCGAGATCAAGCGAGCGATTTTCAGGTTGACGGTGACCGTTCAGCAGCCGTCCGGGCAGACGACGTCGACCAGCGCGGTGGGCGTGCCGCCGTCGAGTTTGCGCACACCGTTAACCGAACATGCCGTCAACGAGGCCGTCGGCGTCTGGTTGAGTTGCACGAGATATCCCTCGGCGCGCAGATCATTGATGACGCCATCGGCGGCGGCCGCGGAAGCCGCAGGCGCCTGTGCGAGCATGAGCACCGTGAACGCCGCCATTCCCAAACCAGCAAGTACCGTCTTCATCGCAACTCCTTGTCCGTTGTGAACCAATGAACGTCTAACATCGGCCGTCGGCGTCGACGTCGACGTCGACGGCACGCGAACCGGTCACTGCACCGTGTCGCCGATTTTCGCGTTGATGCCTCCAAAAGCACGGTAGTGCACAATCATTCGTCAAATTGTGACGGAACTATGACTACCTTCGCGGACGGGGTTCGCACCGTGCCTTCAGTCTGATTTCCCGCGGCGACCCGCATGTTGTGCCGCCTGCCGCGCGGCGGTCAGGATCTGGTCGACAGGAGCGATGTCCGCCGCTGTGGTACTGCGGTGGACGTACACAATGCGCGCATCGCTGTCGATGACGAAAGTGCCTCGCCCCTGCAGAATTTCCAACGAGGGCCGACTGATACGACTTCCGGAACGCAACACCCGAACAAGCCGTTTCGGGGCGAACGCTGCGTATCGACCGACGGAGAAGCGCTCAACTTCAGCGGCGCGTTCGAGTTCACGCTCGGGATCGCTGAGACAGTCGAGGGTGATGCCGCGCTGTGCGCATGAATCACATACCGTCTCGACGTCGTCGCGGTAAACGATGGCAACACGCGCGCCGATGGCGTCGAATTCGGCTTTCACGCTTTCAAGGTCGCGGGCGGCTTGCTGACAGAACGGACACCACAGCCGGTGAAACGCCAGGACAGCAGGACCGGTGCCGATCAGTTGCGCGATCGAGATAGGCCCTTCGCGGCCTTCGATGGCGATGTCGACAGGGAACCTGTCCCCCACATCAATACCCACGGTGTTCTCCTTCGGACGCGGCCCACACCGCACTAAAGCGGCAACACTCTGTACTGTACAGTACATTTATCGGATCGCTTGGTACGGTTGCTCGATGATCACCGCACCGTCGACGGACCGTGGCCGTGCGACGGTGACCCGCATCCTCGAGGCGGCATGCGTGCTGTTCGCCCGTCAAGGGGTGCGCGCGACGACTCTTGATCAGATCGGCAGCGCCGCTGGCGCCGGCCGCAGCCAGCTCTACCATTTCTTCGCCGACAAGGCGGACCTGGTGGCAGACGTCGTCGGTTTTCAGGTCGAACGTGTCCTGGCTTCTGTCGAGCCCTCGTTCGACACCGTCAGCACGGCCGACGATCTGCGCACATGGTGCGCGAACGCCGTCCGGGAGCACGCGTCCTCCATTGACCCCATCCGCTGCCCGATCGGCTCCCTGATCTACGAGCTCGATAGCACTGACCACGGCCTGGCACGCGCAGCGCTCAAGGCCGGGTTTGCCCGCTGGGAGCAAGCCATCGCCAACGCACTGGGACGCATTGCCGACCGTGGTGGACTGCGTCCCGAGGCCGACCCCACCCGTTCGGCCGCAGGCCTGCTCGCCGCCTATCAAGGCGGAATGCTCCTGGCAGACGTCCACAATGACGTCGCACCCCTGCGGCATGCGCTGGACACGGCACTGGCAGCGACCCTACAGCCGGCGCCACGACAAAGACCGTCGAGGACAACTGCGCGCACCCAACCGGACGCCACGCACTAATCTCGTCAGCCTACTGGCTGCGTGAGTCGCCTACGCGCCGGACCGCGGTGCCCGTGCCGACGCGGCCCATCCAGACTCCGGCGCTGCCGATGGAATTGCCGGTCGCCGAGACCCGCAGCATCGGAAGCTAATCCGATTCCGACGCTCCACATCGAGATCGATTACCCGCCACTCGATTACACAGCCGGCGATCGACATCGGCGCGACAACGCGCACTCGACGACACACGCTTGAAGGGGGTGGTCGCCCAGTCGGCAGGATCGCCGACGCGTCGCCTAGGGAGATGTGGGTACGTGGTGAGTTGAGGATTACTGTATTCGTAATGTACTTGACGGTACAGTTTGGATACTCCATAGTGTACTAGTCAGTACAAATAACGATCGGAGCCCAACGTGCCCACTTTGCAAAATGGACAGCTGTTTCCGGAGCTGAAGTTATCGGCCGTCGGCGGCGGAACGCTGTCGCTGCCGGGCGATCTCGCTGGTTCCTACGGGATCGTCTTGATCTATCGAGGGTCCTGGTGCCCGTATTGCAACGCCCAGCTCGCCGCGTTCAGTCGGGCGCAGGGCGCGCTCGAGGAAGTCGATGCGCGGGTAGTCGCGCTATCGGTCGATGATGAGGCCACCACCGCTGCGCTGATCGAGAAGCGGCGGTTGGGTTTCCCGATCGGGCACAGCGCGGACGCCGCAGCCGTGTCCGCCGCCGTCGGGGCTTACACCAACTCGGACCCGGTCTATCTCGAGTCAACCGGATTCGTGCTCGCTCCTGATGGCACAGTGCTCACCGCTGTCTACTCCAGTGGCGCGATCGGTCGGCTGATGCCCGACGACGTGCTCGGACTTTTGGCCTATATCCAGTCCCACGGTTAACGGCGCTCCCGTGGACATATGCCCCCGCCTTCACGCGGTCTGCGGTGATTGACGACGCGGTGTTGTCACAGCGGCAGCGTGCAGGGCAGCGGCCAATTCCTGGCGATCGGGCAGCCCGTCGGTTGTCGGGTAGAGCCGGCACGCTATGGCAGGTTGTGGCCGCCTCGGGAGCCACGGGTCGATGCCGTCGATCAGGATGGTCGGCGATCCGCTGAACCCCAGCCGGAGGGCTTCGGCGGGGGTGTCGATCACCGAGGTGCGCACGGCAATGTGGCCCAGGCCGAGCTGGTCGAGCATTACCCGCACGAGGGCCTCCGTGAGAGTCCGATGCGGGCAACCGGCAATGACCAGCAGTTCTACCTGCGGCGCCGGTCTGGCATCTGTGTATGTCATGAAAAGTACTGCCTGCCTTTCGAATTCGTCTTCCAGACAGCGGTACGCATGAATGCGCTCACATCCCCGGCGGTGGAGGAGGCGGCGGGTAGCATGGGTCGTCCATCATCGCGCCAACAATCATCTCGCAACACTTCATCATCTCGATGGGATCCATTGAGGAATCAGCCCTTTCGACGTTCCGGGACTGGACGTGCTCCGGTCCCCCAACCCATCATGAACATTCTCCTGCGGTGGAAGGTCAAGGAGGACACGCACACCCATGCGCATCAGTGAAGTCGCCCACCTCAGCGGGGTCCCGGCAAGAACGCTGCGGTTCTACGAAACGCAGCGGCTGCTTGCGCCGCCTCAGCGCCTGGCCAACGGCTATCGCGACTACACGCCGGACGTCGTCGGCAGGTTGCGTTTCATCCGGTCGGCACAGGGCGCAGGGTTGACGCTGACCCACGTGCGTGACGTCCTCGACCTGCATGATCGAGGTCTCGCACCATGCGCTCGAGTCAACGAGCTCCTGGCGCAACGACTGGCCGCCGTGCAGGAACAGATCAGCGAACTGATCACGTTGCAGTTGACTCTCCAAACCCTGCTGGGGAGGGCTCGCAACGATGCGCCCGACACCGACGTCGATGTGTGCTGGATCCTCGAATCACGCGTGTGCGATGGCGCCGCGGTCGCGGGTTCATGAAATCGTCACCACTTGATCTCTGCGTGTGCTTTTAGGCTGGGACTCGTGAATATCGGTCGTAGGACAGTGACGGCAGCCATCGCCGGCCTGGTGCTTGTCGTCGCGGCATTCATGGTGCCGCGCATGCACCTCGACGGTGTTATCCCGTTGATCAACAGCACACCTGCGCAGATCCGCGCTTTCGCGCAGGCCGCTCCGATCTTCGGTTGGTGGAACGCGCACATCGGCTGGGGCACAGTGCCGGCGGTGCTGATCGCGCTGGCGGCAGTTCTGTGGGGACAGGCCGTGGCCGCGCGGCTGCCGTGGCGAGCGGTGCCCCTGACGGCGTGGGCTGTGTCGTGCGGCTGGGCGTTCGCACTGTCGATGGTCGACGGCTGGCAGGTCGGTTTCGCCGGACGCCTGACCGCCCCTAACGAATATCTGCGCCAGGTTCCCAGTGTCACCGACATTCCCGAGGCGCTGCGTACCTTCTCCTCCAGAATCCTTGACTTCCAGCCACACTCGTGGATCACCCACGTCTCCGGCCATCCACCGGCAGCGCTGTTGACGTTTGTGTGGCTGGATCGTGTGGGGCTGGGCGGGGGCGCGTGGGCGGGGCTGTGGTGCCTGGTGATCGGGTCCAGTGCCGCCGCGGCCATCGTCGTGACGCTGCGCACGCTGTGCGATGAGACCACCGCCCGTGCGGCCGCCCCGTTCGTCGCGGTCGCACCGACCGCCATCTGGATCGCCGTCTCAGCCGATGCCTACTACGCGGGCGTCGCCGCGTGGGGTATCACCCTGCTCGCACTGGCCACCCGCAACCGGCGCCCCGCGCTCACCGGCGCCGGCGCGGGGCTCCTGCTGGGTTGGGGCATCTTCCTCAACTACGGCCTCGGCTTGATGGCGATACCGGCGGTCGCGGTGCTCTGCACCGCACCTAGCCGGCGCGTGGTGACCCGAGTGCTGCTGCCCGCGGTCGGCGCCACGCTGGCGGTGGTCGGCGCGTTCGCTGCCACGGGATTCTGGTGGATCGACGGTTACATCTTGGTGCAGCAACGGTATTGGCAGGGTATCGCCACGAACCGGCCGTTCCAGTACTGGTCGTGGGCCAACCTGGCATCAGTGGTGTGCGCCATCGGGCTCGGCAGCGTCGCCGGGCTGAGCCTCGCCTTCAACCGAGCCGCGCTGCGGCGGCGCAGCGGCCTGCACCTGCTGGTGCTGGCTTCGTTGGTAGCCATCATGTGCGCGGACCTGAGCATGCTGAGCAAGGCTGAGACCGAACGGATCTGGCTGCCGTTCACCGTCTGGCTGACCGCCGCGGGCGCCCTGCTGCCGGCGCGATCACGACGCTGGTGGCTGGTCGCCAACGTCGTCGGCGCTCTTGCTCTCAACCACCTGATTATGACGAACTGGTAGAAACCGCCGACCCACCAGATAACCGGGCACACACGCCCACACCACCGCGATCGAAATCCACAGTCCAGCATGGTAATCCCGATCGAGAACGGTGGCGTTGTCCAGAGACGCCCCGGGTTTGTCGAACACCGGGATGGCGAGCAGCACCAGCACCACCGTGCACAACGCGGCCACCGCGCCGGGTGCCTGCCACACCGTCGGCAGCACCCGGCGAGACGAAAGACCCATCGCCGCGCACAGTGGCGCGAACACCACATCATGGAGCGCCACCGCCACCAACGCCCAGACCACGATGCGCATGATGATCACCGGTGGGTTCTCCGACACCAGGACCGCGCCGTAACCGGCAAGGGCCAGACCGGACATGAACAGCAGCACCCTCATGGCAGCACCTCGATCCGGGACAGCCATTTGGTCTGCAGCACTCCGGGCCGCGACGGTGCAATGAGCCGGCACGGATAGCCGTGATCGGGATGTAGCGTGTCGCCGTTGAGTTTCAGCGCGATCAGGGTCTGGCCGTCGTGAGCATGCCCGGCCGGGAGCACGGTGCGCGAATACGGCCCGGGTGGCTCCAATGACACCATCCGCACATCGGCGTCGCGGGACCCTCCGACCATGGCGATCAGGTCCGCCAGCACCACACCGGTCCATGCGGCGTCGGCGCTCCAACCCTCGACGCAGGCGATCGGCAGATGGAAGGTCTGCTGCGGCAGGGCGTTCAGCTCGGACACCGAAAAGGCGCGGCTGAGCGCACCGTTGGTCACCGTCAAGCGGTACTGCGGTGAGGCCGCGGTCTGCAGCACGCCAGCTGCAACCGCGGTTCGGTTCACCGGAATACCTTGTGGCCCTTGGCCGGAGCGCGGCGCGAGAACCGACATCCGGCGCAGCCACGGTACGGTCTGGCCGGCCGTGGCCACGGTCGCTGCCGCGACCGCCAATCCGGTGCCGCGCAGTACCGTGCGCCGGGTCGGGCCGACCGCGGCGGTGGACAGTTCGTCGAGCGGTTCGCCGAGAGCGCGTCGGATCACCGGCAGCTTGACCGCGAGGTGCACTAGTACCGCGCCCGCCGCGAGGTAGGCCACTGCGTAATGCGTTGTGGTGAAGAAGAATCGGAACACGTACCACTGCGCAATGTTCAACAACCCGGTGGACAGCTCGAACAAGATCGCCCCGACGAGCACCAGGATCGACAGGCGCTCCAGCTGCCGCGTGAGGCCACCGATAATCGGGCGTTCAAACAGCTTGGGCCACACCGACCACAGCTTTACGACCGTCAGCGGGATAGCGGCGATACCCGAAGCGACATGGAGTCCCTGGGTCACCCGGTACAGCCACGCCGGGTGCGCGGGCCAGTAGAACCAGGGTTGCGGATGCTGGATGAGGTGACTGACCAGACCGGTCAGGAAGCACACGCCGACGGCGATGCCGAGCATCATGCCGACCCGCGCGGTCACCGCGGTGCTACGCAGTCCCGACGCATTCATCGCTGGGCCAGACTGGCGAGCATCCGGTCGCCGACCGGATGCATGTCCAGTACCGTCAGGCCGGCGTCACCGGCGACGCGTTCCGCGCTGTCCACCCCCACCGTGGCCCACCGGAACCACGGTCCGACCGTCCGCGACGATTCCAGCCGCACCCACTGCGTCTTGACTCCGCATGGGGCCGAGTCGAATTCGGCGATGCACGATCCGCCGCGCCGGAGCAGGTCGGCGGCGCGGCGCAGCACCCGGATCGGGTCACCACCGAGCCCGACGTTGCCGTCGGCCAGCAGTACCGTCTGCCACCGGCCGGTGCCGGGGAGCGGGTCGAACACATCGCGGCGCAATGCCGGGGCGCCGCTGCGCCGCGCGAGTTCCACGGCGGTGGCGGACTGGTCCACGCCCAGGGCTGGCACACCGCGCCGGATGAGATCGGCTACCAATCGGCCCGGGCCGCAGCCCAAGTCGATGGTCGGCCCGTGGCACAGGGCCAGCACCGCCCGGTCGAACTGCCGGTCCGCACGGCGACCGCCCAGCCAGTTGTGTACCGGCAACCGCTGGCGGGTGCCGTCGTCATGCCGGATCCAGCACCGCTCACCTACCAGGGCACGCTCATAGAGGTTCCCGAACATGTCACGCCTCGATCGCGGCGGTCAGCCGCCGGAATCGGCTATCGGCCGAGCACACACGCTGCACGGCGGCGATGTCATCGACGACGTCCACGTCAGTCAGCTTGGTCACCAGGCCCACGGACAGTCCGGCTGACGCCAGCGCGTGCAACGTCAGCGCACCCGTATCAGGTTGCGACATCGGTACGGTGCGCAAGCAATCGGCGCCAAGTATGTTGCGCAGCCCGAGCAACCACCAACCACCATCGCTGGCCGGCCCTAGCACCGCGTCCGTGCGCAGCAGACGGCGGGCGCAGTCGGCGAGCAGTGTCGCGCTGATCTGCGGGGTGTCCATGCCGATCTGCACCACGGGGTAGCCGGCGGCGGCTGCGTCGTGGTGGGCGTTGGCCAACCGGTCACCGAAATCTTGTCCGCGCTGCGGTATCACGGTGAACGTGGCGAGCCGTTCCCGAATTTCTGCGGCCGCCCGCGCCGCGCCCACGTCTCCCGTCATGGCCACCACGCGCGAGGCCACGGGTGCGGCCGCGACCGCATCCAGCGTGTCCAGCAGTGCCGCGGCCGCGACGTCGGCTGCACCGCCAACCCCCAGATCGGGCGCCAATCTCGTCTTGGCCAGCCCGGGTACCGGCGCCTTGGCCATTACCAGGACGGTCACCGGAATCGTCATGAGAGGACTCGCCAAAAATCCAGTGCAGCATGGAAACTGCCGCGCAATGAGCCGCTCACCTTCGATCGGCCGCCGGTGCGCGGGCCGTAGCTAACATCGCTTTCGGCCACCTGCCAACCGACCTGCGCGGCGCGCACCAACAGTTCCAGCGGATACCCGCACCGCCGGTCGCGCACGTCAAGTTCCACAAGCGCGTCGCGGCGCGCCACCCGCATCGGCGCGATATCGTGCACCGCAAGGCGATACTTCCTCCGTAGCCGCCAGCAGATCACTGCGGTGCCCAGCCGGGCGTGCCACGGCCACCGCAGTCCGGGCACCGCGCGGCGCCGCCCGACGGCCAGATCGGCACCGCGATCCACAGCCTCAACCAGGTATGGCAACGACCGCGGGTCCAAGGACCCGTCGGCGTCGAGCACCGCGATGGTGGGTGTCCGCGCCGCCAGCACCCCGGCGTGGACCGCGGCGCCGTAGCCGGGTTGACATTCGGTGACTACCTCGGCGCCGTGCGCCCGCGCCACCGCTGCGGTGCCGTCGGTGCTGTTGTTGTCGACCACCAGCGCGCGGTACCCGTCGGGTAGGGCGGCCAGGATCGCGGGCAGTGACTCCGCCTCGTTTAAACAGGGCAGGATCACTGTGATCGCAGTGCTGGACATAACCCGACCGTAAGGCGCAGCGGGCGCCCTCGCCAGGGTGCAATGATGACGAATTCGTGACATAGGTGCTGGTAGGGGCCAGGTAACGGGCTATCGGCCGACTACGCTGTCTGGTGTGACGAGGGTTTTGATCGCCGACGACGATCCGATCGTGCGGGATGTCGTGCGCCGGTATCTGGAGCGCGACGGCCACGACGTCAGTACTGCACGCGACGGCCACGAGGCATTGACGCTGCTGGATTCGCAGCACATCGACATGGCGGTGCTGGACGTGATGATGCCCGGACCGGACGGGCTGACGCTGTGCCGCAGCATGCGCCGCGGCGACGGGTACGGACTGCCGGTGATCCTGTTGACCGCGCTCGGCGAGGAGGACGACCGGATCGCCGGTCTGGAGGCCGGTGCCGATGACTATCTCACCAAACCGTTCAGTCCGCGTGAACTCGCGCTCCGTGTTCGTTCCGTGCTGCGCCGCACGCCGGCGCGCGCGGTCGTTGAACCGCTGGAGATCACCACCGGCGCGCTGCAGATATCGACCGCCGCGCACGCGGTGACCGTCAACGGTGCCGCGGTGAGCCTGACCAACCGCGAATTCGATCTGATTGTCTTCCTGCTCACCCATCCAGACACCGTCTACTCGCGTGAGCAGCTGCTGAAACTGGTGTGGCAGTGGGACTTCGGCGATCTGTCGACAGTGACGGTGCACATCAAACGCCTGCGCGCCAAACTCGGTGACGCACACCGGATTCAGACGGTGTGGGGTCGCGGCTACATGTGGGGAGGAGATCATGCAGGCGACTGATCTGTGGGAAATCATCGGCTGGGCATTGGCCTGCTCGGTGCCGGTGGTAATCACCGGCGCCGTGCTCATCCGGCTCGCCCGATCCTGGTCACTGGCGGTCAGCATGGTGGCGCTCGTGCTGATTCCCACCCTGGCCACCTTCACCGGGGTCTTGGGAGCCAGCGGTTTCATGATCACCGAGACCTTCGAACGGATTGCGGTGGTATTGGTGATCGTCGCGGTGGTGACCATTCCAGCTGCGGTCATGTTGGCCCGCTACCAAGCCCGCCGCACCGTGTGGGAGCAGGAGATTCGCGCATCCGAACGCGCCGCTGAACAGTCCCGGCGCCGGCTGGTGGCGTTCGTCAGCCACGACCTGCGCACCCCGCTGGCGGGCATCCGCGCGGTATCCGAAGCGATCTCCGACGGTGTTGTGGATACCGCAGAGGTGCGTGCCCACGCCAAACACATTGAACAGGAATCGATTCGGTTGTCCGAGATGGTCGATGACCTTTTCGAGATGTCGAAGATCAATGCCGGCGCAGTGCAACCGGCGCACGACACCGTCGCACTCGACGAAGTCGTCGATGATGTATTGGCTGCGCACCGGATCGCCGCAGAGCGCGCCGGGGTGCAGTTGGCGGCCCAGCTGCCGGCTGAACCTGTCCGGGTGATCGGCAGCGACCGGGCGCTGGTGCGGGTGCTTTCCAACCTGGTGGCCAACGCCATCGCCCACACCCCCGAAGGCGGACGCGTCGAACTGACGCTGGGCCGCGACGCCGACGGCGCCTGGGCCCGCGTCGACGACACCGGTGTCGGCATTGATGAGGCGGATCTAGCCAGAGTGTTCGACGTCGCCTACCGCGGCTCGAACGGCCGTGTGCCGCGGGCAGATTCATCGCTGCCAAGCGGCTCAGGTCTGGGACTGGCCATCGCCGCGGGCCTTGTACAGGCCCACCGCGGCACCCTCTCGGCGCACAACCTCGACAACGGAGCGCGCTTCGAGGTGCGGCTACCACTTGCCGACGGCGCATGAAGGCCCCCGTATCACGCCGGGGCCTCCTCGGGCTCGCGGCCGCAGCAGGCCTGGGCGTAAGCCAAGCGTCGTTCGCCACGGCTGCTCCCAGCCCACCCGGTCCCATTCGGGCTGTTGCATTCGACGCTTTCACCGTGTTCGACCGCCGCGCGGTCGATGCCGCCGCCGAGGACGTATTTCCCGGCACGGGAACCACATTGATCGACACCTGGCGTACCCGGCAATTCGAATACACCTGGCTACGCACCTTGACAGGCACGTACACCAACTTCTGGACGATCACCCAAGACGCACTCGAATTCGCCGTACAGCAGTCCGGTCTGCAACTCAGCCCCGCCGGTCGCGAACAGCTGATGAACTCATGGCTCCAACTGACACCCTGGCCAGAAGCCCCGGCCGCGCTGCACGCGCTCAAAGAGAGCGGACTACACCTCGCGTTCCTGTCCGACGCCACCACCACCATGCTCGACTCCTGGGTCACGAACGCCGAACTCGAAGGGGTGTTCGACCCACACCTAAGCACCGACCGCGTCCAAGCATTCAAACCCGACCCCCGCGCATACCAGATGGGAGTTGATGCATTCGGGCTTCCGCGCACACAAATCGCCTTCAGCGCACACGGCGGCTGGGACTCAGCCGGCGCCAGCACATTCGGCTACCGCACATTCTGGGTAAATCGAACCAACGCCCCAACCGAACGCCTACCCACAACCCCCGAAGCCACCGGCCCCAACCTCACCCAACTAGCCGCGTTCATAGACGCACAGCAGTAAGCCATACACCCCGGCATCGTCGATGCGTGGGTTGGAATCCAGCTGAACTAGCTCAACTATGACACAGCTTGACTTCGGTATATAACGATCAGTGATGCGGTAACCGAGTTTTTGTGGAAGTTAAAGCGGTGCAGTTGATTTCGGTGACCTCGACGTCACAGATTCAGAAGTCAGTGCTCGAGATGCCGATCCCGTCCGTGGACGTAGTGCCGGGAAAATCCCGTCCGATAGGACGTTTCGATTGAGAGTCCAGCTCGATGGCATCGTGGGCATTCGTCGACGCGGCAGCATCGCAAACAGCAAGCCGCACCTTCCATCGGCGACTGTCACGCTCCGGCTGCCCCGCGAGCGCCTGATGGGAGCTTGCCTTTGGAGCAGTCTCGATTCGGTGCGCGGACCATCGCAGGACTATGTACTAATAAGTACAGTTGGTGCGTAGTCTGGTCTCGCCATCCATCAGCCGTTAAGGAACCAGTATGCAAAACGCAGTACTTATCACAGGCGCCAACTCTGGAATCGGCCGTGAATCAGCCCGCCAACTGGCGGTGCACGGCAACTATTCGGCGATTTACCTGGCCTGCCGCAACCGCGTCAAGGCGCAGCGAGCACGATCGGAGCTGCAAGCTCTGACCGGCTACACACGATTCATCACCGTCGATTTCGACGCTGCGAACCCGGAATCTGCACAGCGCCTGGTCCAGGCCCTCGATAATCCTCTCCATGGTGTCCTGCTCAACGCCGGAGGCACCGGAGGCAACATGCCGTTTCAACGGACCGATACAGGCATGACCAGAATCTTCGCCGATAATATCGGCGGCCACGCCGCGCTCTTGGCAGCGCTGATTGACTCGGGAGCACTCCTCAATACCGGGGTGCTGGCCGGCAGCGAAGCCGCCCGCGGCGTACCCGCGCTACGAATTACGCGGCCTGCATTCCAGCAGCACTCCGTTGATGAATACGCGGCCGTAATCGACGGGTCCTTCTTCGAAGGGCGCACGCGAAACCCATTGCACGCCTATGCATACGTAAAGTTCCTCGGAGCCGCCTGGATGGCCGCATCAGCACGCCGCCATCCGAATCTGCGCCTCCTAACGATGAGCCCCGGCAATACCAGCGGTACCGGCGCACTCGACCACAGCGGATTGCTCGCACGCACGCTCGGCGCGCGGTTCGTGTTTCCGTACGTCGCACCGTTATTCGGTCTCGCACATCCTTTGCCTGCGGGCGGCGAACGGATGGTCAAAGCCCTGACCAATCCCGAACTCAAAACTGGGCTGTTCTACGCGAGCCACGCCAAGACGCTGACCGGTCCGGTCACCAACCAGGAGTACATCTATCCCGCATTGGGCAATCTGGGCTACCAGGATCACGCACTACAGGCAGTTGAACAATTCCTCGCGTGAGCACCACCGAACCAAATTACCGATGAAACCGGCACGCACCCAGATATGGCTGCGAAGCTCACAGACTGTCTCAATCAATTAACGATGCCCTCGGGCAATGCATGCCTGACGTCGAGAGCCTGCGATGCAGCCATCGCTGTAGCGGCGATTTGCGTTGAACCGGGCCGGTGGGGGGCTTTCCATCGAGCACAACGCGTTTGGCAACGTAGCCAGAACGGAACTCCGATTCATCCCATCTCAGCGAAGTGGTCGCCCTGATCATTGAGGACCACGGCTAGGGCCCAATTAGAACAGCGACTTCCTCGATAGACCAATTTCCGGAGTTGGTCGCATCGACGGGTGGTCAAGCGTTGTCCCGCACAACGGATCGGTCGATGAGTTGAGCCTCGAGGTCAGCGATTCGGTTATCCAGGAATCGATTGTTGTCGCGCGCTGCGTGGAGTCGCTCGTTGAGTCGGTTCTTTTCGTGGGTGAGGTCTTGGATTTGGCGCTTGAGGGTGGTGCGCTCGGTGATCAGCCGTTGCACGCCGTCTTCGGGTAGGTCAGCTTCGAGGTCACGGATTTTGCCGAGGAGGTCACCAATGGTGTTGCGCTGTTTAATGATTTCACGGTTCAGACACGTGAGTTGTTCTTCGGCGTTGAGTGCGCGTTCACGCCATGTCGCCGCCGTTTGCTTGTCTCTCTCGGATTGTGCTCGTGCATGGCGATCGGTCGTCTCGGCGATGGCCTCAGCGACGGCTTGGCGTGCTGCCGCATTTTGGTAGAGGAATGTGCGCGATACGTTTGCGCGTCGCGCCACGGCCGCGGCGGTGATGTCCATTTGTTCGCGTTTCATGTGTCGCAGCGCATCGTGCACACGCTCGACCATGGCGGCGGCCGCGGTGCGGCGGGACTGTAGCGCGGCCGCGGTGCGACTCGATGTGGGGCCTGCCATAGTTAGGCGATCTCCTGCCCGTCAGGATCGTCAGCGCCATCAAGGGTGGTGAGGTCAGCGACCGGAAAGTTCGTACTCCACACCCGGTGGAAGTAGTCCTGCGGGCGGCGCAGATCGAGGCTGAGGGCCTCGTCAAGCAGGCCAAGGCCAGCTAGTGCGCGTTCCAGTCCGGCGATGGCCCGGGCGGTCGGTTCGAAGACGTCGTGCAGATAGTTGGCGGTCGCTTCGTCGGGTGCACGCTCAGCGATCGAGCGCCATTGCTGTTGCTTTCTACGCCAATACAGCAGATCCGCGCCCGACAGAACAAATTTGTCGCAATTGTGGCAGTCCAGGTTCCAGGGGCAGGCCGCACCATTGACCACCGGCTGGAAGGTGCAGAACCCACCTTCGGCCGGTGTGCTGCGTCGGGACAGGTCGACGGCAATCGCCATCGCGTGCTCGCGGGTCAACGGTCGCTCGTCGGACAGCATTTCACCGGGGTTGGCAGTGGCCGGTCCGGTGACCCACACGCACGCCAGGATGTCCTCCAAATCGGAGTGGGCCACAGTGACGTAATGCTCAGCCATGCGGTCACTGACCTGGCCCAGATACCGGCGGATGTGCGCCAGGCTCGCCCCGGCCCGCAGCAGGTTGGTGGCCAGCGTATGGCGAGCCTGGTGCGCAACGGTCCGAGGCAGGGCCAACTCAGCCACCCATTCCTTGAAGCTACGGCTGAAGAATCCGTAGGAGATCGAACGGGTTTCGGCGCGATTGCGCACGTTGGAGGGAAACAGCGCCATCACCGATCGCTCCGCCGGGGTGGGCAGGCGGCCGTGGCGGCGTTCGAACCTGGCAATCGTCTTGGTGCGGCGTTCTTCGATTCGCACGAAGAGTGGTTCGGGGATGCGGATCCCTTCGTTGTAGTTGCCGACCTTGGTCTGGTCGTGCCAGAGCATCGGCAGCTGCCCATACCGCCCGATGCAGTCCAACCGCAGCGTGAGAACCTCCCCGCAGCGCCGGCCCGTGACCACAATGGCTTCCCACACATCGCGCAGACCCCGATCGTGAGGATCGTAGGTAGCCGCGAACGCCGCGAGATTCGTGTCATCGGCGAGGGCCTGCGCGACGTCGTCGCTGAACGGACTGCGGGATGTCTTCGGGTCAGGGCCACCGGCCGGGAATTCGACGATAAAATCGCGCTTGAGTTCAATCTCGGCGGCGCGGCCGGATTCCAGTGCGCGGTACAGCAATTTGCGGATGGCGTTGAAGACCAGCCGGCGGGTCACGTTGGTGACGATCGAGGGTTTGCCGTCTTGGCGCACCATGCCCAGCGATACCAGGCCATGCTGCTCGCGATGACGCTGATCGGCGACGAAGCCCTGCGCATCCTGCGCTGTCAGCAGCGCCGGGACGTGACCTCCCTGTGCAGCGTTGAGTTCCAGGTAGGCGCCGAGTTCCACGGCCCCGCGGCGCAACGCGTCGAGCGGGCCGCGGCTGCGGGGCGGCCGTTCCGATCGCAGCAGTTCGGCCAAATGGTCCCACAGCAGATCGCGCAGCCAGCGTTGCGGAACAGTGGTCAAATCGAACTTGCTGCGCAACACCGGGAAGCGTCGGCCGAAATGATGGGTCTCGATGAATCCGGCCTCCCGGGTATCGGCCGGACTGTAATACACCATCCGCAACGAGTCGATGATTTCGCGGCCGATCTGCGAAATACGGGCGTCCAGAACCGATTTCCCATCGACGTCGGTCCATCGCTGCCCGTCGTGATCGGCCAACGACACACAACCTAGCCGCCGGCAGACGTTCACCAGCCGCTGAATTTCGAAGACCTCCCACGCCGTGGGATCGCGGTCCTGGCAGTGCGCGTGCAAGCCCCATTGGAATTCGGCCTTGAGCATCGGAGCCAACCCGATCAGGTTGATCACCCCGGACCGGTAGACCGGGTTAGCCTGCGCACACCATTGGCCAAAGAGGATGGGGTCGTCGTAGGACACCGGTACCGGCAAACCTTTGGGCTCCAGACTCAACGCCCAACTGTCGGGCAACCGCGCACCGCCGGGTTTACCGGCCTGTTTGTAGCGGTCGCCGTGTTGCTGGCACAACCCCAACGGACTGGCTGCCGGGTCCGAGCACACCATGCACCGACAAACCCCGTAGCTCGGGTAGGAATGTTGGGCCTGCAGCCAGTGATCGAAATCCGCGTCCCCGTCCGCGGTGAAGCGGCGCCACCAGGACTGATAGTGGCGCTTGCACAACCGCGTGTCGCGGTGAAAAACAGCCCGATCATTGCAGATTCGACACATCTCCAGGCCGGCACCCAAGCGCGCCGTCAACGGCTGCGCGGCGGCAACGAACACACCCAACGTGACACCCGAAGCCTGAGCCTGCAGCCACTCCTGATGGTGGCGTTCA
Source organism: Mycolicibacterium arcueilense (assembly GCF_058536225.1). Lineage (NCBI taxonomy): Bacteria > Bacillati > Actinomycetota > Actinomycetes > Mycobacteriales > Mycobacteriaceae > Mycobacterium > Mycolicibacterium arcueilense. The sequence goes on from NZ_JBZTYL010000030.1 coordinate 31,462, forward strand.
CATACCCGCGCACTGTGGCTGCGGCGGGGCCGCTCACAATTGGCGACCGCACACCCCCACCCATAGACCAGATGATCGCGCGGGATGACAATCACGTCGTCCCGATAGAGCGGATCGAACCCCGGCGCCGAGATCAGGGCAGTCAGTAGCTCCAAACGGTCACGCGTGGCCCGGCTTTCGCTCTCGTCGGGTACCAGGGTCAACGGGATCATTTTGTCCGGCCCCACACATGGTCCAGAGCCGCCGAAAAGGTCGGGTCGTCGATGTCGGCGTGGCCGTACACCTGCTCGACCGTCGTCGCCGATGCCCAACCGCCGGCATCACGCGCAATAATGCTGTTGCCGCCCGACGCCTCGAGCACATCGGTGGCGAACTGGTGCCGAAACGCATGCGGCCGAACCTTTCCCACATCAGCCCGCTTGCTGGCACGTGCCAGCATCCCCCGCACCGCAGCCGCCGCTAATGGCTCGCCCCGATTGGCTCCGTGCAACTGCACCAACAACATTCCGTGCTCCACATCCGAGGGGTATTCGGTCGTCAGGTACTCGAAATAGGCGTGCACCATGGCCGGACTGGCACGCCGGATCAATCCACCGTGCACGGTGCCTCCGTCAATTCGCCACGGGTGCTTGGTTTTCGCTCGCGCCCCGTTCGGGTTGGTCTCCCGGTGACAGATATGGACATGCCGCGACCGGCATTGCCCGCAGCCAGCACCTTCACGCAGATGGAGATCTATCAAGTGCAGACCGCACAATTCGCCGATGCGGAAACCGCCGTCGGCCAACCAGGTCACCACCATCCGATCGCGCGCGCTCGACACAGCATCTACAAGATGACCACGTGCATCCTCCGGTGGCAGCTTCGGATGACGCCGTCGCACCGTCTTCGCCGGTGTCAATGGGTTAGATGACATCTCATTGACCGTGTGGCCTAGGAAGATTCGCCGCCGGTCTGCTGTCGTCGGCAGTCGTGTGTGTTCGAGCTCCTTGGCAAGGTCGGAACGTACGCCTCGCGAGCCCTGGTACAGATACATACCTTTTAGGCAGGCCGCGGCCGTCTCCAATGTGCCCTGGCTATAGGGACGTTTGTCGGTGCGCCACGGACAGCCGAACGGGCCGTGGTACTCCGCGCCGACGGCACCCATGTAACGCTGCAAATCCCGCAGCTGCACCGTTTCCGTTGTCAGAGACTCGAATTCCAGCCACCGCAGATGATCAACCAACAGATACGCGTATGTGCGGTCCGTGCCACCGGCGCACCTGCGCAGGTAGCCATCCGCGACACCATAAACCGCGCCGACGCCATCGAGAATCGTATAGGCGCGGCGTCCATCACCTCGCGTAATCTCCTGCACACGGAGCCCAACCACCAGACGACCCGCCACAATCCACCACCTACCGCAGACGTTACGAACATTGAATGCGAATTTGGTTAAGCAGACGGTACCTTCCCGACCACACATTTCGACGAACGACACGAACGGCAATAAGGTAGGTCGGTTAAGTCAACGATCAGATAGTCCAGACCCAGACTCTTGAACGTGATCGCGCGCGGGTCGTTGACCGATGACCGTAGCCGCTTAATCCGCCCCTCCAACGAGCGCACAGCAGCAGCGATCCGCTTACCGGTGTACCCCTCGGACCGCGCAAAGTTCTCCAGCTCGCCCAGCTGGTCCTCCAACCAGGCCCGCTCCACAGTGGCCGGCACCGGAAGCGACGAGAACGTTTCGTGAGTCATGATCACCAGATCCCAGTCCCCAGTGGCGCACCGGGCGACAAACTGCCGCCGCGCGTCACCGTGCAGATCATCACGGGTCACGATCAAAAACCGGCCCGCCGGCCACGCCTGGTAGCACTGGCGGGTGGCTTGCTCTATGAGGTGCAATGGTACGATCAGCGCGGGCCTGTTAGCTAACCCAAACTGACGTAGCGTCATCGCCAAAGTTATTGCCGTCAAGGTTTTTCCGAGACCTACCTCGTGTGCACAGTAAACACTTGGAGTGGATACGCCCCGGTCAACAAAGTCGCGTTGCCACGGCCACAATTCGATCCCGTCGGCCAGCCCCGGGAATGTCAAGTGCGAACCATCATGGCTGCGCAACACGTGCGCATTCATGGTCCGGTTGTACTGCTCCACAATGCGCTGCTCACGCTCGCCGTTCTCCCACACCCACAGCGAGAATCGCTCTTGGAGCACCAAAAGCTTCTGCTCGGCAGCCTCGGTGGCGTCGGCGTTGCGCACCTTGCGATGTGTGCGCGTTTCCTCGTCGTAAATCTCATCCCACACCACCGGAGCCGCACCGTTGAGCCCGGTCTGCAGCAGGTCGAACGCGTCCATGCGCGGACTGCAGTACTCGATACGCGCCTCGGGTGCCAGCTGCCCCCGACCGGTGATCTCCCACGCCGCCAGCGGGGCAACGTGTTCCACGCGCGCCCTCGCCCCGAACACCTCAGCGCAGAATGTCGCGATATCAACAGCAGTAACCCATGGCGATCCCAGTTCGATGCGGATGGCCTCACGTCCCAGCCACGGCGGCTGCACGGACTGCAACGCCGCCACGTTGCGCTCATATCGAGGGTCCATCGTCGCCGCCGCCAGCGCCTCACGCAGCTTCGCCCGCACATCCCCGCACAGGTAGTCCCGGGCGATCAGGGCCCGACCATGGCTGGGGTCGCGATAGACCAGGTCGCCGAGCTCGTCGAACACCTCTTCGCGGTCGGTCAGACCGAGAAGTCCGCCGATCCGGTCGAGATCCAGACCGCGGCCCTCCCCCAGGCAGATCGCCAGCGCCTCACCGGGCGCGCCGGCACGCGTGACAGCCTCGGGCCGCTTGTTGACCCTGCGGGTCAGAATCGGCGCCGGGGACGCTCCGCCGCTGTCTTGGTCGAACAGCTCCAATGCGAACACGATCGGTGCATCTGGATCTCGCCGGAACCCGCCCATCGGTGGGGTGCGCCACCCCAGGCGTGGCATCCCGGTCTCCGGATCGGGTCGGCCCTCTGTGACGGCGCCCCGGTTGAGCGGCCCGTACCGGGCCACATATGCCTCATAAGCCGTACGGCAGGCAACCCGCAGGGGTTCGACCGCATCGTCGGGTCGGTCCCAGTCCGATTCGGCCTCCACCAGCGCTACAGCGGCGTCGCGCAAGCCGATCAACGCCCGCAATTCGGCGCTGGGCCGCGAGAGCACCGCCAAGTCTCCGTCAACCACCCGGACCACCTGGCCGTCAACCACATGCAATGAGCCCTGCTTGCGGCCCTGGTCGTCGGTCAGCCGGATATCGGCCAGATCCACCCCAGCCGGATCCCCGGCCGCGTACGGCACCAACAGAGGCCCTACAGCCGCGAATGCCGACGCGACCGCAGCACTAGGGTTGTCCGTATCGACCGCCAACGGGAGGCGATCAAATCCGGTCAGGCGCATTGCGCCGGCCACCAGCTCCGGGTGCTGGTCCCAGAACGCACTCACAAACTCGCGCACGTAGCGCTGGCCTAACTCGCCCGTCAGCAGCGTGCGCTCTTGCCCGCCTGCAGGGTGCCACCCGTGCACGTCGTCATCCCCGTCACGCACCCGCAGGACCAAGACGTCGGCAACAACCTCCGTCCCGAACTCTCGGAAGTACCCCGAGGGCAGCCGCACCGCTGCGAGCAGGTCAGCATGGCGCCCGATGTCTGCCGACAGCCCATGCGTTGCATCCAGTTCATGGCGCGAGGTCACCACGACCACATAACCGCCCGGGCGCACCGCCGTTACGGCCCGCGTGACGAAATACTCATGCAATGGACCGTAGAAGCCGATAGCGCCGTCATGCACGCGCGCGGCCGAGAACGGCACATTCCCTACGCAGGCATCAAACCGCTTGTGCGGCAGCGACACCGCCTGTAGATCGCCTGTGATGACGTTCGCGCCGGGATGCAACGCGCGCGCGATGTGCGCTGAAATCGGGTCGGCCTCAACCCCGGTCAACTCAATAGGCAGGTCCGCTGGCGCATGCGTGAGGAAATTTCCGGATCCACAACCCAAGTCGAGCACAGATCCACCGGTGAACCCTGCAGCCCGCAACACACCCCAGATATGGGAAACGAGCTCGGCCGGGGTGAAAAACGAGGTGTCGACGACGCGTGCCGCCTTTGCCATCGCCTCACCCGCCGCATCGTCGAGCTCGTCGGCCAAAGCTGCCCACGCTCCGGACGGTTGCGCGTCGAACAACTTCGAGACCGGCCCCCAGCCCGGGAACGCCGCCAAGGCCTTGCGCTGCCGATCATCGGCAACACGACCGGCGCCCAACTCAGCTACAGCTTGCGCCGCGCAGATCGCCCGCCTGGCGAGCTTCGCGCTCTTGCTGTTTCCACGGTCATTCGACTGCGCAATTTCGCACGACGACATAACAATTCCCTCCAAGGGGATGTGTGGGCCCGCCGGAATGGCTTGCCCTGCACCACAAAGATTACCGCGACCCACCGACAAAACAGCGCGGCTGATCGGGCCGAAATGCACACGTACACAGCAGCTTTCCGCGCCCGCGCGTCCCCTCCCGGTATAGGGTGGGGAGCGGGTGCGAGAGTCGCGCAGATGCCGCCGCCGTCGCGCTGCCGGGCCGCACGTCCTCGTCAATATCTTCGGCGGCGCGTGGGAGTGCTCACCGTGGCCGGACCGCCCTCGCGCTCAGGCGGGCGGCGCAACGCACAGTGCTGGCGAACACCTGGTCAGGGTCATCCACGACCCAGGTAGTTCTACCGATCCGGGCGCCCACCTAATGGCCGACGATGGAAGCCATGAGTCAGGAACAAGACCGTGGCGTGATGTTGTCAGTCGCCGCTGTTGCCGCCATGGTCATCGCCTACCTGCTGACGTTCACCGTTCTTACGAACACCGGCATGGCATCGAGATTCGAAAACGGAGTCGCCCCGCCGGGAACCGACATCGCCGGTCTCCGCGCCACAGCGATTAGCTGCATCGTCGCCGCGGCCGGCGCATGGGTCGCTGCCGTTGCAAGCCGCAGGGCAGTCCCAGTCGTGTTGGTACTCATTGCTTCTGTACCGTTTGCGCCGCTAGCACTGTTCGCGCTAGGGCTGGCGTTCTGACCACCAGAAGTGTCCACACATCAGGCGAACACGACCGCAGTCATTGCTTCGCGATGTTCTGCCCGATCTGCCAGGCGATCTGGATGCCTTGATCTTCGACGTGGTGCATGCAGGCGCTGACATCGACTATCACGTTGTTCTCGGCGGTCAGCGCTCGCTGACAGGACCAGCCGCGGGTGCTTTCCTCTTCCACCCGGGTGATCGTGAGGATGCCGTCTTTGTCGGTGGCTTTGCTCAGCGACCAATAGTGGGCGTTGGGGTCACCGGCGTCGTGCAGGTCGACGCGCCGATCGTCGCATTTGGCCCATCCGGTCAGCTGGCTGTCATAGAAGTCGTGGGCGGCCAGACCGTCAGGAAACGTCACAACCGCCTGATAAGCGATGTGGTCGGCATCATCACGGCGGTCAACGAGCCGCTGCGTGCGCACAGCGGTCCAACCACTGCCTTGATAGTTGTATCGCTGGGATCCAGCCCACACCAGACAGCCATCAGCCAGCGGATCGTTGATGTACATGGAGTCACTGGATTCAACAACGCTCATCCCAGCACCCACGATGGAGCTGATCTCACTTGCACCGAGCAGTAGACCGACCAGCGCCCGGGTGGGCAGGGGTTGGGGCGCCTGGCCCAGTGTCGAGGCCGCGACTACTGTCCCGTTGGTGGTCACGGTGCACCCTGCGGTCAGCGCACACAATGCCAGGACAACCAGCTTCCGGACCATTCCCATCATGGGTTCTACGCCCTCCTCTGCTCAGAGCTCATGCAAGGAGGTGAGGACCCCGATCGCTAGGACGAGCAGCACCAGGTAGATGGTTGTTTCCTTGGCGATCCCGTATCGAACCCGGCATGTGATCGCCAAGACGGCGCTGACGCCGATCCAACCGAGCGCGACGTACCCGAAGCCTTGCCCGACGTGCATGGCGAATGGGTCTGCGATGGACGGCATTTCGAGACCGCCATATTCGTCGCGCACCCGCCGGTGGCTGTCGGCGAACCGTTGGCACAGGTGCGCCATGACCGAAAAGCTGATGCTGATCCACACGGCGATGTCAGCGACCCACCACGCCACACGTCGCACCGCCACGTGGTGATCGTCCATCACTGAGTCCTCGATATCACCCACGAGGTACGCGATCGGCTGTTCTCTGAAGCAGAACTACCCCTTTCGAGCTGCCTCCGAATTCGGAGTTCAGCATGACTTCTCTACTGTTGCCCAAGTTCGAGTTGCGATCATGATGGAGATTTGCAGGCCGAGTTGATCAACCGCGTCAACGCGGCAGCCGTCAGCGCCAGGTAGGCATCATTGCCCGTATACGTTGGAATCGCGGCAACGAATGCGCGACGGTACACAGCTGCCAAGGTGGCTATGTCTTCGAGGCTCGCGTTAGCACTTTGGCGCCCTAGGCGTTCCAAATTATCTGCACTGGCCAACATCAGCGGTCCAACGGCCTCGTGGATCGATTTCTGTTCCGGTGTCCAGTCTTTGGCCTGGATCTGCTTGTCGATGTCTTTCCACGCCTGTGTATCGGCATCAAGTTTGGTGGCGGACTTGGTCCAGTCGCTGCACACCGAATTGTGCTCTTTGAACATCCTTATGGGCATCGATAACTCCTCTGGTGCATGGGTATTGGTAGGGCCCTCCACCTCTTCTGCGATCGGGGCAGCAGCTTGCGCCGAGTGGCGAGTGATTGCTCCGCAAAGGTTCACCACGGCAGCGCTGGCTCCGTAGGAGACGCTGACAAGCCAGTCGTCGTCCTCGACGTAGGTGGGAATGCTCTCAATGAACGCCTGGGAGTAGGCGATGAATTGCTGGTACACCACGCGTACCGCTCGATGCGGCGTCTTCGACACCAACTTGCCGGCTTGGTCGACCTGGTGTGCCAGCGCTTCCTCAACGGTTTCGTACTGTTTACGCTGTTCTGACGTCCACGAGCTAGCGGGGACAGTCTCGTCCCGGTCATCGAATTTCACCGAGGAGGAAACTTGATGGAACTCGTCGACGGCCTTGTTCCACGCCCCGCATGTCGGGTCGTCGGTGATGATGGTGATCGGTCCGGTGTCGTTGGCGCTGGCCAGATCTGACCCGCTACCGGGTGCTCCGTTGCCGTCTGGCCGGACAACAACCACGGTGACGATGGCCGTCAAGACGATCAACGACAGCACAGCCAAGCCGAGAAGCACCCACTTGGTTCCCCCGCCGCGCGATGGCGGGGTCAGAGCTGGGCCCCACTGCTGTTGTGACTGCCACTGTGGTGGGCCATTGGGTTGTTGCGGGTTCTGCCACCACTGCGGCTGGCCTCCCGATTGGCCCTGCGGCGGAACCCCGTAAGGCGGTCCTGGCGGTTGAGTCATCGAAACCTCACCAGCCAACCAGCCCTGGACACGATTCTCATGCCTTGATCGTAAAGTCGGCGCCAGACCGCGCACGACACGAATCTAACGGCACTCCTGCAAGCGATGCGACCCAGCTTCTTTCACCTATCGATCCGCGTGTTGAATCTCGTATCCGTCCATGTCCGAGATCGAGTCGTCATAGTTCGATGGGTTGCCCCGCCAGTCGTCGCGCAGCCTTTGACCGCTCGCGTTGTAGCAGGCACCGCAGTTGCTGCAGTCGACATCGGAGGTTCCGCGATATCTGCGGACCTCCTTGCCACAGCGGCCGCAGTCCCAAGCTGTGTAGCCAGCGGCGTCGGCGGTGTCGTCGACGCGTCGAAAATTCAGTGCCACCTTGCGTACCTCCCCTATCCCGAGCTGTTGGTCCACCGGTCGTGGATATGTTTCAGCGCCCACACTGCGCCGTCCCAGTACGCGCAGTAGCGCTGATTCCACGGTTGCTGTTTTCGTATCGCCAGTTTGGCCAGGCGGTCCTCGATATCGCCGACGGTGACGACTTCGCCTGCAGCAACGACGAACAGGACGCTGCGCACCGCGTCGGCCGCGCCCTGGTGGTAGGCGACGTCGTTCTGATCTGCGCCGGGCTCACCGGCATGGGCGCTGGCAGTTTGACGCAGTTCCGCCAGTTCGAGCATCGTCATCGTCACGGCTTCACTGTCTCAGGGGCCACCGACAATTCCCGCTTGAGTTGCCCCGCCGTTCCATCGCCCGGCGGCGACCGGAGTTCGGAGTTGGCAGTTGTCCGTGGTTGACCCAGTACCGCGGTGATCTGCTCTCGCGGCGCGGGCTTCTTGGTCAGGGTGTGCGCTAGCTGCGATGTCTCACGACATTGGTGACACCGCGCGTTTCAATCTCGCGCAGATCCTCGGGCGGCGTTGTCGGGCAGTTTCAGGCACAGCCGCATCCCACGAATCCGACACGCTAACAGGACTTAACCATGCCAATGTTAAATGCTGTTATTGTTCGTGCATGGATATCGCCCACACCGCCCACATCGGCGCATACCTTCAACAACACCGACTGCAGCGCGAGCTCAGCCAGAGCCAGGTCGCCGACCTCGGAGGTCCGTACCGCCAAGCCCAAGCCGCCATCGAAGCCGGCGACAACACCGACATCAGCCGCTACGCACGCGAATACGACCGCGCCTACAGCTGGCCCGTCGGCATGACCGAGCGCCTGCACCAGCACATCCAAGCGGGCCTCACCGAAGAACCACATACCGCCACATACGGCGACCGGTACACCGAAGCCGTCAACACCTCCGGCGAACCGCCACGTATCGCCACGCTCGGATTCATCGCCGAACCTGGCCCCGACCTCGGCCAGCCCGTCGACCTCGAACCCGAGCAGACACTGCTCACCAACGGCCATCCCCTGGCGCTCACCACGCTCGCCAACAGCCGGGCCGGCATCACCTTCCTCGACACGACCGTCGACAACATCACCACTGCCGATGGCGACACCCACTACCTGCGGCAGATCCACAATGAACTCACCAGGTCTGAGACCAACCCCGCTCGGAAAACCGTCACCTACCAGGTTGGGGCAGACCAGGACTACAACCGGTTCGGTGACCTGATCACCGTCGACCCGGTCAATTCCCTCACCGGGACCTCAGAAGCCCGAACCCTCGCCGCCGGACTCATCGCAGCAGCCCAATACGACGCACAGCCAGGAAAAGTCGAGTCCATCGCTTACACACTGCTGGGCATCGCTGCGTATGGCGGCGGGATGCAGACCATCACCGACCTTGATCCCCAAGGCCCACAGGGATACACCAGTTTCCTGGACTACTGGAACACCACGTTCTACAAGGCCAGCCAAGCCAGTCCAGCCTTAGCATCACCAGACCTGACAGTCTGCGCCCTCTTCGCGGGCCTGCTCGCCGCTCGCGTCCGCGACAGCACCTGGCGCATCGACGGCCAACAACGGCCCGCCACACACATTCCGCACACCGGCCCCGCCCTCGTCGACGTCGACGAATGGAACCTCAGCGACAACATCGTCATCACCTACGACGCCCAGCTTGCCCCCGAAATCCCCGTTGCCATCACCAAAGGATTCCGCACCGGCGCCCTGCACTACTACGCCGCCAACGCCTGGACAAACACGGCAAGCCACACCGTCGCCCAACACCTCGGCAGCGGCATCGGCCTCACCACAGCCCCCGACGAAGCCATCCTCGCCGCCCGCGATGACAAAACCGCAACCCTGACGCACTGGATCGGGTCGACCGCGATCTACACGCCAGCGCACGGGCTTCCGCGTCGGATCAACCTGCCAAACCGTTGATGGCGCCGAAGTCGGCGCGGCGACTGCGCTCCGAGTTCACGTACTGGCATCCGTCGGCGATCGCGGATCCAGTTCCCACTCCCCGACGCCTTCAAGCTTGTCCAGGTACCGCCAGAAGGCGTCGGCCAAGGCACTAGATGGCACCGGCACCGCGCACAAGGCGCTACACGTCGCTCACCACCCGAAAAGTGGAGCGGTTCAACGGCACCCTGGCCCGTGGGTGGGCCTACGTCCGCGAAGTACGGCTCAGAAGTCGGACGCCGCGCTGGAGCACAAGCCGCCGGCCAGCCGCAGCAGCTCTCGTTCGACGATCTTCTCGCGCAACCAATGTCACGAGATAGCACAGCTAGCGGAGGTCGGGATCGAGATGAGCGATCGCGATCCGGTCTTCCTCTTGATCGGCGGCCGTCAATATGCGCTCTTCGGCAGGGTTGAGGTATGGGCGGTACGGTGTGCCGCTGCGGCGACGGGAGATATCTCGACCGAGGACCGTGGCGGCCCATGTCTCGCCGCGGCGGTCAAGGACGCGTTCGCATTGCGCGCTCACGTTCGGGTCGACGAACGGACCGTTCGCGGTTTGGCTTTCGCGGCGAAGCTCGACCAGCCAAGACTCGGGAATATCGGTGATATCTTCGGGCTTGGAGTGCTTGCCCATGTTGCGTATCTCCTTGCGTGTCAATCGTATTCGTAAGGCTTAGCGGATTCGGCGTGGGGCGTTGGCGCCGTACATCAGGATGTCTGTGGCCACGATCTGGTCGCCTCGCTGCTCGACGAGGCCGTTGCGGCGAAGTTCACCGAGGTAGGTGGAGAATGTGCCGCCTGAGGCGGTCACTCCGGAGAAGTCGGCGAGCTGGATCTTGGTGAGGCCGTCGGGGTGGGCATCGATGACGGCTTGGAGCATTCGTGCGGCGCCGGCTCGCAGGATCCTCAGGTAGTGCTGTTGCAGCTGGTGGGCGCTCATGGGTTCGGGTCGGGTGCCTAGGTAGTCCCAGCCGGCTTGGGCGAGGGTGAATCCGGTGGGGTTTTCGTCGATGAGTCCGGCGCGGCGGATCTCGCCGAGGTAGGTCGACCAGGTACCGCCGGTGTGTTTCATGTGCGCGACGGTGGCCCATTGGGCTTTGGTGAGTCGTAGTGGAGCCATTGCGGCCAGCGCGTTGATCATTCGGTTGGCACCGGCCCGGAACCGTGCCGTGGTGGACTCTGGCGGCTCGCTGGGCGGCTGCGGCGGCGCCGGTGGTAACGGCAGCTCTGGCGGCACGCCGGGCGCGGCGGTGGGCATGGCTGGCCGAGATGGAACAGCGGCGGCAGCCGGCGGTGCTGGGCGGGCGGTGGCGAGTGTGTCGATCGAGGCCTCGATCAGTGCGATCGCTGCGCTCAGCGATTCGACGGCGGCGGTGTGCACCTGGTCGCCCGTGAGCTCATCGACCACCAGGGCGCGCAGAGTGTCGATTTGGTGGTCGCGATCGGCCAGCTGTTGGCCGAGGGCGGTCGCGTGTGCGGTGGCTTCGTCGACGCGCCGGTTGGCTGCCGTCAGTTCGGTTCGCAGGGACTGGAGTTCGGCCTGGAGGCGGCGTGGATCGCTGTCCTGTGCGCGTTTGCGGGTGGCTGCGATCTCGGCGCCTAGCTTGTCCAGGTCGATCTCGGCACGCTCGTTGGGGACGATTCTGCGTTGGCCGGGTTTAGGGGTGGCATGTGAGTCGAACGTGGTGAACATCGGGAATTCGACGCGTTCGAGGATGCGCAAGAACGCCGGGCTCCAGATCCACCCGTGCCCGGTCGGCAGCGACGGCAGGGAGGCGATCACAGCACGGGCGGTAGTGTCGTCCTGGTCGGCGTTGACCGAAATCCAGTCCAGGACAGCCTTGATGGAGCGCGGGCCGGTCGTGCGCAGCAGGATGACGGTCTCCATCAAGTCCAAGACAGATTTCGCGGTCTCCTGGGCGCGTTGCGAGCAGATCGTCATGCCAATCCCGCGGTTGCGACCGCGTTTGGCGAGGTCCTCCATCGCCCCGAGCAGTCTAGCGGTCGCAGCTGAGGCACGTTGGGGCACAAGGACGTCGGCCTCTTCGATCACAACGTGCAACGGATCGCGGTTGCGATGGTAGAGCCTCTCGGCAAACCCCGTGGCGAAGGTGCGGGCCTGGGTCTTGCTCATGTGTGACAGGTCGAGTACCGCGGGGATGCGGTCATCGACGATCAGGTCCGCCAGCAGTTCGCCGGCGGTTGGCTCCAGGGGCAGGTCGCCGTGGTCGCCGCCGAAAATGTAGAACGGCAGCCCGGGGTTGGTGCCGTCGGCGCTGGAGCGGATGCCCCACCAGTCACCCTTGATGTCGATGACCACCACGGGCAGGCCTGCGGCGTACATCAGCTCGACAAGGCGGTGCGCGACAGCGGACTTACCCCCTCCACGATTCGCCAAAATTGCTACTGTCGCGGTCACAATCTCCGGCGGCAGCCGTACGCCTGGTGCCAGATCGATGTGATCTGGCACCTCAGTGGCGGCTCTCGGTGCCAATTCAGCGCACGACGCACCGAAGTCGTTCATTGTGGCGGTCCAGGCAATCTATTCCGCTCTGCCATTTCGTCGTAGGAGCTGAACAGCTCTGGCCAGTCTCTGCCGGGCTGCAGCACGGCGGCCGGCAGGCGGCCGAGTGCGACGGCGAACCGGATACCGAGGTGGTCGACCCCGGCCACGGCAAGCCAACCCGCACACGCGCGGTCACGCCCCGGCTCGGACTTGTGGCATGCAAAGATCGGAGCGGCGAGTTCTGCTTCACGTCCGGCAGACCCGATCGTCACTCGCAACGCTTCGTACCTCTCCGCTGAAAACTCGCCTGCTGCGGAATCCCTACGCCACGGACAGTTCTCGCAGGGCCGAACACAATGCGGCAGCTCTCCCGTTGAAGCCCTCGAACTGTGCACTGTCACTGGACACCTACCCAGCGCAGATCGGCCACCGGGTCGCCCTTATCGCTTACCAGCACAGTACCGGTCCGCACCACTACCCACTCCCCAGTGACGGGTAGTTGCGTCAGTTGCGCTCCGCGAGCGGCGGAGTGGTCAGCGATCTCAGAGTTGACGCGCCGCACATCGTCTGCCGTCAGTGGCGCCCTGCGAACGACCGTGAAGGTAACCTCATCAGCGCCGGGAGCTGTCTCGACGGTCAAGGTGACGTTGCCGCGGCTGTACGTGCTGATCACTGTAGCTCTGCTAGGTCGACTCGGCGCCATACCTGGGCGACTGAGCTTGCGAGAAACGGCCGACGATCCCGGTAGTAGTCATCGCCGAGCAGCCCCGCCAATTCCTGTTCGGCCTGAGCGCGTGTGCTGAACGAATTCGTCACTGGCTCAATGGTTCCGTCGCTTCGGAATGCAGCGGGTGCGTACACACGCGATCCAAGGTCTTCGATAGTGACGCCGCGCTTGACAAGCTCCTCAGCGAGCGCGCCGGCCCCCAACAAATGACTGCCGTCAACTTCACGAAGCAGCGCAGCCAATGTCTCAACAACATTGGGATCGTCGTCAGCATTCTGCATGTTGTCAGCTCCATCTGTCCTGCTCGTATGTTTCACCGACACTGATTCCCCGACGTGCCACCGCTTAGCGGAACCCCGGTCATGCGGGTGCCGGGCTACTGTGGCGGGCCAGCCAGGTGTCGATACGGGCGCGGACTTCAAGTGCCTGTTCTCGCGTCACAGTCGCCTCAACGGTGGTCAACAAGCCGGGTACGCCAGCGACAGCCCGGGCATCAGCAATCATCAGATTCAGGCATGGCTGGGCGGTGCCAGCAGGTTCGATCAGCTCGATCGTGGAGGCGTTCGTTGTGTCGACAATCGGCATGGCGCCCAATCGGATGTCACCCGTGGCGGCGGCAAGCCTGTCACCACCGCTAGTTGGTGAGACCGTAGGCGGCGGAAAGTCGAGGCGACTCTGCACACGTATGACCGCCTTGCGCCCGTAGCAGCCGCACCGCTCACAGCCTCCTCCGCAGCAGTCGGGGCATTCGATCGAGCATTTCGGGCACAGATCGATCGGATCTCCGTAGGTCCACAGCCAGCCGTCGAGGTAGTGGCCAAGTTCGGAGCCTTCGACAGCCGAGTAGGTGTCGGCCATTCCGTGATAGCTGTCTTCGATGTACCCGCAGCCGTCACAGACGGCCTGAACCCACGTCGTGCCTTCAATGTGGTTGTAGCCCATGACCACATCCCTTCCTTTGACTAACCTTCATCGGACCAGCTGCGCGTGCGCTGCGGTTAGTCCTCGTCGAGCAGTCTCAATCAACACGGCGAGATCACCACCGCGCTCAGTTTCTGCGTACTCAACGTCATAGATCGGACCTGCCAACTCAGCCAGCGTGCGCGACGCGCGCCGAGCAGCAGCGATCGCCTCGCCTAGGTCCTCATCAAGCCGGCCACGCAGCTCGTCAATCGCTACCTCGTGGTCGAGCTCAGCCGCCGTCGGTCGCCCTGCAGCTCGGTCAGCAGCATCCTGGGCCGCAATCCCCTGCCGCACATGCTCGCTGATTGCATCGGTGAATTCGCTCATCGTGGGCCTTTCCCTGTCGTGCTGGTGGTGTCAGTAGGGCCGGTGTTCTGCGACGTAGGCCGCTTCCGGTGAAGTCTCGCCAGCTGGGTAGCGGTGGACGGTTCGTCGATCGTGTTTGCGGGCCTCGGCGAGGGCTGCGGCGTTGGACCAGAACGTGTGGTCGGTGTCCGCGTGCGCGGCGCCGCCGCAGATGAAGCAGTTTTGCGGCGCGAGGTGTGCGGGTGTCGCCATGGGCCGATCATGCTCCGTGGTTCTGACAGGTGCGGGCGACTCGCCCACCGGCCGTCGACGGCGCCCCAGCAGCTGGTGGCGCGATATCTGACCCTGCGGTGCTCATCAAGCCGCCTCCGCAAGGAGATCGACGGCACGGCTGGCTTTGTCCCGTCCGTCGGTCACGGCACCGATGAGTGAGGAGCGAGAGCGCGCGGCCCGGTCCTCGACAGTGCCGCGGTAGGCCCACGCCGTGAGCACTTGCCCGGCCTCACCGAGGCGGACGTAGAAGACCTGACCTCCCTTCGTCCAGGCGCGCTCGCTGGACGGGATGTCAATTGCGCGGTAGTCCACCTCGGACCAGCCGTAGTGCGCCGCCGCGGCCACGATGCGTTCCTGTCCCGAGCCGCGCTTGGTGTCGCGTTCCATGACGATCTTGCGCGGGTAGCGGTTCGGTGTCGCAGTCGCGTTCATCGGCCAATCCCTCTCCGTCTGGCGGGGATAGCGCTGCGTGGCTCCCGCTGCTCTTTACGCAAATTTACACGCATGCGCGCATGCGCGCAATACAGATTGCGCGCATGCGTGCAGACGATCTAAAATCTGTGCCGTGACGACGCCCGATGCGGACCCCAACAAGGTGAACTGGTCGATCAGGCTCGATGGAGACGAAGTCGGCCAATGGGACGAGCTGCTGTACAGCCTTCGTCGGGAAACGGGCCGCCGAACACTGAGCAAGGCCGACATCATGCGCGCCTTGGTCTATTTGGCGTCGGATGGGAACGCTTCGGTCCGTTCTGTGCTGATTGGCGCCCTAAGACACGGAAACCCCCAAGCGGCCGCCAATGCCCAACGATAGGCATTCTCAACCCCATTGACACCAGGCAGCGGGTCCATCAAATGCGCGGAAAACCGTCATTGACGGGTACGCCAATGACGTAGGTGTGATGACTGGGCCGCGGAGAACCGTTGGCGAACTTGTTGGACACCGCCACCGGTCACTGCATCACAGTAATTACGTTGCGGCGGGCAGCAATTCGACTGACCTCAGCACCGCCACGTCAGTCCAGAACCGGCTTCCATGGCGACGACTGGGAGAGACCGGGGAGCTCGTGGGCGTGGCGCAGGACCGCAAGGCGCGCGAGCATCCGTTCGCACATGACTTCGTCGTCTGCGACGCCAGCTGCCAGCAGTGCGCGTTCTAACTTCGCCGCACGCGACCAGGGCCGTCGCGCCGGCCGCGCGAGCACTGCTGCCCGGTGCGCTTTGCGATCGCGAATTCGTTGGGCAGCGTCGCGACCGTCGTCACCCAGGCCCAGTCGGGAAAGCAGTCGTTCGCGCAGCTCGTGGCCAACCCGTGCGGCCGCGCTGTCGGCGTGTTGATTTCGGGCACGCAGTTCGAGGCCGAGTCCAAGATGGAGCATGACAGCACCGAGCACAGGTCCAAGGATGATTCGGCCAATGGCTTCATCGGTGCTCGACATGGCCCACGCCATGTAAGCCATGGCGGCGCACATCGCCCAGACGATTCCGCGGAAGGCACCAGGGCGTCCAGTCCGTTTGACGCTGACGGCCATACCAGCCCCGCACACGACGAGTGCGAGCTCGGCGACTGCGAACATCGCCCCACGTTCCCCGTACGCGGTGGGGATGTGGAGCACTTGGTCGAAGAACCGCCATGAAGTGTTGAGCGAAACGGCCATAGATACCACCGCCACGGCGTAGCAGGCGAAGGCAACCGTTGGCGCGCGGTATTCACGATCAGCACCGGCGGGCAACACGACGGTTCGGTGCGCGCTCATCGGATCGTCGTCGGGTGTCATGTGCCGCAGGAACGGCGGCGCCGACGCTGCCTGGCTACCAGCCGTAGCTACCTTGATCCCGTTGATGCGGTGAGCATCTCGGTAGGCTTTGACTTCGCTCAGCACTCTCCTTCTTGACGGCGCGTAGCCGAAGCTCTTGAGCCAGGAGGAAACTTCGGCCGGCGTCGCACCATCGAGCACTTCGACGGCGTATCGGATCATTGCTACGTCATTCTTAGCGTGGGACAACGCCTCTCGATGATCCCGGGCATCAAAACTTGTCATTGTCTCGGCATGTGGGGCCGCGATGATGCGGCCGGCGTGCAGTGTTGACTGGTTGGCTTCCGCCTGGTGGACGGTCTGCTCATGAGCAGTCGCGGATAGAGTCACTGGGGATTCCTCACCCTCGATTTCGGACTATAGGGCTCTCGAAATGGACCGTGACGGATACGGCGTTCATCGGAGATGTGGTGCGCGAGTCGGGAAGTCCGACCTAAGATTCGCGGTTCAGAGTCCGAATTTGATCCGAGTCCGACACCAACAATTCTTGCATGAAAAGCCGCGGATACGACCCCATCGACTCAAAAGTGGTGGGCTGCGTCAAGAATGGCAAATGCCAGACAGCGAGTCAATACCTCGATCCAACCTATCAAGCGCTACACCGACCGCGATCGGAATGTTTCGTCTGAAACGGCTGGCACGCCGTCGGCAAAGTCAAGCCGCTGCGGATGACGACGTCCTCTAGCGTGTGCGGGCGGATCTGCGCGAACCCTCAGCGCGCGGCGAGGGCACTGAGCGTGAGGCTGGCCACGCCGAGGTCGATCTTGCTGGCCAGTTTGACGGTGAGACACCGGAACTGGCGCTTGAACTTCGCCCATCGTTCCATCCGGGTTAAGCCGTCCCGTTCTTCAAACTGCGCCGGTAGCGACGACGAAAGAACCGCTGCGCGAACAACAGCACCGGGAAGACCGCGCGCCACAACCCCGACGGCGCTGGCCGAGTCAGCGACCGCAAAGTCAAGAACACCGTGCCGGCGGGATCGCGGTGCACGATGAATGCTTCCTCCCCGCAGACCGGGTGCCCGTGTAGGGTGCCGTAGGCGAATCCGCACCGATCAGTGCGCGATACCACAGCCACCACTCGTACAGGCTCACGCACCACGAACGGCCACCGCCCCAGCGAAATCCGGTAGTCCACGCCCTCGGATACCGTTGCTTCGGGACAGACTCGGAACCCGCTGCGCCGCTTCACGCCCCACCTAAGAACTTCACCGCTGGCGAACGCCCACGCCTTGGCGCCGCGCCCAATGACCACGGTGCACTCGTACCGGCCGAACCCGGCCGGTGTAACAGTCCATACGTCGGCAGCCGGATCAGTGAGCCCGGGCCCCGGGTATGTCAGTTCGACCACGGTAGCACTCTCACGCTTCCGCAACGGCCGTTGGCGGTATGTCAGATGCGTGAACGCGCCTAATCAATCGCCGCGATCCGCACTGCTTGGTCGGTCGCGTCAAGCGTGCCGGCGCGCCGGCCTGCGGCCACCCAAAGCATCCGGACGGAGTACGGATTCCCGGAACGCTCGATAAGCGCCTTTGGATAAGCCTTTTCGAATTCCTCTTGATCATCCGAGACCAGGATTACGCTGACCCCGTCCTCGACTTTGAGATCAAGTTTTGCGGCTGTGTCTGCGATGAAGTCATCGAGCCTCTGCAAATCGCTCAGCGACGCCTCTCGCACCACTCCCTTGCGCTCAGTCGCAAAGTACGACTTCTCATTGAGCCCCAACAGGTGGGCAGTCTCTGTCTTGCCAAGCCCGACAGCGAACCGGGCCGCGGCCAGATCGAAGCGCCGCTCGCCGCGGTACACCTCAACGTCGCGGCCTCGCCGTCTCAATTCGGCCGCGGCACGTCCAACTGCGACATAGTGCAGCGTTACCGGGTAGGGATATTCGAGCAAGCGGGTGCACGCATCCGGATAGTCAGAATTGAACGCCTCTTGGTCGATGAGGGCATGGAGCGTCACCACACCAGAGTCCGGCGCTGCCTCGATCAGCTGTTCTGCTTCGTCGGCGACAAACGCTTCCATATCGGCCAATTCGCTGACGAATTCAGGAGGTACGCTGTCCGCGCTCGCCTCTCCCGCACGTATGGCTTTCATCGCCCCCCGCCGGCCAGCGGCCTTCTTTGGCACGCCTTCCGCGCTGTCGTATTCATACGTGAGGTAGAGGGCGGAATCGATCCCCAACACCGGGGCAAGACCCTCAGGCCATAGGCTGAGCGCATTGCGTCGCGCTTTCAGATCCGACCACAGGTAATCAACAAACGGCTGCTCAGCGATGGCGATGCCGCCTTCCTCACGGCCAGGGACGAATATCGTCGCCCCTGGCGATCCGATGCTCATCATGATCCTCTTCTGCGGCTTCGGGGCCTGCCTTGTGGCCTGCCCTACAGGTCGAATGCTATCAGCCGTGTCCACCCGTTAGGTCCATTCGGGCAGGCGTGGCAGGGCGTCCGCCAGCCGGTCGAACAGGTCGGGCCAGCCTTTCTGGAGGAAGGCGATGTGCCCATTGGAGAGTTTCGACGCGTCGATGATGGAGTCGACCCTGATCTGGTGCTCCGGAACCCCCAGTTTGGCGAGCTTGTCGTACAGCGGGTTGGGTTCTATGCCGCGGCCAGCCAAGTATTCGAACACCTGGCTCCTCTGCCAGTCCCAGATCGGCCCGTAGGTCACGGTGCCGTCCTTGCGACGGATGACCCCGCCGGCGGCGGCTCGCACTTCCTCGCGTGATTGTTCCTGGCGCGCTTGGGTTTCGGCTGCCAGATGCTGTCGGTATAGCGCCTTCCGGCCCGGGGCTTCCTGAGTGCGCACGCCCCATAACGAGCCGCGGCCATGGCGCCGGTGTGCCTCGGCGGCCGGGTCGGTGATCATGAGCTCAGCCAACTCAGCACCTAGGCGCTTGTCTGGGGCATGGTGGTCGAATCCGCCCTGCACGACCATCACGGTCAACAGGCTTGCTTCGGCCGGGATCACCTCAAAGTTCAGCTGCCACGCCTCCGAGAGGTCGGCCAAGTAGTTCAGCGTCTCGGGGAATTGAAGGCCAGAATGGAAGAACACCACCGGCACATTGGGATCGACCTGGCGGGCGAGATCGACCACGACAGTGGAGTCTTTGCCTCCCGACCATGACACGAATCCGTCGTGCTCATCGAGGTGCTCGGCGATTCGATCGAGCAAATGCCGATGAGACGCCGTACCTCGCCGGCGCGCAGCGATCGCGCGCAGCGCCTGCATGTTCAAACCCGGTTGAGCGCTCACGGTTCGTCGGGCGCCGCGACCAAGCGCGCGTCGGTCACGGTCACAGCCATTCCCGGAAACAGTCGGCGGAAGTACTCCTCGACGTAACCCACCGCGTCTGGCCCTTCCAGGATCGACTCCTCAGTGGTGGTGCCGTCCCACCACCACCACAGTCCACGATCCTTGAATCCGAACGGCAATGGGACCTCAACCTCGGTGTGTATGCGGGCGAACGTGCGGGCCGCGCCGACGACGAACAACCAGTCATAGCCACCGAAGGTCCTGGACCCGTCCTCATCAGTCAGATCAGAGAGACTGTCTGGCAATTCCACTCGGGCCAGGCACTTGTTCTCAGTCGGAATTTTGCGGCGCCGTCGTAGGTGCCCAATCGGCCGGAAGTGACCGTTGCGCCCCGGTTCATCGGGTCCGAGCTCTGACCGATTCGGATGGACCACCCATTCCCTGTTGCTCACGCCAGCTCCCTCAGCTGCAGGACAAGACGATTTCCGTAGCTGTTGCCAATCCCGTAGATCGCGTCCGCGGCAGACACCACTTCACAGGCCAAGCCGCGCGGCAACACGTGGGCGGTGTCTTCCACAGTGTCGGAGTGTCCGAAGTACATTCCCCGGCTTGTCGTTAACTCGAACATGAGGTACCGGTCGCTGTCGTGGCCGGGCGATTCATCCAAGCTGTGGCGCGCGATCGTGAACTGGTCGAACGATATTCTCGAGCCCGGGCGGAGATTATCGGGTACTTCGTCGACATCACCGACGTCGCGGTGGGTGTCGGGCAGTTTGACTGCAACATACACAGTATGGGTCCGGTCGTTTTCCCGCTCGTAGGCCTGTATCACGCGGTCCAGGCGTTGCACTTTGGCCCGGTCGATGTCGGGTAATTCCTGGACGTCTCCGGCGGTGCGATGCAATGCGCTGTTGATGCGTTGCCACTCGACAGGGTTGTCGTCGGTCAACATGCTCCGAATTGCTCGGCGCTGAGATTTCGGGGCCGCGTCGATGACCCTGTTTTTTGTGGCGGACCGGATCTTGCGTTGCCGGCTGCTTAGCGAGCGCCGAAATCCCTCCGGTGAAGGTAGTTCGGCGCGCAAGCGCGTTGAGTCGACGTGGCTTTCGTCGCGTGGGGTAGCGCGGTCTCGGTCGCGCGTCGCGCGGGTCAGCGACGAGTCGGCGTCCCGCATTTCGTCGCGCACCCGGCTGGCCAAACGATGAAACTCAGCGTCGGTCATCGCCGACTCGGCGATCTCGCGGGCCGCCTTGACGTCCCTTGCGGTGACCGCCCCACCCTCGATGTCGACCTTCACCGGTTCTTGGTTCGGTCTGGCGGTCTTGGCACCCATGTGGTCTCAGGCTCTCAATTGCTCGACGACTACTCGTAGTCTAAGAGACCAACTCCACTCGACTCGCCCTTGAACACAACAACCTGCTAGCAGGTCGACGACCAAACACACAGGAGGGCGGCCCCGGTCACAGCTGAATCCAGCCGGTCCGAAGCCGCCCCAGGGACACCATCTCCCAAACCCAATACGCGTTTCGTGCTGTCAACAGTAGCAATCGCTGCCCGTAATGTGGCTACCAGCATGCTTTCCGATCCTGCCGCCACCGCGTGGGTTGTTGCCGGACAACCCTCCGTCAACGCTCCCCCGCCGATAGCGGGCCGCTGTGGCCGGTGTGGGGAGGACGGCCCAACAGTGACCAGCTCTCACATCATTTCCGAGAAGTTCACCGGCTTCGACGCATGGCCTTTCGGATCACGCCGGTTGTGTATGCCGTGCGCCTGGGCTTACAGCCGCCCACCGATAGCTGTTCCGGCGATGGTGATTACCTCAGATACCGTCACCGAGCACCCCGAGGGTGCCGACCTGGCTCCCCTACTGAGCGCCGGCGCGCTCCCGAATACCCACGCCGTGGTACTTCCCTCGTCGCGGCGCCGGCACGTCCTGGCGACCGCCGAATGGGGCCATCTAGCAACCGACGGACTTGTCAGCATGTGGGACGCCACCTCGGCAAGCCGCCTTGTCGCACTCGCCTCGGTGCGACCGATCGTCACTGCATGGGTGCGCGCGCAGGCGATCGATTCGATTAGCGAGCGGCAGATCGCGTTGAAGATCGATCGGATCCTGATGCGGGAAATGCCGCCCTATCCCCTGTTGTCCGCTGTTGCACAGAGCAGTTGGACGCAGTTCCTTGGGGCCTGGTCTGCGCTGCAGCCGTGGCGCACAGTGGAGCCGCTGTGGGCAGCGGCCAGGACCCTCACAAACACACCGCACGGTATTTCAGCTTCCACAACCGCGGCAAGCGGAAACTAGCGTCGTAGTCGGAGCTAGGCTGGTCGGCATGGTCGACGAGCTCCCGCCCACCCGAAGATGGCAGGCGCTGGTGCCCGAGCTGCGTTTGTTGCCAGCGCTGACAGGTTCGGCGCTCTCCGCCGGGCACGCCGACATCGACCGCGCTGCCGACACTGCGGAGCGGTTGCTGTTGTTGTTGCACTACAGCATCGACTGGGACAACACGTGGATCGGCGAGGAAAAGCACCGCAAAACCTATTGGGACGATGTGCTTATCTCTCGGGTACGTGTGGCCTCCTACCGTTCGGCCACGCTCGATGAGTGGTGGTCTACCGCCTCATCATTGCTCGATGCGACAGCGCCCCGACACAGCGACCGACGCCGAGAACTAGCACAACTGCTGCAGGAGCCTCCGCTGCCTGTGCTCAGCATCCTTCAAACCAGCCTGCCCGCCTTGCTGCTGAGGGTACGGATCATCACCGAGGCTGTCTCCGCCGAACGCAAGGCACAAAACCGATGAGCCGTTTGTCCAAAATCAAGTGGAATATCGACATGGTGGCCCAGTCCTCGATCGTGCACCGTGAGGTCATCACCGCCGCCAGCGGCAACTTCGCCCTGTTTCGCCGAGAAAAGAGCATTACCCCCGACAACATCGCATTGCAGGTTCCCATGGTCTCAGGCGGCGGCTTCCGCGGTGCCCTTCGCCGCATCGGTGAGGAGCTCACCGCAGAGGCCCTCGACTACGAGGACGCCGCCCTACCCGTTCCCGCCGCCCATCTACTCACCAACGGTGGCCGGCTTGCCAAATCGAAGACTCCCCTCGACAACGAGGGCATACGTCGTCTCAGAGATCTGGTGCCGTTGATCGCAGTATTTGGCGGCGCCGCTTCGGGACGGATCATGTCCGGCCTGCTGTACGTCGGCAAGCCGGTGCCCGAGGTAGCCGAAACGACCCACATTCTCGACCGCCCACCACAGTCCGCGCCGCTGCCCGCTGTGCGAGCGCTCGGCGCCGAGTGGTTCGGCCACCTGTCTGACCACCGCACCAATCTCGATCAGCCGCCGTGTACAGATCGTGACGAAAAGACAAGTCCCCTCGCACGATTCGGTGTCGAAACCCTGCCGGCAGGTACCCGCCTGCAAACATGGGTGCTCCTCAACAACGCGACCAGCTTCCAAGCCGCATTCGTGCGCGACATCCTCGACACTTTCGCCAGCGACGGCCATCTGGGCGGCCGTGCGGCGGCCGGCCACGGCCGCGTCATCGTTAACCTGAGCCACGAGGTCAAACGTGGACAATTCCCCGGCGAAGCCGTCGACTGGCGTGCTGAGCTCAAGTCACGCCGCGACGAGGCGATCGCCGCGCTTTCGAAACTCTCGTGACCCGCCCATGATTGCGCTGCAGGTGACGGCAACGATGCCCCATGGAATCGTGCTTTCACGCCCATGGGGCGTTGCACTCGACGGATTGCTCGCCTCCGTGCTGTGGGACCGGCGCAAATGGGCTGCTCGTGAAGCCGGGCACCACTTGGCGTTCGAGTCTGACGGGCCCCAAGAAACACTCCAGTTGCCGCTGGCCACTTGCGGCGACCCCGAACACGACAGCGACTGGCATTGGATGGCCACTTTCGCCGACCTGCATCCCCGAATACAAGATGTCGCCGAGCCCGATATCCGCTGGCGCACTTCCCGAACCGACCATCATCGGCTCCAACAACTCGCCGTCGTCATCCCCAAGGCTGTCTCTGACACCACCGGCCGCTACCAACGCCGCATCATCCCCGTATCAGCACACGCTGCCACCCACCTGACCTGGCGCGCAGTCGGGGATCCCGAGGCGATTCACGAGCTGCTCGAAGATTTGACGTCTATCGGCAAGCACACCGCCGTGGGCGAAGGCCTGGTCCGCCGATGGGAAGTCACAGAAACTCCCGAAGTCGAAACCTGGTCGGCCGGCCACGAACACGAGCCGGGAATTCTCGGACGAACTACCCCACCGCGCTGCCTGACAAACGTCACAACCAGCACGGGCCCACATGGCACCGGTGCGCTGCGGCCACCCTACTTTCATCCGGCCAGCCGCGCCGCCGCCTACCAACCAGCGCGCTGAAACCGAATCCGTGAACATCCCCGTCCTTCAGTTATCAGCTGGACGGTGATTCAAGCAGCTTGCGGCTCAGCGAAAACGGGGACACGAAAAGCTTGCGGGTCACGCACTGGGAGGTCAACACATTGTTCTCCGGCGATTACCAGAAGCTGTGTGAACACTTGGCTGAGCACCTGCGCATCGTCGAACGCATCGTGAGGCCGGGCTTGAGCAACGCCACAGTGGCGGGCAAGTTCGCCGAGTTTGAGGCTTGCAGTCCCAAGCTCAAGGCGCCCAGCAAGATCCAATGTGCACAAGGCGTGATCGACGGGTAGATCAACACCGACGCGTCGAGATTCGGCCTCCAGGAACCAGTAGTCAAACCCCGCGTTGTGAGCGACCAACGTACGACCGCACAGCAGCCGCGCCAAATCATCGGCGATGTCACTGAAACATGGTTTGCCCGACAACATTTCGGCTGTCAATCCGTGAATGTGGGTAGGGCCAGGATCGACACCTGCGTCGAGCAAGCTCACCACCGAATCGGTCACTTCGCCGCTGTCGGTGACCGCGAGCGCGGCCACACTAATCACTCTGCAGGTTCGCGGGTCAGTCCCCGACGTCTCCACGTCAACCACCGCCCAGCTCGCTCGACCTCTTCCGTCTGCACTCGCCATACAGGAATACTGGCACACTGCACCGACACATCTCAGCCCCGAAAGCCGCCTCCGCCTGGCAAAAACAAAAGAGCCGGCCAATTGGCTCGCGGGTAACGGCCCGCATGTTGAGTCCTGGCCGACTCTCTCGTGGATCACCGTCCCCGATGACCGCCTCTAACATGCCCAGCTTAGCAGGCGCATTATCGCAGGACGCCACTAAAGATCTTCTTGGCGCCACAATGCCGGCACGTCCCGCCACGCTCAACGGCGGCGGTGCATCCTCAGGCGAAGGCCTTCGGGTTTGAGGGTCATCATTTCGCTGACCTGAAGTTGGTAGCCGGGTTCAGGCTCCAGGTCGAACTGGTGCAGGACAGCCGCCAGGGTCAGCATCATTTCGTGTAGTGCGAACTGCCGCCCGATACACGCTCGTGGCCCTGTCCCGAACGGTTTGTAGATGCGAGTCCCGAGTTTGCGGATCTCCTCTGGCAGGAATCGGTCTGGGCGGAATTGGTCGGCGTCCTCGCCCCACGCTGTCGGATCTCGGTGAGCTGCCAGGAGTACCACGAAAACCCAGTCGCCGCCGTGGAAGTGGAACTCTCCGTTGCCAATTGTTGTGTCGTGGCGAGCCTGCCGGAAGTAACCGGGAGCGACCGGCCACAGGCGCAGTGTTTCGTCGACGACTCGGCGCAGATAGCGCAGGCGAGCGATCTCGTCGTAGCCGAAATCGGGCAGGGCCCCGCGCGGCCAATGGCCGTCGATCTCGGTACGTGCGGCCGCGGCGACATCGGGATTGGTTGCCAAGTAGTGCAGGGCGAAAGCGATGGCATTGGCCGAGGTTTCGCTGCCTGCTACCAGCAGGGTCAGGACTTGGTTGGCGATGTTGTCGTCGTCCAGCATCTCGCCGGTGTAAGGGTCTGAGGTGGTCAGTAGCGCGTCGAGCATGCCGGCGCCGGAGCGCTCCGCGCCGCTGCGCCGGCGGTCTTCGACGATGGATGCCACCTGCTCGCGCAGCCAGGCCTTGTCGCGCTTGTGCTGGTCGCGTCGGTGGCCGCCGAACAGCTTCTCGTAGAAGGGGATGGCGTCGGTGCGGCGGTTGGCGTAGGTGAGTTCGCGGATGACGGCGGCGATGAAGGGATCGTCGTTGTCGGAGCTGAGTTTGTTGAAGCTGTGTCCGATTCCGGCGCGGCCGATCAGTTCGGCGGTGAGCCGGTTGGTGACCGCGGGGATCTCGATCCAGCGGCCGGCGCGGTCGTTCCAGACATCGATGAGTTCGCCGACGGTGGCTGCCATCTCGCGGTGGTAGGACTGCATGGCGGTCTTGGTGAATGCCGGCATCAGGATGTTGTGGGCCTTGGCCCAATTGGGTTCGTGACTGTGTGCGGTGAATAGTCCGTCGCCGGCCGCGGCACGCAGTTTGAGCATCGAGTAGCCGACTTGTTTTTCCCAGTGCTGTTCGTCGTTGATGTCGTTGACGAGGTCGGTGCGCGAGACGATGATGCCGCGGACGTTGAATACCTTCTGTTCGATGATGCCGCCGTGCTTAACCAGTTCGCGGGCCAAGCCTTGGCAGACCTTGTTGTGATCCACGGTGAGAAGGTCACCCACGATGGGCAGCCGCCATCGTGTGTGCGGGAATCCGCTGGGCGAACTGGCATGGGCCATTAGGGGGCCACCTTCATCGTGCGACCGCAGTCGGTGAACGTTCGGGCCGCTGGCCACCAGGTGGCCAGCCCGAGCAGGTCGGCGGCTTCCTCTTGCAAGCTGGTGCAGCGATAGGTCGTGATTTCAGCGTGGTCGTCGTCGGCGACTGGGGCGCCTGCCAGCTTAGCTTGGGCTGCTCGCGCCAAGCTCAGCGCGCGTAGCGCTTCGGGGTGCCGTGCTGGGGGCACACCATGCTGGTTCAAGAACCGCGCGGCCTCGGCGTGATCGATCGGCCGAACCCACGGTCGCAGCTGCAGCATCGCGTCGCGCAGCTGTACCACGCTCTGATGCACGTCCAGCGGCTTCTTGCCTCGATACGGCGACGGTGCGTCCAGCTGGAACTCGATTCCAGGAACGATGCGAGTCATATCTGTCAACATAGGTTGCAGTTGACGCCACGTTCGGCTCATGGAATCCAGACCCGTGCGCACATGCACAGCCAGCAGACAAGGCACCGCTGCCAAGATGTTGGCGAACACCGAGATCGCGAAGAAGATCACCGAGTGCACTGCCAAGCGGTAGTCGACGCTGTGTAGCCAGCCCAGTTCCTCGAACAGCGCCAGTACCGCGGCGCCGGGGTTGGATACCGCGATCAGCAGCCCGATCACGATGCCGCCGATGGGCACGAGGCGTTCTTTGAACGCGGCGTCGCGACGGATGGTTTCCTTGATGCACATCCACATCAGTGGTGCCGTCAGCGCGACGATGGGGATCTCGTAGAACGACCAGGCGATGACGGCGGGCCAGCCGCCGTGCACCTCCAGGTGCTCGCCGGCGTCGCGTGCCGGTGTGGCGGCGACCAGGAATACCACGCAACAGATCACCGCGGTGATCCGGTGGTTGCGGTGGCGGCGGACTGCTTCGTCTTTGGTCAGGTCTCCGCGCCACACGGTGGTGAAGCCACGAAACTCGGCGCCGACGAAGATCATGAGTGCCAGCGAAATCTGTTGCATCGTGGTCAGATCCCAGCCCAGGACCCGATTGAGATGCGTCTCGATGGCGCGGTCGCGCAGCAGGTTCGAGGCCAACGCGAATCCGAGGGTGTAGTTGAGGTACTTGTCGTATTGCGTGCTGTTGGTGCTGTAAAACGCGAACCTGGTGATGGTCACCACCGCCATGAACAGCAGCAGCGGCCATGCTGCCCAGTCAGGAAGTCCCGTAATCATCGGCGGCTAAAGAAAACGCGGCGAATCATCGAACGCTGGTGCGCCTTCTCCACGGTGGCAATCATCAGCAACGAGGCGAACATTTCGGCTTCGCGTTCCTGTTCATTGCCATAGTCTTGACGGCCGAGGACTGCGTGTACCGACTCTGGAGCGATATCGGGAAGCGCATGGTGCCAAGCCGATTCAAGCGCGTCGCGAGTTTCGCGGTGAACGCCGATGCGGTGCCCCAAGATCATGTGGCCGATTTCGTGGCAGACGATCTGGTTGATGTGGTAGTCCGAGGTGCCCCGCTCGTGCAGGATCAAATCGTCATCTTCGCGTGCTAGCCACAGGCCGTACAGACTGTCGGCCACAAACGCTGTTTCGATGGGGATCAGGGTGATGGGCCGACCTCGCATCTCCGCCACGCTCTGCACGAAGGCGTCCCGATCCCACGGAATCGGTATTGGGAGTGCGTGCACCAAATCGAACAAGTCCTGGCTAGACAACATCATGGAGTACTCCCCACCGGCCTGCCAACTGCCGCGTCGTCTGCACGGTCGACTGACCCATTCGATGCCGGATACTCCACGGCTGGTTCCACGAATGCTCTCGGGCCGCGATCGGTGATCGATGCATAGTGCCTTCCTTCAATCACAGACTCTTGATGTGGGCGGACACAATGAACAGGGACAAGGCGCCGAAAAACGGCCCCGCCATGAGGTCATCGATCCAGTTCTGGGTTCGTTCGGCGGGCAGGAGACCGTCAGTCACGGCGTGTTCGCAGACGTCACGGAAGCCGAGAATCTTGTCCGCTTCGATTGCGTCAGTCCAGAACGCCGTAATGGGATAGATCGCGTCGACGCTGAACCCTGCCTCGTCGAGCAACCTGGGCAAGGCCCTCCCGATCGTGGCATTGCGAATGACCTGCGCGACGAAATGGCGGGTGTAGGAGTCGCTCAAGGCGACGTCGGCGTGATCGATGACCAGGGTTGCCCAGTCCGGCTCGACGCAGACGACCATGCCGTCGGTGCGCAGAGTCCGAGCTGCTTCGGCAAGAACGGTGGCCGGCGAATCCACGTGTTGAAGCACACGGTCGATGTGGACGCGGTCCACACTGTCAGTGTCAATGGCGAGTTGGTGGATGTCGGACTCAATGAATGACACCGTTGGCAAGTGGCTGGTGGTCTTCACCGCATGGGTCAGCAGCTGCTGGTCCTCGTCGACGCCGATCACTTTGCCTGTGCGGCCGGCGGCTTCGGCGTATGCGGGAAGATCCACCCCGGCGCCGCATCCGAGGTCGACTACGACGGTTCCTTCCTCGATCTTGAGCAAGGATTTGGCGAAGGCCTTGTAGCCTTTGCCAGTTGCCGAGTTGGCGATGTTTCGGAGGTAGTCGCTGGGGGGCGCTACGTCCAACCATGGTCGATACGTGGGTTCACCCGTCATAGTGGCCACGGCGTGCCTTTCGTCAAAGAGGTCGAAGCGGTCTTCGATGCAGCACAAGATGATTCGCTGGAGACAAAGCGGGTTGCTCGCGAGCTCAGTTCACGACTGCGGGAAGAATCGGACGGGTCATTCGAAGAGTTCGTGCACCGTCCGCTGTGGATACTCAAGAGTTCTGAGCTGTGCCATTCGCAGCCAGGGGAATGGGGCCGGGGGTAGCCATCAGTACTTGTTGGTCGCCAACGAGCGGGAAGCCGCCGCGCTACCTGCTCAGTTGGTTGGCGCATCATTGATACCGTCCTGATCGGAAAGCCCAGATGGACCCGTCGTTTGGGTCAGATACTTTTCGAAGAAGGTGAAAGTACGCCTCCAGGCGTCTTCGGCTTCGGGCGCCGAATACGCGAAGCCAGCAAGGGTTTCGACGATCGTGAATGGGGCCGGGATGCCCGTCTTGTTCATGAAGCTGTGGCCGACGTTCGGGTATTCCTTGATGTCGTGATCGACAGACCCTTTGGCTAGTGCGGACTCCAGCGCGCTGGCCGAGCCCTGTTTGACGATGCGGTCCTTGGCGCCGTAGCTGGCGACGACAGGACATGAGCGCGCCAGCGCCTCAACGTTTTTGGGAGCCAGCCCATATTGGGCCGCGGCTACGTCGAAGAGCCCTCGTGGAGACAACTGCAGGACGAAGCCCGCGCCCATACAGAATCCCATCAGCCCGATTCGGCCAGTGCACCGCGCGTCGCTGATCAGGTAGTTGTGCGCGGCGGTGATGTCGTCGTAGGCATCGCCGGTGTCCGCGAAGTGGGAACGAATGGTGGTGATCATGCACCTGGGTTTGAAGCCTCGCCCGTACAGGGCGGGAGCCAGTGTGAGATACCCTTCGCCGGCGAGGCGATCGCTGATTCGCCGCAGATCGGCCGTCATCCCCCGAACGTCTTGGATGACCACTACCCCAGGCCAGGGACCATCACCTGCTGGCTTCGCCAGATATCCCGGCAAAGCACCTGCGGGCGTCGGATAAGTGATGTTCGGCAATGTGTCACCCCGTCTGCTCGGTGCACGCCTCGGGTATCGACTTCCGCATCGACCAATTGATGGTCGATGCGGGTCCACGGTTTCGTTCTCAGTCCGCCGTCGGCCGCGCGTACAGAATATTCACGTATGGGACTACAAGACCGCTGTATTGGACCACATCGACGTATGGTGCGGCAAGCGCCTTGTATTGCCAGGACTATAGGGAAGTCCACTACCTGCACCCCGACCAGGGCTTGTTGCCGCTATCCAACTGTATTGCCGCACTGGCGTGCTGTATTGTCGAGCGCTATGGAAGGCTCGGTGTTCCTCCTCCAGCAGCCGACCCCCGTCGAGTTGTCCAACGCAGAGCGGATACGCGACGCGTCGCTACAGCGCTTCGCTGCTCACGGCATCAGCGCAACCACCATGCGCGCGATTGCTGACGCCGCCGGGGTGTCCGTCGGCCTGGTGCAACACCACTTCGGCAACAAAGCCGGCCTGATCACCGCCGTTGACGACCACGTCCTGCGCGTGTTCGCCGAAGCCCTCGAATCCAACCCGCTACCGGTACCAGCCGAGCCGGCTGACGATTTCAAATCGCTTGGTGGCCGCTTCTCCAAGCTCATCCATGACCATCCGGACATCGTCGACTACGTAGGACGCGCCCTCAGTGAAGGCAACAACATAGGTGTCGTGATCTTCGACGGGCTGCTCAAGATCAGCGCCAGACAGCGCGACACCTTCGCCGCAGCGGGGCTCACCAGACCCGACATCGACCCGGACTGGGCCGCGCTCAACCCGCTGATACTGCGCCTGGGCGCGATCATGCTGCGCTCTCACATCGCCCGCCACATCGACGGTGCATTCACCACACCCGCCGAGCTACGTCGGTGGGACGCATCTGTTACCGCGCTGATCCGCCACGGCCAGTTCACATCCGACCCCGCAGAGCACAACAGCTAGCGACGCACGACCCGGGCCGGGATCGGCCCGCCCGGCACCATCGTGAACGGCACAGCCAACGGGAAATCATCCTCCAACGAGGTCAGCTCCACGCGACGAACAATCGAGCCCAACGCCAACGTCGCCTCCAGCATGGCGAAGTGATCACCGATGCACGACCGGGGCCCGCCACCGAACGGCACGTACTGCCAGCGATGCAGCTTCTTCATATTCTCCGGAGTGAAACGCTCAGGATCGAACCGCAACGGGTCCTCCCATAGCGTCGGGTCACGCTGGACCGACATCCGGCCGAACACCAACATGGTCCCCGCCTCAACCCGATACCCAGCGACCTCGACATCCTCGACCGCCATCCGCGTCCCGGTGGGCCCCGGCGGGCACAGCCTCAGGGCCTCCCGAAGAACCTGCACGGTGTACCCGAGCTGCTCGACGTCGCCCGGCGCCAGTAGCCGATCACCGATCTGGGCGACCTCGCCGGCCACCCGCTCCTGCACGTCCGGATGGCGCCCCAGCTGCCACAACGCATAGGTCAGCGTCGTAGCCGTCGTGTCATGGCCGGCGAACACGAAGATCACGAGCTCATCGCGAATCTCCTCATCAGTCAACGGCTGCCCGGTCTCGGGGTCACGCGCGGCGATCAACGCCTGCACCAGCGGCGCATCCAGTTCCGGATCAGCACGACACGCACGCACAATCTCGCCGGCCAACCCCCGAATCGCCGCCGCGGCCTCCTGAGACCGCCGCCGCGCCGGCGTCGGCAACCACGCCGGTGCACGCAGTGGTTTCAGAGCCCGCCGCACCGCATAACTGGTCGCGACCCGCAACGGCTCGGCCACCACATCCGCCCGCTCATCCAGATCAAGACCCAACACCGAGCGGCCCAACGCACGCATCGTCAGCTGGCGCGCCTCAGCGTCCAGGCTGATCTGCGCGCCGTCGGTCCACGAGGACACCACCATCTCTGTGGCCTCGGCCATATGGGCGCCGAAAGATTCCACCCGCTTCTTCGTGAACACCGGCTGCAGCGTGCGCCGACGCGGTAGCCATTCCTGGTGCGGCAACACGAATAAATTGCCACCAAGCAAACGCCGAAGCTCTCGCCCCACCCCGCTCGTCTTGTCGATCGAGCCGTCACGCACACCCACGATGTCGCGGATACCTTGAGGTGAGGTGGCTAAAACGATCGGCGGCATCAGCCACCGCGGACCAAGACTGAACCGGGTCACCGGCCCGCCGGCGTCCCGCAGAATGTCAGTGCCAGTGTGAAAGTTCCGCAAAGCATCACGCTTTTGCTTGTACGGCAATGGGTTAATCGGAGCCAGCGGAAGATCCGCCACAGTTTGCTTATGCGCAGTATCAGTCACGCGCACACCTCCCAGCGTCGGACATAGTCTACGACTGAGGCCCTCGGCACCCCGGTGCCGAATCAGCGAAGGAACAGCATGCAGACCGCTTACACCGCACGAGTTCTCGACCCAACCAACCCTGACGACAACGCCCTGCTCGACGAGCTCCGCGCTGACCCCGACATCGACTTCCTCGACGACCACGACGCCCAACTGGAAAGCCTGCGCGCACTTCGCCCGCCACCGGCTGACGAGCTGCTGCGCGAGCACCGACGATGGGCCTACTACCCCTGGCGGCGCGCCGTAGTCGCGGTGCTCGGCCCCCGCGGATTCCAGGCACTGCGACTGGACCGCAACCGCAACAACATCACCGCCGCAGAGCAAACCACTCTCAGCACCCTGACGATCGGGGTGGCCGGTCTCAGCGTGGGCCACGTCATCGCCCACACCCTGGCCGCCCAAGGCCTATGCGGCAAACTGCGCCTGGCCGACTTCGACCACCTCGAACTGTCCAACCTCAACCGGGTGCCGGCCACCGTCTTCGACCTCGGGATCAACAAAGCCGTCGTCGCCGCCCGCAGAATCGCCGAGCTCGACCCCTATCTGCCCGTCGAAGTACTCGACACCGGCCTCGACGCCGAAACACTCGACGACTTCGTCAAGGGCCTCGACATCGCCGTCGAAGAGTGCGACTCCCTCGACATCAAAGCCCTACTCCGCGTCGCTGCACGCGACCTGCAGATCCCCGTGCTCATGGCCACCAGCGACCGCGGCATCGTCGACGTCGAACGCTTCGACCAAGAACCCGAGCGCCCCATCCTGCACGGACTGCTCGGACAACTCGACATCGGACTTCTCCCAGGCATGACCAGCCGCGAGAAGATCCCCCACGTCCTGCGCCACCTGGAAGCCGAACGTCTGTCGCCGCGCACAGCTGCCTCCCTCATCGAGATCGACCGCTCCCTGTCCACCTGGCCGCAACTGGCTTCCGACGTCATCATCGGGGCGGCCGCAATCGCCGAAGCTGTCCGCAGAATCGGCCTCGGCGAACAACTCCGATCCGGCCGCAGCCGCATCGACGTCAGCTGGGCCCTGGGCCAGATCCACGAGCCCGACATGGCACATCGCTACGAACACGAACCGATCCCCGACGAGCCGAACACCCCACAAGCCCTCGACGGCGGCCCACTCGAACACCTCGCTACAGCCGCCATGCGCGCCCCCTCCGGCGGCAACACTCAGCCCTGGCAGATCGCTCTCACCGAAGACTCCATCACTGTCGGTATCGACCCCGACCACACCTCGACCATGGACCTCAAGTTCCGCGGCAGCGCCGTCGCCCTGGGCGCAGCACTGCTGAACATCAAGATCGCCGCCGCCGAACACCACGTACTCGGTCCTGTCACCGTCACCGCCGCCGGCAGCGCGCCACTGCAGGCCACCATGCGCATCACCGACGACGGCAACGACCCCGCACTCGCACGGCTCTACCAGCCCATGCTGGCCCGCGAATCGAACCGCCACCACGGAACGCCCAAGCCGCTCGACGACGCCACCACCACACAGCTCACCGACGCGGCCGGACAGCACGGCGCACGCCTGCACCTGCTCACCCAACGAGATGACATCGCCCAAGCAGCCAACATCCTCGCCGCGGCCGACCGCGTACGGTTCCTGACGCCACACCTGCACCAGGAGATGATTTCCGAACTGCGCTGGCCCGGCGACCCGGACCCCGATACAGGCATCGACGTACGCAGCCTCGAATTCGATCCAGGCGAAATGGCGGTCCTCGACGTCCTGCGCCGCCCCGACGTCATGGAGCAACTGGCCGAATGGGACGCCGGATCCGCACTCGGCGACGACATGCGAGACCGCGTCCTGGCCAGCTCGGCTCTGGCCGTCGTCACGGTAACCGGCGACGACCTGCGCGCCTACGCCGCTGGCGGATCGGCAGTCGAAGCCGTATGGATCGCAGCTCAGCAACAAGGATTCGGAGTCCAGCCGGTGTCCCCAGTCTTCCTCTACGCGCACACCGCCACCGAACTCGAGGAGCTCTCCACGCCCTTCGCAACCGAATTGGCCGAACTGCAAAGCGAATTCAACGCTCTAACGCAGCTGCAACCAGACGAATCCATCGCCTTGATCCTGCGGCTGGCTGTCGCGCCGCCGGCATCGCTTCCCAGCCGACGCAGCATCAATAGGGTACGGAGCGCAACGACAACAACCCACCCACTCTCAAGGGGACCTTGGTGACAAACGAACCGCTCGGCGTGCCATCTCCAACGAAACGGTTCTTGGTCCAAGTCATTGTCGACCTGGAAGTGTCCGCCGACGACGAACAAGCTGCCACCACCGCAGCGTCAGCGGCAATCCGCTCAACCACCATCAACGGCGCCCGGCGCCTCGACCACTCGATCCGAGGCGTCGAAGAGTATCGGCGGGCCAGCCTCCCGAGCGACACCACCTAGCCAAGGCGGCGGGCCGACCGCGGCGGCAACGGCGGGTACAGCACTGGCATACGGCAAAAAGTTGAGCCCCGGTCCGAATACGGAACCGGGGCTCAACTCTGGAATTCTCCGCTGTCTCCGGGTGAGGGCGAGCGCGTTCCTTGTCCCACCGCACCTGTGCGAAGTGGCCATCCGCAATGCGGTGGCAGACGCGATCGCCGCACAGTACGGACCGCAGTGGCCGTGGTCCCCTGGATTCCAACACTCACTGCCCTCCCCGCCCCGGGGATACAACTCGCGCGCCGACCTTGCCAACGCCCGACGCAAGACCGCATGAACAATGCTTCATATTTCATGTCACGCGGGGGCGCGCCTCCATGGGCAGCCGGCCAATCGGGCGTGATTGCATCGCACCAGGGCAGAGGCTCCGAATAATGGGTTGGGCGGGCCCTGCGTGAACGCGAGAAGTTGGCAAAGGCGTCTTCATGACCCCTTTAATCCATTGGGAGAGAGGCGACCTGCGCAGGGTTCCGCCCAGAACTCACGCCCGCACACGCCTCGGGACGTGTCGTTTCCGCTGGCCACAGGCTGTTTTGCGCGACACGATCCCCACGCGCATGGGCACGTAGCCGCTCGTAGCGCCGCCTCGCGAACCTGCAGAACATACTGCATTACAGGGCATGCCATATTGTATTAGCAGATGTCATCGTCGCTGATGGCTCCTAGTGTCTACACCTATGGAAGACGGAACGTCTTGCAGTGATGAAGATCAGGTCCGCGCCGCCGCACTCCACGCCGCCCGGCGAATCGCCAGCAACCGCATCACGAACCGTCTCACCGCGGCCGGCATGACATTGCCCGGCGACGCCGAAGACATCACTGCGGTGCTACTCGCTGCAAATCCCGCAGACCCCCAGTGGGGCGCACTGTCTGCCTACCGCCTCGACTGGTCCCTTGATGTGCTCGCCCTCATCTCCAACGCCCTCGTCGAACGGCGCCGCCAGCGCATCCGCACGCCCGACGTCGACGCGGTAGCCGCCGCCCTCAGCGCCGGCGCAACGTGGAAACAGATCGGCGAAGCCGTCGGCTCCGCCCCCGCAGTCGCCCACGGCCGATACCGCCAGCGCCTCTGAGCTCCCCAGCGAAATGACAACGGGAAAGGAAGCAATGCATCCAGGAACACCGTCCTCGGTTCCGGTTCCACTGCTGGTGTACGCGGTCGCAAGCCGCGTCAACACTGAACTCCAGCCGTTGCCAGACAGCACTGTCACGTTGCACCGCAGTTCCGCAGAATCCGAGGTCGCCAAGTTCGGCGAAGGCGAGGTGGCCCTCGTCGAACGCAGGATTCTGCCTTGGGCTCCTGCGCGGGAAGACGACGATCGGTCATCGCCCTACGAGTACACCGTTGGTTACCGCGACAGCGGCCACCACACCCCCTGGGGCCTGTCCTTCTCCACCGACCGCTCGGCCATCGAGACCGAGCTGGCCACCGTCCAAACTGCGATCGCCGAGTCCAACGTCGACGAGTCGTTCGATGTGCTCATGCTCGAACGACCCATCTTTCCCTGGTACTTCGCACGGCCGAGACCCGCGAAGCTGCACTGAGATACAACACCCGACAGCCCGCTACGCTGCAAACCATGTCAGACGTTATGGATTGGGACGCCGCCTACCGCGGCCACATCTTCGCCGGCCCTCCCCCATGGAACATCGGGAAACCCCAACCCGCCATCGCCAACCTCATCGCCACCGGACAAATCCAAGACCCCGTGCTCGATGCAGGATGCGGCGTCGGCGACCTCACCCTCGCACTCGCTGACGCCGGCCACGACGTCACCGGCATCGACATCTCCACCGCCGCCATCAACGACGCCGCAGAACAAGCCGGAGGCCGCGGCCTGAGCGCCCGCTTCATTCAAGGCGATGCGCGCGACCTGGCCGCTCTCGGCCTGGGCGATCCCCAGTTCAACACAGTCATCGACTGCACCCTGTTCCACTCTCTGCCCCTTGACGCACGCGACGACTACCTTCGCGGGATCTACGCCGCGGCAGCCCCGGGCGGGCGCCTCTACCTACTCGTGTTCACCACCGATGCACTGCCGGTCGATTCGCCGTGCCCGGTGCCAAACCTCGTCACCGAAGCCGAAGTTCGCGACGCCGTCGCCAAGCACTGGACCGTCGACGCCATCGAGCCCTCCCACGTCGCGGTCCGGCTTCCCGACATTCCCAACCTGCCCAAGCACGACTTCCGTACCGACGAAGACGGTCTCACCTACCTGCCGGCCCTGCTCCTCACCGCCCACAAGTCGGCATGACCGACACCCAGGCCGCCGGCTACTGAGGCCTGACCAGCGTCCACGCCCGCAACCAACCCCAAACGGCCCGACGCCGGCCGGGCCGTTTCCCAGGGGGACGCACCATCAGCGCTGGTCACAGCGCCGTATCGTGTCCCACCGATGACCACCACGCCACCGCCACTCAGCGACGCCCTGCGCGGCTGGGCGCGCGCCGTCGGCTATCTCTGCACCACCGACGACACCACCGCGACCACACTGCTCGTCCCCGAAACAGAAGCGCCTACCCGCTATCACATCCGTTGGCGCGCCAACGCTCGCGTGGAAGTCGTCGAGGCCAGCGCCGACGAGATGCGTCCACTGCTGTTCGCCGCCAGCACCGCCATACTGGAGACATACCTGTTCGGCCTCTTCGGTGATGACCTTCGCGAGAACGTCGGACTGCCACCGCTCGAACTTCCTTGGGCCGTAGACGACCTCGCCCCCGGGTACACGATCGGCAAGCAGCTCAGTCGCGGCTACCGCGTCCTCACCCGCACCGGAGTGGGGCCGATCGCCGCGGCGCCTGACCCCACCCTGAGCCTGCTCACGCTGGTGCCGCTATCGCAGTTTCTCGGACTGAGCATTGCCGACCTCAGGCAGTCATTCTTGAACGAGGCAGGCAAGCCCCTCGTGTCCGGCCACCGCTACACATCCATACGCACCGCTGGGGAATTCGCCGCGGGGCCACCGGGTGTGGGCAGCCACGAAACCCGCTCCGACATCAAATAACCCGACCGACCGACCGCCGCGCCCGCTCGCTCGCTCGCCCGTAGGCACGTGACATCGCACGAAGGTCAGCGACATCCGGCCAGGTCCGATACATACGACCGCCACAAATTCCGCGGCGCCTTGTCCCTTGCCGATGTCACACTGGAAGCGACGAACCTCAGAACCTTGCCCGCGGCGCGGATACCCGCCCGCCTTTCACCTTCACCGTCGAAAGCACACACATGATGCTCGATGAGCTAGCCGACAAGATCGCCACCGCCGCGCACGCCGGCCAAGTCGACAAGGGCGGCGCCGACTACATCGCGCATCCGCGCCGGGTCGCGCAGCGCGTCACCCCGAACACCCCTGAACACCGTGCTGCCGCGCTCCTGCACGACGTCCTCGAGGACACTCCCGTCACCGATGCAGACCTCCTCGCCCAGGGAATCCCACCCCACGTTGTGGAAGCTGTCAGACTCCTGACACGCAAACCCACCGTCGCGCCGGACGACTACTACGCCGCGATCCGCCGCAACACGATTGCCTACGCCGTGAAGATGGCCGACATCGCTGACAACAGCGACCCTCGACGTCTGGCACAGCTCGATCCGAAGACACGTGCCCGGCTCGAATCGAAGTACGCCACCGCCCGGGCCGCCCTCAGCCACCAGTAGGCATGCCCCAAATCCCCTGAAGCAGTACCGCCCGAAGCGAGATCCGGATCCGTCATCCGGCCCGGCCACACCCGGGGACGTGCCATCCTTGCTGTTCAGACACGATGAACGGGTGACGAGTGGGAACGGCGATGGCTGACGGCTTCTGGGTAGTGAGTATCTCCCGCGCGACGGGCGAGGCGACGTCGCAACTCATTTTCGACAGGGACGAGGCCTACCAGCGCAGCCTCGACATCGAGACAGCCGAGACTGCCACCACGGTGGTTGCACGCAAGAACCCGACATGAGCATCGGCCCGTCCGCCAACCGGCCACCGCTGGGTCCGCAGCGGTTCGGCAGCAGCACCCGGGGAGAGGACCTGGGGTGGCTTCGCTGACGCGATACGGAACTGAGGTGGTTTCGGCGTTCAGCCTTCTCGGCCAGGACGAGAATGACCTGACCGCCGCGCTCGGTTTCACCATGGCGCGATGCAAGGCACTAAGCGATACCGTGCTCGGCCGCGTCTGGCCATCCCACCGTGACGACGCGGACACCGACTTCGCACTGGAAGTGCGGGCTGAGGTCGGTCGCACCGACCTGGAAGTTCGCCTCCCTGCCAGCTCCACATTGGTGATCTTCGAGGCCAAGCGCGACTGGCTGCTTCCGACGACAAAACAACTGGCACAGTATGTTTCACGTGTTCACCGGTATGGCTCCGGGGTGCTTGTCTCACTGTCGCAAGCATCCACCGCGCTCGCGGCAACACAACTGCCGGCACAGATCGATGGCGTCCCCATCGTCCACCTGCCGTGGCGAGAGATCCTGTCCGACATCGCGGCCACGCGACCCCTGTGCCGCGGCCGAGAACGTATCTGGCTTGAAGAGCTGCACACCTACCTGACGGAAGTGATACGCATGCGCACAGTGGCCGACAGCATGGTCTACAGCGTGGTGCTCAGCGAGGACCGACCCGGCGGCGACGGCACCCCAACATTCCGAGAATTCGTGACCGACGAACACTGCTACTTTCACCCCTACGGCACGGGAGGATGGCCCACAGACCCGCCAAACTTCATGGCGTTCCGTTGGGGAGCTGCCGTGCAACGCATCCACCGGATCATGCAGGCCGACGTCGTTCCGACCATCCGCGACCAGTTCCCCTACCTCCCACAGAACGACGCCAACGATCGACCACACGCCGTGTACGAGTTAGGGCCCAGGATCCCACCGTTCGATCCCATCCCCAACGGCACCGGGATCTATCCGTCGTCTCGACTCTGGGTTCTGCTCGACCAACTTCAGACCGCGCCCACCCTCAAGGACGCCCTCGCCGGCACGCGCACTCTCCAGAGCAACGGGCTAGGGAGCTGATCCGACTCCCGTAGCCCGGCCGGGCCCGGCTGCCGGGACTGCCATTAATCCTTGTCAGAACCTGATCCCGCACACCATGGAGATCCGGCACGCCCGAGCATTGAGGGCACACAAATGGCGAACCCCGCGCGCCGGCCGCGCTACGTTGAGACGGAACCGCCCATCGAGCACGGAAGAACCCGCCATGACGACCGCGACCTTGTTCGCACCGAAAGTCCGCTACACCAGCACCGGTGAGAGCCAGTTCGACGCGATGATGACGTGGCGCGCCGAGCTTGAGTTGGCGTACCTGAGCGAGGATGACGCTCCGAAAGTGCTTGCCGGGTATGCGGAATTCCTGATCATCCGTGTCGGTGAGCATCCGATCGCGGATCTGTTGGACTCGCTGTCTCAGGACGCCGAGAACTTCGCCGAGCTGTTCGACGATGACGATGTCGCCTACAGCGTCCAGGAGCAGTTCGACGACTGTCCGTTCAATCGGATCTTGATCATCACCTCGGTGTCCATCGCTTCGCCGCTGCGTGGCCATGACCTCGGCGCGTGGCTGGTGGCCGAGGTCATCGATCGGATGGCCAGCCCACTGGACACCCTCGCGCTGCTCTACCCTCACCCGCTCGACGAGCCGGCCAACGAGGCGGCCGAGGCCGCCGCGGTGCAAGCGTTGTCCCGGCACTGGCAGCGAATCGGCCTACAGCCGATTGGGGACGGCTTCCTGGGACAGGCCACCGCATACCGGTATCTACCGGACGCCCGGGCCCACCTGAAAGGCGTTGCCGAGCTGCGTATCACTGTGCCCGCGGCGCTGATCCACCAGGAAGCCCCCGACGAGCTCCCGCGGCATGTGGTGATCGACCAGTCCGGTCGCCCACAGCAGGGTCTACGTCTGGTCCGGGACTGACCGCGGCTCGATGCGATAGATGCGGCGTTTCTCGTCGTATGCATGCAGCTGCTCATCGCGACTGGTGGCCGGCGGGTTGTGGGTGTCGATCATGTCGCCCCTTCGGGGGCAATCCGTTGCCACGGTGGGTTATTCGGCGCGGGTTCCGGTCGGGTCACGTGGAGGCCGAGTGGTTGGAGACCGTGACGGAGAATGTTCCGTTGCGCGGCGGGCTATCCGGGTCGAGGTCGAACACCTCGCACAGGCAGTCATTGCCGCCCCACATCGGGCAAAACTCGGCCCTGCAGTTGTCCATGTTCGCCTCCTTATTTCGCGTCGACCCACCGGCCGCGCGGGTCGTGTACGTGGGCGCCCGAGGTGACCCACTCGCAGTGCGCCGGACACCGCACGATGGTGCGGTCGATGGTGGTTCCGAGCTCGATGTGCCAGCCTTCTGGCCGGTCGAAGCTATCGGACTGGCCGTCGTTGAACAGGTTCACGGCGACGCTGTTCATGCATAGTGCGATCAGCGGCGCATCGGGATCCTCTGCACCACAATCGAAATGGGCTCGTGCTATTCCGCTCACAACAGCTCCTTAGGTCAGTTGTTCCCGACTTCGCGGGCTCGGCGCTCGCCCTACGTCAGGTGGTTTAGCGCATTTCGAGTGGACCGCTGCACCACTCGCCGATCTCCACGCCGCCCATGCGGCAATCCTTCGGACACCTGTCGTCGCAGTAATGAACGACCTCGTGGCCACCTTGACTGGACCAGGTGGCTACGCCATGCACGGTGCAGTCTGAATCGACATCAGGATCGACGGTGTCACGCCAGTTCGTGAGTTCTTCGGGCTCCTTGGCCCTTGATTCCTTCGTCATCGCAGCGCCCTAGGTCAAAAGGACGCGACGGTCAGCGGGAAAGCACCTGGGGTGTCTGCCGTGATTTCCGCCCAGTTCCATCGTTCAGCATCCTGGTCGGCGAACTTGGCGTAGACGTGCGCGGCGTCGCTAGAAAGCTCATCGAAATCACCCGAGGGGATCTTGTGCTGCAAATAGCGTGTGACCTCGGCGATCAT
Source organism: Mycolicibacterium arcueilense (assembly GCF_058536225.1). Classification (NCBI taxonomy): domain Bacteria; kingdom Bacillati; phylum Actinomycetota; class Actinomycetes; order Mycobacteriales; family Mycobacteriaceae; genus Mycobacterium; species Mycolicibacterium arcueilense. The sequence goes on from NZ_JBZTYL010000030.1 coordinate 73,208, forward strand.
CTCCGCTTCGGGAACGTGGCCATAGGCGTAGAACCGTTCCTGATCCTCGTCTTCCAGTATCGTGAATACCTCGCCGCCGTGGTGAGTGTCGAAATCGCCGGACTCCGCTACTGGCCACGGCGACTGGTCGATGATGATGGTCTTCATGGGTTTTGTTCTCCTGTAGTGGATTTCCGTAGCACTGTCGTTGCGATCTTGTTCCCCAGCGAATTTCCTCATGTCGGTTTGGGGCCCGGTGCCGACACGGTGGCCGACACCGGGCGGAAAGGGCCTTGTCCGGTCATAGGACCGGGGCTAGCCCTTGCTTGTGAACCGCTTCATCGCGGCATCGGTGACTGGCACGCCTTTGCAGGAGTGCAGAAATGGCCACACGTACTTTCCGCACGTGTCGCACTCGGTGCGCCCGTCACCGGGGTCGGTGTGCGGGTGATCCGCCGGCGCGATGGGCTGGTGGGGCGAGGCGGCGCGTTCCTCGGGCGTGACGGTCACTGTCTCAACTCCTCTGCATCCAGATACTCCGTCTGACCACCGAAATCGACGTAAACGCCATCCGGTGGAGCCACTTTGGCGACAGTCCCGAACCGTCCAGAGGGCTTGTGCATCACCTCGGCTCCAATAAGTCGCCCTGTTACGTGACCAAGTCCGGCCATGTTCACTCCTTACGTCGCCCACTCGCCGCGGTCTTGAGAGATGTGCGGCCCGTCGTGGCCATCTGCGCGCCAGCACATTTGGTGACCCAACGTGCCTGGTCGCAGTTCGATGCGAGGCTGTGCGCCCGCGTCGAGCGCGTCCAACTCCACCTCGGGTACGTGAGTCCTCATCACCACTCCTTATGTCGGGTTGAGTGCTGCGTAGATGTCACGCGCCCCGTCCCGCGCCATCGCGCCGCCCTCGTTCCAATCGTCGGCTAACGCCTTGACTGACCGGTAGCTCGCGATCAACCGCAGCACGTAGCTGTCTCCTGGGCGGAATTGCGTCCACCGACTCGGGTTGTAATGCGTGTCGAGCCATACGCCGTAGTCCATGCCGTCTGGTCGGTTCGTACAGCCATATACGGCTGCTTTGCCGCCGCCCGATGACTGCATAGAGAGTTCGCCGCCGCAGACTCGACATGGCGGGACAGCAATGGCCGTATACCGCGCTTCTAGGGCATCTAGCTCATCCTCGGTCACGTCCGCTCCTTTCGCCGCCATCATGCGTTGAGGCCATGCGCCCGAACGCAGTTCCTTATGTCAGTTCACGACCCAATTAAGGCCGCAGCCGCATTTGTGAATGCCGGTCTCGAAGTCATCGCCAGGCGCAGTCCCTTTTCTCATGCTTTGAGAGCACTGAGCAACGGTGCTGGTGGAGTCCGGGTTCGGGCCAATGCGGCTCATGCATGCTCTCGCCATCGTCATCAAACTCCCCCTGTTTTCGGTCGAGCGGGTGCTTGTGATCGACCTGCAGTTCTTCGCTAATTCCGCAGGTCATCCAGTCGAGCGGGCCAGGCGATGTCCTCAACGGATTCGAGCCTCAGGTCAACGCCGCAGTTGGGTTGAGCCGGTCGCTGCGGGATCGAATCCGACGGAGGCGCCCGGTCGAGTGGTTTCCTCGCAGTGCCGTTCGGCGCTGAGATGCTCGTTGTAGGAGAAGGGCATTTCCCACTGCTGGCGGCCGGCGTGCCAGACGACGGTGTCGACGTAGAGGTGATCGATCGAGCTGTAGTGCGGGGGGTGGGGCACGTAGGCGTTGACGAAGACCCGGGCATCGTGGACATGTAGTTGGATCTCGCGGCCTCGACGTGAGCGGCCAGCTTCGGTCAGTGCGCCGGTGCAGAGGGTGGGTGAGGCCACCTCCAGTGTCGGCAGGGCGCCGCGCACCATGGTGGCCCAAGTGTTGACTTCTGGGCGGGGCAAGCAGGACAGCACGGCGATATGGCGCCCGACGCGTGCGGTGTCTGCGTTGAGCTGTGCGACCAGGGCCCGGGTGGCGGCCTCGTCGAAACTGCCGTACTTGGCGGCCTGGGCTCGTGCTCGCCGGCCGGCTGCGCGGCGCTGCAGTACTCCCGGGCTGGTGAGGGCGTGGCACTTCTCGAGGCTGGCAAGTGTGTGCATTGGTATCACCGCTTTCTCTCGTGCAATCTTTGGTCGGTCTACCGCGCTAGGACGGCTGGGTAAGGACTCTCAGTGCTGCTGCGCTGTCTTTAGTCCATGGCCGTGGCAGTGTTTGATCGCTGCCAGTTCGTTTCGTCCCATTCGAACCTCCAGGCGCCGGCGTTCCACGCTCGTGAGATTGCGCGTCGCACAGCGATACCCTCGTCAGCATCACTGGCCTGCCTGACTTATCCGTGGCGCAGGAAGTGAAAATCGACCACGTGTATCGACTTCGTCTATGGGGTTTACGATGCGGACCTGCGACAGCAGCGCAGAGAGGCCGGAAGCGCCCAGAGCCGAGCCGGTTTGACTGTCGTCGCCGCCGGCCGGGGCCGAATGTAGCCATTGCCCGGTCGCGATACCTATGGCGGCGACACCGCCAGCCAGTTTTATGACTGTAACCCGTTTGGAGATCGACCAGGAGCGCCAACCTGTCGCGCCCAGCAGCACACGGACCACGGTCTTGTGCGGATTCGAGTCCGTGCCGGGCAGGTGTAGACCGCGTACCTGGATGTAGGTGCCGTTGTCGAGTTTGATTTCGTCGCCGGGCTGCAGCTCGTCAGCCCGCTTCACCGTTTCCACATCAGCCCCCCTGTCCGTTCGACTCGTCGAGGCCGGCGTGGGTTTTTGCTGCTTGGACCGCAGAGTCGTAATTGCCTGTGCGCAATAAGGTGCCGAGCGAGTTGCTGAACCAGACCGTGAATCGTTGGTCCAGTTTGCCTTTCGTCACCAGGACCGTGCCCTTGGGTCCGTCAACGGCGGTCTGCTCTAATCCTGCTGTGTCCGTGTACTTTCGAACTCCCATAGTCGGGCTTCCTCTCCTAAGTGCTTTAGGTCTGGTTTGCCTGCGCTAGGACGTCGTAGGTGTCGAGTTTCGCTTCATCTTGGGATTTATCGAGTCTGAGGCCCGTGTCGGTGTGAATCGTCAACCACGCGGCGGCCAGACCGTGAGTGACGACATCGATCACCACATGCTGGCTGCTGTCTGGGGCGACGATGACATCGCCCACGCTCAATTGGTTAGCTTGCTTCATCACTGTTTTCACGGGCCGATCCAGATTCGTCGTAGGGTTGAGGTGTTGTGTGGCGCGGTCTGACGTTTAGCTCAGGACTTTCAGTGCTGCCGCGCTGTCTTTAGTCCAGTGCCGTGGAGGCGCATCGCCGTCGAAAGTCATTCCGTCCCATTCGATGGTGAAGATTCCTGGGCGCATTCCGTGATCGACCCAGTCGACCACGGCGCCGATCGCGCCACTTTCGGTTTGCACGACGTTGCCTACCTTGGGCATCGCTACCAACGTCCCTTCTTGTTTATCGGCATGCTGTGATGGCCGCGGCCCGGTCACCAGTGGTGATGGGTAGTTTGTACTTGGCGGCCACAGTCAGGTACCTTTTCGCGTAGCCGCATGGTTGATGGCTGGGCATCCATTCATCCAGTCCTGCATCGGATTTCGAGCGGTTTGCTGTCCTCGAAACAGCGATCAGTTCGGTGAAGTCATTGGCGAAGATCTGCCGCTGTTTTGGTGACCATCTCCAGGCGCCGGCGTTCCACGCTCGTGAGATTGCGTACACGTGGTCGACTTCCACGTCCTTGAGGTCGATGTCGGAGCCGGTGTATGGATCTGGGCTGAGGACTCCGGCGACGGGTTTGCAGTTGCGGGTCCCAGGTTTGTAGGTGATGTTGCGTAGCGATTGTGAAAGCAGCCGAGAGCGGGTGTCGCAGCCGCTGTGATCGAGGGGATCATTCCAAGCGGGGCCGAATACGCAACGCTGTTTGGCACCCGTGTTTTTGTCTGTGCCGCATCCTCTTTCGTATCCGTCTACTTCATCTAGGTGATCGACGATGCTGACCTGAGACAGCAGCCCAGAGAGGTCAGCAGCGCCCAGAGCCGAGCCGATCTGATTGTCGTCGCCGCCGGCCGGGGCCGAATGTAGCGATTGCCCGACCGCGATACCTATGGCAGCAACACCGGCAGCTAGTACTCGCCGCAGGATTCTCGACCGGTTCACTGTTCTACCTCGCTGTAAGTTGCGTTCGGGCTTTGGGGACGGATCGGCGGCCAAACACTCGATCGAGTCGGCCGCCGCGGACACCCTTTAGTGGCTGCAGAATTCATGCAAGACAGCACCCGTCGCGCGGACTACGGCCGCCGCGGAACTTATGTCCTCGTTGGCACCGTGGTGGCTGATCATGGCGCCGAGGTTGGACAGGGCGAACGAGTGCGACGTCAGTGCCGCGCTCATTGTGGCCGGGATGCCTTCGCGGCCAATGTCGCTGAGAACATCTGCGTATCCCACCAGGGTTTGCCCATCGACAGCTTGCGGCCGCTCACCGGACTGAGTCCCCGGTGCGAGGGTGTCTTGGGTGAGTTTGTCGATGGTGAAGACGGAGCCACAGGCCCGTCCGTAAGCGATCGCCGAGCCGAATGGTGATGGTGGACCCGCCTGCTCCATTGGTTGTCCGTTGGCGATGCTCTTCAGTTGCTGTGTGGTCGCGGACTCAGGCGCGGCGGCGTCGCCTCGCGCTCCGGCCACCACACCCGCCCCCAGCACCGCGGTGACAATCAGACTGACTGTTGCAACACGTGTCAGCAGTTCACGTCTGTCGGCGCTCAACCAACGGCTCGCACTTTGTGAGGTCGGATCGCGCTTGGATAAGCCATTTAGGGATTCAGTCGTCATCGGCTGCTCCACGCGGTGCTGTGCAGGTGGGCGCCCGCCGGTGCTGGGTGTGGTGACCATGTGGCTGTTCCTTCCGCAGATTGGTGTGATCAGGCTGGCGTGGCGATTGCGTAGCGCTGGGGCCCGTTTGCCACCAGGGGTGGCGCGTCGGGACCTATTGAGAGGGTGCCCATGATCGCGTCGCTGACGACGTTTGCGGCTTCATGTAGCAGCATGTGGCCGGCTTCGTGGAGGTGTATCCGTTGTGCGCCGGTGATGGCCGCGGCCATGGCGTCGGAGTGGACCGGTGGGGTGAGAAGATCTGTGCCGCCGCTGATCACCGTCGTTGCCGCTGAGATTGTGGGCAACACGTTGTGTTGGTCGTAGGATTTGAGGGAGTGCAGGAACCCGAGCGCTGTTGCTGTCGAGGTCGATCGGAATGCCTCAGCCAGTGATGCCGATACCGTTTTGTCGTGGGTGACGATGTCGCACAGGGGCCGCGCTATGGCGTGCATGACGCGCTCGCTGACCACCTGGGGAAGGTGGTGCACGACATTGATGGCCGTGTCGAGGCCCGGCAGTGCCAGCAGACGGCCCAGACCGTGATCGGTGAGCTGCCCGGCTGAGGTAGCAACAAGGACCAGTCCCTGTGGACGGACTGGCTGGGCGATGCGTGCTCGCGCCAGATAGCTGAGAGCGGCCATACCTCCCATGCTGTGTCCGGCCAGTGTGACGGCGCCGGTCACGTTGAGCGCGGTGAGCACCCCGGCGAGGTCTTCGGCGAGTCGCTCTGGTGTATAGGTGTCCAGGGGGGCTCGTCCCGATCGCCCATGGCCGCGGTGGTCATAGGCGATGACACGCAGGCCTGGGTGGCGACGTAGGTGCCGGGCCGGCCGGTACCAGGATCTGCGAGTCAAACAAAGGCCGTGCAACAAGACCACGGTGTGATCGGCATCCCCGGTCGGGCAGCTATCTGAAACAGACAGTGCTACCCCGTCATTGGTGAGGACAGTCTGCTGGTGGCGCAAGGTGCGAGCGACCGCCGGGACAGGATCGGATCGTTGGAACATGGGAGAAGCCACGTTTGTGCCTCACTTCCGGTTCTCCACTGCAACCTGGGCTGACTGGCCGCCGGCGGGCGATCCGTCCGCGCAACGGGTTTGACCGACCGGCGTTTCCACACAACCTGTACCCGCGCCGGCGATAGCGCCCAGTACGCGGTCGAGGAGATTGTCGAAGTTGCCGCTGTAGGCGGTGATCCCACCGCCGGATAGCACGCTCACGGTGACCGCGGCAGCCACAGTGCGCCGCCATCTGCGTCGCAGACGGCCAACGATGCGGCCGAATATCATTCGGGTACATCGATTCTGAATGTCATAAAGCTAGTATCCCCCGCTATCAGACATCGCGGTCCGCTTATATCATGTTGCCGCGCAAGGGGTTTGCTTCGGCAGAGCAGGTGGACACTGACTCTGATCGGGGGAAATCGAGTAGGGGCTGCTCTGCCGAAGCAACGTCTTTAAGTCTAGATGCCGAAAACGTGTGTGGGTCCGCTAATAGCCACTACGGCCAGCTTTACAGGCGCCCTTTGACCGAGCGGTTGAGCAGATCGTCACCATTGAGCAGCTCATCACGGTCCAGAGCCGAGGATGACCGCCGCTCGTCACCCTCACGCTTGGGCCCGTTCTGCCCGGCTCCACCCATACCCATTCCTGGCGCCATAGGCGGCATGAACCCTCCGTGCATCGCGCCCGGCTGGCCAGCGGCACCGGCCGGCCCGGACGTCGCCACGGGGACGCTTCCTCCACCGACCTGGGCATTGGTGGCCGCGTTGACCAGGGTGGGCTGAGAAACCGACACCGACGCGGGGTTCGACGAGGTGTGGGTCTGCCCCGGTTGTTCATTGTCGATGTAGGTGCCACCGGGATTGAATCCGCTGTCTTGACTTTCGGCACCAGACATCGGGGTGAAGCCTGAAACCGGACGCCCGGCTGCTGGCGGCGGGCCTGCCGGCGCGACTGGTGCGCCCGCGGGCGGAGCTGTTCCGGGTGGACCGGCCAGAGCCCCCAACAATTGCGCCAGCTTTGCACGGGCTTCCGGGGAAAGCTCCTCCTGGGCCGATTTGCGGTCCGAGTCGAGCTGCTCCGTGCTATCGGTGGAGTCGCGCTGGTACTTGTCTTCGGCGGCCTGTTGGCGTGCCAACAGCTCTCCGAGCTTGTTTTCCGCATCGGACAATCGGTGCGGGTTACGCGGATCGTCTTGTGTCGAAGCGGCCAGCAATTCTTGTTGGGCTGCTTCGATTTCCGCGACTGCGGGCGCGTTGGCGGTGTACTCGGCCAGGGCAGACTCGGCGCGTTGCTTTGCCGCCCCGACAGCGTCGACGATCGACTGCAGGTGCCGGGACAGGTCGGTGCTGATCTCCAGTTGTGAACGCCACGCCTGCTCTGCGGCTCCGGAGCCGTCGATACCGAGGGCGTGCAGCGCGTCGGTGATCGCTTCGGCGCTGGGGGCCGGGGTCGGTGTGGTCACTGGGGCCTCACGCTCTCGTACCAGTCGACGAATGCGCCGAAGATGACGGCGTTGACGAGGTTTTGCAGTTCGTCTACGGCTAGCGTCGTGATGGCGTCGCTGACGGCGATGTCGAGGATCTTGCCGTGTTTGACACGGACGATGATGGTTGGTTCGTCCGGGTCGTCCATGTACGCGCCGATGCGGTCGAGGCGCTCATTCTTCTCGGCGAGGGTGGACTGCAGACCGGTCAGCGCGTCGGTGATCGCGCCGATGTTGTTGGTGTTGGTGGTGGGCAGCATCAGTCCAGTGCCGCCTGCAGAACAGTCGAGCATGTGTCGTGCGCGGCCCCGAGATCGTTGAGCGCTGCTGTGACGCTGGCGCGGCCGGCTTCGACGAGTTGGGTCCGGTAGCTGTTGTAGTCGTGCTGGTACCAGTTGTTGGCTTGGGCCAGCTGGGGGGCCTTGGCCCAATCAGCTGTGAACGTCGAAACCGCCGCGTTGATACGGGTTTTGGCGTTGCTGACAGCCGTGGCGAAAATGTCGAGGTGCTCGGCAACGGCGTTGTGCCGTAGCGCCGATTGGTCTGCTAGATGCATGTGGTCGGCGGTTTTGGTGACCACTGCTTGAGCGAACATGCCGGCGTTGGCCGTGTCAGCCTCCATGCGTGCGGCATCCAGGTGAGGTTGCGCGGCCCCGGAGATCTCAGCAGCCACGACGTCGCGGTGGTGTCGGGCACTGCCGGTGATCTGGTCCTCGTTGTACTTATGTGGCCAGCGGTCTTCGATGATGAGGTCGGCGTCCTCGCCGGTGAATCGTTCAATCATCGCGGGCCAAAAGGTTGAGTTCTGCCAGACATGCGCGGACGTGAGCCTGCAGCATCGCACCGGAGGCGGGAACAGATTGCAGTGTGATGAGGGGCATCACCATTTCGCTCCCGCCTCCGTGCACAGTGACCGTTACGGGACCTGATATGGCCCCGTAGCATCCGGCAGAACTGTTGCTCATAGGTCGAATTGCGCTTGCGCTCAGCCGATCGAACTTGCCGATCGAAGGTCACGTGCTGCATTCGAGGCTTTGGCCTCTACGATCGCGGAGATGATGTGACCGATGGTCTGTTGGACCTCTTCGGTCACTCGCCGGTACTCCTGGTTGAGTTCGTTGAACCGTTCGATGAACTGACCTTGATTGGTCTGAACATAATGGTTACCGGTGTTGATTCGATCTTCGGTCTCTTGCTTGATCGTGTTGAGGTTCCCATTCAGGGTGGCAACCGCCGCCTCGATCTGACCGGGCCGATAGCGAACGATATCAGACATGAGATGTTCTTCTTTCTAAGAGTTTTGGATGACCGTCGAGGGTTAGTGGTTGCCGAATCCGGAGAACATCCCCGCCGACTCTTCCTCGGTGTGAAGGTCATCGGCATGTGCGGCACGGATGTCCTCGAACAGCTGCTTGTCCTTGGCCACAATCTGCTCGAGATGCTCGTTGGTGCGCTGTACGGCCAGCTGGCACGCATCCGAGGCCGCACCCGTCATCGCTCCGGATCCCTTGAGGTCCTCGAACTCCCGCACCGCGTTCGTCCACGACTGGTGCATCGCATCAACGTGGCCGTCCATCTGAGAGACCAGGTTGTCGGCGACGCCATGATCGATCGCAACGTCCATTTGTCTTGTGTCCTTTCATTTCCCGCTAACACGGGGCAGTGGTTTTAGTCTAACCCGCCGGAACGCTTGGGTAGCCATTCACTGACAATGGCGTTCGCACGGGCACTGTCGGTGTCAGCGATAGGCGCGACACCGGCTTCAATGGCCGAATCTGCTCGCGTAGTTGCCTCCTCTCTTCCTCTCATTCCAGCGCCGCCAAGACCTCCCATTCCTCCGCCCGGCATTGCCGAACTTGCGCCTGGCACAGCGGTTTTCGCTCCACCAGTGAGAGGTTGGGTATTCGACATCGCCGTCAAGCCACCACCCGTGGCCGCGGCAGGGGTCAACGCCGGACGTAACCCGCCAACCCCGCCGCCCCCGCTGGCGAATGCACCGGACCCGCCTCCCGATCCGCCCAGAGACGCCGCCCCGCCCCCACCGCCAGCCGCGGCGAAAGGACTGTAGGAGCTCAGCATTTCGTTCCCACCGTCCGAGCCCATACCGTTGCCCATGCTGTTGAAGCTCGACATCAACTGCTGCGCCATCTGCTGGGGGCCGGAAAATGCCTGCTGAAACGGCTGCAGTAGCTGCTGGGGCGCTGACATCGCCTGCTGCATCGGCTGCATGAACTGGGACGGGTCCATGGACTGCTGGTTGGCCACCGAACCAGCCGTATTTTGCGCCATGCTCGATACAGCTTGCTGTGCAGCATCCAGTGCCGGTTCGGCCGGATTGACCAGCGGCGGGGGCGGCGGCTTGGGCACCGGCGCTGAAGCGGTAATCACCTGCGCGTCATACACACTCATCAGCGATGCGTTCTGAGTCCAATGCTCCACATACTCGGCGTCGAGGAATGTGATCACCGGAGTGTTGATGCCCATAAAGTTCGTGGCGACCGCGGTTGCCTGGGAGATGCGGTTCTGGATCGCCTTCGCTGAAGGGACCATAGTCCCGCGCGCCGAGGAGTAGGCGGCGGCGACCACCGCAGCAGCAGCCGCCAAACGTCCGCATTCGGCCACCATGGCCTGCAGCCACCCGCTGTACTCGGTGATTTTCGCTTGGCGAGCCGCCACAGTCAGGCCTGGCCACAGCGCATCCATCGCACCGGTGTGGGCCAGCAGCACCCCTTCCTGGATCTCGAAGTTCGCCGCCAGGGCTGTGAAGGCGCCGGCTGCAGCCAGATACGTTTCAGGGCCCAGCCCGGCCTCCATGCGCCCAGCATTGATTTCCGGCGTGTACGTCGGCCAAGGCTCGGTCACGCTGCCTCCGAAAGGTAGCGCCGGAACTCCGTGCCCGGAGCCACCGGCCGCACCCTGACCTTCTCACCGGACTGCGGCGCCTCTGCGACCATTCCGTCACCAAGATAGAGCTGGACGTGAGTGGGCCCACCACCACCGGAGAACGCGGACGGAGGAAACGCCAAATCCATTGCCCGAGGTGACGAAACAGGCGACCCGCCGGCGTATTGCGATTGCGACGTCGACATCCCCAACACATCGTTTCCGGTCACTTGGGAATACCCCCACCGGGTGTACCCCGAGCAGTCCACACCCTGCTTCTTCCAGTCACCATGAGCATCAGCGGCCCCGCCGCCGTCGCGAATGCCTTGGGAGGGACCTGGGGCTCCCCCGTGCCCACCGCCCCACGCGTAGTCCACAACCCCGGAAGTCTGGGACACGAATCCATCGAGACGCGACTTCAGATCTGTCGACGTACCCGGACTATCGGTTATCGACCCCACCGACCCCAACGGCGACATCGACCCGCCCCCGGGAAAACCCGCTCCTGCGGGCATCCCACCACCGCCAAGCATTGACGTCAGCGGCGACAAAAACTGTTGCGGCAACGACTGCGCCGAAGACAGAGCGGACTGCAAAGGTTGCGCAAAGCCTGACGCCGCCTGCATCGGCGCATTCGCCATCCCTGGCACAGGCATATTTGATTTGAACGCATCCAACGGCGATCCACCCCCGACAGCGGCCCCTTTCCCGCCACCGGGGACTCCGTTAGGGCCGCCGCCGCCAGTCCCGGCACCGTTCTCGCCACCAAGTTTGGTAAAAGCATTGGCAGACTTGCCGTCCCCATCAACGATGTCACGAGCGCCGGTTAGCGAATTTGAAACTGTGCCCTTGCCATGCGTCTGCGCATTCGAAGCATGCCCGTTCGACGAATCGACAAAACTGTCCATCCCTGAGCGGCCAGGACCCGTCCCCGGGGGCGCCGGAGTTTCTGCGACCCCACCGAGCCGACCCAGATTCCCGTTGACCACCGGCGAATCAACAGTTGTATCAGGACTAGTCATGCCAGATCGCCCTCATCCACACTCAGGGAGCGGTGCCGTACGAAAAGTTCATCGACGCATCGGCCTCGTCGGATTCCACACCCCGAGCGTGTTTTTCAAGCACGTTGGCCAGCCTCAAAATCTCCGACTTGACCGCCTGCCCCTTGGACTGCGCATCATGGATGCCGCCCTCCAGCGCCGCAGTGGTATCGGCGTAAATCCCCGCCGGAGCACCATCAAGGGTGTTCACCGAGGCTTCCCGCCGATAAGTCTGCAACAAGTCGGCCTGTTCGCCGAGAAACTCAGTCACCTCTGAATCCGCGATATCGCGCAGCTTCTGGACAGTGGCCCGCAATTGCTCTAGATCAACGGAAGTGTCCACCATGGGACTATCCTATCCGCCGCAAACCCCCAACCTGTCGCTTAAAAGCGTTCAGGCAATTTTTGCGCGCTGTTGGTAATGCGCAACAAATTCGGCGATCTCTTTTTCCCACCGGCCCGCCGTCGCCGGCATATACGTAACGTGGCAGTTGCCATCCAGCCGCCAACTCGGCACGCTCAGCACAGCACCACCGTCGAGCTCCACCAGCCCGATCGCAGCGTCCTTCGACTCGACCCGCCGGTCATGCGACCACACCGAAACGCACACTTGCGCGGCGGCCAACGGCTCCTGAGCCAACAAATCGAGCAGCCGTCGACCCCGCTCGGCCCCCACCCCAGCATCAGTCAGAACTCCCGACGCAACCTCAAGCCCATCACGCCCGCCGGCTCCCACCCGCACCCGCGACACCGCCGCCACCGCGGGCAGCCCCACCGTCACTTCCTGCAATCCGCCATACGGCTGCCCAGGAGACAGTGCCTCCCACAACAAGCGCGCCGCCTGCACCACCGGGTCAGCATGCGCACAATCCACGCCCGACAGCGACACACACCCCCGGTACTGCACAGCAGCAGAAACCACCTCATCAGTGACTGCCACCACAAACTTCGCCTGAGGAATCACCACAGATGTTGCCTCAGCCAGGTCACACCACTCCGGAGCAACCTCATCAACAGATGCGGTGCGCCGCACAGCATCGCGATACAACAACAGCGTGCCGAACAATTTCACCGCAGGCGCACTGAACGCCTCCAACACCGGGCGCCGGGACGCCTCCAGCACCAGCTCCCCCGCCCGTTCGACAGCGACACCAGTGCTCAACAAGTCACTACGCAGCTGCTCATCAAGAGCACCGCCACCAGAGACAGCACCCAGCACCGCCGGAAACGGCGGCACCAAACCCACACGGTGCAGGTAGTCCCAATGCGCCGCGGTGAACATCGCCGACCCGGCCTACGCCACAGCGAACGGCGCCGCCGACGCCACGTCAGTGGCCACACCACCGAGCTTGTTCGACTGCGACACCGACAGATAAGCCAACAGATTGGCCCCCGACGCCTGGCACAACGCGTCCAGCTCGGCGACCTGCGCCTGCATCGAGGTGGTCGCCGTCGCCGAAGCCAACTCCATCCCCGGAGGCGCGACCGAATGAGCCGTACCCGCCAGCGCCAAGTTCGACGCCATGTTAGCCAGATTGAAACCCTGCAACGCCGAGAGCAAACCCTCAATTTCGCCGACACCCAGCAGCCCGAAGTCCATCATCACTCCATTCTAAAGCGACCGAATAACCAAACACTCCGCTAGAACAGCAAATTCTACCTGCCGAACACACTCATAAACAGCAAACATCACGCCGCAGCGCTCCGCGCCGAAGGCAACGTCTGATGCCGCAAGTACTGCGCATACCACGACGCCCGATCCAAATCGCCGGCCAACAGAGCCTCACGCGCAGACGAATACAAGAACCCAGCAATACGCTGATCGTATCCACGCGGCGAAGACGGCAGCACCGCCTCACCCGTGTCCGACCATCGCGAAGCGAACATCGACGCCGACTCCAACCGAGCCTGCCCCGCACGCCGTAACCGGATCGTCGGCAACCGCCAATGCCGCTCCGCCACACCCAACAAATACCTGATCTGATCCTCAGTAAACGTCTCAGACTGCAGCGAATACGCCGGGGCAGTCTCACGCGGCGGCGTATACAAATACCGGATCGCCCAGGCGGCATCCATCGACATCGGAGTGAAAGGCACTGCCGGATCAGCGATTTCACGATTCCGAGTGAAAGCACACACGTGCTTGACCATCGACCGGTTCAGCCAAGGATGCCGATCAATCCCCGCAAGGAGCTTCGCAACGGTGTCCGCATTCCCAGCCCACTCAGACCGAAACCTCTCACCAAGATTGAAGTTGTGCAACAGAATCGACGCCCTCGGAATAGTGACATCCGCCGGCATGATCGACAGGTCATCACCCGTCGCGATCGCCACCGCAACAACAACACCATCATCAAGCAGTGCCGTCGCCACCGAAGCAGGCCAACCAATTTCACGCATCTGCGTCACAATCGACGCCGTATTCAGAATCGTGATCCGCTGCTCCACAGGCAACTGCGCAAGCCGATCAGGCGCTGCAGCCGACACCGCCAACATCGCCGGCGGACCCAGCAGATTCAACACACCCGCAGGAACCGACCCCAAGCTCGCCGGAACCGCAGTGATACCCGCCACCACCGGCGGAGCACCCACAGGCACAGCCGCAGGGCCAGGGCCAGGAGCAGGAGCAGGAGCAGGCGACACTGGCGCAGCAGGTGCGGCCGGCCCACCAGTCGGCGGCACCGGAGACGACGAACCCGGCGCGGCCGGCGCCGCACTCACCGGGCCCGGCCCCACCACACCAGGCGTCGACGGAACCACCACAGACCCCGCATTCGGCGAAAACGTCAGGGGCGCACCATAACCAGACCCACCAACATTGGCCGCAGCAGTACTGATCGGCTGCGCCACCGCAGGCACCGCAGCCGCAGGACCACCCGCCAAACCACCGACACCACTAGCCGCCGAACCCAAACCACTGACCACACCACCAGCAGCCGTGCCACCCGCAAGCTCAGTCATCGCCACCGAAGGACCACCAGCCGGACGCGCAGAAGCCACCGGAGCCGCAGGCGAAGGACCAGACGCCACCGAAGGATTACTCACCGGCACCGCACCAACAGCCCCACCACCAGAACCGCCACCCTCATTGCTATTGCTGCCGCCCTGGCCACTCTCCGACGACGACGAGCCACCACCAGAATTCTCCGACGACGCAGCCAGCAGATCCTTCACCGAGTCATCTGACAGAAACGTCGACTCCTTACCACCCATATTCTGAGCCATATCCATTGCCTTGGAGGCCAACTCCTGCCCCGGCAACTGAGACCCCATACCCCCGCCGCCCGCTGGCGACCCACCAGCAGGCGCCGGCATCTGCTGCGGTATACCCCCCATCAACGCCCCAGGATTTATAGGACTGGCGGCATTCGAAAGCTGTTCTGCACCAGGGCTATTAGCACTGCCCTCACCTAGCCCACTTTGGGAACCGAGTGCGTCGGCGCCGAGCCCTCCGTCATTACTCTCTCGTGACACCGCTTGCACCGGAGTCTCGTACTCAGACCGGGCGTCAGCTTTGCCTGCTGCCGCGGCTCCGGTCTCACTGGTTTCCGCGAGGAATTGCTCGTGTAGTGCGCCCAGTGACGTTTCGGCGTCGGTCATGGACTTCTCGAGTTGGTCGTTGAGTGAGGCGATGTCTTCGCGGGCCTTGTTTTTGGCGTCGTCGATCTTCTTCTGGTATTCCTTCTGTCCCTCGGCATTGGCCAGGACTTTGAGGTTCTCCCACACCCCGATCTTGGCCGAAGCCATGCTGCATGCGGTGTTGATGTTGTTCTTGCACGTCAAGATCTGCATACCCAGCGATGCGAAAGTCTCGGCGAGCTTCTGGCAGAACTGCTCGCCGGCATCGTGGCTTTTTGAGAGTTTCGAAAACTCTTCGCGTGTGGCATCGGCGAGCATGCCCTGGAAGTGTTCATCACCCAATCCGGTGATGGCGCTGTTGTATTCCGAGGACATCAGGTTGTGGTGCAGGACCAGCTCACCCATGGACGCAGCTGAGGTAGCGAACTTCTCCTCACTATCCGTGGGAAAGTTGCCCTGGATGAGGTCGTACGGGTCGGGTACTTTCTCGACGGCCATCTGGTTTGTCCTTGTCTCCCAGGGGTTTTACTTCGGGAACGCGAAAAGCGGAGGGTTCGGCACGAAACCTTCTGGCATCTTCGCGCCGATCGCCGAATCTTGGATGTAGCGCTTGTCGATGTAGGCATGGGTGGCGTCGACGACAAACACCCCGTTGTCCAGGCGCAGCGACATAATGCCTACAGTGCCGATCAACCCATCACCTGAGTCAGCGGACCACACCGGCGTTCCGGCAAAAGCGTCACCGATCGAGTCCGCCCACCGTGGGTTTTTCGGCGCAATCCCGACATAGTTTTCGCGGACCCATTTAACGTCGCCGCATTCGGTGGCGAATCCGATCGTCTGCGCGACAGGCCAGCACCATGTCTGCCCGCGGTCCTGGGCGTCCAGAATCCGCTCAGGCCGGTATCCGCCAGCCACCACCGACTGATTGCCGATCAAAGACGTGGCCGGCGCCGGCCACGTCTTCGTATTTGCAGTGAACGCCGCGAGATCAGGGAAGGGCGTCGGGTCGGTCGCGTTGTATACGTACTCCGCTGAATATTGATTGTCGGTAATCCGGCCGATCTCCACCCTGGTCGTCTTCAACTCACCGGACTCGGTCAACTTCGTCACATCGACGAACACCGGCGCGTTCTCCTCGCCACGCGCGCAATGCCCAGCTGTGAGGTAGTACCGGATCCCACCCACACCGACGAGCGGAAACCCGGCAGTGCAGCGTGCGGGCTCCGGCCCTGACCCGATATAGATTGGCACTCCCCCGGCCAACGCATTGACCGGGGCGGCCCTGTCCGTCGACAGCGGCGGACCCTGATAGTCGGCGCCGTTCTCCGGCGCCGTCGACTTCAACGCCTGCGCGTCATCAACGGTCGTCGTACAACCACTCAACGCAAGAGCGGCGGCCGCAGCCGCCACCAATCTCTTCGCGAAGCGCCCGCGAGTCCCCCTGGCTTTTACCATGCCTCTAAGGCTAAGGCACCGCTTAGCCGCATAGTCCGGTAAAACCGCTTAGCTGCCATTCGGGGAAATGTGCCCCGAAACGGGGATTGAACGAGAGAGCGCCTTAGCCAAAAGCGCGAAGCCGCGACCCAACCACCAGCTAACGCGGGCACCCGTAAGCGACGCATCTGTTTGCCACAGATTGCTGGCTACGCATCTGCGAGTCGCGCGACAGGTGACGCACAACCCATCCTCGACATCGGTATGACGGCAGGCGGATGATCAGACGCGTGGATGGCGTCGATCATGACGCGTTGATCGCCAAGCTCGCAGGGGATTTGGCGAGGTTGGTGACGTTCACCAAAGCCGAGCGGATTGAACAAGGACCAGCTGGCAAACACACAGACTGGCTTGACGAAATGCTGCACGAGCGAGAGCCGGTGGCTGAATGGGCCTACGATCTCGATACTTCCAGTGCCGTGCGCCAGCTCTTCGGACTCCACGGCGACGGCCCTTGGACAGCTCGTCAGATCATCAAGATGACCGGCCGGGACCGGAGGTCGGTCCACCGTGTCCTTGCGGATCTGGCTAAGGCCGGGGTCCTGACCGTGCATCACGGCGACGAAACGACCTGACCTTCGCGCTCCGAGTTGGGCCGTTGCTGGCACGCGCCTGTAACTAACACGGTGCGCGGACGTTGGAGGGCCTGGCGATTCGCGAACTTGCTCGCCTGGCCAAACTCACATCCGGCCCTGACGCCGGGACAGTTGTCGTCAGCTCCGGCCGATCGTGTGCGGGCGGTTCTCTGCGTGTCCGACTAGTCTGCACATTTGACGGACACGCTGTGACCTGTGGCCAACCTCCCCCACCGGGCTCAGGGCCGATGCAAACCCGTCACGCCGCCCCCGGCAGCTCCCTGGTTCGTCGGGGGCGGCGTCCCCCTACTGATGCACATTGTCGTGGCCAGTCCCGTGCACGTCGCCGCCACCTCGGCCGGCTCGCGGGCCGCCGATCGCCGATCGCCGATCGCCCGGGCTATCAAACGAATAGTGCTGTGAGTACGACAATTTCGGCGTCAAGCGGGGCGGTGAGTCTGGCCGGTCAAGCCGGTCCTTGGAATGTCACCGGGCCGTGGGCAGCGGCGCGTGGCCGCTGCCCACCCCTCGTCGGCACGTGCGCGCGGGGTCCAGGGTAGCGAATCGTTGACGTCAGTTCTGGGCTAGCCGCGGTGGGCACGATTCGATCGATACTCGTCCCCGCGAGTCAACACACGTTCAGCAGAGGAGATCGGCGCGACGGATATATCGCCCGTTGAGGGCGCCAGGCCAACCTTCCGACACGACGCCGCCGACAGCGATATATATCGCCAATACATAGGATATATTCGTGCGGTGGCGATGAGTCCCTATGCTCTGCAAACGAAGTGGTACGAGCCGTGGCTGACCGTCGATCACGTGGCGGCCATGCTGTCGGTCAAGCCTCAAACGATTCGGCAGTACCTCACAGGCTCCAGTGCTGAGTCGTTTCCACAGCCGCAGCTGAAAGCTGACGGAAGAAACCTCTGGAGCTCGGCGTCGATCTACGACTTCATCCTGGCCAACCGACCTCAGTACATTTCCCGGATCCCGAGGTTGTACCCGCGGATCGTTGACCTGCCACCGGCGCAGTTCCTGGGCTCGGAGATCATGCAGATCGACCACCAATTCCGCGCCGCCCTGCACTACTGGCAGCCCAGCGATGGACATGGCCCGATCATCGTGGCATACACCAGTCCGTCGACAGCTTATGCGCAGGCGCAGTGGCTTTCGGAAAAAGTTGCCACCCAACGCCGCGTATCGAGCGTGATTGTGCCGGAACACGCGATCGCGCGGATCGCCGGCGGAAACACTCCGAAAACCGTGCACACCCCGGCCATCGCGGTGACCGACACCGCGCAGGCCGCACCGCCAGTGGACGAGCGGGTAGACGAAGTACTCAATATGTACACCTGGCGTGAGCTGGCCAACCTACTGCGCCTCGACGTTCCGTACTGGCCACCGGGCCTGAACAACGTCGACGACATCAACGGGTGGCGACCGGGCAGCCCCGTACTGGTGGTCCGCCCGCGCCACGGCGAGCTGACTTCCGGATCCCTGCACGCCGCGCTGACTGCCGGAGCATCGCACAACCCCAGCCAGCCGGATGCCTCCGGACTGTCGAGCACGCTCGACCGCGTATGCCGCGCAATCGATTACAGGTTGGCATGCGACAGCGGACTATTACCCGACACCGGCCGCGCACTGCACCCTTATGCCCCTGACCAATACCCTCATGTCCCCGACCAACTCGGCCTCCGCCGCGCGGCGGTCCCGGATTTGGCTAGCAGCGATCCCGCCCCCGTGACAGACGACGATATTTTCACGTTGCTACATGCGCAGGCCGACCTGGCCTATGCGGACAACGCCCTGCTCATCGGCTGGGTCGTCGGCCTGTGGCCTGTGGCGCTATCGGACATTCAGACCATCAGCCGGGACTCATTGGGGCCGATAGGTCAGCGCTGGCGCAGGCGGCTCATGCGGGTGACCACCGCTCGCCAGCGCAAAGAACTAGGGTTCCTAGCGCTGAGCCGGTACACCAAACCCCCTGTCGAATACCTCGTTGACCCGGAACGCGCACACTGCTGGGTCATCGAGACCGACACGCACATCTACATCACCCAGCGGAAAACCCTGCCCGAAGCCCGTGGGCCGCTACAGAACGTTGAAATCGGAGCACACCACCGGCAAGACCCCGCGATCTTCGTCGAAGACCAGGCCGGCATGCCTTGGCTGCTCCCACACTTCACCCACTCCGGGGTGTTGAGTATCGGTGAAGACTCAGCGGGGCCACGGCGACTCGCGCAACTCCTTACCGATCTGCTCGACGACGCATCTGCCCGGCCGAACGATGATTCCCCGTATGAGTGGGTTGACGGCGTTGAGCCGCCGAATGCGTTGCGGGACTTCCTGATCACCGCGACTGCGCCTGTTGCCCTGACACGGGATGACCTACTGGCATTCGTCAACGAATCCGAGTCTTACCCGAAGGTTGCGGCCGCTGCCTGCGAGACCTGCGGATTCGTTGTACCGACATTGCTGGCTGAATTGCCACACTCCTTCGCAGGCCTTGCCGATCGGACAGGTGGCACCCCGCACATAATCGTCTCCGCACGTACACATTTCAATGGCCTCTGTGACATGTCCGAGCAGGATGTGTCCGCTCTGATGGCCGATGTGCAGGCGACGGCGCGCAAGCTCGTGGAACTGCCCGACATCGAGAACATCAACATCAGCATCCTCGGAGAGGAACGGCACGTGCGAGCCCACCTCGCGCCGACAGGCCCGTGGCGGCCGAATGCATCGCCAGCGTGGCTGCGCGAGCTCGCGGCCTGGCTGCGGCGGACCTAGCGGGCGCTTTGCGAAGAGTTTGGTGGCCGGTAAAAACCCTTCGCTGTCATCAGAGAAGCACGCCGCCGACCAGGGTTTGAACGGGAGGCTCCGCAGCGTTTTCGCTTCGGGGGCCTTTTGTTTTGGACAGCAGTTCGATGTCGCGAGCGTGTCGATCAGGAGCCACCGAGCGGCGATAGGATCGGACTCTCTAGTATCTATAGTATCTGTTGCTATAATTGGCGTTGTGGAGCACCGTTCTGACCTGCTCAAGCAGGTCATGACAAAAACCGGGACGAGTCAATCGCAGCTCGCCAGGTTGAGTGGTGTACACCAGCCGAGCATCAGTCAATTCCTTACGAGGAAAATTGATTTCAGTGACGATCAGCTTGACCGATTGCTGTCCTGCATGGGGTACAGGCTGGAAGTCGCGCGGCGGGCTGTCGACGTCGAGCTCACCCGCTCTGAGCGTCGGTCCTGGATTGTGCATCGGCAGCTGGCGACGCATCTGAGCGCGGCGGCGCTGGACGATTGGCGGCCGACGATCCTCGCCAACATCGAGCGGCTCAGACAGGGTGTGCGCGGTCAGCCGCATCTGGACAATCTGGACCGCTGGCAACGAATCGTCGAGACTGCTGATGTGTCGGCGCTGCGAAGGGCGCTGACGGGTGTGGGCCGTCAGGATGTGGAGATGCGGGAGGTCACACCTATGGGCGGTCTGTTGCCAGATGACGAGCGCCGCCAGGTGCTGGCGAGTGCGGGCTGATGCGCCGCGACCAGTTGGAGCACGCGATCCGGGCTTCATGTCAGATCGCCGGCGTGGAGGCGGTCATCGTGATCGGATCCCAGGCGATTCTGGGCACCTATCCGGAGTATGACCTGCCGGATGCGGCGACGTCGTCGATGGAGGTCGACATACTGCCGATCGGTGATGATGATGCCACGATAGTTGCTCTGGCTGAGGATATCTCGGGTACGGCGGGTGAACTGTCGATGTTCGAGGAGCAGCATGGGTTCAGCCTCGATGGTGTCGACATGACCACAGCTGCGGTTCCGGCCGGCTGGAGGGATCGGCTGGTCAAGGTTCAGAACATCAACACCGCGGCGCCGAGCGGGCATCCGCAGTACATCGGTTGGTGTCTCGACAAAGAGGACTTGTGTGTGGCGAAGCTGGTCGCGCACCGCCCGAAGGATCTCAATTTCGTGGCTGCGCTGCTCGCTGCCGGCCTGGTGGATTCGGTGGTGATCGCCGAGCGACTGCCTACGGTCGGTGCACGTTTCGCTTCGAGTGTCGCGCCGGCGCGCAGTTGGTTGGAGCACCAGATCCAGCAGTCGGGTGGTTGATGCCTGCGAGTCAGTTGCTGCTGGCGTTGTTGGGCGCTCCGCTTGGAGCGATCATCGCGTTGGGTGGGGTGTGGTTCAACACTCGCACCACCGCGGCGCAGGCGGCCGCCGGCCGGGCCGCTGAGCATGCCGATCGGGTGCGTGATGAGATCGCCGAGATTCTTGAGCAACGCCGCGCCGTGATGGACAGTCAGCAGCGGTTGTTCTCCACTGCACTCGTTCTCCGGCATGCAGATGAGACACCTGACGAACGCGACCGGCTTTTCGCCGATCGCGATAGACACGTGATTGCATGTCACCTGTTGGAGCAGAAGGCGATTCGCGCGTCGCTACGTATAGGAAATCCTCGTATAGTGGCGGCACTGCATGAGCTGCGGACGATTGCTGAGCATCCGTTGAAGCCGATGGACATCACCACCGACCGGCCGGAGGACGGCGCACAACACCGCCCTGATAAGGCGTTCGCGGAGTTGAAGAATCGGACTAGGGCGGCGTTCAGTGCCCTAGAAGCCGCGGCCCGGGAGGCCACCGCAATCGACCACACTTTCCGTGCCCGGCCTGCGGTGGAGCGGGGCCGGCGGTGGAGGCTTGGTCGCCGAAAGCGCGCGGCCATCGAGGGCTCCGCCCCGGGTCCGTAGGAGGTTCGTCGGCGATGGGTATCGATGACGATGCCACCAACGTTTTGGGGCGGGTTGTCTATCGGGCCCACTGTCGTAGTTCTTGAAGCCGTTCTGTCGCACCGGCCGCGCCAGCGGTGCGTGACCAGCTCAGTATTTGCTCCGCCTGTTCCAAGGCCATTCGTAGCGCGTCCAGTTCCTGGTGCCATGCGATGAGAGTCACAGGCAGGGTCGGTCGTTTTTCGAGTGCCATGTCCACTTTGGCCGCGGCTGCTTCTGGCTGGTCCGGTATCGGCTCTCCTGCGAGGATGGCGGCTGTCTCTGGCTCCAGTCCGCGGTAGGTGATGGCGGTGCGCTCGGATTGGGCGATGATCCAGTCCAGGACAGCGGCGGCCTGGATGAGTGCGGCCTTGTCGGCGTCTGCGGCGTCGCTGGCGTGCAGCAACGCGGTAAGCCCGGGCCTGAGGATGTTGGCGGTCAGCTCGAATCGCTGAGCGTCGACGATTGGCACCAATTCGTTGGCCATAGGTCGGTCAGGTCGGTCAGTGCGCTGCGTCGTAGGCGTCTATGACCGCAGCGGACATCCGGCCGCGCTTGGAGACTGTATGGCCGTTGGCGGCAGCCCATTCGCGAATGGCCCGGGCACGTTCGGGGCCCGCTGGCTTCGCGGTGGCGGTTTTGCGCGCGGCGGCTTTGCGTGGCGTCGGTTGATTCTTGGTCGACTTTCGGGGTTCAGGGAGCGCTAACGTCTCGATGGCGGCTTTGCGCGATGCGGGTTTCTTGGTCGAGTTTAGAGTTTCGGGGCGAGCTGTTTTCCGTGCGGCTCTGGCGTCGCGCGCTTGGGCTTTCTTGGCGGCGTTGATGTATCGGGCCATGTCCTTGTTGAACTGGGCGCCGTTCTTTTTGGTGAGGACCAGTGTGTAGTCTTGACCGCGAAACGAAAAGTCGACTGTGTCAACGGTTTCGGCGTCAATGGATACCTCGTCGAGATCGTCGACGTATTCGATGGTGACTATCTTGCCCACGCAGCATCCTCCAAGTTGGTGTTGATTTTCGCTGTGGAGCCTATCGCGTGTGTCGCCGGAGTCATTGCTGCGCGTCGTGGGGTTTCGGGCCGTTGGTGGATTTTTCGGTGCTCGTCGATGTCGCTGGTCGATCAGTGGCCGACGATTTCGCCGCCCGGGTGGAGCCCGTATCGCATCCCGTTCGTGGGGTCGGGATTGCCAATTTTGACGACTTGAATCTGATAGGTGCTGCCGTCGGAGTAGTCGACCTGTAGGGCGCCGTCGAATCGTTGGATGACGTATTCGGCTACGGCCTGTACGGCGTTGTCGGTGACGTCTTCGATGTGGCCGGTGAGACCGTCCTGCTTCTCGTTGATATGCCCTGCGACACACGGCCGTCGCTGGCGATGAACTGGACTCCAAGGGCTTTCGATTGTCCTGCCACCGTGTTTACTATGCCCTCCGCTAGTCGTTGTTGGGCGGGCTAAGCAGGTTTGGCGTCCTTGGCTGGAGGTGTCGCCGAGGCGCGTTTGGCGGCCCGCCACAGTGCCACGTCGATGCGTCGGAGCAGGCTGACGTGTGCTGGGGCGACTTCGCAGACCTCGGAGATCGCTTGGCGCCGTGAGTCGTCGGACAGTTCATCGTGCATGGCCAGCCAGAAGAGTTCCTTTGGTGGTTTGAGGTAGTTGTTGACCTCGTTGTCGAGAATGGGAAGCAGCTTGGGTCGTTTGGCTGCGAGCAGTTTTCCTGCCACGACCCAGTCGACGCCGCGCAGTGTGCGCAGCGTTCGGTGCAGCTCGTCGGCGGGGCTACCTACGTTGACGTCGAGTCGGCGGATTTCCCAGAGGTCGCGTTCGCGGGGGATCTGGCGCAGTAGGGAGTTGAATCGCTCAGGGTCGGTCAGCAGTAGCGTTGCGGCGGCCTCGGGTGGCACCGTTACCGACAGTGCCTCCACGGCGAGCACGTCGGTCGCCTCGAATCGGTTGGGGTCCGAGATGGCGGCGAACTCGTCGAACCAGCGGCCGGCGTAGGCGGTTTTCCCGTCGCCGAAGTACCCGGTGAGGTCGCGGCGGACCTGTTCGGCGTTGTCACAGAACCATGCCGTCAAATCGAACGCAAAGCGTGTCATGGTGCGAGATCATGCCGCAGCGATCGTGTGCCGTGGGCGCTTTGCAGGCCGAGTTCCCATTGGGCGTCCAGGGCTGCGGTGAGGCCTGTTCGGCTGCGGGTGTGGCTTCGGCAACTTCCCGGCCAAGCCACCAAGCAGTCGTTACCTCGGCATCGGCGCTACCGGCTCCACGAAGCGGATCCGGTAGCGATGGTCCGGGTTGCAGGTCTCGTGTTGCCAGCAGTCACTCAAGCCCATGGTGAGCTCGCAGGGAGTGTGGTCCAACAGGTCGCTCCAGAGCCTGTCCCGTGTCGACAGGGTGGTTTGCAGCCCGAGATCGGGGCTCCGCAGGTGCATCGTCACGGTGTCGACGGTGGCCATCCGCAAGGTCACCCATCCCCCACTGATCCGGATCTCACGGTCACGCGCGGCAGCGGCCCGCGGATCGCCCAACAGGTCGGCGACTACATGGTCGAGCGGGACCTCGAAGATCGACGTATCGGGGAAGGTGTTGCGTGGGCACGGACAGACCCAGCACCATACGGGCGACCGGCAACATCGACCGCGCCGTGGCTCACAAGGATGTGCGGACAGTCAGGACAGATTTCGTCGTCGTGCGCATCGAGGCCGTCTAGTGCGCCGGTGACTGCCGGCGGGAGACTCCCGAGCTCGTAACCCGGGCACATACAGATTCCGGCGTCGTCGGCGACAAAGGCGCGGCCCGGATCCTCGCCGGCGTAGACCGAGGCCAGGGTCATCGCAGCGGGACTGCTCGCGACGCAGCCGCCGACCGGACTGCTCGAGTAGTGCGCGTGCACTGAGTGCTTGCAGATCCAGCACGTCGCGGTGTCCCAAGTGACGAGCCGTTCAGCGCCCATGCGCTCGCGAAGATCGGCGTAGTGCTGGCGCGCCTGCTGAGCGCTGCGATTGGCTGATCGCAGTGCGGTGAAAGGGTTTTCAGGCATCGACGGTGCTAGATCGCGCACTGCTGTAACTGACTGACTCGCTGTGCCGCGACGCGCACGTCTTCCCAGCGTGACCAGATCAAGATCCGCTCCGATCGTTCCGTTCTTTTGTCTTCGGCCACAGCGCCCGTGTCTCAGAATTGGGCGGACCCCGAGGGGAACTTCGCCCCGGTGAGGATCGCGCCCTGCAACTGCACCCCAGTCACGGCCCTGGCCAGCTCGAAGTCGGCCCCGGCAAGGTTGGCTCCCCGCAGGTCGGTGCGATTCAATAACGCGCCCTTGAAGTTGGCTCCGGCAAGGTTCGCCCCACGCAGGTCGGCACTCTGCTCGTTGGTGCCCACGTTGAGTTCGACCTCATCCAACCTGGCGCCGACTAGATTGGCGCCGCGCAGATCAACACCGCTGAGATCTGCCCCGTATAGATCGGCTCCGACAAATACCGCGCCAGGGGCCACCGCAGAGTTCAGTTGCGCTTGAAAGAGTTTCGCCGCGGTGAAGTCAGCGTGTTGCAGTTCTGCCCCCGTGAAGTTCGCCTTCTCGGCGACCAGACCCGCCATGTGCGCACCGGACAGTTGCGCGCGGGCGAAAACTGTTTCTGTACCG
This sequence comes from Mycolicibacterium arcueilense, assembly GCF_058536225.1. Classification (NCBI taxonomy): domain Bacteria; kingdom Bacillati; phylum Actinomycetota; class Actinomycetes; order Mycobacteriales; family Mycobacteriaceae; genus Mycobacterium; species Mycolicibacterium arcueilense. The sequence continues at coordinate 98,532 of NZ_JBZTYL010000030.1, forward strand.
GTAGTGCATCCGACCAGTCGTGCGCCGGCGAGCTGTGATTTCTTGAAACTGGTATTGCCTAGGAATCGGGCGGCGGTGAAATCTGTGCCCGGCAGATCGCATTCATCGAACGCTGCGTTCATCAGTTCCGCCCGGCGCAGGTCCGCGCCACCGTAGGTACCCATTGTCCGTAGAAAACGTGGGAGAAGATCGCTCAGAAGCGGTTGTAGACTCTCCGCGTTCACGAACGCAGATGGTCGTCGCAGGCCGGCGCAGCACATCGCGATCGCCGCCTGCCCTGTTTCATACGACGGCTCCGCTGACAGGGAAATCAACTGGTCAATCGCCTCGCCGCGGATCCCAGAGTCAGTGGAATCCAACCGCACCATCAACTCGCGCATGTCACTAACAGACACCGTCACAACACATCCCCCCCTCGATTGGGTTTTGCGGCCCAGCCAATAATCGAACTATGCGCGGTCACGCTCGATTATCTCGCGCAGTGCACTGTCGTACTCCACGATCTGCCATTGTTCAGAGTCCAACTGTCGCCACGCCGCCGACAATGTCGTGTCCGAACCACGCGGCTCGCGGGCGCGGGCGGCGAGCAGATCGACACCGAGAGGCAACTGGGGGTTTTCCCGCGCCTCGATAATGTCGTTTCCGATCGCTTCGAGTTCGACCTGGATCCGCTGAACCATCTCCCCGGCCCGCAGCAGCGCGGCTCCGCGCTGCTGCTCGATCAGAGTGCGGCACTGCTGCCAGGTCGGCATGTCGTCCGCCGCCAGCAACGCATGTCCGTTGGAGGTCCGGGTCACCGGCAGGAGATCATCACGGATCAACAATTTGAGCGTGTTGATGCTGATCCCACACAGCTTGGCAGCTTCGCTCAGCTTGAACACGTCAGGCCCCTCTCTAAGTCCCTTGTTCCACGCCAGCTACACACGAATGATCTCCAGGCCAGCAACGCCGCAGTCTTCAGCCTCGGCATCAGCAGCATGATGGCGCGGCCGGTCACGGTGCGTTGGCCGGCGGTGGTGAGCTGTCAGCCAGCTCATCGTGAGCGACCTGGACGTGAACGCCGTGGCCGATGTGGACTAGTCGTGCCATCCCGCCGCTGAACGGGTTTTCGCTTCTCGCCAGGATGGTTATGGGATGGTCGGCCGTGGCGGGGCGGTGCGCCTGAGCCTGGTAAGTGCGCAATCCGATCAGGGTCAGCAGCGGATTGGTGGTGAGCAACATCGAAGTGCGCTCCGCGAGGAAACCGAGGAGGAGCAGGAAGGCCAGCGCCGCCCAGCGAGCCGATGGCGGCGAAACAAGCGCGATGGCACACGGCACGACATAGAGACTCAAGATGCTGTCGGTGCTCGTGACGCTTCGCACATCGTTGATCTGCCACAGGCCCGAATTGAGACCGGGCACCGCGCGGTGAAAGAACAGTACGGTGATCGCAACACCGACCGTGGCGACAGCGGCGATCAAGACGTTCACCCAGGTTTGCGGCCAGAGCTGCCGGGTGATCAAGATCAGCAGCGATGGCGAGAGTGTGGCGACCGCCAGAGCTGTCATGATGAGCGGTGATGGGCCGAATTCGCGATCTGTCATCGTCAACCCTCCGTGTTTTCCTCGTCCACGTCACACCTGTTTGGCAACCCAGGCAGCGGTCACGTCGAGCGGCGTTTGTCTCTTGGAGACCAACCCGTACAACGCTTCGAACCGTGCACGGTTGAGGGAGTCCCTCAGACTGGGTGGATCGCTGACCTCGCTACCGGCATGACGCAGCAGAGAGGTCAGGGTTTCGGCGAGGCGCTGCGGCCCGCCGCCGTCATACCCCGTGCGGTAGTAGTCGAAGGACGTGTCCGGCAGCGGCCACACGCCCCCGGCCGTGTCACGGAAAAACGCTGCGTCGTCACCAATCTCAGCCGCCAGGAGCTGGCCTGCCGCGCCAGGGGTGCTCGTCCCGACACCGGCGTACGCGACGTCGTCGTCGCCCTGAATGATCCAGGTGTGCTCATGACCGGGGGCAGGATCGGTGAGCCAGCGCACCGGCCGCACTCCGGTCCGGACGTAGTTGTTGACGAACCAGAATCCCAGCTCGGGACGGCGCTCGGCGGCCACATCCTCCAGCCGGGCCAGCCATTCGCGGGCCATCGGCCCTGCTGTCGCCGGCGTGATCCGGATCGTATAGGTCAGCAGCGGCACGAATGCCCGGCCGTCGACCACCCGCAGCGCGTGTTTGGCCAGGTGCTCGTGGGTGCGGTGATGAAGGACCGCGGCGGCCTCAGCGGCAGTGAGCGCGGGCTCCGGCTCAGTGATGTCCACGGTGCTCACGGCCGCTTGAATTAGACCGGGGGTCAAGCGATTACCGTCGTGGACAGTCTCACCGTTGAGCCGGCGGAGCATGCGAGCGGTCAGCTTGTCCAGCGCCTGGCGAACTTCAACAGAATCTTCAGCGATGGCCAGCGCCGTGATGTGACCCGTGTCCAACTGAGGGGTGTACGGAGTGATCCGCGCTGGCGGTGTGCCCGGCGTCCAACTCAACATCGCGTGGAGGTCTTCGAGCAGTGCCGACCACCACGGAATGTCAACGCGAAGCAGGTTCGCCAAATCGGGCCACCGGTAGCGCGCCGTCTCATGAGACACCGCATCAGACCGATGCACCGGATTACGTTCGGCCACAACAACAGTAGGCGAATCCTGCCAGCCACCATCCGGGACGACACAAGACGTTGTTTCCCCGTTCGGGACTGCAACCGCCTCGATCTGCGACGGCAGATGCTTCTCGTCGAGCAGCTCGCGCGCCACCTTCTCCACGTTGTGAAGTTGCATGGTGTTTTCCCGATCCGGATACGCGATCGCGATCGGCGAACCACCATCGGCCGGCTGCCAGACGTGCACGGCGAAAGTGCCGACCTCGGGCAACCGGACCCGCATCGCGGACAAGAACTGAGCCGGGCCCGGTTCCGGAACACGCGGATACAGGCGTGGAACACGATCACCGGCGCTAGGCCGATGTTCCAGGACGTAGCGGAACACCTGGTCCCCCGAAAAGTAGTTGCGTCCCCGCTCCGAGCTCGGTTGAGGGAACTTCGGGTCGTTGCGCGACACGTAGTGGTAGATGGTGTCGGGCTTGAGGCCGGTCACCGTGGCGACGGCTTCGACATCGAGCCAAACCGTCCGGCCCCACTGCGTGCGGTCAGTCCAAACACTCATTCCGCCTCCAATCCAGAGTCCATATGGACTGTACGCCCATAATCCAGAATGTGCCTGGATTTCACCAGTGTGAGTCGTCGCCGTTCGGCCACCGAGACGTCGAGAGGCGACGCTCCGGCGTCGAAACTCGACACTTCCCGACGCCGATACCCCGTCCATCTTGTGCGACGATTGCAACTTTGCGATGATCGTAAACATGGATCAGCGGGAACGATGCGCCCAGGTAGCCGACCTCGTCGTCCCCGTAGACGACTGGGAACTCGGAAAGCAAAGCGATTGGGGCGGCGACGAACTCATCGCCAAGGCCGATCAAGAACGCGAAGACTACTTACAACAGCTCGCCAATCAGTGCGACGCCGACGGCGAATGGGCCGGGCCATGGGACGGCGACCCCATCCTCATCGCGCTCCATCGCACCGCCGTGCAGATGCAGGAACTCCAGCAACGCGTCTACGAACTCATCGCGTACGCCCGAGAGATACCCCCGCCCGGACGCAAATACACCCTTGAACAACTAGCCGCCGCAGCCCGAATGTCCGTCTCAGGCGTGCGATCCTGCTACACAGTGGGCGACATCTCCTCGGCCGCAGCCAAACTCGTTATCGGCGCCGGCAAGCGCGGAGCTCCAGCAGACCGACGATGGGACGGCGCCCGAGTATCGCACTGGCGATGCCCATCGCAGGCCATGGAAGACGCCCTCGACAAACTGGCCACAGAAGGCACCGCAGCCGCAGGGACACCCGACCAGCTCCGCAATAACAAGCCCGGCCCCTCATACGCAGTAGTGGAAGCCTTCAGCACGACCGAGCGCGCTTATCTGCTGCCCAACAAGACCCTGAATCAACTGTTAAGCGAAGAACTTTCCCGCAGGCCCGGGCTCGGCGGCGCACCCCTGCGTCGACCCCGCCCAACGGCGGCCGACCGCGACCAGCCACCATTCTGACCTGCTGAGCAAGCTCGGTCAGTCGACTCCGCGCATCCTGTGGAACTCGCCGGGATCGCACTCGAGAAGTGCGATGACCTTGTCTCGCATGTCCGTGTACTGATCAGGCCCACTGCGGAAATATAGCCGCCGCGCACCACGGTGCCGGGCCTGGGCCTTGGTGAGTTCGAAGATGCGGGACCAGTGGACGTCGACGCATTCGTGACGAACAACGTAGGGCGCATGTTTCCCAGCCATCGGGCTGATCGCGACAGCATTCTCGTCGGGGCCGGGGGCCGAAGTGATGGACAGGATCAGGTAGCGGTTGTCCACACCATTCGACGTGACCGAACCTTTGTGCCAGAGGCAGCGATGGGCGCCGAAGTGGTCTTGGAGTTCTTCCAGGACAGTGAGGCGTTGCTCGTCGAGATGGTGGCCGTGATAGCGCTTTGTTCGGCGCAGGTCGTCAAGGAATGTGCGTAGGTGCTCGCCCTGGGGTAGGACGCTGAAGGCCAGCCCGTGGATGACGCGTGTTGTCGGGGCGGTGCCGGCGTCGCGGAACTGTTGGAGGTAGTCGAATCGGCCACTGCGCAGGTCGGCCAGCTCTACCTTGGAGTGGTCGAAGAAGCGCTCCAGGGTGACCTCGTCGGAGGCCAGGAGAGCCTCGACCGCGGTGAGCTCACCGGCGAGTCCCTCGATCGCGGTACGCAGTTGCGGCGTGGTTTCGAACAGCTGGTGCTGTGGCGGTGGATGCAACTGGTCGATCATGTCCCACAAGCGATCTGCGCACTGCGGGTCGAAGATGGCCAGGATGATGGCGCGTTGCAGAAAGCCGCGCTTGTTCATGACGCGGTGTCGTTCGTCGGCGGCCGAGTCCGGATCGAACAGGTCACCGAATCCGCTTTCCAGGGCGCGCCTGGCGAGGTTGGGGTGTTGGAGGACCTGGCCGGTGGTGTCGTGGATTTGTTGCAGACGTTGTTTGGCGCTGTCGACGATATGGACGATGTCGGCGAGCTCGTCGCCGGGAGTTGTTGCTGCAGGATCCGTTGGGCGCCGGCGGGATGTGGCATATCGCCACCCGAGGTACCCGTAGCCGCCGGTTCCGGTCGGATCGAACGGTGCAAGGTCGGCGACGAGGCGGTTCCTGGCGCGGCTGGTCTCTTTCGCGGCCACGATGTCAGCGATCGCGTCCAGGCGGATGCCGGCTGGAGCTGGCGGGAGGCTGGCGCGGCGGGTGCGCGGGCGAGGTTCCGGGGGTGTCACGATGTCGCCCGGGGGTTTGTTCTCGGCGTCTCTCGCCGCGGCCGGCGGGCTCTTGCGGGCTGGGGCGGATTGTTCGGGGTTTCGTGAGAGTCGCAGCGCGGTGTATGCCCCGAGGTTGCGGCGCTTGTCCTCGGTGAGGATTTCGTGCAGTGCTGATCGCCTCATTTGGTATAGCTCTTGGTATTTCGTCAAGACCCGGGCGATCGCCGCTTCATAGTTCTTGGCGGCATAGGCTTTGCGATACTCACGGCACAGGTCGGCGATTTGGGAATCCGTGAGCCGGTCGTGTGGCGGTGGTACGACCAAGGTTCGTTCGTCAGCCCGGTTTCGCGTCGGCGCCGGCTCGTCGCTGTTGCGGCGGCGCAGCTCGTCTTGGGGTTGATCGCTCGCAAAACGCTCTCGCAGTCGGCGGGCGACCGGGGCTTCCACTGTCGAGGAGGCGGATTTGACGAAATCGCCCTGCTCTTTGAGATGCCCGAGGACGTCCTTGCTGGTCATGCCCAGCTCTTTCGCGATCTCGTGCACCCGTGCTTTACCGCGCGCCATTGAGCCTCCTCAGCAATGCTGGCGATAGTAAACCCACCCAACGACAGACCGGGCCCCACACCCTTGTCACATCTGGTTGAAGCGGCTCGCAGGACGCAAGTTCATCACAAACCGTTCCTGAAATCTGTTGCCTCTTAGAGTAATTGCCAGCCTTGAGCCTTGAGCGGCTCGGGCCAGGTAGTACGTCTGACCATTGACGGTCTTGAGGTCTGGGCGTAGGGCGGTGGGGTTGGCCAGGAATTCCTCGATCACCACCTTGGGAGTGGGGAGGTTGTAGTGGTTCAGTACGTCGCTCACCCCTTTTGGGGTGGGTGTGTCGGCGTGTCGGAACCGGCACCTACTGACGACTCCGGGGCTGGTGAGCTCCGGACGCAGCTTGGTGCTGGCACTCGTGTCATTGCTGGGTTCTACTGTTCCCATAAGGGGCTTGGTGTTCTGTTCGGGTAGGTGTTTGAGGGGTAATTCGTCAGCCGGCGGGAGGGTGATCGACCTGAAACCCACAGAGTTTTTCGTCGACGTCGCCGTTGCGATCACTGCCATTGTTGTTATCCGCCGCTGACGATCGCTCGGCGACGAGGCCCCACCGAATAGCCAGGCTGCGATCACAGTCCCTGCGCGGCGGGCTCCTTTCGGCAAGTTCCGTCGCTGGGTCAACGCCGAGATCGTCACCATCTTCCTCGTCGCGGTGCTAGCTGGGTTGGCGGGATGGATCGCTTTCCCCCGCACTAGCTCTCCTGCAAAATTTCAAGCGCAAAGCTACGACGCAGGTGTCTCGTCTGTGCCCCAACTGATCGAGGTCAGCGAATACCACGGCGCAGCCCCAGAGGGTTACGAATCCGGTCGGCGTGGCACGTACTACGACGAGTCTCAGTTCGAAGAGACGTACGATAAGGCCACCGATCCTGACAGCGTCACCCTCGACCTGACCATGGGGTACACCGAGCTGTTCGCCCAGCCGACGCCGATCTCCCTCGTTATTCCCCTTCCCCCGGGTGCCGAGAATCAGGTGTGCCAGGCGTGGACGACGAATACTCCTGTGCTGACCGCGATTTTCAATCCGGCCGGGACCAGGACCACCAGGATCGATGCACCTACTTGTGCGATCGAAACCCAGTCGCAGAGGAGGTCCACCTACTACGTCGGAACGGGCAGCTATCAAGATCTGGCCGACCGTGACCAGAAGCGTTTGCGTATCGATGCCACGGCGCCGCCCGGTGCGGGCATTCTCGCCGTCCACCTGCGCTTCAGCGGGACCGACGGTATCGGGTTCGTCCCCTCACCGACACGCGTCGAAACCAACTATCCACGATTCGCGCAGATCACGACGGAGCAGACAGAACCCTTCCGCGACAGGTACGGCGGACCGTCGATCGTCGACGCGCAGGTTATGGTGCGCTACTGGATCACAGATGCAGATCAGGCCACATGGTCCGGAGGCACACCCCAGGCCAACGGGGAGCAAGCAACCTGGGAGTACCCCGCGCGACGGCCGCCCCCCAACGCCGCAGGCACGTTCGATAGGAGCGTCGAGGTCAACACCACTCGAACATTCGTCGCCGGCCTACTGCTCGGCGTTTTCGGCTCGGCGTTCCTGGCCCTGGTCCAGGCAGTGTTCACACACCGCCGAGCACTTCATGCGACGGCCGCGTCTCGTCCAGCCGAGGCAGGCGCATCGCCGTCGACCCCTACTGGTGGTTGTTGACTGCCTTCTGATTTGTCGTTGTGGCGGCTCTGAGGCGTTCTACGATGTCGGCCGGCGGGATCCACAGTCCCAGCGCGCCTCGGCATCGGATTGGTTCTGGCAGTGAGCGCGCGCTTTCCAGGACCAGGTGGGTGATCCGGCGGCGGCGGCCGCCGTGCTCGACGTAGGCCGATTCGCCCCAAGGTTTGCAGCAGTTTCCGATTTCGGGGTGCACGTCGACGAGGTCGGCGACGCCGATGATTTCGCCTCGGGCGGTCCAGATGCGTGAGGTGTGGCTGTATTCGGCGGTGGTGCATCCGGTGCTGGCGTCTTTCCATGCTTGGTCGACGAGTTCGGAGGCTCCGTCGCGGTCGGACCAGCGGTTGCCGGCATGGATTCCGATTGGTCCTCGGTAAGACCACTGCTGAGTCCGATTCTCGACGGTTTTGCCGTGGAAGATCGCCCACGCCCAGGGTTGCTGAATTGTTATGCAGCGTATCGCTGTTGCTTCGTTCTGCGACTGTTCATTGCTCGATGCCCGGAGCATGTGGTTCATGGTTTGGACTGTACGAATGCCCACTGACATCGTGTTTCGTGCATCCGACAACAACCGTTGGTTGTTTTTGTTACCAACTGTTGGTTGTTTTCTTGTCGGTGCGTCTCGTTAGCGTCTGGGTTGACTGCCGCAGTGCAGCCGCTTATTTCAATCCGACCCGTGGAGGAAGCGCGATGGCTATTCATGCACAGAAGACTGTTGAGCAGGTGGCGATGGCTCATGGTTGGCGGCGGTACCCGAGCGACCGTTCGGAGAACGTGTGGGCGCGGGGTGTGTCTCGGTTGCATCTGGGCTACAGCCCGACGGGCCGGGCGCTGGAGGTGGGGTTGTTCTTCCCGGAGGGTTGCGGCACCGGCTACATCGACGATCCGACCCCGGCCCACAGCGCCGGTGGCTGGGATCGATCGCGACTCGACGATGTGCTCGGCTGGCTGGCCACTGAGCCGCGATGGGCTCGGCAGCTGGTGGTGATCCCCTGTGCTGCACGCAAGTTGGACCGTGCGCATCACGCCTGCAAGCTCTACGACAGCGATCACTTTCGCCTGGCGGTGCGCGCGGCTGAGGTGCGTGCTGTCGAGCTGGGCGCCCAGGCGATGATCCTGTCGGCGAAGCACGGGCTGTTGACCTTGGACGACTACATCGACCCGTACGACGTCACGATGGGTCAACCGGGCGCGGTAGATGGGGTATGGGTGGCCAGGCAGCTGCAGATGTTCGGTGTCGAGCACATCGAGGCGATGGTTCCGCAGCGCTACCTGGCGATGCTACGTGAGGGTGTCGAGCTCCTCGGCGCCTCGGGGCGTGACGTCGCGCTGGTGGACCGGTTCGCCGGGGCGCGTGGGATCGGGGATCAGCGTGCGGTGTTGTCGAGGATGGTCCGTGGGTGTAGGCATGCTGCGTGAGTATCGAGCCATCGATTCGGGCGGCGGCCACCCGTGATGCCGAGTCGTTCGCAGCGGGGATGTCGGAGTACTCGCTGAGTCTTGCGGTGGACGTGTGGTTGAAGCGGGTCACCGGGCGCAAAGTGACACCGCTGCAGCGCACCCGATTGATCAACGCGGTGGCGCGGGGCCGGGCTCCGGAGACCAAGGATGTTCAGCTGCTACATGCGGCCTTGCTGCGGCAGGCCGGGTTTGAATATGTCGACGCCGGCGCGGCAGCAGTGGATGCCGGCGCGACCTATCCGGAGGTCGGCGAGGCGTTGGGGATTTCGCAGCAAGCCGCGTACAAGCAGATTGCGCCGTATCGGCGGGCGCGGGTCTTGGCCTGCCAGTCCCCGTAGTGCGCTATTAGTTAGGCCTGGAGGGCGCGCACCGGGGCGTCATCGAGCTCAGCGAGGACGTCGGTTGGGTGGGTGAGCAGTGCGGCGAGAAGTCGGAATTCTCGGTGATATTCGATCGGGTCGTCTCGATGCTTCAGGGCGTGGTGGAAGCGTTCGCGTACTTTGTCGTTGACGTTGTGCAGGTATTCAGCTTCCAGGGTTTCGGTCAGGTTGCTCCAGATCACTGAGTGACGGTTGTCGTAGTCGTCGAGCTGGTCGGCAATGGTTTCGATGCGCTGGCGTTCTGGGTCGTCGGGGTCGGGGTATCGCTTGTCGATCATTGGCCGGAATCGCAGACACATGCGATCGATTCCGGTGATGTCAGGCCGGGACGGTTCGAGCTGGCTGAGCGCCTCGGCGGCTGTGTTGGTCGCGGCTGTAGCGGCGGGTGTTTCGGGGGCGATGTTCTCGAGTGGGAGTGCGATGGAGGTGACGGTGGCGATCACGTCAGGATGGATGGCGATCGACACGGATCCGTGGGCCTCATGAATGTTGACGTAGCGGACCGCCCGGGCGCCGCGCTCGTCGAGCTCGGACAGTGGGATCTCGCCGTAGTAGCTGGGGATTTCGTCGCCGACGAGCGGGTCGAGTTCGTTTGGTGCGAGGTGGATGTGAACGCGGTGTAGCCAGTAGTGGCGGCTGGATTGGTCGTCGGGGTCTTGGCCGCTGAGGCGGCGCAGCATGTTCTCGATCGCTGCTTCGTAGGTGCCGAGGTGCAGTGCAAATGACGTGCGCTGTTCGACTATCCGTTGCTGGTCTGGTTCGTCGAGGTAGTAGAACATCTCGGCGACTTCTTTGGCGACCTTGGCGGCATGGGCTTGGTGGTCGGGCCAGTTTTCGTCGCGGCTGGTGTGGTACCAGATCAGGTTGGCTACGGAATCGTTGTGTAGGGCAACATCGTTGAGATTGCGCAGTACCGGGTTGTGGTCGGCGGTGTTTATCTCGCTGCCACACGCGCATGTCACGTCTTCTTCCAGCGTGGTGGTGTTGATCCTGTCGCGGCAGTCGGGGCAGGTGAACCAGTAGCTGTAGCTGAAGCCGGGCAGGGGCTGCTCGACGAACTCTGGGGACATCGTGGCGCCGCGGCTAGTTGTTCTGGGCGCGGCGCTGCTTGCGGGCCTGCGCCTGCCTGAGGATAGCGAGTACGGCTTGCGCCTCTTCTGTGGTCATCTCGGGCAGCACTTCGTCGAGCGGTACGCCGATCAGCGCTTCCCAGGAACGGCGGTTGCGCTCGTGGATGGCGTCGAGCTCGCGGTCCTGGTCCATGGCGGTGGTCAGGCCTCGTGGCCGACGGACGGCTGCGGTGCGGGCGCGGGTGAGTCGGGCTCTGTCAGCCAGGTCAGGATCTGTTCTGCTTTGCCGCGGTCGCGTTGGGTGAGTTCGTCTTTGGGCAGGTCGGTGCGCAGCGGAGTCGATGCGGATCCGTACATGCGGGTTGCGCTGGTGACCGCGCCGGCGGGCGCGTAGCCGATGATGATCACCCGCTCTGATCGCTCGTAGATCCGGCCGTTGGATGCGACGTCGCCGAACGCCTCCGACCAGCCGTGCTCGGCTGCTGCGGCTGCGATACGGTCCCGTGCCGAACGCTGCTCGGTGCTGGTCTCGCTGTTGTTGTCGCCCATGATTCCCTCTCGTTGGTTATCGGACGTTATCGGATGGTGTGCGGGCCGCCGAGCGGGGCTCAGTGTGGGCGGCGCAAGTTCAGCGCCGCCCACGTGCCTGAAATCTGTTGCCTCTTGTAGTGATTCCTGGCCTTGATGGGCTCAGCCGGGTTCGCGGTGGTGAGAGTGTCGGGCCAGGTAGAAGGTCTGACCGTTGATGGTCTTGAGGTCTGGTCGTAGGGCGGTGGGGTTGGCCAGGAACTTCTCGATCACCGTTTTGGGGGTGGGGAGGTTGTAGTGGTTCAGTACGTCGCTCACCCCTTCGGGGGTGGGTGTTTTTCCGAACCAGTACACGTCGTGGTCGCCGTCTGGCCCGTGGGTCATCAGGAATACGTGCGCGCTCTGAGTTGGGGTTGCTTGGTTGGTTTCGTCATTGGTCATGGCTCGATGTTGCGGTCCACATGCGGCAGTGTGGGCGCAACACACCGTTGTGTGTAGCAGTTTCGACCACACTACTGTGTTTATTACTGCTACAGTTCTGGTCTATGACAGCTCGTGGAATGATCCCGCCGGTCGCTCAACGGCGGTTGCTTGCGGCAGCTAGCGGTGTCGAAGAGGCGCCTGCCGAGTTGCGGTCGGCGGTGCGTGCCGCCTGGTTGGCGGGTGGTTCCGTGCGCGCGATCGCTGCCGAGTTGGGGAAGTCGACACGCACCATTCAGGACTGGATCGACGGGTTTGTCCCGGCCCCTTGCGGTCATCGTGATTGCCATATCAGTCCGGTCGAGCAGCGGGCGTGGGCCGCGGTCTCCGCGGTGCTCGACGATCCGGATCTCATCCGGGTGTGCGGCCGGGCGGAACCGCCGGGTGCTGCGATCCCCGATTTTCGGTCGTCTCGTCACGTCGTCGAGGTCAAGGAGCTGACCAGCGAGCCAGTGCGCGAGTTCGCTGTGGCCTGCGATAAGCACATACCGCAAAGGCATGTGGAGGTTCCGGGCCTGAAGTACGTGTGGGCGGTGTCGGCCGATGTTTCGGTGGCAGCGAACTCGTACAAGGGGCGCCGCGGCACACCGCGGGCCAACACGATGTTCGATTCCCTCGTCGAGCTGGTCAAGGATCTGGAAGCGCGCGGGATCAAGGACGTGATGACGGCCGATACCGACACGTGGCAGAGGTTGACGAAAGTTCTTGGCTTCTACGGTGATTGCGCGGCACTGGACACCACCGCCTGGGCGCCGGGCATCTTGTTCGCGGGCACTTTGAGTGGGCATGCGCGCACCCTGGATCTGGAGTACGACGTTGTCGCGTACCTGCAGGGCTGGTTGGACTCTGACGAGTCCAAGAAGGGGCGGGATGCGTTGGTCGGCGGTGACGGTGTGCATGTGCTTGCCGTGGTGCCGAGTCGGGACGGGCCGGCGGCCGGCATGGTGCAGACGTTGATGGAGACGCAGGGTGAGATCCCGACCACTCCCCTGGTGTTGCCGCCCGAGGTCGACGAGTTGGTCGTTGTCACCAATGACGAGGTGCTGCGCTTCGTGCCTGATGGTGAGTGGTTGCGCTGCGATGCGCCGGCGGCGTTGTGATTGATCGGAGTGTCGGAACCGGCACCTACTGACGACTCCGGGGCTGGTGAGCTCCGAACGCAGCTTGGTGCTGGCGCTCGTGTCATTGCTGGGTTCTACTGTTCCCGTATGGGTCCTGGTGTTCTGTTCGGGTAGGTGTCTGAGGGGGTAATTCGTGGCCAGTCAACGAAGTCGGGATGAAGTCGATAAGGCGCCGGGGTTTTTTGAGCTGCACGGGTTGAAGGGTCCGGAATTAGATCTAGCAGCTCTCTGGGCAGCACATGTTGGTGACGGCGCAGATATGAGTGTTCCTATCGGATTTGATGCCGAGGGGGCGGTCGTCGCGCTCGACTTTTCTCGGTGGACAAGCCTTGATGATCACGTTCTGGTGGTCGGGGCCCCTGGCGCCGGTACGACTACGCTGTTGCGGACACTTGCGCTCTCGTTGTGTATCACCCAGCCTCCTTCGCGCGCTGGATTTCTCGCCGTCGAAGGCAAGGCGGACAGTCAGGAATACGCTGCGATTGCTTCGACAGTCCCGCATTCCCGAGGCCATGTCACGTTCGCCGATGACCGTCGTTATTGGACGGCGCGTCGGTTGACTCAGGCGCTGGCGGGCCAGGTTGATCGGCGGGAGGGGTTCCTGCAGTCCACGGGCATTGCCAGCATTGAGGGTTATCGGAATGCTCTGAGGACCGGTGCTGTTGGTGATCCAGATCTGCCCGAGGCGCCCGAAGTGCTCGTTCTCATTGATGATTTGTCGTGGTTGCACGGCAAGGACTTCGATCAGGCGGTTCGCCTTCTAGCCTCTCATGGTCACCGTCTTGGGCTGCGGATGGTGGTCGGTGTCCCGTATCTGTTGTGGGAATCGTTGGAACCTACAGGATATTTCGATAGCTTCACGGCCAGAGTCGTGCTGGGCTTGCCCCAAGGGCAGGCTGCGGCCGTGCTCGGCACAGATGTTCCAGATGATCTTGGTTCGCCCGGGGATGCCTACGTCAGATGGCTTGGTGCACAGCCGATCCGTGTCATGATCGCGACAGTGGACGCGCCTGTTGCGGAAGCGCTTTGAGTTCCTTTGGTCACCCTGCGTGGCGAAGCCGTTCAACGTCGTGGCGAGCGCACCCGACACGATCAGCGGCCTCGGCAACCGAGAGCGCCGGATTGAGAAGGATCTTCATCTCCTCAGAAGAGAACGTGGGTTCGGTATCCCACGGTGCTTCATCCCAGCCGGTCTCGCTGAACCCAATAAACAATTCAAACCCCCGCGAACTGTGACAGCGCTTTCGGCGTGGGCACCGGCGCCCTCGCGCATACCGCAGATCGTACCGGCGCCGACTGCAACACGCCCGCGCTCGATCGAAGCGCACCGGAGTTGAGAAGGAAAGGAAGAGCAATGATCAATACCTGTGGATGAGGCCCGAGGAGGCGGCCTGAAAGTGGGCGCACCTTCCCGAGGAT